>NZ_JBOZWR010000007.1:0-371421 GCF_050864155.1 Planococcus sp. YIM B11945 | reverse complement strand
AGATTTCCCATTGCGCAAGCAAGTAAGATCCCTCAAAGACGATGAGGTAGATAGGTTCGAGGTGGAAGCGCGGCGACGCGTGCAGCTGACGAATACTAATCGATCGAGGACTTAACCAACAAGGGCAGGCGTGCCCGCGTTTCGTTTCAAGCAGTCGGCTATCCAGTTTTGAGTGAACAAGTTCATTCAAAAAAAGAGTCCAGTGATGATGGCAAAGAGGCCACACCCGTTCCCATCCCGAACACGGCAGTTAAGCTCTTTTGCGCCGATGGTAGTTGGGGGTTTCCCCCTGTGAGAGTAGGACGTCGCTGGTCTGTTTTTTTTTTGGTCCCGTGGTGTAGCGGTTAACATGCCTGCCTGTCACGCAGGAGATCGCCGGTTCGATCCCGGTCGGGACCGTTATTTTTAACGATAAACACAGCGATTCTGCTGTGTTTATTTTTTTTGGCTAATGATAATTTCATCGGCGCTTCTGATTCTTATGGATTGATATATTTTGATTTACCTCCTTAACTTCGCTAAACTATGTACAGACTCAATAGAGGTGGCTTATAACATGATATATACCAAATACGTTGATTCTCCTGAACAAACCGAGGAATTTGCTTTAGCCCTTGCTAGTTTTCTTCGACCGCAAGATGTTTTGACGATTGAAGGCGATTTAGGAGCAGGAAAAACGACTTTTACTAAAGGAATAGCGAAAGGACTTGGCATTACGCGTACGGTCAACAGCCCAACTTTCACTATTTTGAAGCAATATGAAGGAAACATTGATTTAAACCATTTGGACGTTTACCGATTAGAAGATAGCGATGAAGATATAGGTTTTGATGAATTGTTCGAAGGTGAAGCGGTTTCTGTGGTGGAATGGGCTCAATTTATTCTCGAGTACTTGCCAAAAGAACGATTGGAAATCCAAATCATCCGCCAATCGGAAAATGGAAGGATTTTTGAATTGAATCCACTTGGCGAGCGTTATGAATCTCTTTGCAAGGAGCTTAAATTATGATTTATCTTGGAATTGACACGTCCAATTCTCCGCTTGCTGTAGCGCTCATGGAGAATGAGACAGTATTAATAGAAGAAACAACAAATTTAAAAATCAACCATTCATTAACTGCAATGCCAGCCATTGAAGAAATGATGACAAAAGCAAAAATTTCACCCAAGGACTTAACCCATATCGCGGTTGCGGAAGGACCGGGTTCTTATACTGGCGTGCGGATTGGTTTGACGATTGCCAAAACAATGGCTTGGTCTCTGAAAATTCCTTTGCATATGGTCTCAAGCTTAAAAGTGCTCGCTGCCAACGGCCATTCTTTTGATGGATTGGTTTGCCCGATTATGGATGCACGCCGCGGCACTGTGTTTACAGGAGCCTATGATGGTGAGACATTGGCAAGCGTAATTCCCGACCAGCATAGCGATTTAAAAGTATTTCTGGAAAAAGTGAAAGCTTTGAATAAACCCGTCTTGTTTACAGGAATTGATTTGAGCATCCATGAAGCACCGATTCGGGAAGTGTTGGGGGATGCCGCTTCGTTCAGCAAGCCGCAAGACCGTTTGCCGCGAGCGAGCAATCTCATTTGGCTGGCACAGCAAACAGATGCTCAGGAAGTACATCAAGCAACTCCTAATTACCGCCGAATTACAGAAGCAGAAGCAAATTACATCAAGAGCCAAGAAGGAAGCTCACTATGAACCAAGAGACTATGTTTAGAAAAATGACTATAGATGACATTGATCGGGTATTTGAAATCGAAACTTTGTCATTTTCACTGCCTTGGACCAAGGAAGCTTTTTATTACGAAATGGAAGAAAATGAACACGCGTATTACGTAATTGCAGAGACGCAAGAAGGCATAGTGGGTTATTGCGGCATGTGGCTCGTATTGGATGAAGCCCATGTGACAAATATCGCCATTCATCCGGATGAGCGTGGAAAAAAACTTGGCGAACAACTAATGAAAGCAGCGATGGACGTAGCGAAAGACCAAGGCGCGAAGCTGATGACGCTTGAAGCGCGTGTCAGCAACCATGTTGCCCAGAACTTGTACCGGAAATTAGGATTTCAAAATGGAGGCATCCGTAAACGGTATTACTCCGATAATTACGAAGATGCTATAGTGATGTGGGTGAATTTTAATGAGTAAAGATATATATGTATTGGGAATTGAAACAAGTTGTGATGAAACAGCAGCTTCGGTCGTGAAAAATGGAACAGAAATCATTTCCAATGTGGTCGCTTCTCAAATTGAAAGCCATAAGCGTTTTGGCGGCGTAGTGCCTGAAATTGCCTCTCGGCACCATGTTGAACAAATCACCATTGTGATCCAAGAAGCGTTAGAACAAGCTAATCTGGCACCAGACGAATTAAGTGCCGTCGCAGTTACGGAAGGCCCTGGTTTGGTAGGGGCGTTACTAGTAGGCGTGAATGCAGCGAAGGCTTTTGCGTTTTCTCACCAATTGCCGCTTGTTGGCGTCCATCACATTGCGGGGCATATTTATGCCAACCGGTTAGAACAAGAAATGCAATTTCCGCTTTTGGCATTGGTGATTTCCGGCGGCCATACGGAATTGGTTTATATGAAAGAACACGGCGATTTTAAAGTAATCGGAGAAACACGGGACGACGCAGCAGGGGAAGCGTACGATAAAGTGGCGCGTACGTTGAATCTGCCCTATCCCGGCGGGCCGCATATCGACCGCCTCGCTCATGAAAGCAGCAATCCGGTGACATTCCCGCGCGTCTGGCTAGAAGAAGGGACGTACGATTTCAGCTTCAGCGGCTTGAAATCCTCGGTTTTGAATTACATGCACAACGCAGCTCAGCGCGGTGAACAAGTGCCCCCAGAAGACGTAGCAGCGGGCTTTCAGAACAGCGTCGTAGAAGTGGTTACTGGCAAAACCTTGCGCGCTGCTAAAGAATATAACGTACGCCAAGTGATTGCAGCTGGCGGAGTTGCAGCGAATAAAGGATTGCGGAATTCTTTGGAAAACGAATTTGCGAAAAAAGGCATTCCGTTCTTTATTCCGCCATTGCCGCTTTGTACTGACAACGCGGCCATGATTGCTGCGGCCGGCACTGTGATGTTCGAAAAAGGCATTCGCGGCAATATGGCAATGAACGGCCGCCCAGGCATGGAAATGGCATCTTGGTGATTTAAAAGCTCTTACTGGAATCAAATCCAGTAAGAGCTTTTTTATTGCCAGAAAAGAAACAATTTCTAATTTTGCAGAATAATAAGGACAAAAAACGGGCCATCTGTCAATAGAGAACATTTGTACTTATGCACAATTTGTGAATAGTTTGTTAATAACTAAAGAGAATAAAGGCCTATTTCTACATATTGTGTGCTTGGAAGGGGAAAACTTTGTGTATAACTTTTAGAATATCTGTGGATAATGTGTAAAACTCTGTTGATAGTTGTTTTAATAAGGTTTCTCTTGTGGGTAAGATTGTGGAGAAGAAAAACTTCGAGAAATGGTATTGACCTATATATAGCGAAAGAAAAAATCGCATACAAATGTATGCGATCCCCTTTAAATATTTTCAAGTTTTTCTTGCAACTCAAGCCATTCGTCAGTCTTTTCTTCATGGGCTACTTTTAGTTTTTCCAGCTGGCTTTGCAGTGGAAGAACTTGTTCGTGGTCTTGGAAAATTTCCGGTTTGCACAGTAATTCTTCAATCTTAGAAATTTCGCCGTCCAGTTTTTCCATTTCCTGTTCTGTATCTTCAACTTGCCGCATTAGCTGGCGTTCCAACTTTTTGGCTTCTTTATCGATTTGAGAAGTAGAGACGGTTGGTGTACTTTTGCTGACAGCTGCCGTGATTCCCGCATCCAAAGCTTTCAGCTCTTCGAGTTCCAGTTTCTTTTCCACGTAGTAATCATAATCGCCCAAATAATCGGTGGTGCCGCCAGCTGTCAATTCCACCACTTTTGTGGCAATGCGGTTCATGAAGTAGCGGTCATGGGAGACGAACAGAATGGTTCCGGGATAATCCAATAAGGCATTTTCCAAAACTTCTTTGCTGTCCAAATCCAAATGGTTGGTCGGCTCATCCAGAAGAAGGACATTGGCTTTTTGCATCATCAGCTTTGCCAGTGCCACGCGTGCTTTTTCACCGCCGGAAAGCGAAGACAGTGGCTTTAAGACATCGTCTCCTGAAAACAAGAAACGGCCCAGCACACTGCGGATGTCTTTTTCGTTGATGTGCGGGTAATCGTCCCACAGTTCGTTCAGCACCAATTTATTTCCTTTCAGGTTGGCTTGTTCTTGGTCGTAATAGCCGAACTGAATGCCTGTTCCGTAATGGATATCACCAGCAAGCGCTGGCAATTCTTTTATAATGGTTTTGAGCAGTGTGGATTTGCCGACGCCGTTCGGTCCGACAAGCGCCAAGCTTTCCTGGCGGTACAGTTTAAAGGAAATGTTCTCAGATACCGGGTTTGCGCTGTAGCCAATTGCAAGCGACTGGACGTTCAATACATCATTGCCGCTTTGTTTTTCAATCGTAAAACCAAAACGTGCAGATTTTTCATCGCCGTCCGGCGCTTCCATCCAGTCGGTCTTCTCTAAGATTTTTCTTCGGCTTTGCGCCATTTTGGTGGTGGAAGCACGCACCAAATTGCGCTGCACATAGTCTTCAAGCTTGGCTTTTTCACCTTGCTGTTTTTCAAATTGCTTTTGGTCGAGTTCGTACTGCTTCGCTTTCTCGTCCAAGTAACGGCTGTAGTTGCCGGTATACTTTTTGACGCGGTGGCGGGAAACTTCATAGACAATCGTCACGACTTGATCCAAGAAGTAGCGGTCATGCGAAACGATCAAAATCGCGCCTGGGTAGTTTTTCAAGTAATTCTCCAGCCAGCTCAATGTTTCAATGTCCAAGTGATTGGTCGGCTCATCGAGAATCAACAGCTGCGGTTTGCTGAGAAGAAGCTTCGCCAGCAATAAACGCGTTTTTTGGCCACCCGATAACGAAACAATCGGCTTGCCGTAATCTTCCGGGTAGAACTTCATGCCATGCAAGATCGCACGGGTGTCTGCTTCAAACTGGTAACCGCCCGAATCTTTGAAATGAATTTGAAGGAGGTCGTACTCTTTCAGAACTTTTTCGTATAAAGCGGCGTCATTATAAACGGCGGGATCAGCCATTTGCTGTTCCAGCTCACGAAGTTTGTTTTCTTGTTCACGAAAATGAACGAAAATCGACATCATTTCGTCCCATATCGTAGCAGTGGATTCAAACGCGGATTGCTGTTCCAAATAACCGACAGTCAAGTCTTTCGGCATGATGATATCGCCGCTGTCATACGACATTTCACCGGAAATGATTTTCAATAATGTGGATTTGCCTGCGCCATTGCGTCCGACTAATGCCACCCGGTCGCGGTGCTGGACTTCCAATTTTACGCCGGAGAGAATTTCATCGGCTCCGAACGATTTATGGACTTGGTTTACTTGCAATACAATCATATAGGTCACCTCTATTCTATATCAGTGTAGCCGATGCGCGGCCGGTTCGCAATTAGCCGTGCCTTTACATATCGGCTTTCCTAATGTAAGATGGAATCGATTTAACACGAGCTCAGGAGGGTGCGAAAGCGATGTTACAAGAAGCAGCAAAAATTCCTCTAGCCACCACAAAAAGACTTCCGCTCTATTACCGTTTCCTTCAAAACTTCGCGAACGCCGGGCAAAAACGAATTTCTTCGCAAGAGCTGAGCGACGCTATGAAAATTGATTCAGCAACGATTCGGCGGGATTTTTCCCATTTAGGTGCCTTTGGAAAAAAAGGATATGGATACGACGTGCAGGAGCTTCTCGCTTTTTTTAGAAAGACCTTGGACCAGGACGAAGCGACGAATGTTGCGTTGATCGGTGTCGGGGGATTGGGAAGCGCTTTTTTGAAATACAACTTCCACAGAAACCACAACACGAAAATTACCGTTGCATTTGATTCCAACAGCCCGCAAGAAGGAGAACAAATTAGCGGCATCGACACGTACCATCCCGATAAAATTGAAGAAAAAATCAAAGAATATGGCATTGAATTGGTCATTTTGACCGTTCCATCCCGTTCAGCGCAAGAAGTGACAGACCGCTTGGCACACACAAACATCAAAGGGATCTTAAATTTCACGCCTGTTCGGATTTCGGTTCCGGCGCATATTCGCGTGCAGACCATCGATTTATCTGTAGAGCTGCAAACCTTAATCTACCAAATTAAACAAAATTGAAAAAACCTTTCCCGCAATGGGAAAGGTTTTTTTATTGCAGCTTTTGCAATTCTTCGAGCCGCTTCAGGAAATCCATGATTTTTTCCTGATTCAACTGCAAAACCATAACATAGCCGTTCAATAAAACATGCGCGATGATCGACGTAATGATGCGTTTTGTCTTTTGGTAAAGAAACGCAAGAATCAAGCCAGTTGTAAAATACATCAATAGGTGCCAAAATTCCATGTGCACAAGAGCGAACACTAGGGCGCTGAGCACGGTTGCGATAAAGAAATTAGTCGTTTGGTTTAGGGAGCCGAAAATTACGCGCCGGAAAACCAGTTCTTCTAATATCGGACCGATTAAGACAACAAACAGAAGAAGTGCAGGAACGACTTCTGCCATAGTCACAAGGTTTTGCGTGTTTTCAGAACCAGGCTCTATGCCAATGGCAATTTCAATATTTGCTGCAATTAATTGCCCAACCAATAAAAGAAGAAAGCCGATAAAGCCCCAGCCAATAGCTGCCCAAATTGAGGATTTCTTGCCTTTCCAAATATCAAAGAATTTTTTGTCTCTCGCTATGAGGAGCATGATGAAAAAGAACCCAATCATCATGGAAATCACGACCAGCCAGCCGGAAGTCGCCAATTGAGCAGTTTCTGAATCCATTCCTTGGCCAAGGAAGTAATTATAAGTGGGAACTACGGCTAAAATAGGCGACAATTGCGCGGCGATATAAATTAGCAAAACGTAAAACGGTGTGCGCTTTGCGGAACGTTTCGGTTTTCGTTGTCCGTCTTTTTTGAAGAAGAGGCCGCTGCCATTCGAAGGTTTTGTTTTCATTCATCAAATTCCTTTCGTTTTCCATTCCTCCTTCTATTGTAGAGCTTTCGAAAATGATTCGCAAAGATATTAAGAAAAGCGGAGGCGGCTGTTCAGCCTCGACAAGCAATCGATGGACCAAAGGATTTGGGCCATCGATTTGCGACGAAGCACACAGTGCTACAGGAGCAGCGGTTTCAACTAATTTACTATGGTAACCAAGACCGAAGCGACTCGAGAGGCTAGCCGCTGGAGACTGGACAATAAGAAAAGCGAAGGCGGCTCTCCCTCTATAAGTGTTGCAATCTGACCAGTGAAAAGGACAGTTTAATATTTAAATTGTGCACCAATTGAAAAAAAGTAAATGTTCCTGCTTGCAAAAGAGAGCGGTTTTTATTAAACTGAGTATTGGGTTAGCACTCAAGACGTGAGAGTGCTAATGTAGACTAGTTAATTTATTTGAGGAGGGTGTTTCAATTGTTGAGACCATTAGGAGATCGTGTAATTATTGAACTCATCGAAGCGGAAGAAAAAACTTCAAGCGGCATCGTGTTGCCAGGATCGGCTCAGGAAAAACCGCAAGAAGGCAAAGTGATCGCTGTAGGTAATGGACTTATCCGTGAAAACGGACAGCGCACTGAATTGGACGTCCAAGCAGGCGACCGCATCATCTTCTCGAAATACGCAGGCACTGAATTAAAATACGAAGGCAACGAATACTTAATTTTACGTGAAAACGACATCCTAGCAATTTTAGGCTAAAAATAACTCAATCGAATTAGGAGGAAGCTAAAAATGGCAAAAGATATTAAGTTTAGCGAAGACGCACGCAGCTTGATGCTGAAAGGCGTAGATAAATTAGCAGATGCAGTAAAAGTGACACTTGGGCCAAAAGGGCGCAACGTGGTTCTTGATAAAAAATTCGGTTCGCCGTTGATTACTAATGATGGTGTGACAATCGCGAAAGAAATCGAACTTGAGAATGCTTTTGAAAACATGGGAGCGAGACTTGTGGCAGAAGTGGCTTCAAAAACAAACGACATCGCAGGTGACGGTACAACAACTGCAACGGTTCTAGCGCAAGCGATGATCCGCGAAGGGTTGAAAAACGTAACTGCTGGGGCAAACCCAGTAGGCATTCGTCGCGGGATTGAGCTTGCTGTGGCATCAGCTGTAACTGAGCTGCAAGCAATTTCAAAACCGATCGAAGGCAAAGAATCGATTGCGCAAGTTGCAGCGATTTCTTCTGGCGACAATGAAGTAGGCAAATTGATCGCAGAAGCGATGGAGCGCGTTGGCAACGACGGCGTTATCACTTTGGAAGAATCACGCGGATTCACAACTGAACTTGACGTTGTTGAAGGAATGCAGTTTGACCGCGGTTACCAATCACCATACATGGTAACAGATTCCGAGAAAATGGAAGCTGTCCTTGATAACCCATTCATTCTTGTGACTGACAAGAAAATCAACAACATCCAAGAAATCCTTCCAATCCTTGAGCAAGTGGTTCAACAAAGCAAACCGTTGTTGATCATTGCTGAAGATGTTGAAGGGGAAGCACTTGCTACACTTGTGGTCAATAAACTCCGTGGAACGTTCAATGCTGTGGCAGTTAAAGCTCCAGGATTCGGCGACCGCCGCAAAGCGATGCTTGAAGACATCGCAACGTTAACTGGCGCTGAAGTTATCACAGAAGAAATTGGACTTGATCTTAAATCAACAAACATTATGCAGCTTGGACGCGCAAGCAAAGTTGTCGTTTCAAAAGAAAACACAACGATCGTAGAAGGCGCTGGCGATACTGAAAAAATCGTTGCACGCGTATCTCAAATCCGCAGCCAATTTGAAGAATCCGCTTCTGAATTCGACAAAGAAAAATTGCAAGAGCGCTTAGCGAAATTAGCTGGCGGCGTTGCAGTAATCAAAGTTGGAGCGGCTACTGAAACCGAATTGAAAGAGCGCAAACTTCGCATCGAAGACGCGTTGAACTCAACTCGCGCAGCAGTAGAAGAAGGAATCGTTGCGGGCGGTGGTACGGCGCTTGCAAACGTCTACAACCGTGTGGCTGAACTTCTTGAAACAGAATCGGGCGACGTTGCAACAGGCGTACGCATCGTTCTTCGTGCTTTGGAAGAACCGGTTCGCCAAATCGCAACGAACGCTGGCCTTGAAGGCTCAATTATCGTTCACCGTTTGAAATCAGAAGAAGCTGGAATCGGCTTTAACGCTGCAAACGGCGAATGGGTGAACATGCTGACTGAAGGAATCGTTGACCCAACGAAAGTAACGCGTTCAGCACTTCAAAACGCAGCTTCTGTAGCGGCCATGTTCTTGACGACTGAAGCAGTAGTTGCAGATATTCCAGAACCAGCAGCACCAATGGGCGGAATGCCTGATATGGGCGGTATGGGCGGCATGATGTAAGCCACTCTCCAAAATTTAAAAGCGCCAACTCCTTTACCGGGAGTTGGCGCTTTTTGCGTTCTCTTATTGCCTGATTGTAGTACAATTCATTCATACAAAGATAACAATATATTGGAGGCAGCAATTTGGATACCATAACGCATACCTTATTTGGGCTGACACTATACGGAGCGGTGGATAAAAAAGAGATGGATAAAAATCACAAGCGCGCTTATTTGGCGACGGCGGTAGGGGCGAGCCTGGTTCCCGATATCGATGTGATTTCCCGTTTGTGGGATACGGCAGGTCAATACCAGATGTGGCATCGGGGTATCACACATTCTATTTTCCTGACGCCGCTATGGGCAGCTTTGCTCTTTTTTATTTGCATGGCTATTTTTAAAGTGAAAGATAAAAAGCTGTTTTTACTGGGATGGCTCGCTGTCGTTATTCACGATACGAGTGATTTGTTTAATGCCTGGGGAACGGGCTATCTGGAACCTTTTTTAAATACGCGCATTACCTTCGGAACCATTCCCATTGTTGATATTGTCTTCTGGATCATTATGGGGGCCGCTTTTGTGTTGTCGAAAAAGAACAAGCAAAAGTCGCCTTACTATTTCAAAATGGCTTGGGTGTTTATGTGTCTGCATCTTATGATTCAAAGCGTTCAAGGGTTACTCATTTACAACCAATACGATGAAAAATACGACCAGGTCGCGCTCTCTGCCGGTTTCATCCCTTGGACGTATTCAGTCGTTGCGAAACAAGATGATACGGTGACTATTTTTCAGGATAATCTGTTTCAGGAAGAAAAAGAAAAATATGTTTTAAGGTCTAATCAAGAAGCGGATCTCGATTATTTATTCTCCCAGCGCCCTGAAGCAAAAACACTCTACGAATGGTCTCCTTTTGTGGTGATAGTGGATGACGGTAAGAGGCTCGGGGTATATGACCCGCGTTTTTACCAGAATGGACAGTCGTTTCTATTTGAATATATTGAGAGGTAAAAGCAAATAGGATCACTTAATGAAGGTTCTATTCCTCAAGTCATTCATAAACTGCACTATATAAAATCAGTCTATAACTGGAATACTAACCACTAAAGAGAACTCTTAAATCCTAAGATAATGGGATTAAAGTTCTTTTTGTTTTTGCGATAGGCTGTTTTTATGTACCATGGAAAATGATACACTTGTACTATTAGACAATTTAGTCGAAGAGTCTTACTTAATAACTGGCGCTCAAAATATAATCAAATTATTGGGCGATTCCTAGTTGTTATGTAAGAATATAGTAAAACGATGTACTTAAATGTAAGCGGTTAAACTATGTTTACGCATGTTGTATTTAAAGTATACGTAGTTTGCTTAATGATTCGATCAACCAATTGAAACAAATTACGATAATAATTGAGGTGCTTTATGGCGATCACGTTACAAGAGTTGCAAATGTATAAAAATTTTGATGAGCTGGCTAGAGATGTGCTGGATCTTGCAAAAGAAATTTTGCCGGATCAATTGATTTATTTAACTTCTTTCAGCGATACCCAACAAATTGTCTTAAAGCTTTCAAATCATGATACAAGTATTCTCTTGACGGAAGGAATGGCGATTAACCTTAGCGACACGGTTTGTGATCGGATTGATTTTGAAAGCAAACAACCATTAGTCTATGAAGACATTAGGGAACAAACTTGTCCGTCGGAATTAAGAAATACACTTGAGAGTATTAATGCTAAGTCGTATTTGGGCATTCCTATTTCTTTTATTAATGGAGAGCGGTTCGGGACATTATGTGCGGTGCATCATGAACAAAGCCAATTTGATAAGAAGAGCATCACCTTGCTTCAAAGAATAGTCAGGATGTTTTCTTATTATTTGGTTCTGGAGCGCTTTGCCTCTCGTGATTCGTTGACGGGACTATACAACAGGCATTACCTTTCCAGATTTTTTGAAGACCATTCTGAATCCGGGGGAGTGGTATTCTTTCTTGATTTGGATGGATTTAAAAAGGTCAACGATATACACGGTCACGATACCGGGGACCTGGTGTTAAAAGAAGTCGCGTCTAAGCTTGAAAAATTTGCAGCAGAGTACGAGGATGCCTTTGCGGTCCGGTTAGGCGGAGATGAATTTATCGTGCATTTCCCATACATACTGAGCCAAGAGGAAATGAATGAGCGAGCGGAACATGTACTCGGCCGTTTAAGTACATGGCATGCCCAGTATCAACTCTCCACAAGCATCGGCATTGCCTCTTATTCTGGCGGGAGCAATACTGATTTAAACACCATTCTTAAAAATGCGGATGAGGCCTTATACCGGGCAAAAACAGCTGGAAAGAACACGTATAAATTCTTTTAAGCGGCTGTTCTAAATGATAGATTCTGTGATCGATTCTCAAACTTCTAAATAATTAAGCGGCAGTATTTGCAATCGTTGTTTGAAAAAAGTGATGATTTTTTGAATAAAATCATCGTCACCTTTACAATTAGCTATTTAAAGAAACAGTAAAAAAGACCATTAATCCTTCATTGGATTAACGGTCTTTTGCGTTTTTTCAACTATTGAAGATGAAAATTTAAGTTCAAATTATGACAGTTGAATTAAAACTACTTCTGTATATGACAGCTGTCACTGTGAGCCTATTTATTTGTCCTGTAAATTATTCCATAGAAGAGAGCTGCTTTCCCTATGGAGTGGCATTTAAAGGAGAATTTTTATGATGAAAATAGCTTGGATTACGGACACAGCTGCCCAACTAGATGAAGCGTTCATTCAACAGCATGATGTGTACGTTCTGCCTCTTAGTGTGGTTTTTCCGGATGGAGTCTATAGAGAGTCGAGCGATCTTACCCAGGAACAATTTTATGATAAATTACGCGTAGCAAAAGTCTCCCCCAAAACCTCGCAGCCTGCACTTGGAGAGATGGTTTCCTTATATGAAAAACTGCAGCGTGAAGGATACGATCTTGCAATTGCTTTACACTTATCAAGCAGCCTTTCGGGTACATTTGAAAGCGCACAGGCGGCTGCGAAGATGACCGACTTCAACGTGTATACAATTGATTCAAAAATCGGTTCTTTTCCAATGGTTAAAATGATTGAAGCCGGCATTGAGCTGTTGTCAGAAGGCAAAAGAGTAGAAGAAGTTGTGGCAAAGCTTAATGAAATGGCGACTAAATCCCATTTATTCTTTATTCCATCAAGTTTAAACCAGCTGCATAAAAGTGGGCGTGTTTCCGGAACACAGACATTTTTGAGCAATGTATTGAATATCAAATTGGTCATTACGTTTGAAGATGGCAAGACGGTCATGAAAGAGAAAGTCCGATCAAATAAGCGGGCAAAAAACCAGGTAGTTTCTGCACTGCGCACCGCTATGGCTGCAGGCAGTGTATCAGAAGTTGCAGTAATTCATTGCAATAATGCAGCTGATGCAGAAATTTGGAAAAACGAGCTCTTGCAGGAGTTTCCTGTGTTAAAAGTTCAAGTGGCTCCACTTAGTGTTTGTGTAGGTGTGCACGCGGGTGAAGGAACTACGGGATTAAGCTGGGTTGCTTACTAATTTCTCATTCTTAATTTAAAGAGAAAAAGCTTGATAGGTAGAAGAAGTATTGTACATTCATATACTAAATAAATTTTATAAAGATTCGGATGCAGAATTTTGATGGAATTAAGAAAAGTATCAACTACTTTCCCGGAACGCGTGTCTAATGTAAACTATACAAGGTTAAGAAAAATGAGATGACGCAATAACTATAGATGATATTTTGTATTTTCAGCATAGACGCATGAAGAATTTTTTGGATGAAGGGCTTGCCTTCCATCCTGCAATGAAAGGATTGGAAGTTGAAGATGAAAGAAAATTTTTGGCGTGATTTGCCGCGGCCGTTTTTTGTTTTGGCGCCGATGGAAGAAGTCACGAATGTGGTTTTTCGGAAAGTGGTGGCGAAAGCGGCGCGGCCGGATGTGTTTTTTACCGAGTTCACGAACACGGAAAGCTACTGCAATCCGGACGGGGTTTTCAGTGAAGAAGGGCGTTTGACGTTTACCGAAGATGAACAGCCGATTGTTGCGCATATATGGGGGAATATTCCCGAGCAGTTCCGGGAAATGAGCATCGGGATGGCGAAGCGCGGCTTTAAAGGAATCGATATCAATATGGGCTGTCCGGTGGCAAACGTCGCTGGCAAAGGAAAAGGCAGCGGCATGATCCGTTTTCTGGATAACGCAGCGGAAGTGATTCAAGCCGCAAAAGCAGGCGGATTGCCGGTCAGCGTGAAGACGCGTCTCGGATATACTGATGTGGACGAGTGGAGAGGCTGGCTGACCCATGTCTTGGAGCAGGACGTTGCCAATTTGACGATTCATTTGCGCACCAAAAAAGAAATGAGCGCTGTGCCGGCGCATTGGGAATTGATTCCGGAAATCAAAGCATTGCGCGATAAAGTGGCGCCGGACACGCTGCTTACGATCAACGGCGATATTCCGGATTACCAAACAGGCATGGAGCTTGCCGAGAAATACGGCATCGACGGCGTCATGATCGGGCGGGGGATTTTCCACAATCCGTTTGCTTTCGAAAAAGAGCCGAGGGAGCACGGTACTCAGGAATTCCTTGATTTGTTGAAACTGCAGCTGGATCTGCATGACCAGTACTCGACAGAAGAAGAACCGCTGCCGTTTAGACCGCTGCGCCGCTTCTTCAAGATTTACGTCAGCGAAATTCCGGATGCCGATGAATTGAAAACGCAATTGCTGAAGGCCGAATCGACCGATGAAGTGCGGGCTTTGCTTCGTGAGTTTGAACAAAAAATACCAGTTTGCTGAAATTGAATTTTAGGAATTAATTAATAAAATCTCATTTTTCATTTCACCAGAAATAGTGTTATAAAACCCAGCTTCAGCTGCGGCAATGTTGTTGAAGGCTATAGCAATCGACGCCACATCCTAAAAACAGCACACGCAGGACGGTAGGGTGGGAAAAACTCCAATCGTTTAATTTACTAAAGTTGGAACAACTTTCATCAAATTATGAAGACCCGTTAACAATTCAATGAATTGTTGATGGGTCTTTTTTAATCATTAAATAGCAAAATCAATGATTAAATTTTTTTTGAAAGAATATTTAAAAAATAAAAACGGGATGAGGAATAGGTATGATACAATCTTTTTAACTAATTTCCGAATTTCATCACTCGTCTTAATTGAAAGCTAGGCACTTCGCATCTCAGGCAATAAGCTAAAGTGAAATAGTTTAGGGATTGATTTAGGGAAAGGGTGTTTGGGATGAAAAAGTATGTGGCGGAATTTATAGGTACTTTTATTTTGGTATTCGTGGGTACGGGCTCAGCAGTTGTTTTGGGCGGCTACACAGGCGGGACGGACACAGGATTTCTTGGGGTTCTTGCCATTGCATTCGCCTTTGGTCTTTCAATTGTGGCGGGTGCTTATGCCATCGGCCATATTTCGGGGTGCCACGTAAACCCTGCAGTTTCGCTCGCCGTGTTGATTTCGGGAAATATAACGGTTAAAGAATTTGGCGGGTATGTAATTGCGCAATTAGTAGGGGCATTCGCGGCAAGCTCTCTCCTTGCTTTGGTCAATTCAAGTTCTACAAGTTTGGAAGGGTATGGCGCAAACGGATATGGAGAGTTAAGTGCGGTAGGGTTAAATCTGACAGGTGCTCTTATCGTCGAAGTCGTTCTTACCTTTATCTTCGTATTGGCCATTCTGGGAGTGACTTCAAGCAAGTCAACTTCTCATATGGCAGGAATTGTGATTGGGTTGACTCTGACACTCGTACATATCATTGGCATCCCGTTGACTGGCACTTCCGTAAATCCGGCAAGAAGCCTAGCTCCAGCTGTTTTTGCTGGCGGCGATGCACTGGTTCAAGTGTGGGTATTCATTGCTGCGCCTCTTGTTGGAGCAGCTCTTGCAGCCCTTATTTTTAAATCATTCTTTACTGTAAAAGAAGAAACCGGAATTGAAGTAGCTGGTGAGTCTGGAATCGATGGAGCTGGAAACTAAAGAATAAACTTTAAGGGGTGGAGCTCATGATCACTTTGTTTCGCTATAACTGGAATGTCAGAGAAGACTGGTTTACTTGGTGTGAGCAATTGCCAAGCGAGGAATTGCTTCGGCAACGAACTGGGGGGCTTGGAAGTATTCTGCATAATCTTTTTCATATTGTGGATGTGGAATACAGTTGGATTAATTTTCTTCAAGACAAACCGGAATTCGAAGAACCCTTTAGCAATTATCAAAGCCTTGAACAAGTAAAGGCCTTATCTGATGCTTTTCATGTTGAAGTAAAAGCATTTCTGGATGGCTGGTCGAATGAGATGGAGAATCATACAGTCACTGAGATTCGAGAGAACGGACAGACAACAAAGTTTACCCATGGTGAAATTTTGCGCCACGTGATTGCTCATGAAATCCATCACATTGGCCAGTTATCTGTATGGTCGAGAGAATTAGGCAGAAAACCGGTGACTGCGAATTTAATTGGAAGAGGGCTATTTGAAAATTAAGTGAGCCTTATGCAAACTAAAGGGTTCACGAGAACCGATTCTAAAATAAAGCGCTCTTCTCTTTTTGAGAGTCGACGCTTTTTTGATTGCCTAAACTTGGTCTCCCGCAGAGTGCGATTAAGTTTCTAATTCCATGCCATCCCGTGTTATAATAAGGAACTTAGGATGATTACGACTTTGCTCATAATTGAACGGACGCAACTGCCTCCGCCTACCAATAAACGATAGAGGTGCAACAGAATGAATAAACGATGGACGATCGATAAAATCAGGGAATTTGTAGAGAAGAATTCGGACAGCAAATTGCTTTCAACGGAATATCACGGATTTTCGCAAAAGCTGCTGTTCAAATGTTCATGCGGCAACAACTTTGAAAAGACCTTCACGAAGTTCAACAAGAACAACCAGCGCAAATGCGACGTTTGCCAGCCGCCGAAAGAACCACGCGGCGTCTAATAATTAAAACAGCACCGATTTCCTTTCAACGGAATCGGTGCTGTTTTAGTTTATATCGTGATAGGAATGCAAAGTTGTTCAATGACTATTATTAAGACGAGCTTGATTAATGAGAACCGTCATTTCCCTTGGCCTTATTCGTAATGATAAATCCCTCGTTTGGAACAGTCATGTATTGCACAGAAACCCCGTCAAGAAGCTCTTCTCTGGAATCGAGAAGCACAGGAATGCCGCTTTCGGTCTGAACCACTTCGTCATGTTCTCCTTTAACGTCCAATCCTAACCCATAATGAGCATGATCCGCATGTTTGTGGGTGACTGCAATCCGCAGCATTTTTCCTTGGCCTTGTTCTGAAGCAAGAACTTCGTTAATGACTTTTGCCGCCATTTTGTTTATTGTGCATTTCATATAGAAAACGACCTTTCTGATAAAAGTTTTTAGTTTGGCCATCCTAATCTGCCAGATAACTTGTTTCAATGAGTCTAATTATAACGCAACCCACCTGGTTAAATGTATAGAAACACTTAAAAGAACAAGGCTCGTATTTTCAGGGAAGAAGAGTTGGCGAGTCGCTGCAGGTGCAAATCAAGTGGCTTTAGTTTCAGCAGAAGATTTGGAGAAAGTGAAACGACTTAACAAAATTGGCCGCCTATCCTTTTTAAAGGGGAGAGGCGGCCGGTTTCTATTTTTTAAAAGCCCGTCTCAATGCATCAACATACTGCGTAGCTGCAGTTTGGCTAATTGCAGCATTGGGTGCCAGCATATCAAAGCCGTGGAAACAGCCGGGGTAAAGATGAAACTCCGTCGGGACACCGGCTTGGGAAAGTTTGGTTACGTATTCCAAGGTTTCGTCTCGAAACGGGTCCAAATCGCCGACGCATGTATAAGTTGGCGGCAGGCCCTCGAACGTTTCAGCGCGAGCTGGGGCAGCAAAAGGAGAAACCTCGCCTCCATAACTGTCCCCGAGATACGCTGACCAACCGTGGATATTCTTTTCTTTGTTCCAAACGCGTTCATCGGAAATTTCTTGACTGGATTTTGTCATGATGCGGTCGTCGATCATTGGATAAAGCGGCATTTGAAACGAAATTGCAGGGCCGTTCCGGTCTCTGGCCAGCAAGGAAACAGAAGCGGTCAATCCACCGCCGGCACTGGCTCCAGCTACCGCGATGCGGGAAGCATCAACGCCTAAACTATCCGCATGTTCCGCAAACCATTTCAAAGCGGCATAACAATCTTCGACGGGTCCCGGGAATGTTGTTTCAGGTGCTAAGCGATAATCGACAGAAACAACCACACAATTGGCTTCCGTTACAAAACGCTGGCATAAGCCGTCATCCATTTCTGGGATGCCAATCAAATAACCGCCGCCGTGGATCCACAACAATCCAGGCAGCTGCTGGTGTTTATCAACCGGCTCGTAAATTTTGATGCGGACTTCAGGATCTCCGGGCGGACCGGGAATCAATTTATCGTGTGTAGAAACAGCTTCGTGATGTTGGGGATTGGACAGAAGCACTTCGTTCATTGTACTTCGAATAATGGCTAGACTTTCAGGGGTGATAGGCGAAGCTGGCAGAACCGAAAACATGTCTTTTAAATCCGGATGTACTTTTTCTTCCATAAGAAATCCCCCTCATTCATGTTTAAGTGCGGGAAAACAATACAATAAAAATATAAGCCTCTCTACTTGTTTAAGTCAATATATATTTTAAATATTCAAAAATTTTAAGGTTTAAAGTAAGGGGAAGCGCAGCAAACTCAGCAAGAAGAACAACTCCAAATATGCTATTATTAGGGGTGGATAAACAAACGTGGCCCAATTGAATTTAGTTTTACAGGAGGATACTAATGGATAACAACGATTTATTAATCAGGCTCCGATACGCCTTGGACATAAAAAATAACGACATGGTCGAAATTTTTAAACTCGGCGGCATCGAGCTGACAAAAGAAGAAGTGCTGAAGGTGTTGACGAAATCACCCGAGAGCGATGACGAAGCAGATGGCATTTGGGAAGCGCCGGAAAACGAAGGCCACATCAAAGCTGACAACGCAATGTTTGAATCGTTTTTGAACGGCTTGATTGTTTTCAAACGAGGCCGCCAAGAAGGACAGCCGGCAACGCCGCCGCTGACGAACGAACCGTCTAAAAACCTGCTGTTGAAAAAAGTGAAAATTGCGCTGCAGTTGACGAGCGAGGACATGCTGGAGATTTTGCAGCTGGCTGGCGTCACCGTGACGAAAAGCGAGATGAGTGCCATGCTGCGCAAGCAAGGACACAAGAACTACAGCGTAACCGGCGACCGGTATGCACGGAATTTCTTGAAGGGTTTGGCAATTAAGTACCGGAAATAAATAAAAATTCAAGTGAATGCAGCATGAATTACTATGGCCAGTATTTTTGCAAATGCGGATAGTATTTCACCAATTCCGGACAGTAAACAGAAAAAGAGAGCAGCTCACGATGAGCCGCTCTCTTTTATTCGTTGACTTTGTACGTGAAATAATCAAAATCAGCAGGCAAGTTGCTGCCGGATGTGTCTTGGCATTGCATGCCGACAAATGCACCGGTGAAGAAGCCGCCGCCTTGGATGTAATCATCGGACAATTTGTGTGAACCAAACTTGATCGGGATCAAGTTCCAGTTAGCGCCGTCAAACGAATACGAGTATTGATAGACGTCTGCGTTGACGTCCACTTTCATGTATACCGATTTGATGTCTTCTGGAATGGCGATTTCTTCGCCTTGCAGCGGTTGGTCGAATGCGAAGTTGTCGCATGTCATGATGTCCAAGATGCGTCCTTTTTCTTCATTCCATGTGATTTGAAGCGCCGTCCAGTTCTCGGTGTTGTAGTAATTGACGAGGCCCGCCGCTTGCTGGAACGTGTCAGGATTGAACGCCACTTTCGTTTCCGCGGTAAAGTGGAAATGCTGCCAGCGTCTTGCGACGAAAGCTTGTGTGAATTTTGATGTCAACGACTCTCTGCCTCGGATGCGCAAGTGGCCAGGGTTTTCTTTCAACGACACGATGTTTTCGCCTAACGGAATGCGCAAGGTTTGGAAATGCGGGTTCAAAGTTTCGGAATCGAAATCGTCTTTTTCCGGGAAGTCTGCATCCCACTCAACTTCTTCGATTGCAGGCCCTTCGATTTGGAGCGAAGGCTGGTTGCCGCCAACCACGAATGGCCAGTCGTTTTTCCATTCCAAGCGTTGGATTGCAGTTTCGCGGCCAAGCGGGCAGAAGCCGCGCGGATCAAGAAGGGCTTGTCCTGCTCGCGACAACGGGCGGCCCGTTAAGTGAACCAAGAACCATTCATCGGTATGCGTATGGACAATCGATGCGTGTCCGGATTTTTGAAGCGGGTTTCTCGGTGAGAAGAACGATGTGATCAACGGGTTTTCCGGATGCACTTCGTATGGCCCGCGCAACTCTTTCGAGCGAGCGACCGTTGCTTGATGGTCGTATTTTGTTCCACCTTCAGCAGTCAATAAATAATAATACTCGCCGATTTTATACAGATGCGGCGCTTCCGTCAGCATCACATCCGTGCCTTTGAAAATGATTTCTGCTTTGCCGACCAGTTTTTGTTCTTCTACGCTGTATTCCTGCAGGGCGATGCCATAAAAATTGTGGTTGCCCATACGGTGATCCCAGTTCATGTTGACCAAGTATTTTTTTCCGGATTCGTCATGGAAAAGGGAAGGGTCGAATCCTGAACTGTTCAAATAAATCGGCTCAGACCATTCGCCGTCGATGGTGTCGCATGTCACCAAGTAGTTGTGGCAATCTTTCCATTGGCCTTCAGTTACTTTGACATCTGTGAAAATCAGCCAAAATTGGCCGGCGCTATATGAAAGGGCAGGAGCCCAAACGCCGCCTGAATTTGGATTTCCCATCATATTCAATTGGCTGAGGCGATTCAATGGACGGGAAGCCAAACGCCAGTTTTTTAAATCCTTGGAATGGTAAATGCCAACGCCTGGAAACCATTCAAAAGTGGAAACCGCGATGTAATAATCTTCTCCTACACGGCAAATGCTTGGATCCGGATTGAATCCAGGTAAAATAGGGTTTTGAATAAGGGTCAATGTGCTCCATCCTTTGCATAGTGGTTTTCCTTCCGCCTACCTATAAGCAAGTTTGGGGTTTACGGGTTCTATGTAAGTGCTTTCAAAAGTGGGGAAGGATGAAAGTAGAGTGGGACGTTTCCGATTGCATCTCTAAATAATCAGAATCATACAACACTCTAATCGATCATACACTACTTAGTTTGATAAGCAAACAAAGTATGCCGAATGGATTTTGAATTCCTTACCATTAATAAAAGAAAGTTATAAGATTAAACTTTTGGGCTGCATGCTGACGCTTAAAAAGTTTTCAATGGAAAAAGCGGCCACGCCGAGTGCAGCCGAAAGGGTGGACAGCTCGGAAAAATTAATTTGCAGTTCACTTTGCTGGAACCACAACGCCTGGCTAGCCACTCGCTTGTTCAACGCTTCTTCTAGCCATTTATTAGAAGACGCCATGCGGTTGCCAATGATGACTTGTTCCGGGTTGAACGTGTTGATGATGTTGTTGATGCCGACGCCTAAGTAATTTCCGGTTTCATTGAACAGCTCAATCACTTGCTGATTGCCGGAGTCCGCGAGCGTTACCAAATTTGCCAAGTTCAGTTCTTCGTTTTCTGGGAGCGAGAGGTCCAATTTTTCAGCTTTAGCGAGCAGCGCTTGTTCAGACGCATACAATTCCCAGCAGCCTTGATTGCCGCAACGGCATTTCGGGCCGTCCACTTGAATCGTCATATGTCCCAGTTCTCCCGAAAAGCCATTCGAGCCTTTGTACAAAAATCCGTTTAAGATCAAGCCGACGCCGATTCCGATGCCCGCGCTGACGTAAATGATGTTTTCGCAGTCTTTGCCAGCGCCAAAGCGTTTTTCGCCGTAAGCCCCTGCATTCGCTTCGTTTTCGATGATGACGGGCAAACCGTATTTTGTTTCAAGAACCGTTTTCAAGTTAATATTTTTCCAGTTCAAGTTGGGAGCGAGCAAAATGTCTCCGCTTTTATCGACGATTCCCGGTACTCCGACGCCGATGCCGATAATGCCGTGAGGGCTCTCAGGAGCTGCGGCGGTAAGAAAATCAATAACGTCCATCAGTTTCTGTTCAATTTCCGAATAGGATAGATTTTTAAACGACAGTTCTTTTTGTTTAAATATATTGCCGTTCAAATCCGTTAAAACGCCGAGCATATAATTGACGCCAAGGTCGATGCCAATCGTATAGCCAGCGGCGCCGTTAAACAGCAGCATGACAGGGCGTCTGCCGCCGCTCGATTTGCCTGGTCCCAGTTCATAAATCAAATGGTCTTCCAATAAGTCGGTTACTAAAGACGAAACGGTGCCTTTATTCAACCCGGTCTCGCTGGCGACTGCTGCTCTTGAAATCGGGCATTGGTTTTTGATCATTTCCAACACGAGGGACTTGTTGCCTTCTTTGACGACGTGATGGTTCCACGTCCTGGTTTCTCTCATATTCATTCGCTTCAGCTCTTTCTCTGTTTTTTCTTAATTCTAACAAATAAAAAAAAGATTAGTAACAAACTCAGTTTTATTTTAAAACCTTCGTATTCACCGGAGCGGAAAAATAGTGAAGATCCGCGTCTTTGCGGGTTTTATTGAAGCCTGCAGCCCCATTATACCTTAAAAATAAAACTTTGTTTATCCACTAGACTAACGAATATCGGTTTGCTATAATGAAAACGCATACAACAATCTGACAATTGTTGTAACAATAGAACGCATTGGGGGAGAAAATTCAATGGTTAAAAAGAAAACGCTTACAGTTTTATTATCCGCTGTGGTTTCATCGTTATTGTTAGTAGGCTGTTCATCAGATTCAGGCGATTCATCAAGTGCAAGTGGGGATACTGAAATTCAATTTATGCACTTATGGCCAGAAGGAAGTTCGAAAAAACATTTCGACGTAGTCAACGACATTATCGCGGATTATGAAAAAGAGCACGATGGCGTTAAAGTTGATCTTGAAGTTTTAAGCAATGAACAATATAAAGATAAATTGCGCGTCCTATCTACATCTAAAGAATTGCCGGATGTCGGCCTTACATGGTCAGCAGGATTCTTAGAGCCTTATGTTGGCGGCAACATGTTTGCACCATTAGATGACGTAATCGAATCAGATTTGAAAGATGCGTTTGTTCCAGGAACTGCAGAAGCATATGCCCTAGACGGCAAAACTTACGGCCTTCCATTGGAATTGAATATCGTTTCTATTTACTATAATGAGCAACTGTTTAAAGACAACGGCATTGAAGTGCCATCTACTTACGAAGATTTGATTGCTGCATCAAAAGCGTTCAGAGACAAAGGCGTTCAGCCGATTGCTCTAGGAAACCGCGACTCTTGGACAGGTTCTATGTGGTACATGTACTTAGCAGACCGCATCGGCGGAGCTGATACATTGAACAAAGCGATCGACCGTTCTGGAAGCTTTGAAGATCCGGCTCTAGTCGATGCAGCGAAAGAAGTGCAAAACCTTGTAGATTCTGGCGCATTTGTTGATGGATTCAACGGCCTTGCAGATGAAGAAGCGAAGAGCATGTTCATGAGCGGCCAAACGCCGATGTACATGATCGCAACTTGGGACCTTCCAAACTTCACGACAAATGAAGATGTACCACAAGAATTCAGAGATTCTGTTAAATACATGAACTTCCCGACTGTTAAAGGCCAAGGCGACATGAACAGCTTTGTTGGCGGACCTGGAGTTGGATTATTCGTTGCGGAAGATTCAGAAGTTAAAGAAGACGCTAAAGACTTTGCCGCTTTCTTTGTTAAAGAGTGGGGCGAAAAAGCTGTTTCTGAAGCGGGTGTAATTCCTGCTACGAAAGTAGATGCCGATTCACTTGAACTTCCACAAATGTACAAAGACATTTTGGGCGAACTTAACAACGCTTCCAACATCACATTGTTTGCAGACGTTCAAATGAGCCCGGATGTAGCACAAGTTCACCTTGATGCCGTCCAAGCACTTTTCGGAAAAGAAATGACGCCTGAAGAGTTTGCGAAAAAACACGAAGAAGCTCTTTCAAAAGAGTAAGCAGTAAAATAGCTATATAAGTTGAACTTAACTTTTTGGGTTGCTGATATTCCGCAAAACAGCTGCGCTTTCCGCGGGCTCGCGCCGAACTAACTCGGGCTTTTTGCCCGAGTGGATTTCGGCACTTCGCTATCCCGCAGGCAAGTATTGGCTGAAGGAAGTGAGGCCAATACTTTGCGACGAAGCGCAGCGCGCTGCAGGAGCAGTAGGGTTTCTCCGTTGTTTTGCTCCATATCTTCTAGCTTGCTAGCAGTAATAGAGCCAGTATGCTGGTGATCTCTTCTAGGAGTAAGAAATCTCTTAGCTTCGGCGCGTCCACGGGCTAGGCGAAGCCAGGAGACGGGTGTTCTTCCCGGCTCGTGGCGAGAGCCATGCCCAAAGCGTCCGAAGCGGCTTAATAATAATCGATTTCTTTAGTTCAACTTATATAGTGTGAAACCAGATTAAAAAAGAGGGGACGTCCTTAAGTTGGGCCGTCCTCTTCTACTTTTAAGAAAATGGGGTTGAATAAAATGAACAAAGTTATGTCTAACAAGATGTTTATCGCATTTTATATCGCACCGGCCCTGTTATTGGTCTCTGTATTGATTTTCATTCCGCTAATCCTTTCGGGGTATTACGGATTAATGGACTGGGACGGCATTGGTGCCAAAACATTTGTTGGTTTAGAGAATTATATTAATGGAGTTCAGGACAAGCTTTTCTGGAGCAGTGCCTATCATTCGTTTTTGCTGGCCATCTTCTCGACATTGAGTTTAGTCGTTTACCTTGTCGTATCCTTTATCCTTGCTTCAAAAATTAAAGGCTCTGATTTTTTAAGAAAAATTTACTTGATCCCAATGCTTTTGTCTTCTGTAGCCATTGCACAGCTTTGGGTCAAAATGTACAACCCGTCAAACGGGATGCTGAATGAATTTTTGCGATTGATCGGTGTGGAAAATCCGCCTCAGTGGCTGGCTAATCCGGCCATCGTCTTGTTTGCGATTTTTGTGCCTATCCTTTGGCAATATGCCGGTTTCTACATATTGATTTATTACGCAGCATTAAAGAACATTCCGGAATCGCTGATTGAAGCGGCCCGCATTGACGGGGCATCCGCAATGCAAATTGCGACCCGCATCAAATTGCCGTTGATCAAAGAAGTGGTCAGCGTGACGATTGTCCTGGCGATTGTCGGATCTCTGAAATACTTTGACTTGATCTATGTTATGACGGCTGGCGGCCCGAACGGAGCCAGTGAAGTGATGGCGTCGTATATGTATAAATTGGCCTTCTCGAGCTACAACTTCGGATACGGAAGCGCAATTGGCTTCTTGTTGCTGATCATTACGTTGATTGTGACGCTGATTGTCCGCAAAGTGACTGAAACAAAAGAAAGAATCGAATATTAAAAGGAGGTTTGTTTAATGAATCGCATTGGTTACTTTTTTCTCTACTTGAGTTTGATCGTCGTGGCATTATTTCAAATCCTCCCGCTAATTTGGCTGTTCCTGTTTTCGCTAAAAAGCAACTCGGAAATTTTTGCCGGCTCGCCATTTTCATTGCCGAGTGAATTCAGATGGGAAAACTACCAAAAAGTATGGGATGGCGGAATTGCCACGTATTTCTTTAACAGTGTCTGGATTACCGTTGCAGCAATTATCTTAACAGTGTTGTTTGCGAGCATGGCGGCTTTTGCCATCACGCGCATGAGATGGAAATTAAGCGGCTTGGTGCTAGGCATGTTTATGCTTGGTTTGATGATTCCAATCCACTCTGCTTTGATCCCGCTTTACAGCATGTTCTTAAGCGTCGACATGATCGACAACCCGCTGACGATCGTCTTGACTTACACAGCGTATAACTTGCCGATTACGTTGATGATTTTATTAGGCTTTTATTACACATTGCCGCATGAAATCGAAGAAGCGGCTGTCATTGACGGCTGTTCGGTCAACCGGATGTTTTTCCGCATCATTTTGCCGATGACCACGCCAATCATGGCAACAACGGTCGTCATCAACATGATCTACAACTGGAACGAATTTGTGTTCGTCAACACGTTCATCTCTTCGGAAAAATACAAAACCTTGACTGTTGGCATCCAGAACTTTATCGGCCAGTACATGACCGATTGGGGCGCAATTGGTGCAACGTTGATCATCAGTGTATTGCCGATCATCATCGCGTTCATCTTCTTCAGCAATAAAGTCGTTGAAGGAATTTCGTCAAGCGCAGTTAAAGGATAAGCAAACAAAAAAGCTTCACCGAGCAGGAGAATGGCCCCTGCTCGGTGAAGCTTTTTCAATGAATGGAATTAACCAGGCAAACTTTCAGTCTGGCTGCTGGCTTTATTAAACGCATGAAGGGCAAACCGCATCGTCAGAAATGCATAGACGCTTCCGCCGAAGATGACCACCAACGGAGGCACCAAGCTCATAAAGTAATAAAGCGGCACTAAGGTCAACAAAATCAGGAGGTTGTTGAGCGGATTGATCAGCATGAGCAAAAAGGAGTTTTTGATGACGCTGCGCACGTTAACGTCGTAATGGACGAAACTTGGAAACAAGTAAAACAAAAATAAGGCGAACAACAACATGAACGCGAACAACGGAGCATATGTCCACGACAACAAATCATTGCTATTGGACTGGATAAACAAAATGTCCGCTGCAATAAGTGCGGTGATGAGCGTGACAAACACGCCAAGCAAATTGCTTTTCCAAAACTCTTGCCGGTAATAGCCCCAAAACATTTGGAACAACGGAAGATCGGTTTCGCCTTTCAGCCATTGGCGCGCAACGGCATACATCGCCGTGGTCGAAGGGAAGAAGCCGAGGACGACTCCACCGAAAAGCGTAAAGATAATCCACAGCAAGTTGAGATACGCAAAGCGGGTGATCCACTCTAAAATATTATAAATAAAACTGCTCGCAGCATTCATTGATTTAACCGTCCTTGTTTTATTGATTTCAACTATATAAGTTGAACTAAAGAATGTGCTTTCTATAACCCGCTTCGGTCGCTTTGGGCAGGACTCCCGCAATAAGCCGAGAAGCCCACTCGTCTTATTGCTTCGCCTCGCCCTTGGACGCGCCGAAGCTAAGTGATATCTTAATACCATAAGAAACCACCTATAGTATTTCTATATTACTGCTAATTAGCTGGAAGATATAGAGCAAAACAGCGGAGACTCCCGCAGGAAAGCGCAGCTGGTTTGCGGAATATCGACAAGTTGGAATCATTAGTCAACTTATATAATAGTCGTTTATTTAAATAATCCTGTAATGATCCATGACTGAACCAATAAAAGCATACACCATCCAATAAAAAAAGGTCACTATTTCGTTTGATGAAATTTCTAAGAGGGTGTTTTATTAAACCTTTGTTTAACTAATAGACAAACTAATTATAACTTGTTATAGTTATTTTGTAAGCCTTTTCATTTATTTTTCGGATTTATTACATAAACACCCAATCGACTATTATTATTAGGAGGCAAAAAAGATGGTTTATTTCCAAAACGTCGACAAAATTAAGTTTGAAGGTGCAACATCTAAAAATCCTTACGCATTCAAATTTTATAACCCGGAAGAAGTTGTAGGCGGCAAGACAATGGAAGAAATCTTGCGTTATGCGGTTTCTTATTGGCATACATTCACGATGGACGGTTCGGATCCTTTCGGTGCCGGCACTATGCAGCGTTCATGGGACAAATTCAGCGAAATGGATTTGGCAAAAGCACGCGTTGAAGCTTCATTTGAATTTTACGACAAACTGGATGTTCCGTTTTTCTGCTTCCACGATGTGGATATCGCACCAGAAGGCAGCACGTTAAGAGAAACAAACCAAAACTTGGATGCCATCGTTAGCATGATCAAAGATTATTCGAAAGACAGCAAAGCGAAATTGCTTTGGAACACTGCGAATAACTTTACACACCCGCGCTTTGTGCATGGGGCAGCAACTTCAAGCAATGCAGATGTGTTTGCTTATTCGGCAGCAAAAGTGAAAAAAGGCTTGGAAATCGGCAAAGAGCTTGGCGCACAGAACTATGTATTCTGGGGCGGCCGCGAAGGCTACGAAACGCTGCTTAACACAGACATGAAATTGGAACTGGACAACTTGGGCCGCTTTTACCACATGGCGGTTGAGTACGCGAATGAAATCGGCTTTGACGCGCAGTTCTTGATCGAACCAAAACCAAAAGAGCCAACAACTCACCAATACGATTACGATGTGGCCACAGCCCACGCGTTCTTGCAAAACTACGGACTTGCAGACAAATTCAAATTCAACATCGAAGCGAACCACGCAACACTTGCGGGGCACACATTCGAACACGAACTTCACTATGCACGCATCAACAATATGCTTGGATCAGTTGACGCCAACCAAGGCGATCCGCTTCTTGGCTGGGATACGGATGAATTCCCGACAGACCTTTGGACAACAACGCTTGCGATGCACGAAATCCTTAAAAACGGCGGACTTGGCCGCGGCGGCTTGAACTTCGACGCGAAAGTGCGCCGAGGATCATTTGAACAGGAAGACTTGTTCCACGCACACATCGCCGGAATGGACGCTTTCGCAGTCGGCTTGCGCGTTGCCCAAAACTTGATCGACGACAAAGTATTGGAAAACGTTGTGGACGAGCGCTACAAAACATTCACTGAAGGCATCGGGGTTGATATCGTTTCTGGAAACACAGATTTCCACAAACTTGAAGAGCATGCAATGGGCTTAACGGATATCAAACAAACTTCAGGGCGTCTGGAATTGACTAAAGCTACAATCAACCAATATTTATTGCAAGCTTTCGCAACTGCGAACGTACGTTAATCCAGTTTTTATAGTAGGAGAGCTGTCGCTATGAAATATGTTATAGGCGTAGATTTAGGAACAAGTGCGGTCAAAATTTTGCTCGTCAACCAGCAAGGGGACGTGGTGAAGACCGTATCAAAACCGTATCCGCTGATCCAAGAGAAAACCGGATACAGCGAACAAAATCCACAGGAATGGGTCGATCAAACAACTGCTGGGTTGCTGGATCTCCTAAAAGATTTTGATGGCAATAAAGAAGACATCGAAGGCATCAGCTTTTCCGGGCAAATGCACGGGCTTGTTTTGCTTGATGAACACAACGAAGTGCTGCGCCCGGCCATTCTTTGGAACGATACGCGCACAACGGCCCAGTGCCAGCGCATTTACGATGTTGTAGGCGAAGAGCGTTTGCTCGCCATCACGAAAAACCCGGCGCTTGAAGGGTTTACGCTTCCGAAAATTTTGTGGGTCCAGGAATTTGAACCGGCAATTTTCGCTAAAGCCAAATCCTTCGTGTTGCCGAAAGATTATTTGCGCTTCAAAATGACGAACCAGCTGCAAATGGAATATTCCGATGCAGCCGGAACGCTGCTTTTGGACATCAGCAAAAAAGAGTGGAGCACGGAGCTTTGCGAATTGCTTAGCCTGGATCCGGCTCTTTGCCCGCCGCTTGTTTATTCGCATGAGGAAGTGGGAACGGTAACTCCTGCATTTGCAGCAGCATCGGGCCTTGCCGAATCAACGCGGGTGTTTGCGGGAGGCGCTGACAATGCGTGCGGCGCAATCGGTGCCGGCATTTTGGAAGATGGCAAAACGCTTTGCAGCATCGGGACTTCAGGTGTCGTATTGTCGTATGAAGCAAGTGATGACAAAGATTTCGGCGGCAAAGTCCACTATTTTAATCACGCTGCACCTGATGATTTTTACACGATGGGCGTAACGCTTGCGGCAGGCTATAGCTTGACATGGTTTAAAGAAACATTTGCACCGGATGAATCATTTGATGATTTATTGAAAGAAATCGCGACAGTGCCGGCCGGGTCGAACGGTTTGCTGTTCACGCCTTATTTGGTTGGGGAACGCACGCCGCACGCCGATGCAGCCATACGTGCCAGCTTTATCGGCATGGACAGCTCGCATCGCCGGAAAGATTTTGCCCGCGCAGTTTTGGAAGGCATCACGTTTTCGTTGAACGAATCGATCGAGCTTTTCCGCCAGCATGGCAAAAAGATTGATACAATCGTCTCAATCGGCGGCGGTGCACAGAACGAAGACTGGCTTCAAATGCAGGCGGATATTTTCAATGCGAAAATCGTCCGGCTGACAAGCGAACAAGGTCCGGGCATGGGAGCTGCGATGCTTGCGGCATACGGCAGTGGTTGGTTTAAATCCTTGCAGGCATGCGCGGACGCATTTTTGCAGGAAGACAAACAGTTCCAGCCGAACAAAGAAGCTGTCGCAACTTATCAAAAGATGTTCGCAATTTACCAGGATGTTTACGGGCAAACGAAAGAGTTGAACAAAAAGCTTTTAGAATTCCGTAAATAAGGATATAGAATAAGAGCCTCAACTCATCGTTGGGGCTTTTATTGATAAAGTGACTTTTAAGAAGAAATTCATTTAAATTAGAAGGGTGAGGTGCAGACAATGAATTATCGGCAAATCGGCAAGACAGATTTAAAGGTAAGTGAATTGAGTTTTGGCACATGGGCAATCGGTGGATCGTGGGGAACGACAGACGATCAGGAATCACTTCGGGCATTGGATTACGCGATGGATCATGGCGTAAACTTTTTCGATACGGCTGATGTGTACGGCGACGGCCATGCGGAAGAGCTGCTCGCAAAAGCGACAAAAGGCAAGCACGACAAGATTCACGTGGCCACTAAATTTTGCCGGGCGGGAGACATTTACGACCCAGCCAACTATTCGATGGAAAGCGTCTCGAAATTTGCAGAAGCCAGCTTGAAGCGGCTCGGCCGCGAACAACTGGATTTATTTCAAATCCATTGCCCGCCGATCGACATTTTGCGGGACGGCCAAGTGTTTGATGTGTTGAACCGGCTGAAAGAACAAGGGAAAATCCGTTACTACGGCGTCAGCGTTGAAACGGTGGAAGAAGGGCTGTTGTGCCTGGAAAACCCGAACATCAGCAGTCTGCAAGTGATTTTTAACTTATTCCGCCAAAAACCGCTGGAAGAATTGTTCCCGAAAGCGCAAGAACAAGGCGTCGGCTTATTGGCGCGCGTACCGCTCGCGAGTGGCTTGCTGACAGGGAAATTTAAAAAGGATGCGCAATTTGAAGAAGACGACCACCGGAATTTCAACCGCGACGGTGCGGCATTTAATGTCGGCGAAACGTTTGCGGGATTGGAATTTAATAAAGGCGTCGAGCTGAGCGATCAATTGGCTTGGATTGCTGATAATAGAGGAAACAGAACTCGGGCTTCCTTAAAGTGGATTTTGGAACAAGAGGCCATTTCTACGGTGATTCCTGGATTTAAAAATGTTGCGCAAGTTGAAGATAATTTACAAGCGCTGAACGCGGCATCTTTCACTGAGGAAGAATTGCAGCGATTGGCTGAGTTTTACAAGCAAGAAGTGCATTCAGAAATCAGAGGACCTTATTAAAAGAAAACCGCTAAGGAATGCAATTCCTTTAGCGGTTTTTGGACTTGCGACGATAAAGGAGAAATTCATTTGAAAAAAATTCGTTGGGGAATTATCAGTACGGCAAATATTGCACTCACACAAGTGATCCCGGCAATCCTGCGGGCGGACAATGCGGAACTTTCAGCAATCGCCAGCCGCGGAGCAAAAGTCCACGCTGTGGCAGAACGTTTTGGGATACCGAAAGCGTATGAGAGCTATGACGCGTTGCTGAACGATCCCGATATCGATGCGGTCTATATTCCGCTGCCAAATCACTTGCACAAACAATGGGTGTTCGAAGCAGCGAAGCATGGCAAGCACGTCCTTTGCGAAAAGCCGGCTGCGCTGACGGCTGAAGAAGCCGAAGAAATGGTTGAAATGTGCCAAATGCAAAACCTTAAATTTATGGAAGCATTCATGTATCAATTGCACCCGCAGCATGCACGAGTCAAAGAAATCATCACTTCCGGCGAAATCGGCGAAGTGAAATTAATCAAATCGAGCCATTCGTTTCTTTTGGCAAACCGCGAAAGCGATATCCGGATGGACTTGGCCATGGGCGGAGGCAGCTTGTATGACGTCGGCTGCTATTCGATCCACATAGCCCGTTATTTAACAGAAGCAGAGCCTGTTCGTGTACAAGCGATTGGACAGCTGGATCCGAAAACGGGCGTGGACATGTCGGCGTTCGGGCATCTGACGTTTGAAAACGGCGTGCAAGCAGTCTTTGATTGCAGTTTTGACACAGCTCATCGGCAAGAATACGAAGTGGTTGGAACGCTTGGAACCATTCGCGTGCCTTTCGCGTTTCGCCCGGATACGAATGATGATGCCGGGGTAATCATGATCAGAACAAATGACCAGTTGCGGGAAGAGCACGTTGAAGAGGACAGTTACCGGTTGGAAATCGAACAGTTTTCTGAATCCATCTTAACGGGCGGCGAACCGCCGATTAGCGGACAATCGACGGTTTTGAACATGCGGGTCATTGAAGCCTGCTTGGAATCGATTGGAAAAGCCGGACAGCAGATAATGATGAACGAATACAAGAGCGCCAGTTCCTGATATACGGGAACCGGCGCTTTTCCTTTTGGGGGCTTTTGATTAGAAGTGGTACACTTGAAACGATGATTTTCATTTAAAGCAGAAGAAACAATCAAGGAGGAAATGAGATGTATCCCTTAAACATTTTGGATTATTCGCCGATTGACGAGGGATCTACAGCACGCGAGGCTTTATTGAATACGACAAAGCTTGCGCAAAGAGCAGAGGCGCTTGGCTATCACCGCTTTTGGGTGGCGGAGCATCACCAAGTGTTTTCAGTTGCCGGCAGCACGCCGGAAATGCTGATGATGCATTTGGCCACGTCAACCAGCACCATCCGCATCGGTTCAGGCGGCGTCATGCTGCCGCATTACAGCTCGTACAAAGTGGCGGAGAATTTCCGCATGCTCGAAGCGCTTCATCCGAATCGGATCGACCTCGGCATCGGCCGCTCCCGCAGCTACCGGATCGTCAATCAGGCATTGAACGAATCAAAAGGCATTAAAGTATCTTATGAACAGCAAGTGCAGGATCTGCAAAAATACCTGACCGATAATATAGAAGAAAAGCATCGCTTCCAGGAATTGATTGCCACTCCGGAAATCAAAACGGCGCCGGAAATTTGGATGCTTGGAACAGGCGGAGAAAGTGCGGAAATGGCGGCGGCGAATGGCACCGCGTATGCCTATGCCCATTTTGCGAAGCCCTCGGCAGAAGGAGTGGAAGCGGTGGCGAATTACCGGAAACAATTTCAGCCATCTGTGCTGTTGAAAGAGCCGAAAGTGATGATTGCCCTGTTTGCAGTTGTGGCAGAAACGGCGGAAGAAGCGGAAGAAATTGCAAAGGCATTCGACCTTTGGCTGCTGTTTGTCGAATCAGCAACGCCGCCTCCGTATTACCCTTCGGTTGAAACAGCGAAAAAGCGCGGATTTAGCATCGCTGAACAAGAAAAAGTCACGCACAACCGCAACCGGATGATTGTCGGAGACGCTGAATTTGTGAAAAAAGAAATTGATAAGATAGTGGAGCTTTACGGGGCTGATGAAGTCACCGTCATTCCGAATATCTTCGGAGCGGAGAACCGAATGAAGGAAATTGAATTGTTGGCGAAGGCGTTTGAAATGTAGGGAGGCAAGAGGGCGGTGTGCGCCCTTTTGTTTCTTTTTTGTTTGGAGGAATTCATGTAGAAACGCGGAAACTGCATGTAGAAAGTGGAGAAGTGCTTGTTAAAGGATGAAAAGTGCATGATAAAACGTGGAAAGTGCGGGTTAAACTCTTCAAACTTCATGAAGCAAATATTTCCAGGTGAAATAAGCTGGTAGTAAGAGGCTTTTCGCACAGCGAAAAGCTTCCTTCTTTTGCATTTGGATTTTGGAGAGAGGAAAACTAGCAAATACGATAGAAACTTGAATAGTGCGTGTAGAAACTCGAATAATGCAGGTAGAAAACGAAAAACTTCATGAAGCAAATTTTCCCAGCTGAAATAACAAAAAAAGCTGTTCGCAATAGGCGGACAGCTTTCCTTTTTCAATGCCACATGAGATCATGCAGGCGTTTGGCACATAAGACGGTAAACTCGCGATTGGGATAATGCTCTTTCATTTGTTTGATTTGATCAGCGGAGAAATCGGCGGCATCTTCGAATGTCGCATGGTGGCCTATTTGCAAATGCGGCATGTACATAGGCGCTGACGTAGCTGTTATTTTAGCAAATAAGAATGTTTTATAGGGGAGCTTTTGTGATTTATCAACTTTGTTTTTATCTTCAATCAGGAGTTCGTTATCGGCGAAATAGGACAAGGTTTCGGAATGGATAATCCCGATACGCTTCATTACCCATAAATTCGTGTAACCCATGGGAATTTCCTCCCGCATTCGGTTGAGGATGTCGTCTACATGGCGTTCGAACATTTGAAAAGGGGTGCCGCGGTTTGTTAAGTAAACAAAATATGTACGATCGTCTTTCACATCTAGTAGTTGATTTTCCTGCATAAGATCTCCTCCAAATAAGGGCAAGTATGAAAGTCAGTTTCTTCAATTATATATGAAGGACGCCAATTTCACCCTTTTAAACGCAACACCAGCCAGCAAAATCTGCTGGCTGGTGTTTTATTAAAATGCTGCGTATTCCGGATCGGCCACTTTGACGAGCATCTTGCCAAGATTCGTTCCTTTGAATAAACCAAGGAACGCATCTGGCGTGTTTTCAAATCCTTCTTCAATCGTTTCCTCGTATTTCAATCGGCCTTCTTGCAGCCACTCGGCCAATTGTTTGGAACCTTCTTCAAATCGATCCGCGTAAATTCCAACCGTAAAGCCTTTCATCAACGCGCTTGTTTTGATCATATAAGACTGCAGACGCGGCCCAACGTCTTCACCTTCAGCGTTGTACGAAGAAATCGCGCCGCAAAGCGGGATGCGGGCATTGGTGTTCAACAGCTTGAATACTTCATCGGTCACCGTGCCGCCAACATTGTCGAAATAGACATCGACGCCGTTCGGTACGGCTTTGGCCAAATCGTCAGCGAACGACTCTTCTTTGTAATTGACCGCTTCATCAAAGCCGAGTTCGTTTTTCAAATAGGCGATTTTTTCTTCGCTGCCGGCAATGCCGACTACCCGTGCGCCTTTGATTTTGGCGATTTGGCCGACCGCAGAACCAACTGCACCCGCCGCACCGGAAACGACAACCGTTTCACCGGCCTGCGGTTTGCCGATGTCCAGCAAGCCGAAATATGCGGTTAGGCCGGTCATGCCAAGAATGCTGAGGTTCGCTGTTACCGGGGCGCCGTTTGGATCAATTTTCCGGATTTTCGAGTCGCTCACCCGGCTGTATTCAGCCCACTTCAGCGTGCCGGTCACCACATCGCCTTGCTTGAACTTGTCAGAACGCGACTCGACCACTTCTGCGATGCCGCCGCCGGCAATCGCTTTGTGCAGTTTAAATGGCGGGATATACGATTTGGCGTCTTGCATCCGTCCGCGCATATACGGGTCGACCGATAAATAAAGCGTCCGCAAGAGCACCTGATTTTCCTCCAATGAAGGGAGATCTGTTTCAATAAATTCAAAATCGTCTTTTGTCGGCATGCCTGTCGGGCGGTTTGCCAAATGGATTTCTTTTGTCTTTTTCGGGACCATGCTTATTCCTCCTCTAAATTTTTCCATATGGGGATTCAGCAAAAGCGTATCATCCTCCCATAAGATGGTCAAAGGATAAGGCAAACGGAAAAAGTGGGTTTTCACGTTCTAGTCCATAACACTCATATTGAAAAATAATTTAATCGCTGGTTGATTCTGAAAGCACTTTCATTTAAACTAACCATAAACCGATTTACTAAACCGATTTAGTAAAAACCGAATGACGATATGGTTGTTCTAGGAGGAAAGAAAGTGCCAAAAATTTCAGGTGTATTTACATTAGGGGATGCCTTGATTACATTCAATCCCTCAGAGACTGGCCCATTGCGCTATATTCCATCTTTTACACGCAAAGTTGGAGGCGCTGAACTGAATTTTGCAATTGGCTGTGCGCGTCTTGGTTTACCGATCAAATGGGCGAGCCGTTTAGGCGACGATGAATTTGGACGTGTCATTTATAATTTCGCGCGAGGCGAAGGTGTGGATATGTCTGAAGTGGAATTTGTTGAAAACTATCCGACATCATTGAATTTTAAGGAAATCCGCGAAGACGGTTCCGGAAAGACGTTTTATTACCGCCACCAATCGCCGATTCTGACGATGGAACCAGAAGACATCAAAGAAGAAATGTTTGAAGAAATTGGATTGGTCCACTTGACTGGCGTATTTTTGGCCATTGATCCAAAAAACTTGGCAATCACGAAACGGGTGCTGGAAATCGCTAAGAAAAAGGACATCCGCGTTTCGTTTGATCCAAATATTCGATTGAAGTTATGGTCGCTGGACCAAGCAAAAGCAGCTTATTTAGAAATTATGCCAGCGGTCGATATTTTGCTGACCGGTTTGGATGAAATAGAACAGATTCTTGGAGATGCCTCGCAGCAGACATTAGAACAGTTTGCAGAGAACATGTCAATTGGCCAACTCGTCATTAAAGACGGGGGCAATGGTTCACGTCTGTACCAAGAAAAAACCTGGTATTCAAAAGAAGCATTTAAGATAACACCCATTGATACCGTAGGAGCAGGGGACGGCTTTGATGCCGGCTTTATTTATTCCGTACTGAACGGCTTTTCTCCTGAAGTGGCGCTGGCATTCGCAAATGCGGTAGGCGCACTGGTCACAACGGTTTCCGGTGATAATGAAGGGCTGCCGTATGTAAAAGAAGTCTTGGCATTGCTAAACAATGAAAAAGTTATAGAACGATAATAAAAGGAGGCAAACCAATATGTTGAAACACGAAATTTTATCTCAGTTAACTTCTGCAAAAGTAGTAGCGGTCATACGCGGCAGCAGCGCAGAAGAAGCGATCGAGTTATCAAAAGCGGCAGTCAAAGGCGGCATTCCCGCGATTGAATTGACGTATACTACACCGAATGTCCAAAAAGTGTTCGAAGCACTGGCAGAAGAAGAAGTGCTGCTTGGCGCTGGATCTGTCTTGGATCCGGAAACGGCACGGCATGCTATTTTGGCTGGCGCGAAATTCATCGTCAGCCCCCACTTCAACGAAGCGATTGCTCCGATGTGCAACCGATACGGCATTCCTTACTTGCCAGGCTGCATGACCATCCGGGAAATGGTCAAAGCGCTGGAAAATGGAAGCGATATCATCAAATTGTTCCCAGCTAATAATTTTGAGCCATCGTTCATCAAATCTGTGAATGGTCCGCTTCCACACGTGCGCATCATGCCTACCGGCGGCATCAATTTAAACAATATCGAAGAGTGGATCAGTGCAGGAGCAGTTGCTGCCGGAATTGGAAGTGACTTGAACAAAGCCTACAAAAATGGCGGATTTGAAGCAGCTGTAGAATTGAGTCAGCAGTATATGGAGAAAAGCCGACAAAAGGAGCAAAAGCTATGAATATGACATTCCGTTGGTATGGCAGAGGAAACGATACAGTTTCGCTGGAGCACATTAAACAAATTCCTGGCGTTAAAGGCATCGTTTGGGCGCTTCATCACAAACCGGCTGGAGAAGTTTGGGCGAAAGAGGAAATCAAAGACGAAGTGGAGTATATCCAATCGCAAGGTTTTCACGTCGATGTCGTTGAAAGCGTCAATGTCCATGAAGCAATCAAATTAGGCAATTCAGACCGAGTTCAATATATCGAAAATTACAAAGAAACTATCCGCAATCTTTCGGAATTTGGCGTTAAAGTGATTTGCTATAACTTCATGCCAATTTTCGACTGGACGCGCACTGAAATGTTTCACCCGCTTGAAGACGGTTCGACAGCTTTGTTCTTCGAAAAAGCGAAAGTGGATAGCATCGATCCGAAAGAACTGGTGCGGGAAGTCAGCGAAGCTTCCAATTTGACGTTGCCAGGATGGGAACCGGAAAAGCTGGATCGAATCACCGAGTTGTTTGACGCATATAAAGAAATCGACGAAGCAAAACTGTGGGAAAACTTGGCGTTTTTCCTGAACGAAATCATTCCGGTTGCAGAAGAAGCAGGCATTAAAATGGCCATCCACCCGGATGATCCGCCGTTTTCCATCTTCGGTTTGCCGCGCATTATTACCGGCGAAAAGAGCTATGAAAAGCTGGTTGAAATATCCGATTCACCGTCGAATGCCTTTACGATGTGCACAGGTTCAATGGGTGCAAGCCTAGCGAATGACATGGTGGCAATCGCGAAAAAATACGCGAGCCGTTCACCATTTGCGCATATCCGCAATGTCAAAATTTATGAGAACGGTGATTTCACGGAAACGTCCCATTACACGCAAGACGGTTCGATTGATATCAAAGGCGTTGTAAAAGAATTGCAGGCTCAAAATTACGACGGCTATGTACGGCCAGACCACGGCCGCCATATTTGGGGCGAAGTTTGCCGCCCAGGTTATGGTTTATACGACCGGGCCCTTGGCATTATGTATTTGCTTGGATTATGGGATGCATACGAAACGAAAAGAACGGAAGGTGCCCAATGATTCCAATCCACGAAAATTTAAAAGGACGTGTAGCAGTCATTACAGGCGGAAGCGGCGTATTGTGTTCTGCGATGGCATATGAACTTGCACGCCAAGGCGTCAACGTAGCCATTTTGAACCGCACGGCTGAAAATGGCCAGAGCGTGGCCGATGAAATCACCGCTGCAGGAGGAACCGCCCTTGCTCTTCAAGCAGACGTTTTGAACCGTGTTGACTTAGAAAAAGCAAAACAAGCCATCCTAAACGAATACGGCAAAATCGATATTTTAATTAACGGAGCGGGCGGCAATCATTCGGATGCAATTACCGGCCCCGAACTTTACGATGAACAGGCAGAAGGGAAATCCTTTTTTGATCTTGAAGAAAGCGGCTTTTCGAATGTCTTTTCATTAAACTTTACCGGCACGTTTTTAACATGCCAAGTATTCGGAAAAGAATTGCTGAAAAGCGAAGCGCCCGCCATCGTCAACTTGTCATCGATGAGTTCTTACGCACCATTAACGAAAATTCCGGCTTACAGTGCAGCAAAAGCATCAATCAATAATTTCACGATGTGGCTGGCCGTTCATTTTGCGGAAAAAGGCTTGCGAGTCAATGCAATTGCACCGGGTTTTTTCAAAACAACGCAAAATAAAGATTTATTGGTCGACCAAGAAGGCAATTTGACGGAGCGTTCACAAAAAATCCTGGCGGCGACACCGATGAAAAAATTCGGCCAGCCGGAAGATTTATTAGGCGCTTTGTTGTTCTTGGTAGATGAATCATATTCGTCATTTGTCACGGGCACCACCCTTGCAGTAGATGGAGGCTTTATGGCCTATTCAGGTGTTTGACGATGAAAAATATCACAATCGCCGAAGTGGCAGAACATGCAAAAGTTTCGAAAAGCACAGTTTCCCAGTTTTTGAACAAACGTTACGAATACATGGGCGAAGCAACACGAAAAAGAATTGAAGCGGCCATTCAAGAACTGGATTACCATCCCAATATTGTGGCGAGAAGTTTAAAGCAAAAGTCGACGCATACGGTAGGGGTCATCGTTGCCAATATCCTTCATTCTTTTTCAACACAAATTTTGCGCACGATTGAAAACGACTTTAACAAACACGGTTTTCATATCATCATTTGCAATGCGGATGACGAGCCGGAAAAAGAACGCAACTATATTGAAATGCTGCTGGCAAAGCAAGTGGATGGTTTGATTATTTTTCCAACTGGCGGCAACCTCGATTTATATGAACAAATGAAAAAGAAAAGTTTTCCAGTGGTTTTTATGGACAGGAAAATCGACGGATTAGGAATTGATACGGTCATGCTCGACAATCAGCAAGCAGCCAGGCTGGCCGTTAATAAATTCATTGAAAGCGATTACACAAAAATTTCCATTATTACTACTTCCATCATCCGCAACACGAGCCCGCGTGTGGAACGCATCGCAGGCTATAAAGAAGCATTGAAAGAAAACAATTTGCCAGTGCTGCCGGAATACATCAAAACAGCTGATGCGGAACATCTTCAACAAGTGCTGCAGGAACTGTTTGCACTCGAAGCGCCGCCGGAAGCAATTTTAGCTGGGAACGATATTGTGTTGATTGAAGTGCTGAAATACATGAAAGAGCACAACCTGACAATTCCAAACGACGTAGCAGTAATCGGCATCGATGAAGTTTCTTTTGCCAGTTTTTATACACCGCCGATTACTGTGGTAGCACAACCGACCATCGATATGGCGCATCAAGCTACAGAATTATTGCTGCAACAAATCAACTCAGAAACTAAAACAACCAGAACTGCCATACATCGCTTACAGCCTAGTTTAATAAAGAGAAATTCTTGTTAAATAGCTTTGGGAATGGATTTTTGGTTAAAGAATAGGTGGGAATAGGAAATGGATTGGATTATTGATTCGCTGCCGATCATCTCGGTCGCGCTAGGTGTAGCCTTGCTGTTGTTCTTGAATATGAAAGTGAAATTGAACAGTTTTCTGGCCTTATTAATTTCTGCAATTTTTGTTGGGATTTTAAACGGTTTAAGATTGCCTGATGTAATTGAATCAATCAAAACCGGTTTCGGCGGCACACTTGGAAGTTTAGCGCTTATTATCGGCCTTGGGGCTGTTCTCGGTAAATTGATGGTCGATTCTGGAGCCGCTCAGCGTGTAGCTTCGACTTTATTGAAGAAATTCGGTGTGAAAAATATTGAATGGGCAATTCTGATTGTCGGCGGCATCTTCGGGATTTCCGTGTTCTACGAAGTGGCGTTCATCATTTTAGCGCCGCTTGTCATTAGCATTGCAATTGAAGCAAGAGTTTCGTATATGCGACTTGGGATCACAATGGTTGCCGCTGCTACAATGGCGCACAGTTTGTTCCCGCCTCAGCCAGGACCTACTGCGCTTGTAGCAGCATACGGTGCAGACATGGGAATGGTTTACATACTAGGAGTGGTGGTATTTATACCGGCAGTCATTGCTGCAGGTGTAATCTTGCCGAGATTGCTGCGCAATCTGGATAAACCGGTTCCACCTCTTTTGAAAAAGCCGAAAGAATTTGCAGACAATGAAATGCCAGGTTTTGCAATCAGTATTTTGGTTCCATTATTGCCAGCTATTATCATCACTGCAGCTACCATCATCAACTACTTTATCAAAGAAGGTTCGTTGACCCACGACATCGTCAACTTCTTCGGCAGTGCGGAAATCAGCTTGCTGCTTGCTGTGTTGGTCGCTATTTATGTGTTCGGCATTCGCCGCGGACGCAAAATGCTTGAAGTCATGGATTCGTTCTCAGGTGCCATCCAAAGCATCGCCATGATCATCCTGATTGTAGGGGCCGGTGGGGCATTTAAACAAATCATCCTGGATTCAGGTGTCGGCGATTACATCGCGTCGATGATGCAAAACACGAGCATTTCACCGTTGATCATGGCATGGCTCATTACAGCCATCCTGCGTATTGCAACCGGTACAGGCGTAGTATCTGCGATAACTGCAGCCGGGATTGTGGGACCGCTGATCCACACGTTTGATGTTAGTCCAGTGTTGATGGTTCTTGCAACAGCAGCGGGAAGCAACACGATCACGCACGTGAACGATGCCTCGTTTTGGCTGTTCAAAGAATACTTTAACTTATCGATCAAAGAAACATTCAGAACATGGGGCTTGCTGCTGTTGACGACTTCTCTCGTTGGCCTTGGCGTCGTATTGATTCTTGATCTATTCATGTAAACCTGAAAAGAGCTTCCGCATTTTGTGGAAGCTCTTTTTTCTATATAGATAAATCGAACAGTTGAACTTTCAGGTCGGATTATCCTAGTTTCAAACGAGTTGGCGATAGGGTACAGAAAGAGGTGCATAACATTTCAATTTCTAGCCATGGCAGTTTACTTAATAGAGGAGAGATTTGCGATATGATGAATACCGACTTTTCACGCATTTATTTTGATGGACAATGGCAAAACGGATCCAGCGAGAACCAAATGAAAAACACCAATCCGTTCACGGGCGAAGAACTTGTGACGATTCAAGCGGCCAACAAAGACGATTTGGACAAAGCCTATAAAGCCGCTGCGAAAGCGCAAGGCGCATGGAAAGAAGAATTGCCGCAAAACAAACGCGCGGTTCTTGAAAAAGTGGTGGAAGTGATGCAGGAAAACAAAGATACCATCACCGAATGGCTCGTCAAAGAAGCGGGCAGCACCGTCATCAAAGCAGAGACGGAATTTGGCGCAGCACTGAACGTTGTAAAAGAAGTGTCGACGTTTCCGTTTAAAATGGAAGGCAAAATTTTGCCATCCCAAACACCCGGAAAAGAAAACCGCATTTACCGCAATCCGATTGGCGTCATCGGCGTCATCAGCCCTTGGAACTTCCCGTTCCACTTGGCGATGCGTTCGATTGCACCGGCGATTGCTTCAGGCAATGGCGTGGTCATCAAACCCGCAACGGATACACCTGTTACCGGTGGATTGATCTTCGCCAGCATTTTTGAAGCAGCGGGGCTGCCAAAAGGATTGCTCAACGTTATTGTCGGACGCGGTTCAGAAATTGGCGACGACATTGTCAAACACCCGATTCCTCGTTTGATTTCGTTTACGGGATCGACGCCAGTCGGCAAGCACATCGGCGAACTGGCCGGCGGCAGCTTGAAGAAAACGGCACTTGAACTTGGCGGCAATAATGCGTTTGTCGTATTGGACGATGCAAATATCGACCGGGCTGTGGATTCTGCGCTATTCGGCAAGTTTTATCACCAAGGGCAGATTTGCATGGCGATCAACCGGATTTTCGTCCACCGCGACCGCTACGACGAATTTGTGGAACTTTTTATTAAACGCGCAGAGAAATTGAAATATGGCAATCCTGCGGAACCTGACACGCATGTCGGCCCGCTGATCAATAGCGGCCAAGTCGACCGCTTGATGGACGACATCGAAGCAAGCATCGCTCAAGGCGCAGAAATCCGTTTGGGCGGCAAGCGCGACGGCAATGTGCTGCAGCCGACGGTGCTCGTTAACGGCACCAACGATATGCCGATTGCAACCAATGAAATCTTTGGGCCGGTTGCGGTAGTGATTCCGTTTGACAGCGAAGAAGAAGCGATTGAACAAGTCAACGCCTTCCCATTCGGCTTGAGCGGCGCTGTGCATACCGGCAATATTGAGCGAGGCACGAATTTTGCCCATCAAATCTTCACCGGCATGATCCACGTCAACGATCAATCGGTGAACGATGAAGCGCACGTGCCGTTTGGCGGCGAAAAAGAATCGGGCCTTGGCCGTTTCAACGGGGACTGGGTTTTGGAGGAATTCACGACAATGAAATGGATTTCCATCCAACACACGCCGCGCGACTATGGTCCTTTTATAGAGCGATTGAAATAAAATAAGATAAGAAGCTTCGCATTTACTTTTTAGTGAATGCGGAGCTTTTCTTTTTTGCATGCTGAAACTTCTTTCAGAAAATTTCGTATGAATTGGTAGAATGCTGAAAAGGGGGATGGGGTATGGAAAAGAAACGAACAAAAAAGAACCGTGGATGGATTTGGGACTTATTCGAGGTCCTCTTGGAAATGGGCGGCTATATCGTTGATATCTTGCTCTTTATTCCACGGATCATATTAAGAATTGGCAAAGACATTAACTAGTATACAAATCAGGAGGCACGGAATGAAAAAAACCATTTTTGGCATACCCGAAGACCAAACGCTGCGGCAGTTCCAAAATTGCTTGGATACGGGCAACGTCATCGGCGGCGTTCTTTGCGCGGACGGCCATTACGGCTACAGCCAGCCGGTAGGAGGAGTGGTCGCCTACGATAAACAAATTTCGCCGTCCGGTGTCGGCTACGACATCGCCTGCGGCAATAAAGCAGTGCAAACCAACTTAAAATATGCGGACATCAAACGCGATTTGCCGCGCATTATGGATGAAATCAACCGCACGATTTCGTTCGGCATCGGCCGCAAAAACAAAGAGCGGGTCGACCATGAACTGTTTGACGATCCGGACTGGAACGTCTTTAAGCAGATTGGCCAGCAAGAACATGACAAATTAAAAAAACTCGCGATTGAACAGTTGGGAACGGTCGGTTCCGGCAATCATTATGTTGATCTGTTAGTAGATGAGCAAACAGGAGACGTCTGGGTGGCCAACCATTTTGGCAGCCGCGGCTTCGGCCATAAAACGGCAAGCGGATTTTTGAATTTGGCGAACGGCCGAGGATTTTCGGACAAAGCCCCGGGCGAAAGCATGGAGCAGGCTCCAACACTTTTGGATTTGGACAGCGAAGTCGGCGATATGTATTTTAAAGCAATGACTCTTGCAGGACGCTACGCATATGCGGGACGAGACTATGTTGCCGATCAAGTGCTTTCGTTAATCGGTGCCGAACCGGTTTTCTCTGTCCACAATCACCACAATTTTGCTTGGAAAGAAAACCATTTTGGCCAAGAGACGATCGTTGTCCGAAAAGGCGCAACCCCGTCCAAAGCCGGCCAGCTTGGTTTTATTGGCGGCAGCATGGGCGACATTTCGGTCATCGTCCGCGGCAAAGAAAGCGAAGCGACGACGAATGCCTTCAGCAGCACGGTTCACGGAGCGGGGCGCATCATGAGCCGCACACAGGCAGCGGGCAAGATGAACTGGAAAACCCGCCAGCGTTCAGGCGGTCAAATCACCGAAAAGCAAATGTACCGAGCCGTCAAATCGTTCGGTGTGGAATTGCGCGGAGCGGGAACCGATGAAAGCCCGTTCGTCTACCGCAAACTCCAAACCGTGCTTGATGCCCATAAAGAGACGATTGACATCCTGCACGTCTTGAAGCCGGTCGGCGTCTGCATGGCTGGTGCAAATGAATTGGATCCGTATAAAGATTAAAAACTTGGCCAAAGTGAAAGAAAAGAGGAGAGGGCTTTGAACATAATGGTTCTTTTTGTTTTGCTGTTTTCTTTTTTCGTTTCTACGTTGGCTTCAGTTTGGCTATTTAAGGTGAAGAAGCAGAAAGGGAAAGCAAGGCTCATTGCATTTGCTGTAAATTTCTTAATTTTATCCATAGCCACCGTCCTGCTTTACAAACTGGACGTTCAAACCTTTCACAAACAGACAGAAGGAGTATTTACGAGTTTGGGCATTCTCGTCTTGCCGTTTTTTGTGCCGGTCATCACATTATGTAATTTCTATATCCTCGAATTCGTAAAATACAGAAGGTCGAAATTAGCTAAAGGCTAATTTCTTGTTCTCGAACTGGCAGGTAACGAATAGCGAAATTCAATGAGCAGGGATGCCTCGTTTCCCTGCTCATTTTGTGGTGCATAAGGCAAACTGAAACTTCAAGGTTATAAGCCGCTTTCTAAAATATTCTCATTTCTTTTGCAACCGCATACATTTTTTCGTAAAAACGCTAAATTGGTATAGACAACTATACCGATTTTATTTATAGTGAACTTAATCTTACATAAAAGGGGTGGAATATTTTGTTTAACTTTTTGCAACGAATAGGGAAATCATTGATGTTTCCGATTGCGACATTGCCAGCTGCAGCGCTTCTTGTGCGTTTCGGGCAGCCGGACCTTCTCGATTGGCCGTTTTTGTCGGCAGCGGGAGGCGGGATTTTAGATAACCTCGCCATCATTTTCGCCATCGGCATCGCTTTCGGGCTTGCCCATGACAGCAACGGGGGAGCCGCACTAGCCGGTGCCATTGCTTACTTGGTCTTGACCAACTCCATCGTTGTCATCAACGACACCATCAATATGGGTGTGTTTGCCGGGATTTTGTCCGGGATCGTCGGAGGTCTTTTATACAATAAATTCTATAACGTGAAATTCCCCGACTGGCTGGCATTTTTCGGGGGCCGGCGGTTTGTGCCGATTATCACCGCCGCGACAATGACCGTATTAGCCGGAATTTTAGGCTATGTTTGGCCGTATATCCAGCAAGTGATTGACGGAGCGGGCGACTGGGTTTTAAATGCAGGAATGCTTGGAGTCGGAGCATATGGTTTCTTGAACCGTTTGCTGTTGCCGACAGGCTTGCACCACGTCATCAACACCATCGTTTGGTTTGATTTTGGATCGTATACAAATGCCGCAGGCGATGTGGTCCGGGGCGAGATTAACCGTTTCTTAAACGGTGATCCAACAGCCGGTCCATTTTTGTCCGGGTTTTTCCCGATTATGATGTTCGGCCTTCCGGCAGCGTGTTTGGCTATGTACATGGCTGCTAAAAAAGAGCGCAAAGCCGTAGTTGGCGGGATGTTCATCAGTATTGCCTTCACATCATTCTTAACAGGAATTACGGAACCAATCGAATTCTCGTTTATGTTCTTGTCTCCAGTATTATATGTAACCCATGCGCTCTTGACAGGAGTCGCCATGATGATAGCCTTTGCGCTCGATATCCGCCACGGTTTCGGCTTCTCTGCCGGCGCGATCGATTTCGTGCTGAACTACGGGCTTGCTGAAAACCCGCTGCTTTTATTGGTCATTGGGCTTGGCATGGGCGTCGTGTATTTCTTCATCTTCTACTTCTTGATCATCAAATTGGATTTGAAAACACCAGGGCGTGAAGACGAAGATGATATGGAAAATGGCAACACCGAGTTTGGCGGCGACGAGACCGACATCAAAGCGTACCACACGATTGACGCGCTTGGCGGCACGGACAACATTGTTGCCATCGATTATTGCACAACACGCCTTCGCATGACCGTCAAAGATGCAGACCGGGTCAACGAAAAAGAATTAAAACGCTATGGCGCACGCGGATTGATGAAAATCAACAAAACCAATGTGCAAGTAGTTATCGGAACAACGGTTGAATTTTTGGCAGATGCCATGACAAAACGGATGGCAAGCGGCAATCCAGCACCCGCTGCAGCGCCTGGCCAGTCCGTTGATTTTGAGGCAGGAGCGGGTACAGAAGAACAAACAGCAAAACAGATTTTGGCAAAAGATTTTGCCATGCCGGTTGACGGGAAAATCATTCCGTTGAACGAAGTGCCGGATGAAGTGTTCGCGCAAGGCATGATGGGCCAAGGCTTCGGCATTGTTCCTTCCGGAAATGTGGTTTGTTCGCCAGTTGACGGCAAAATCGTCAGCATCTTCCCGACCAAACACGCAATCGGCCTTGAAACGGATACAGGCGTTGAAGTGTTGATCCACATCGGACTCGATACGGTCAACTTGAAAGGCGAAGGTTTTGAACTGCTTGTCGAAGACGGCCAATTGGTCCAGCGCGGCGATGCGTTAGTGAACATTGATTTGGCTTATATCGAAGCCAATGCACCATCTACGGTTACACCGGTCATTTTTACAAACTTGAGCGGACAAAAGCTGGATGTCTTGAAACAAGGCGACCAAAAACAAGGGCAAACGTCCATCATTCAAATCCAATAATAAAGAGAAACTTCATACAATGGGGCTTAATCCCCCATTGTATGTTAGTTGATCCAATCGGGTTTTTACGGTCAGTTGATCTCCTGCTTGAAAAAGCAGGAGTCTACTGACAGTTAAAACAGGACAAAACAAACCAGGAAATCCATTAGGGCTTCCTGGTTTTCACAAAGGAGAGGCAGTTGTGAATAAAACCATCTTACTTACATCCATTACCATTGCCGATGCAAAAAAAGGCAGCATGGTTGGCGATCTCTTCATCGAAAATGGAAAAATCACAGAAGCGGCTCCGTCTCTTCAAAAACAGGCGGACATCCACATCGATGCTGCGAATAAAAACTGGATTGCAATGCCTGGATTCATCGACGTCCACATTCACGGGGCTGCAGGATTTGATGTCATGGATGCTACTCCGGAAGCGTTAAACGGCATGGCAAGTGCCTTGCCGCGCGAAGGAACGACCAGTTTTTTGGCGACGACGATGACACAGTCCGAACAAGCTATCAGCCGAGCGCTGGACAACGCGAGCCAGTTTGCGTCAAGCGTTGGCCAAGCCGAGATGCTTGGCGTCCATTTGGAAGGGCCATTTATATCGACCAAGCGGCCAGGTGCGCAGCCCGTTGAACACATTGCCGTTCCATCGGTTTCGCTTTTTGAAAAATGGCAGCGGCAAAGCGGCAACCGCATTCGTCTAGTGACGGCGGCACCGGAAGTGGAGAACGGCTTCGCATTTATTAAAAATGTTTCAAAAAGCGGCGTCATCGCTTCAATCGGCCATTCCGATGCCACGTTTGAAGAAGTACAAGAAGCACTTGAGGCAGGCGCGAGCCACGTGACGCACCTATACAACCAAATGAGTCCGCTGCATCACCGCAATCCCGGAGTGGTCGGAGCGGCTTTATTGGAGAAAAAGTTAATGGCGGAAGTGATTGCCGATTTTATTCACAGCCATCCGAAATCGGTTGAACTGGCGTTTCGCCAAAAAGGGGCAGAAGGCATGCTGCTGATCACGGATGCCATGCGGGCGAAAGGGCTTGAACCCGGCGTTTATGATTTGGGCGGCCAAGACGTGCACGTGACGGAGAAAGATGCAAGGCTTCCGGACGGCACGCTTGCCGGCAGCATTCTGACGATGGAGACAGCGGTAAAAAATGTAGCAGAGGTCACCGGCTGCTCGGTATCTGAGTTGGTCGCCATGACTTCTGCCAATGCAGCGGCGGAATTTGGCTTTGCGAATAAAGGCAGCCTAGAAATTGGCAAAGACGCGGATATTGCGATCCTTGACGAACACTTTAACGTTCAACTGACGATCTGCAGAGGCGCCATTGCCTACTCGAAGGAGGAATTAGCATGAAAGTGCAGGTATTTGATAATTTTGAAGCATTGAGCAAACAAGCGGCCATTTTGGTCGAACGCCAAGTCCAAGCAAAGAACGATTCGGTGCTGGGGCTTGCAACGGGGTCGACGCCGGTCGGGCTTTACCGAAAAATGGCGGAAGGGGTCAAATCGAGAGGAATGTCGTACAAACACGTGCAGACGATTAATCTCGATGAATATTTGGGCTTGGATCCTGAGCACCCAAGAAGCTACCATGCATTTATGGCGGAGCATTTGTTCAACCACATCGATCTTCCAGATGCCAATCAACACTTGCCAAACGGCAAGCCGGATTCAGTGGAAGAAGAATGCCGGCGCTATGAAGGGCTGATCGATTCCATTGGCCCAATGGACTTGCAAATTCTCGGCCTTGGCACGAACGGCCATATCGGTTTTAATGAACCAGGAACAAAAGCCGGCACGGTGACGCATTGCGTCGAGTTGGCGGACTCAACTCGGCAGGACAACGCACGCTTTTTCGGAAACGTGGAAGACGTGCCGACGCATGCCATTACAATGGGCATCCGCTCGATTTTAAAAAGCAGACAAATTCTTTTATTGGCTTCCGGTAAAAACAAAGCGGATGCGGTCAAACGGTTGCTGGATAAATCCGTCAGCGAAGATTTTCCAGCATCGTTTTTATGGAACCATCCTAATGTCTTATTGATGGTGGACCAAGAAGCCTACAGCCTTGCCAAAACAGAAGGGCAGTGAACCACTTGTTAGACAAACAATCTCCGATTCCGATTTACGTCCAAATCGAAGAATTTTTAAAGCGCCAAATGGAAGAAGGGGCTTTTCCGCTCGGTACAGCCATTCCTTCTGAACGGGAACTGGCTGAAACGTTTGGCGTCAGCCGCATGACGGTGCGCCAATCAATTACCAACCTTGTGAATGAAGGCCAGCTTTACCGGGAAAAAGGGCGCGGCACGTTTGTGGCGGCGCCGAAAGTCGAGCAGCCTCTCAGCGGAATGACGAGCTTTACAGAAGATATGCAAGCGCGCGGCATGTCTCCGAGCAGCCAATTGCTGAAGTTTGAAAAACGGATGCCAGACAATGGCGTGGCGGAAGAATTGAAGTTGTCGCCAGAAGAGGAAGTCGTTTATGTAGAGCGGATCCGTTATGCAGACGGCATCCCGATGGCCATCGAGCGGACGTATGTGCCTGCGAAGCTTGTACCGGACCTCAGCGAAGAAGCATTGGCCGGTTCTCTTTATGCGTACATCGAAGCGGCAACCGGCCAAAAAATCGGCCATGCAATCCAGCGTATGGAAGCGTCGCTAGCCAAAAAAGATGACGCTGTGCTGCTTCATGTGCAGACGCCTTTTGCCGTATTGATCATCGAACGCGTGAGCCGGTTAGGGAATAACGTCCCGTTTGAAGTGGTTCACAGCATTTACCGGGCTGACCGCTACAAATTCACGAGTGAAATTCGCCGGTAAACGCAAATATGAGTAAGAAAATAGACGGACAGAAGCGGACAATGCTATGCTAAAGAGAGTGGCCGCAATACGCAACGAGCCGGAAAAAAGGAGAGAATTGAACATGATCGAAAAAACTTACAAAATCACTAGCCCTGAAGGCCTTCACGCACGTCCAGCATCAGCATTGGTTTCTGCAGTGTCACCTTTTTCTGCTGAAGTGAAACTCGGGTATAAAGATAAGCAAGTCAACATGAAATCCATCATGGGCGTTATGTCGTTAGGAATCGCACAAGGCGGAGAAATCCAAATCAGTGCAGACGGTTCAGACGAAGAAGCTTTGATGGCTAAAGTTGAAGATTTGTTGGTTTCCCAAAGCATTGCCCAAGCATAAGAAAATTTAGAAAAGCCAACTCCTTTTTAGTGAAGGGGTTGGCTTTTTACTATAGACAAAATCCCGTATAAATGGATAGGAATGGGTAAACCCAACCAGCCCGGCCACTCCGCTTTCCGTGGGCACGGCCTTAGCCGCTTCACTCGCGCTGCTCGCTCCAGGGTCTGCGGCTCGTGTCGCTCTGTTGCTTTGCTCCTTCACTGCTCCCACAGGAGTCTCCGTGGCCGGCCCGGTTGAGGCGTTGCTTTCTACTTTCTATACTGAGGTTCCGGAGCGCGAGCCCGCGGCAAGTGTCCGGTTGAAGCGCGGGATCCGGGATTTCACTTCTATGCATCTATAAAGAATTTATAATTTTGCTGAAAATTCTTTTGTCTGCAAATTCAATCCCTCTTCTTCTAATAAAGAAGAGGGATTTTTCTTTTGACTAAAAGTCCAATTTTGCACAAACGGCTAGGGAGCATTTGGTCTCTACAAGGCAATACAGCGCGAGTATAATAAAAGTAACAAAGAGTTCTAAATTATCTGATTCCAGTTTCTTGCACATTTATTGAATAGAAAGGAGGGGTAACCGATGGCACTGGACCAAAGAAGCCATGCCTTACTATCTTATCTGTCTCAAACGACAGGCTACGTTTCTTTAAATGAAATAACGGAGAAATTCAATATTTCGCGGAGAACCATTTACTATGATATTGAAAAAATCAATGATTGGCTGAAAGATCAAAAGCTGCCTGCAGTCCAGCATGTGCGTTCTGTTGGATTTCATCTTGAAAAAGAAGCAGCAAAGCAGATTCCGGAAAAGCTAGGGATGTTGAAAACTTGGCATTACGAGTATTCCGCAAAAGAACGCCGCGCCTGGCTGGCAATTTATTTATTGATTGGCAGCAAGGCGATGTATTTGGACGACTTGATGGAAAAGCTGAGGGTGAGCCGAAACACGACCATCAATGACTTAAAGAACATGAAAACGGAATTAAAGCGTTTCGAACTCGAGTTGGAGACGGATCGGAAATCCGGATATGTACTAACCGGAAAAGAAGACGATAAACGAAAAGCCGTTGTGTTTTATTTGCAGCATGTTTTGCCAAAGCAAGGCTGGCAACAGCTTTTAGCTCAAATCTCTTCTGTTTTTGCAAACGGCAACGAAGCTCTCGACTTTTTCGGTTTTGAAAAGATGGGCGCAGTGGAAGAATTGATTGCGGAAACGGAACAGGAATTGAATGTTCAGTTCACGGATGAGTTTCTCCATAGTTTTTCGTTCCGGTTGTTGTTGTTTGGCAGAAGGCTGGCCCAAGGAAAAAACGTCAGTGTCGATGATGTCGAGAAAACGGTATTGAGTGAAACCAGCGAATACGAAGCGGCGAAAAAAATAAGCAAAAAGCTTTCCTCGCTTTTGGAAGTCGATTTTCCAGAGGACGAAGTTTTCTACATCACGAAACATTTGTTAAGTTCGAGAGTGCAGTTTTCAGATACGGCACTTGAAAGCACCCCTGGCCAAGACGCCAAAATTCTTTCCGGCATTGTCAGCAGCATGGTAACGGATTTTCAAAAATACGCCTGTATTTTATTTGAAAATCGCGAAGAAGTAGAAAAAAATTTATTGCTTCATGTAAAACCCGCTTATTACCGGCTTCTTTACGGGCTGGAAGCGGAAAACGATATGGCCGATTCAATCAAAGAGAAATACCCGGATATTTTTCAACTGACGAAAAAAGTAGCCCGCCATTTGGAAGCGGCTGCTGGAAAACCGGTAGATGATATGGAGATCGCTTTGATTGCTGCCCATTTTGGCGGCTGGATGGAAAGAATTGGTGCGCGTCCGGCAGATAGAAAAAATGCTCTTCTTGTTTGCACATCAGGAGTCGGAACTTCACGGCTGCTTCAACATCAATTGGAAGGCTTGTTTTCAACGGTGGATATCATCGGGAGCGTATCGCTACGGGATTATGAAAAAAATCAAAGCGATGCCGATTTTATTATCTCGACGATTCCTTTGGAAGAGAAAGACCGGCCGGTGTTTGTCGTCAGCCCGATTTTGACGGAAGCGGAAAAAGAAAGCTTGCTCAAGAAAGTGAATTCGCTCATGGCCATTGCGCCACAGCAACAGCGGAATTCCGTGGACGCCGTCATGGATATCATCCGCACTCATGCAAATATCCAGGATGTGGAGAGTTTGGAGCGGGAATTGAAACAGTATTTTTACCAGCCTCAACTTAGTGCAAAAGAGGCGAAAAAGCCGGATTTGCAGGACTTGTTGCAACCCGAACGCATTCAACTTGCAGAAAGCGTCAAGGATTGGCGCCATGCCATTGGGCTGGCAGCGCAGCCGCTTTTGGAAGGCGGGGAGATCACTGGCCAGTATGTCGAAGCGATGGTTGCGGTAGTGGAGAAAATGGGGCCATACATTGTCATCTCGCCTCAAATCGCCATTCCCCATGCAAGGCCGCAAGACGGGGTCCATAAACTCGGAATGAGCTTGCTGCAGCTAAAAGAAAGCGTGGCATTTTCAGAAAAAGAGGCGCATCAGGTCAAGCTGATTATTGTGCTGGCTGCGATTGACGGCGAAATGCATTTGAAAGCTTTGGGGCAGTTGATAAAACTATTAGGCAAAGAAGAAACAAAGTGCATGCTGATGAAAGCCGATTCGCCAGAGGATATTTATGAAGTGATCAAAGCGAATTCACAGTAAAAACTACACGATGAACAGAGAGGAATAACCCTATGAAATTTTTAGAGGAAAACTTGGTGGCATTGGATGTTGCCGCAGCTACTCCAGAAGAAGCGATTCGAGCCGCAGGCGGTTTGCTCGTCTCGGAGCAGCTCGCAGAACCGCGTTATGTGGAAGCGATGATTGAATCGTATCAAAAAAACGGGCCGTACTTTGTGCTGGCTCCGCAAATTGCACTGCCCCACGCAAGGCCGGAAGATGGGGTGAAAGAAGCATCAGCGTCGTTTGTCAGATTGCAAAATCCGGTTGTTTTTGGCAGTGCAGCGAACGATCCAGTCGAATTGGTCTTTGCGTTAGGCGCTTCTTCGAGCGATGAACATTTAAGCATGATGAAGCAATTGGTGATGCTGCTGAACAATCCAGCGCATGTAGAAAAATTAAAAAAAGCAACAAGCTATGAAGAAATACAACAACTAATTGGGAGGAATAAATGATGAAAATTTTATGTGTATGTGGATTAGGGCAAGGGACGAGTTTGATTTTGCGGATGAACGTGGAACAAGCATTAAACGAAAAAGGAATTATGGCAGATGTGGAGCATATCGATCTTTCTTCTGCCTCAAGCATGAGTGCGGATTATATTTTTACAAGCAACGAGCTGGCAGAAAGTTTGGGAGACCATGCCGGGAAAGTCATCATTGTGAACAATTACTTTGATATGGATGAAATCAATGCAGCAATCGAAGCCAATTTGCCGGTTTAATAACTAAACCGTTGCACACAGACAGGAACAATCAAAGGGGAGAAAACAATGGATATTATATTTTGGTTAGCGGATAACGTTTTTGGAACGCCTGCTATATTATTGGGGATCATTGTATTAATCGGCTTGCTGCTGCAAAAGAAAACAGTCAGCCAACGCATCAGCGGAACCTTTAAAGCGATTATCGGATTTTTGATCATCAGTGCCGGGGCGTCGATTATTGTTGGCGCATTGACGGTTTTTGAGCCGCTATGGAAAGAAGTGTTCAACCTTTCCGGGGAAACGCTTGGCGAGTATATGGGGCAGGAGCTTTTTAATTCCGAGTATGGAAGCGCTGTCACCTTGTCGATGACATTAGGATTTTTGATTAACGTCTTATTGGCGCGATTTACAAAGTTGAAATACATTTATTTGACCGGCCACATGATGTTTTGGACAACGACCATTTTTGCTGGAATCGCCGTCCACACTGCTCCTGATGTTTCGTTCTGGCGCCTCGTTATTTTCTTGTCAGTCATCATGGGCATTTATTGGACTGTCCAGCCTGCCATCACGCAGCCGTTTATGCGCAGAATCATGGGCAATGACAATATTGCATTAGGGCATACGTCAGCGTCTGTTGCGCTTTTATCTGCCTGGGGAGGCAAATTATGGGGCAATAAAGAAAATGATTCCGAGAAAATCAAACTGCCAAAAGGATTGGAGTTTCTGCGGGATTCCAATGTCATCACGGCATTGACGATGGGCTTGTTGTTCTTGTGCGGTGCCATCATCATTTCGTTCAAAGACACACCGGGCGCCCAGGAATTGCTTGCGAGTTCTGGAAATCAAAACTTCATTGTTTACGCGATTATCCAGTCCTTCACGTTTACTGCCGGTATTGCGGTAGTTCTTACCGGAGTGCGCATGTTTATCGGGGAAATTGTTCCTGCGTTTAAAGGGATTGCGACACGCATCGTTCCAGGCGCAAGACCGGCTTTGGATAACCCGATCGTCTTTCCTTTCGCACCGAATGCTGTTATTTTAGGATTTTTAGGCGCTTTTGTTGGAGCGTTGATTTGGCTGGTCATTTTAGGGAACACAGTAGGCTACGTGTTTGTGCCGACGATGATCGTGTTGTTCTTCCACTCGGCATCTGCCGGAGTTTTCGGGAATTTAACCGGAGGAGTGCGCGGCGCGATAATGGGCGGCTTTATCACTGCAACTGTTGTTGCGTGGGGCCAATACATCACCGTAAAACTGCTGCTTGCCGGAACGATTCCGGATACGGCAATGTGGGCAGCGGATTCAGACATGTTCATTCTTGGACCAATCATCCGCCTGCTGGCACAGCTATTATTGTAATAAAGAGGCAGCTTTTTGCCTCTTTTGCTTTTTTATTGGTTCTGCTTAATAGTGAGATATCGATATTCCGCAAAGCAACTCCGCTAAAACCGTGTGCTCCTGCATCGCTGCGCTGCTTCGTCGCAAAAGCATTGTCCGAACTTCCTTCGGCCAATACTTTTCCTGCGGGCTTGCGCCGAACTAACTCGGGCTTATGCCCGAGTGGATTTCGGCACTGTCGCTCTGTCGCTTTGCTCCGTCACTGCTCCCGCGGGAGTCTCCGTTGCTTTGCTCCATATCAATCATGTATACAGAGAACATGATTTAATTTTCTAGTAGAAGGAGGAATTGGAATGAGTTTCATACGTACGCTGCGAGGAGATATTAAACCTGAGGAATTGGGTTTTACTTATTCGCATGAACATATTGTGTGCCGCCCGGCTTATTGGGTGGAACGGGAAGCCGATGATTTGTTGTTGGATGATAAAGAAAAATCAAAGTTGGACGTGGCCGATTTTAAACACCACGGCGGCCGGTCGATTGTTGATGCCACAGCAATCGATTATGGACGCGATGTTCAAGCGGTGAAGGAAATCTCCGAAGAATTGGATATCCACATCGTCGGGACAGCCGGTTTTAACAAAAGCTTTTTATGGGATGCAAACATTAAAGAAGAACTGAAGCCGATTCTCGGAGATTTTAAAACATACACGGAATGGATCGATGCCAAAAGCATCAACGAGTTGACCGATTTTGTGGTGCGGGAAGTGGAAGAAGGCTTGGAAGGAACGCCTTATCGCGCAGGGCAAGTGAAATTCGGGACAGGCTACAACCGGATTACGCCGCTAGAAGAAAAAACTTTGCGGGCAGTTGCGCGAGCGCATCTGGAAACAAAAGCACCGCTGCATTCGCATACCGAAGCGGGGACGATGGGGCTTGAGCAAATCGAATTGCTGCAGTCCGAAGGCGTTGATTTATCTTATATGAGTTTTGGCCATATGGACCGGAATCCGGATCCTTACTACCATGAGCAAGTGGCAAGAACCGGAGCGTATTTAAGTTTCGATGGCATTGCCAAAATCAAATATGCACCGGAAAGCACCCGCATCCACTGCATTTTGGAACTTGTTAAAAAAGGCTATGAAAATCAAATCCTGGTCAGCGGAGACACCGCCCGGAAAACCTACTACAAACATTACGATTACGGGCTCGGCCTTGAATACATCATCGCCAAATGGGTTCCGCGGTTTATTGACGATGCCAACCGGCAAGGGTTTAACGGAGAGCACTTGATCCGGAAATTCTTTGTCGAAAATCCCGCCCGTTGCTTCTCGTTCAATCGATAGGAGGTAGATCGCTTTGATTTTTCAAAACGAAAATTCATTTGATGTAAAAGAAAAAATAGAAAAAAGCCAAGTGGCCATCTTGCCGATCGGCGCTGTTGAAGCACATGGGCCGCATTTGCCGCTCGGCACGGACAATTTCCTTGCCGAGCGACTGGCGGAAAAAGTCGCCGAACGGACAGGCGCATTCGTGCTGCCAACGCTGCCGTATGGACAAGTGTGGAGTTTGAAAAACTTTCCCGGCAGCATCAACATCAGCAACGAATCGTTGATCGGTTTATTGGTCGACATGGGCATCAGCCTGCACCAGCAAGGCTTCGGAGTATTCGCGATGATCAACGGCCATTTAGGCAACGCTGTGGCGTTAAAAGAAGCGGCGCGGAAATTGTACGAAGAAGTTCCCGAGTTGAAAGTGCTGTACTTGTTTTACCCAGGCGTCAAAAAAGTGACCGACGAAGTGCGGGAGACTCCGTCTGCACACGCCAGTTATTTCCATGCCTGCGAAGTCGAGACTTCGTATATGCTGTATTTAGCGGAAGAAAAAGTAGACATGTCGCGGGCGATTACCGACATTCCGGATATTCCGATGAGTGCCGATGTGACGCCGACGCCTTGGGAAGACTTCACCCGTTCCGCTGTGCTCGGAGATGCCAAACTTGCAACAAAAGAAAAAGGCGAAAAGATCATTACAGTTGCCATCGATAACATGGTGGCATTGATAAACGAAGCGAAACCAGCAGTAAACAACTAGTCATAGGCAACCAATCAAACCCCAGGAGCTGATAACATGCTAAGCGAGTATTTCCAACAAGCAAAAGAACGAATTGAACGCGTTGAAAAAAGCGAAAGCGGCCACATGCTGGAAGCTGCGAAAAAAGTGGCGGACGCAATTGGCAGCGGCGGCATCATTCAGCTGTTCGGCTGTGGACATTCGCATATTTTAACGGAAGAAGTGTTTTACCGGGCTGGCGGGCTCGTACCGATGAAGCCGATTTTCGTCGAACCGCTGATGCTCCATGAAGGGGCGTTGACGTCTTCGCAGCTTGAACGGAAAAACCAGTACGCCGAAGGCTTTTTGAAAGACCAGGATTTCCGCGAAGGCGATGTGGTGTTTGTATTGTCGACGTCCGGCCGCAACCCGGTGCCGGTTGACGTAGCTCAATATGCGCGGGAAAAAGGCGCGTTTGTTATTGGGCTGACGTCTTTGGAATATTCAAAGAGCCAGCCGTCGCGCCATACGAGCGGCAAGCATTTATTCAACTCAGTTGATCTTGTCATCGATAACCATTCAGTAAGCGGCGACGCCATTTTGTCGTACGACAAAGTGAAAGTGCCCTTTGGGCCGACGTCGACTGTGGTCGGAGCGGTGATCTTGAACGCTATCTTCGCCGAAGCAATCAAGCTGTTGGCGGACAACGGAATAGAACCGCCGATTTTCCTCAGCGGCAACATTGACGGCGCCGATGACCACAACAACGGACTTGTTGAAAAATACCAGGAACGCATTCCTTTATTGTCATAAGATTTAAAGCCTGCAGCCGGAAATTTGCCGGATGCAGGCTTTTTGGTTTCCACTCGAAACCATTATAGTGATAGAATTTCAACAAAACGTGTTTTAACGGAAAAGGCGGGAAGCGGGATGTACGTATTGGGAATTGACGGCGGCGGCACCAAGACGGCCGGCATTGTAGCAGATGAATTCGGCACGATTTACATGCAGGCGGTGACTGGCCGGAGCAATCCCACGACATTGTCGCCTCAAGAATTCGAGCAAGTGATGGTGGGTTTAGTAGAAGAGCTGAAAACGCAGAACGAAGCAGTATTCAATCAAATATCTGTCTGCTTTGCAGGAATGGCCGGCGTTGACGAAAGCAAGCGCACGGCAGAAGTGATGCAGTTATTAAAAACGCATTTGCCGGATGAAATCGAAGTGATTGTCCAAAACGATGCGGTCAATGCCTTGTATTCCGGGACATTGGGAAAACCGGGAATTGCCCAAATTTCCGGAACCGGCTCCATTGCGTTTGGCATCAATGAAAAAGGAGAGACGACGCGCGCCGGCGGCTGGGGATTTTTGTTTGACGAAGGCGGCAGCGGGTTCGCTATTGGAAAAGCGGCGCTTCGGGCGGTGTTTCAAGCGTTTGACAAGCGCGGTCCCGAAACTTCGTTAACGGCTCGGCTGTTGGAACATTTTGGAGTGAAAATTGTGCCAGACATCATCGCACATGTATACGGCCACGAATACGCGCGCGCGGTTATTGCACCGCTTGCCCAGTTGGTTGTAAACGAAGCGCTGGCGGGCGATAAAATCGCCCACCAGATTTTGATGGAGGCATGTGGAGATATGCTGCTGTGCATCGACACATGCCACAAGCAATTGTTTGCGCCGGACCATTCGACCGCTATCGTGCTGGCAGGCGGTGTGTTTTCCGATTGGGCTTTGTTCGACGATTTGTTCAAGCGGTTGGCCCGCGGCACACTTCCCAATGCTGTATTCCAACCGACGCGAATTCCGCCGGTCGGAGGAGCGGTTATTGCGGGGTTGAAGTCGCACGGCATCACGATCAGGGAGCAGTTTACGGAACGGTTAAACGAGCAGGTCATGGACGCGGTAAACGCGTAGGTTCAAGTAGTTTTCTGTTTGCGCACGAACCAAACGGTTAAAAAGACAAGCAATAGCGAAGCGAGAAGGCCGTATTGAAACTCGGAAGAGACACTTTTAGCAAGGCCGTATACCGCCGCAATTTCAAGAAAGACGGCTGGGATTTTGCCGATGGTGCTGGCAATGGCAAATTTCCAAGCGGAGATCGTGGTCAGCGAAGCGCCCGCAGTGACAAGCCCCGATGGCACAAACGGAATCAGCCGGAACAAAATGACCGACCAAAAGATGCGGTTTGGCGGCTGGTTTTGCAGCGCGACCCAAAACCGGTGCTTGAGCCAAGCGGGATTCGCTTTTGAAAACCCTAACCGGTAAAGACGAAAGCCGATGATGGCCCCAATGATTTCACCGGCGAGCGATAAAAACGTTCCAGCCGATAGGCCGAACCAATCGATATTAAGCGCCGTCACAAAAAAGCTCGGGATGAACCCGAACGCACCAATCGCAATATTCAAAAGCAGCAACAAGAAAAAAGTAACCATCATATAGAGCCCTCACTTAAAAAATTGCTCAAAAGCGGATGTTTTGCCGCTTTTGAGCAATTTGCCGTTTACATCATACTGCGGCAAGCTTCCGCACATGTAAAGCAGGCATTGGCACAAATTTGGCAATGTTCGTGGTCGTGCTTTTTGCACTCTTGCCCACACGCATCGCAAATGAATGCGCAAACCGTCGCCAGTTCCGAAACAAACGGCGATTTCCGCGCAACTGCTTGTGCCAAAAATGCGCAAGTATCGGCGCATTCCCGGTCGAGCCGGATGCACTGTGCCATCATGTTCACATCGTCTTCCTGCAAACACGCGTTATAACAATTGTTGCAGGCCACCATACAGTTTTGCAAGCTTTGAATAAATTCTTGCTGCTGTTCAGGAATCATTTTTCAGCCTCCATTCTCAATTTTAGTACACATAGCTTAACTTCCCGCTCTTTTTTATTCTAAACAGCAGTTTTTTATTAAGAGAACTGCGGAGCACCGCTGAAGACCACTAAAATGCATACAGGAGAAAAGGCGGATATGCTACGATATTTAGGAAGGAGCGAGGAGGAAATAGTATGTTCATACATAAAATTGATGAAGATTTATCGCTGCGCTTGGTTGAAATGCGTGACGCCAAACGGATTTTTGAATTGACCGATCAGTCGCGCGACTATTTGAAACAGTGGCTGCCATGGCTCGATTTCACATTGAAGGCCGAAGACACAGAAGATTTTATTAAAATGGGCAGAACGAATTTTGTCGAAAGCAAAAGCATGAACACAGTCATTTTGTATAAAGGCGAAATTGCGGGACTCGCGGGCTTTAACGAAATCAACAATGCAAACAAAACCGCGAAAATCGGCTATTGGCTCGGAGAGCAGTATCAGGGGAACGGAATCATGACGCGTGTCGCGAGAGCGTTGACGGAATACGCCATCAATACTTTAAACATGAACAAAGTCGAAATCCGGGTAGCGGTGGAAAACCAAAAAAGCCGTGCGATTCCGGAACGGCTTGGATTCAAAGAAGAAGGCACGATCCGGCAAGCCGAGTGGCTGTATGACCATTACGTCGACCACGTCGTGTACGGCGTGTTGGCCGAAGAGTGGAATAAAGGCAAAGAGTAAAAGCAGTGGGCAGCCACTGCTTTTTTTGCGTCTATAAACTGAGCGAAAAAAGAGTAGAATACAAAGTAAAAGAGTGTTTAGCCAATGAAAGGGGTTGAGGAGTCATGCAGCCGAGCATTGCAGTGAATGGCTTAAAGAAAAGTTTTGGCAGCAAGACGGTATTGTCAGAAGTGGATTTGGCGATTGAGGCGGGAGAGATTTATGGCTTTATCGGGCCATCAGGGTCCGGCAAGACGACGCTGATCAAACTGATCGTGGGCATTAGTTCCCCGGACCAAGGAACCGTTCGGGTTTTGGGAAAAGACATGCCGAACTTATCGCTTCTCCAAAACATCGGCTATATGGCGCAATCAGATGCGCTGTACAACGACCTGACAGGAAAAGAAAATTTGACGTTTTTCGCTTCGCTGTACCAAATGAAAAAAGAAGAAAGGAACAAACGAATTGCGTATGCTGCCGAATTGGTGAAACTGACTGACGAGCTAGGTAAAAAAGTGGCGCAGTATTCGGGCGGGATGAAGCGGCGCTTGTCGCTGGCAATTGCGTTGGTCCACGATCCGGACATCTTGATTCTGGACGAGCCGACTGTTGGCATTGATCCGGAACTGCGGCTGTCGATTTGGGAAGAATTAATGCACTTGAAGACCGAACAAAACAAAACGATCATCATCACGACGCATGTCATGGATGAAGCTGAAAAATGCGACGTTGTTGCCATGGTGCGAAACGGCAAAATTTTGGAGAGCGGTTCTCCGCAAGAGTTGAAAGCAAAGTATAGAGTGAACAATTTGGAAGGCGTGTTTTTAGCGGCGGGGAGAGAGCGCAGATGAGAATTTTTGCTCTTATTCATCGGATCATTCTTCAAATGCTTCGCGACAAGCGGACGCTGGCCCTTTTGTTTTTTGCACCGCTTGTCGTTTTAACGCTCATGTATTTCTTTTTTAACGGCAATGCAGCAGAGCCAAAACTCGGAGCAGTTGGAGTTGAGGAGACATTGGCCGTGGCATTGGTGGACGCCGGAATCGACATAACCCGTTACGATGCGGCTGATGAGGAAACGATCATTGCAGATGATTTGGAAGGATTGCTTGTAGCAGATGGCCGAGACTTCAAATTGACTCTTCAAAACGACGATCCCACAACTGCCAAAGCCTTGCTCGGGCGAATCAACCAAGCGGCTGCGGCGCAGCTGGCGCCAGCAGGGATGCCTTTTGGAGGCATTGAAACAGCTTACGTATATGGCGGCGGTGACACGGAATTTTTTGATGTGCTGAGTCCTATTTTGGTCGGGTTCTTCGTCTTTTTCTTCGTTTTTTTGATTTCTGGAATTGGGTTGTTAAAAGAGCGCGTATCGGGCACGTTGGAGCGCTTGCTGGCAACACCCATCCGCAGAGTGGAAATCGTCGCCGCGTATCTTGCAGGCTTTGGGCTATTTGCGATCATTCAGACGTGCATCGTCGTGTTTTATTCGGTCAATATACTGGATATGGTGATGGCCGGTTCGGTTTGGCATGTTATTCTGATTAATCTGCTGTTGGCTTTAGTAGCGCTATCGCTTGGAACGCTGCTGTCGACATTTGCAGGTTCGGAATTTCAAATGGTGCAATTCATCCCGGTAGTGGTCGTGCCGCAAATCTTTTTTGCCGGCATCATCCCCCTCGAAGGCATGGCCGATTGGCTGCAAGGCATTGGCCGGGTCATGCCGCTTTATTACGCAGCAAATGCATTGAAAAGCGTTATGTACAAAGGGCAAGGGCTGGGTGAAATCAGCGGAGACTTATTGGCACTTGCAATTTTTGCGGCTGTTTTTATCACGCTGAATATTTTTGCCTTGAAGCGATACCGGGCATTGTAAAAGAGGTGGCCATTTTTGGAACGCCTTCATTTAATCTAAACACACAAGTTAATTCTCGACTTTCTCTAAGTACCGCTGTGCTATAGAAGAATAAACCGACAGTTAAATTAAGCAATGAAAACTCTGTTGACCAAGCGAAATCCCTCAATTTTTGCCTGCAAAACTGACATAAAGAAACAACCGCCTTTTCGATTTAATGACTGGATAAACATGCTAAATAAGAGGATAATACGCTGAGTATACAGAATTATTAGGCAACAAGGTTTTTTGTTGAAGGAGGAAATTAAGTGTTCGGGTATTACAATAGTTTGTCTTCGGAAGTGTACGATCTCGACAAGCCGATTGGCAGTTCGTTCGGCGATATCGAATATTATACGGAACGGCTGGCTGCTTGCAGAGGGCATATTTTGGAACCGGCTGTCGGGACAGGCCGGATGATGGTGCCGCTTTTGGAAAAAGGGTTTCAAGTGGACGGCTTCGATGTGTCGCAAGATATGCTGTCGATTTGCCGCGCCAATTGCGAGAAACGAGGATTCAATCCGACGTTGTTTGAAGCACGGATGGAGACGTTTTCGCTTGAAGAAAAATACGGAGCGATTGTTATTCCGACCGGCACGTTTTTATTGATTCATGAGCGCGAAACGTCGCTCCAGGCGTTGGAGAATTTCCATCGTCATTTAGAAAACGGCGGGAAATTGATCGTCGATCTGTTTATTCCGAGCGAACTTGAAATGGGGAAAGTGTCGACACGCATGTGGGAATCTGACAATGGCGATGTGCTCACAGTGGATTCAACGATTGTCGAAGTCGATCCCATTAAGCAATACCGGGTTTCCCAAGGACGCTATGAAAAGTGGCGGAACGGCAAACTGATTGCCACGGAACTCGAGCGCTATCCGCTCCGCTGGTATGGCGTCGAAGAGTTCAGGACAATTCTCGAACAGATTGGCTTTGCGGACATTCACATTTCAACCGATTATCAATTCGATATTTACCCGACACAGGCAGGGCAGACGATTACTTTTGAAGCAACTGCAACAAAATAAATTGCTGACGTCTATCGACCATTACACCACCAAACATGAATCGATTCATGGAGCAGGAGGCTGTTTAGTATGGAGCGAGATATTCAGGCATTGATTTCCCAAATGACGTTGAAAGAAAAAGCAAGCATGTGTTCAGGTGCGGATTTTTGGCATATTAAAGGAATTGAGCGGCTCGGAATTCCATCGATTCGTTTAAGTGACGGACCGCATGGGCTGCGCAAACAAGTGGGCGAAGACAGCCATATGGGATTGGGCAGGAGCGAACCGGCCACATGTTTCCCCGCAGGAGCGACGCTTGCGAGTTCATGGAATAAAGAACTGATTCAAAAAGTGGGCAGCGCCCTAGGAAAAGAAGCGCAGGCCCAAGGAATTGGTGTGCTTCTTGGCCCTGGCGTTAATATCAAGCGTTCGCCGCTTTGCGGGCGGAACTTTGAATACTATTCGGAAGATCCGCTTTTGTCATCGGAATTGGCGGCCGCTTACATTCACGGTGTCCAAAGCGAAGGCGTCGGAACGTCGCTCAAGCATTTTATCGCAAATAACCAGGAACACCGGCGGATGACAACAAACGCAATTGTGGATGAACGCGCACTTCGGGAAATTTATTTGGCCAGTTTTGAACGGGCTGTAAAATATGGCAAACCGTGGACGGTTATGGCGTCATACAATCAAGTGAACGGTGAATATGTATCCGAGAGCTATCTTTTCCTTGAAGAAATTTTGCGGAAAGAATGGGGATTTGACGGCGTCGTGGTCTCGGATTGGGGCGCAATCGATGAACGCCACGCTGCACTCACAGCCGGATTGGATTTGGAAATGCCGGGAAGCCTAGGCTTTGGCGTAAATAAGATCATCGAAGCGATTGAACATGAACACATTTCGGAAAGCCAATTGGATATGGCAGTGGCGCGTTTGCTCAAGCTAATTTTCTTGGCGGAAGATTCGAAGCGAGAAAATGCGGCATTTGATCCACAAGTACATCACAAATTGGCAAAAACAGCAGCAATTGAAGGAATGGTTTTATTGAAAAACCAAGATCAGATCTTGCCGCTTTCAAAAGACAAAAAAATTGCGTTGATTGGGGCATTTGCCAAACAGCCACGCTATCAGGGCGGCGGCAGTTCGCATGTCCATCCTCTGCAGCTCGACAACCTGTATGACGAAATCGTGCGTGAACTGGGCGAAGAAAAAGTCGTTTATGCGGATGGCTATGACCTTCATGTGGAAGTCCCACATATTGGAATGATTGAACAAGCGAAAGAAGCCGCAAAAGAGGCAGACTGTGCTGTTTTGATGGCGGGGCTGCCGGACCATTGTGAATCAGAAGGCTATGACCGGCTGCATTTGCGAATGCCTGATGACCAACTTATGTTAATAAGGGAAGTCGCGAAAGTGCAGCCGAACTTGGTGGTGGTGTTGAGCAACGGAGCGCCTATCGAAATGCCATGGCTTGATCAAGCAAAAGGCGTATTGGAAGGCTATTTAGGGGGACAGGCAGCGGGCAGTGCGTTGAAAGACGTCTTGTTCGGCGACGCCAACCCAAGTGGCAAGCTGGCGGAAACGTTTCCGATGAAACTGAGCGACAATCCGTCCTATCTGTATTTCCCGGGAGACGGCAATCTTGTCGAATACAAAGAAGGAATTTTTGTCGGCTACCGCTATTACGATACAAAAGAAAGAACGCCGCTGTTCCCGTTCGGTTTCGGGCTCACTTATACCGAGTTCGAATACAGCGACCTCATCATAAGCAAATCCGAAATCCAAGACACAGAACAAGTCGAGGTGCACGTGTCCGTGAAAAATACGGGGGATCGAACCGGAAAAGAAATTGTGCAATTATACGTAAGTGATTTGGCCAGCTCTATTCGCCGGCCCATTAAAGAACTGAAAGGCTTTAAAAAAGTGGAGCTTGCGCCCGGCGAAGAAAAAACGCTCAGCTTTACACTGGATAAACGCGCGTTCGCTTATTTTAATAAAGAAATAAGAGATTGGCATGTGGAGACGGGCGAATACGAAATTTTGATCGGGAAATCGTCCCAAGAAATCGAATTGAAACAAATCGTAACGGTTCAAAGCACGGTCCGAATCAGCCGGAAAATCACGCGCAATACCACAATCGGCGAACTCATGTCCGACCCGTTGCTAGCGGAACCGGCCACGAACCTTATCAAAGAAATGAACAGCTCTCCGACATTCCTGGATTCCATTGATGAAAGCAAGGAAATGGCGGAAATGATGGAAGCGATGGCTGAAAACATGCCGCTTCGCGCCCTTGTGTATTTCACAAAAGGCAGCATCACGGAAGACGAGCTGAAGATCATCATCGCCGAATTGAATAAAATCCAAACCTTCGGTAGTCCGGCGGTTGAGAAAAGATAAGTGGGGAGAGCTGTTCGCTGTTGGCGAATGGCTTTTTTGATGGCTAAAAAAGGGTAAGGAGAGCTGGAAATATTTTCTTCATGAAGTTTTTTGATTTCTACCTGCATTATTCGAGTTTCTACCTGCACTATTGAACTTCTTACCTGACGAATCATCCTCTTTACCCGCACTTCCTCAAAATCCTGGAGCATAACTTGCGCTTTTTCTGGGTATAAAACTGAAAAGGGGTGCATGGACGATGGCATTTGATTACGAGCTGGATTACGAGAAATTGGATCTCCGGAAGCATCCGGAATTGTACCGCGTGGGGAAAGGCGAGCAAGGCGTGTTGCTTGTTGAACCGTACAAAAGTGAGATCTTGCCGCATTGGCGCTTCAAGACGCCGGAAATTGCGCAAGAGTCATGCGATAAGATTTCGGAGCTATTCGAAGAATATCGCAAACAAGATGATTTTGTCGGCATGGATATGGCCCGGAAGTTTATCCAAATGGGCTATACCCGTGCGCGCCGCTACACCAATTACAAAGGCGGACGCAAGTACAACGAAGACGGAACGATCAAAGAACGCGAAATCGATCCCATCAAAGCGGAATCCGCCGCCATCTTCAAAAAAAGATGGGACGAAATCCGGGAAGACGAAGACTACTTGACGCGCAAGAAAAAACATCAAAAAGAATTTGGGTGAAGAGGCTGCTGAGGCAGTCTTTTTTTATAAAATAAAAATGGAACGCTACGTAATTTAATTCCAATTTATTTCAAATTAATTTCCTAAATTCTGTAACTTTTCTCAAGTTCAAACGTCTATATAGAGTGAATATACTGGAAACGAGGGGATTCTGTGGAAAGGAAGGTAGTACTAGCAGGAGGGACGGGGTTTATTGGCCGTTACTTTCAGAAAAAGTTCTTGGAAGAGGGCTATGAAGTTGTAGTGATTTCGCGGCAAGATAAGCATTTGTCATGGCTCGACCATACAGGAATAGTGGATGCCTTAGATGGTGCCGACATATTGATCAACTTGGCCGGCAAATCGGTCAATTGCCGCTACAATAAACGAAACAAAGAAGAAATTCTGGAGTCGCGGATCGAAACCACCCAAATTCTTGGCAATGCGATGCTGGCGTGCGAAAATTCACCACCCCTCTGGATTAATGCAAGCACCGCAACGATTTACCGCCATGCAAAAGACCGGCCGATGACGGAAGCGGACGGTGACATCGGAACGGGCTTTTCAGTGGAAGTGGCAAAAGCATGGGAGCAGTCGCTGTTCGCTTTTAAATTGCCGCGGACACGGCAAGTAGCGCTTCGGACAGCAATTGTGCTCGGAGAAGATGGTGGGGTAATGACACCTTACCTCAACATGGTGCGCCTCGGGCTCGGCGGGGTGCAAGGTTCAGGCGAGCAAATGTTCAGCTGGATCCACATTGAAGATTTGTTTCGCATCGTGCTGTTTTTGCAAGACCGGCCGCATTTGAGCGGTGTCTTTAATTGTTCGTCTCCAAATCCGGTATCCAACCGGGAACTGATGGCCGCGCTGCGAAAAAATGCCAACCGGCCAACCGGTTTCCGTGCGCCTGGCTGGATGCTCGAAATGGGGGCGGCAGTCATTCGCACCGAAACGGAATTGGTTCTGAAAAGTCGCTGGGTGATCCCGGAGCGGCTGCAAAAAGAAGGATTTGAATTCTGGTACGCTACACTGGATAAAGCGTTAAAGCACATTATGCATTGAATTGGCATAGTGCCAACAGCGGATAGGTTATTCGCTTCATGAAGCTACATATTTCTTCTTAAACACCTTGGCAAGCAAGGTGTTTTCTTTTTGCGTTGTTCAACATTGACCGGCCCTTTTAATAAGAGTAAATTAAAAGAATCAAGAACGAACTGTTCCGTTTCGAACTGTTTGAGAATGGAGGGTTGAGAGTGGAAATGAAAACAGATGATCACCAATTGATGCGTTCTGTAGAACTGCTGCGCTCGTTTGCAAGCGTTCAGAAAAACTTGTTCTGCTTTGTCCAGCGGTCTGCAGTGGAAAACGGGTTGTCGATTCCGCAATACAATATTTTGATGACGCTTATCTCACATACCGAAATGACGCAAAAAACCTTGGGCGAGAAAACCTATTTGCCAAAAAGCACGCTAAGCCAAGCAGTTGATGGCCTTGTTAAAGAAGGCTTGCTGGAACGCCAGCAAGTGGAAGGCAATCGCCGGGAAATGCTGCTGTCGCTGAACGAGAAGGGCATTGAACGCATCAAAACCATTCACCTGCAAGAAAGCGGGATTCACCGTGTGGTTCAAAAGGTGCTGGACGCCTTGGAGCCTGGTGAAGCGGAACGATTGCTCGAAACCCATGCGCGCATTGCTTCATTATTAGAAACCATCGAACCAAAGGAGCAGCTTAAATGATCAAAATTCTAAAAAACTTAACCGTCTACAAATGGTTTGTCGCAGCTGTCGTGGCGTTGATTTTTATTCAATCGCTGGCGGATCTGTATTTGCCTACGTTGATGGCCGACATTATCGACAACGGCGTCGTCACCGGAGATACACCATACATTTGGCAAATCGGTGCGATTATGCTCGGAGTTTCGGCTGCCGGAGTGGTTGCTTCCATTTTCGCCAGTTACTATTCATCCAAAGCAGCGATGGGGCTTGGCCGCGATTTGCGCCGCCGGGTTTTCAACCACGTTGGAAAATTCACGTTGCAGGAATTTGATAAAGTCGGAACGGCGTCGCTCATTACCCGGACGACAAACGACATTACGCAAGTGCAGCAAGTGGTTATCATGATGCTGCGCATGGTCATCAGCGCGCCGATTATGCTTGTGGGCGGACTGATTTTGGCGATTTCCAAAGACGCCAAACTGTCGCTCGTCATTTTAGGGGCAATGCCGGTGCTTGCCGGTTCGATCATCTTGATTTTCAAAAAAGCAATGCCGCTGTTCCAGACCGTGCAAACCCGTTTGGACCGGCTGAATTTGGTGCTTCGTGAAAACTTGACAGGAATACGTGTTATCCGAGCGTTCAACCGCGAATCGGAAGAGCAAGTGCGCATGAAAAAAGCGAATCGCGATTTGACGAATGTCTCGATCCAGGTGAATAAAATTATGGCTTTCATGATGCCAGTCATGATGCTCGTCATGAACTTAACGGTCGTTGCCATTATTTGGTTCGGAGGCGTGCGCATTGATAACGGGGCCATGCAGATTGGAGACTTAATGGCATTTATTCAATACGTCATGCTGATCATGTTCGCACTCGTTATGGCATCGGTCATGTTCATTATGATTCCGCGGGCCGCTGTATCGGCGAACCGCATCAACGAAGTGCTCGAAATGGAGCCGGCGTTTGTCGACAACGGAACTGAAAAAGCAGACCGTGAACTTGGGACACTGGAATTTGATGATGTGACGTTCAGCTATCCGGGAGCGGAAAAGCCGGCGCTGTCGAACATTTCGTTCAAAGCAAGACCAGGAGAAATTACTGCCATTATTGGCGGGACGGGATCCGGAAAAACGACGCTCGTCAATTTGATTCCGCGCTTTTACGAAATCACCAGCGGTGCCATTCGCGTCAACGGCGTCGATATCCGCGAAGCGTCGCAAGACGAAGTACGTTCGAAACTCGGCTTTGTGCCGCAAAAAGCAATTTTATTCACCGGCACGATTGCGGACAACATCCGCTTCGGCAAACAAGACGCCACGCAAGCGGAACTTGAACACGCCGCACGCATCGCGCAAGCTACGGAATTTATTGAACGGATGCCAGAAGGCTATGAGTCGGAAATCGAACAAGGCGGTTCGAATTTATCAGGTGGACAAAAGCAGCGGTTGTCGATTGCGCGCGCATTGATCCGCAAGCCGGACTTGTACGTATTCGACGATAGTTTTTCGGCGCTCGATTACAAAACAGATGCGCGTCTGCGAAGAGCGTTGAAAGACGAAACGAAAAACGCCACGGTGCTATTGATTGCACAGCGCGTCAGCACCGTCGTCGATGCTGACCGCATCATCGTGTTGGAACAAGGCAAAATTGCCGGAATCGGCACACATGAAGAATTGCTCGAAGGCAATGACGTGTACCGTGAAATTGTGCTATCCCAGCTGACAGAGGAGGAAATCGCATGAGCAAAGACAAAAAACCTCGCGGCGGGCAAGGACCGGGACATGGACCCGGCGGCATGATGATGATGCCGGGCGAAAAGCCGAAAAACTTTAAGAAAACATTGCGGCGTTTATTGGAATATTTGAAGCCGCGGCGCAATAAACTCATTGCGGTCTTTTTTGCCGCGATTTTAAGCACGATTTTTATGATTGTCGGACCGAAAATTATGGGGCTCGCCATTACGGAGTTGTTTGAAGGAGCTTACGGCAAATTTATGGGTGTTCCGGGTGCAACGATCGATTTCGGCCGGATTGGCGAGATTTTACTCTTGCTGACAGGGTTGTACATCATCAGCAGTTTGTTCAGCTATATCCAGCAATTCATCATGTCGACCGTCGCGCAGGACACGGTTTACGATTTGCGGGAAGATGTGAATAAAAAATTGAAGAAGCTGCCGCTCAAGTATTTTGACGGCCGGCCAAACGGTGAAACATTGAGCCGCATGACGAACGACATCGACACCATCGGAAGCACGCTGCAGCAAAGTTTGACGCAGTTTATCACATCAATCGTCACCTTAGTGGGAATTATCATCATGATGCTGTCAATTTCACCATTGTTGACGCTTATTGCGCTTGTGTCGCTGCCGTTGTCGATGGTCGTCATCGGCCCGGTATTGAAACGTTCGCAAAAGCATTTCGCCAACCAGCAAAAATCACTTGGCGAATTGAACGGCCATATTGAAGAAATGTACACGGGGCATCAAGTGGTGAAAGTGTTCGGCCACGAGAAAAAATCAGGCGAGCAATTTGATGCCATAAACGAAGAACTGTACGAAGCCGGAAGCAAGGCCCAATTTATCTCCGGGATCATCATGCCGGCAATGATGTTTATCGGCAATATCAGCTATGTGCTGATTTCCGTGGTCGGCGGAATTTTGGTGACGCAGCGGACGATTTCAATCGGCGATATCCAAGCGTTTATTACGTACTCGAAACAGTTTACGCAGCCGATTACACAAACCGCGAACATCGCCAACATCATCCAATCGACGATTGCGGCAGCAGAACGCGTCTTTGAACTGTTGGACGAAGAAGAGGAAATCAAAGAACAGGCAGCCGTTTCGCTTGAGCGTGCGGAAGGCGCCGTCACATTTGAAGACGTCGACTTCGGCTATGGCGAAGAACTGTTGATCGAAAACATGAACATTCACGTCATGCCTGGCCAGACGGTGGCCATCGTAGGGCCGACTGGAGCCGGCAAAACGACGCTTATCAATCTATTGATGCGCTTTTACGAATTAAACAGCGGCTCAATCAAAATCGATGGGCTGGACACGCGCGACATGCCTCGTGAAGATTTGCGGAAAAGCTTTGGCATGGTGCTGCAGGATACGTGGCTCTTTAACGGCACAATAAAAGACAACATCGCCTACGGCAAAATCGGCGCGACGGACGACGAAATCTTCGCCGCTTCCCGCACCGCCCATGCCGATCACTTTATCCGCACTTTGCCGGACGGCTACGACACCATCTTGAACGAAGAAGCGTCGAACATTTCGCAAGGGCAAAAGCAGCTCTTGACCATCGCGCGGGCCGTCCTTGCCGATCCGCCGATCATGATTTTGGACGAAGCCACATCAAGCGTCGATACGCGGACCGAAGTCTTTATCCAACAAGCCATGAACCGCTTGATGGAAGGACGCACCAGCTTCGTTATCGCGCATCGCCTGTCGACCATCAAAGATGCCGATCTGATCCTGGTCATGGACCAAGGAAAAGTCATCGAGCAAGGCACACACGCGGAACTGCTCGAACAACAAGGATTCTACGAAGAATTGTACAACAGCCAGTTTGCCGAAAAGGTCGCTGGATAAATAGAGAGCCGGCCCAAGAGTTTCTGGGCCGGTTTTTTTAAGTGGAGTGCGTGTTAAATGGGCGATACTTCATGTGAACTCATGAAAAGTTCATGTAGAAACGATAGAAGTGCATGATAAATATGTGAAACTGCCTGTTAAATTTGGAAAACTTCATGAAGCAAATTTTTCCAGCTGCTCGCTTCACTTTCTCTATGTAATACCTGCAGTAATCAACAGCTGTTCGCGGAGGCGAACAGCTTCCTTTTTTGCTTTTTGATCTGGGAGATACGAAAAAAACAGAACTGTCTGTTAAAAATTGAACACTTCATGTTAACTGATCAGAACTGCCTGTTAAAAGGGCGAGACTGCATGTTAAATCGAGAGAACTGCATATTAACTCCCAAAAACTTCATGAAGCAAATTTTTCCAGCCAAAAGGCCACTTTCAAAGTCCTCATAATAAAAAGCCATCCGCACCAAGCGAACAGCCTCCTTCTCCTCATTTCTTTTGCCCTTCAACAACCCCATGCTTCGAAAATACCGCCACCCAAGGAAACATCGCCTTTTCCCCAGCACTACTTTCCGCCATTCCGCTCTTCACTCGCTTCAATTGCGCCACAATGATAATGCTGATGATCACCAGCAAAAACCAAGATGAAATCTTCCCGATGTGAACTAGCGACCAAGCGGCTTGCTGGTTCGGGTACTGCCAGGCGCCGAAGAACGTGACGATGTTTTCAGCGAGCCAGATGAAGAAGCCGACAAGCAAGAACGACAAAATCATCGGCAGCTTGAAAACGCGGTCGTGCAGCCGGAAGGTGACAATGGTTTTGAGAAAGATCATCACGAGCAGCACTTTCAACAACCAGCGGATGTCGTAAGAAAAGTGATGCGTGAAAAAGTTCATGTAAATGAGCACGCTGATGCTGACCGCAAACACCGGCTTTGGCCAGTTGTACATGCGAAGATCCAAACGCCGCCACGCTTGGCAGATGAAGCTTGCGACACTCGCGTACATAAAGCCGCTGTACAGCGGCACACCGAACACTTTGCTGTAGGCCTCTTCCGGATACGCCCACGACCCCATATGCACTTTGAACAATTCAAGCCCCAAGCCAATCGCATGGAACAGGCAAATGACTTTCAGTTCGTCAATCGTCTCAAGTTTGGAAACGAGCATGAACACTTGCGCTGCCAAACAGATGAGCAAAATAAAATCGTAGCGCGGCAATCCGGGAATATCGACCAATTTTGAAACTGCGAGAGCGGCAAAAATGATGACGGGAAAAATGCACGACAACGCTTGCAAGTACGTGAAGCGGAATAAATACTTCATAAGGATCCCTCTCTCCGATTTGATTCATACGAAATGGAAGCGTTTTGAAGTAGGACGAAAGGCGCTTTCCGGAGGTTGCTTTTTCCGTTTGGAAAACCATCCTTTCCTCCTAAAATAGATGCGGAAAAAGGGGGTATACAAAGAGCATATATGAGCACTGACCATGAAGGAGGAACTGAGATGCCGAGGTTTGAATCAAAAGGAGTGCAATTGTATTACGTAGAAGCGGGTGAAGGGGCACCGCTTGTATTGATTCATGGATTGACGGCAAGTTTGATGACGTTTCAGCAGGAAATTGAGTATTTCCAGGATCATTTTCGGGTCATCGCTTATGATTGCCGGGGGCACGGCCGTTCGGATAAACCACTGAGCTATACGCTGAACGACCATATTGAAGACGTGGTGGCGCTCTTGGATCACTTGGGCATCGGCAAAGCGCATGTGCTTGGCGTATCGATGGGCAGCTATATCGCACAAGGCTTGGTGCTCGCGCATCCGGAACGCGTGGAAAAATTGGTGCTCGTCGTTTCCAAATCGAACGGCAAAACCTCGTCTACCCAGGAATTGTTCAATCGCCATGCTGATGAAATCGAGGGCATGGAAGAACAGGAGCAGCAAAAGCATTTGTTCAAGTACATGTTCCGCAATCTAGCGGCTGTGGAAGAATGGCAGAAAGAATCCGGCTTAACTGAGCAAACGTTGACGCTCATCCAGCAAGCTGCAGCCAACAAAGCACTCGAAGGATTTGATTTCCGCCGCACGCTGCCGACGGTCGAATCTCCAACGCTCGTCATTAGCGGGACGCACGACGGTTTGAACCCGCCGGAACGCGGCAGGGAAATCGCCGGGCTTATCCCGGATGCGTTATTTGTGGAGTTCGAAAACTCGGGGCACGCACCGAACGTTGAAGAATCGGAACTGTTTTTGGACGTGACGACCGATTTTCTAATGGCATAAAGTTTCCATGAAAAAGAGCTTAGAGAACATCTCTAAGCTCTTTTTCGGGTTCATCATCCGGCAGATCCAGCCGGGCATAGGCTTCGTCTTTTAATTTTTGGTCCAAGCCTTTCGATAAGCGGATAATCGCCCATGCGGTGAGCCCGGCGCTGCCGATGAGCATCGTTGCATACGGCAAAGCGCGCGAGTACACTTCCGCGCTGGTGAAGAAAAACAGCCATTCCGGCCGGGCGTCAGGCACAAACATGAACAATGCAGCGAGCGAATTGTTGACGGCGTGGAACATGATCGGCACGAGCAAGTTATTGGTGCGCAAATACAACAGCGACGCCACGACGCCAAACAAAAAAGCCCCGAGAATATCCGAATGCAAAATACCGAAAAACAAACTTGAAATCAATACGCCGCTCCACATCGTCGTCTTCGCAATGAGCCGCTTCAGTAAAACCCCTCGGAAAATAAATTCTTCAGCGATTGGACCAATCACCGAAATGACGATAACGGTAAAGATGACGTAGTAGGAACCGCCAGGAGAAGGTGGAGGTTCAAGCATAAAGTCGACAAGCCAAGGCGCAAGCGGCAAAAGCAGATACATGCGAAACCACAGCATGCTCGCAGAAAACATAAACGACAGCAGCACGAGTCCGACGATTATCAAAACCCAGCGATCCACGCCGCTCATAAACACGACCGTCGTAATCCGCTTTTTTTGTTTGCGAAAGTGATAGCCGAAATAAAGCACCGGGACGACAACATACAAGACAAGCTGCACGACGACATCGATGAGAAGAGAGTTCGCGGAAATCTCAAACAGTATGATGACCGATACCATAACAGACAGCGCTAAAAACCCAAACAAATACCGAGCTGGCATTTCTTCAAACATCCAATGCACCGCCTCTCTTATAAATCTTATGAGAAATCGCCGTGGTGTGATGCAGGAAACTGAGAGGGCTTTCTTCGTGGTTTCATTTTATAACAGCCTTGGCTTAAAATCACGAATTATATTTCGGAATATTCAGTAAAATGGTAAACTGAAGAAAAATGGGGGTCATGCCATGCGAAAAAAGGGAGTCTGGGTTGTTTTCATCGCTTTCTTGATTTTGGCGGGGTGCCAAAAAGAAGAACAAGTGACGCCAAAAGAACAAGAAGCGGAATCGCAATTTTCGCCTGAAGGCCGCGTTGAGGAATTTATCGGCCTGTGGAACAGCGGCGACTTTGAAAAGATGTACACCGATTATTTAAACGAAGGGACAAAAGAGGCATTTGGCGAAGCGGTATTTGTCGATTGGCAGCAGCAGCTGCATAAAGACCTTGCGATGGAAAACATCCAAGTGGCCTACACGAAGCCGGATGAAACAGCTGAATGGAATCCTGATGAGCCGGCAGATTTTCCGCTGACTTTATCTATGGATAGCATGGCAGGGCCGGTGAAGTTCGACAAAACGCTGACGCTGCTTTTTGAAAACGACAACTGGTTTGTCGAATGGGACCCGTCGTTTATTTTGCCGCATCTGGACGAAGGCGATGAGGTCCGGGTGGAATTTTCCAAACCGGAACGCGGCGAAATCGTTGACCGGAGTGGCAAGCCGATCGCGGTGAACGGCACAGGCTACGAGATTGGCATCGTGCCGGGGAATTTCACCAATGAAGGCAAGAAAACGCGGCTCGCGCAATTGCTCCATACGACAGTAGAAGCGATAGATCGCCAGCTAAACCAAAGCTGGGTGCAGCCGGAACATTATGTGCCAGTCGGCATCGTGCCGGACAACCAAGAAGTGCTCGACGAAATTTTTGCAATTCCTGGAACCGAACGGCGGGAAACGCCTTTGCGGGAATATCCGTACGGAAAAGCACTGGCTCACTTATCCGGCTACCTGGCACCGATTACTGCAGATCAATTAAACGAGTTGAAAAACGAAGGTTACACAGAGATCGATGTAATCGGCGCACAAGGGCTCGAGCGTTCGCTTGAAAAGCGGCTTCGCGGGGAAGAGGGCGCACGCATTTTGATCGACAAAGGCATGGAAGGTGCAGAAGCAGTTCCTTCTATTGAAAACAAAGCAAAACCGGGCGAAACGATCAAGCTGACGATTGACGCCGAACTGCAAAACGCGGCGTATAAAGCAATGGACGGCAAAGCCGGCACTGCGGCAGCTGTCGATCCGAAAACCGGCGAGACGCGGATTTTGCTGAGCTCGCCCGGCTACGACCCGAACGAATTCATTCTCGGCATGACGAACAGCCGCTTCCAAGAACTAGATGATGATCCAAAAGAGCCGCTGTTTCCGCGGTTTGCTGAAAGCTATGCACCCGGTTCAGCAATCAAACCGGTGACGGCTGCTATCGGTTTAGAAGCGGGCACATTGAAGCCGGATGACGGCATCGAAATCAAAGGCAAGACGTGGCAAAAAGAATCATGGGACACGTTTCGCGTCACACGGCTGCACGATGATGCCCCGAATCCGGTCGATTTGAACACAGCGCTTGTCTATTCTGACAACATTTATTTTGCCCAGCAGGCGATGGAAATCGGCCGTGATGGCCTCGTAAAAGGATTGGAACAATTCGGCTTTGGCGAAGCGCTGCCGTTTGAAGCGCTTAACATCACCGCATCCCAAGTGTCAAACGACGGCGCCATTGCTTCTGAAGGGCAGCTGGCCGATACGTCGTTTGGCCAAGGGCAGATGCTTGTGAACATTTTGCATTTGGCGTCGATGTACGAGCCGTTCGTAAACGGCGGCACGATGTACAAACCGGTTTTATTGGATGGAGACAAAAAAGCACAAGTGTGGAAAGGCGATTTGATCAAAGCCGAAAACGCGGGACGGATCCGTGAGAGCTTGCGGAACGCCGTTACGGACGGCTTTGCAAAGTCCGCAAACCTGAAAGATATTCCACTCGCCGGCAAAACGGGCACGGCGGAACTGAAAGGATCGATGGAAAAAAGCGGGCAGACGAACGGCTATTTTGTGGCGTTTAATGCGGAAGAGCCGGATTTGATCGTTGCGATGATGGTCGAAGACGTCAAAGAAGGCAGTGATGAAGTGGCGGGACGAGTGGCGGACGTGTTTAAAGCAGTGGAATAAAAGCCAAAAGGAAAAGGTGAGCACATGAGTGAATGGTGGAAAAAAGCAACGGTGTACCAAATTTATCCGCGCAGCTTCATGGATTCGAACGGCGACGGCATCGGCGATTTGCGGGGCATTATCCAAAAACTCGATTATTTGTCCGACCTCGGCGTCGGCATTTTGTGGCTGTCGCCGATTTACGATTCGCCAAATGACGACAACGGCTATGACATCCGCAATTATCATGAAATCATGACGGAATTCGGGACGATGGCTGATTTTGACGAGCTGCTCGAAGAAGTGCACAAGCGGGACATGAAGCTCATCCTCGACCTTGTCGCCAACCACACGAGCGACGAGCATGAGTGGTTCCGAACCCAACCGGATTATTACATTTGGCGCGATGAGCCGAACAACTGGCGCTCTGTATTCAGCGGATCGGCATGGGAATTTGATGGAACACGCCGCCAGTATTACCTGCATTTATTCACCCGAAAACAGCCGGACTTGAATTGGGACAACCCGGAAGTGCGGAAAGCGGTATACGACATTATGCGCTGGTGGCTTGATAAAGGCATCGACGGTTTCCGGATGGACGTCATCAACATGATTTCAAAAGATCCTCTGTTTCCGGACACGAAAGATGGCAACGGCGAATCGTACTTTTTGAACGGCCCCAACGTCCATGCCTATTTAAAGGAAATGAATGAACAAGTTCTCGCCCATTACGATATCGTTACTGTCGGCGAGACACCAGGCGCGTCCCCGGAAGACGCCCGGGAATACACCGATCCCGCCAGAAAAGAACTCAACATGATTTTCACATTCGAGCACATGGACCTCGACCAAGAGGGACGCGAGAAATGGGATGTCAAGCCGCTGAATCTTGTGGATTTAAAAGAAAACAAGGAAAAGTGGCAAAACGCTCTTCATCATGTCGGCTGGAACACGTTGTATTGGAACAACCACGACCAGCCACGCATCGTCTCGCGTTTTGGCAACGATCGGGAATTTCGCGTGGAGTCGGCGAAAATGCTCGCCACATGCCTGCATTTTCTGCAAGGCACGCCGTTTGTCTACCAAGGCGAAGAACTCGGCATGACGAACATCCGCTTTGATTCGCTCGAGGAATACCGGGACGTGGAGACACATAATATGTACAAGGAACGGACCGCTTTGGGATTTTCGCACGACGACATTATGCAATCGATTTACGCAAAAGGACGAGACAATGCGCGGACCCCGATGCAATGGTCGAGCGAGCCGAATGGCGGATTCACGACAGGCGAACCGTGGATCAAGGTCAACCCGAATTACACGGAAATCAATGCCGAAAACTACAGCGATCCCAATTCCATCTACACGTATTACCGGGCGCTCATTGCTTTTCGGAAAACCTTGGATATCGTGACAACCGGCAATTTTTTGCTGCTGTACCGGGAAGACAAAGAAATTTTCGCTTATACGCGGCAAATAGAAAAAGAAACCTTGACTGTCTACTGCAATTTTTCGGCAAATCACCGGACCTTGCCAAGGCCAGCTGGCGAGCGGCTGATCGGTAATTACGACCCTCCTGGAGAGGGGGGAGAACTAGGACTTCGGCCCTATGAAGCCATTGTGTTTTACGAAGCCAAAAAAGAATAAAACCAGAAGCCCCGAAACGCGAAAACTTTTTTACAAAAGTGCGTGTTTCGGGGTTTTTATGTGGTTAAATCGGTTATACAGGAATAAACTTAAAGTAAATAAAGGAGGCGTCATCAGACGGAAGTTTTGTTAAAATACACAAAAAGATAATAAAACCACTAGGTTAACCAAATGATTTCTGATACACTAGCAACTTGAAACTTATTCTTCTCTAATTTGCACGAAAGCATCTTAGTGAACGCCCATAGAAGCAATAACCTTTTACTGCTATAAGAAAATAAACAGACGGATGGGCATCTTCTAAACAAGTCACGGTTTTTATTGCCAGTGGATTGGGTGGGGTTTGTGCATGGGTCTTTGTGAGGGATTACAATGAAGAAAATATGGTGGAAAGAAGCAGTCGCCTACCAAGTTTACCCAAGGAGTTTCAGCGACTCGAATGGGGACGGCATCGGCGACATCAACGGTGTAACCGGAAAATTGGATTATATAAAGGAACTTGGCATAGATGTGATTTGGCTGAGCCCGGTCTACAAATCGCCAAATGACGACAACGGCTACGACATCAGCGATTACCAGGACATCATGGCGGAATTCGGGACGATGGCGGATTTTGACCGCTTGCTCGACGAAGTGCACGCACGCGGAATGAAGTTGATCATCGATTTGGTCATCAACCACACGAGCGACGAACACCCGTGGTTCATCGAATCCAAATCATCGAAAGACAACCCGAAACGGGATTGGTACATTTGGAGCGACGACCCGACCAACTGGGAAAGCATTTTCGGCGGGCCGGCTTGGGAATACGAAAAAGAAACGAAACAGTATTATTTGCACTTGTTCTCCAAAAAGCAGCCAGACTTGAACTGGGAAAACCCGGAAGTGCGAGACGCCTTGTTCGATATGGTCAATTGGTGGCTCGATAAAGGAATCGACGGTTTCCGCGTCGACGCCATCAGCCACATCAAAAAAGACTTGAGCGATATTTGGGACCCTGAACAAAAACTATACGTCCCCGCATGGTCCAAAATGATGAATGTTGAAGGCATCCAGCCACTGCTCACCGAACTTCGCGACAAAGGATTTGCTGGACGCGACATCATGACCGTCGGCGAAGCGAACGGCGTCCGTGTCGGGGATATCGAAGAATGGATCGGCGAAGACCACGGCAAATTCAATATGGTGTTCCAGTTTGAAAGCTTGGGGCTGTGGGACACCGATGAACGTACCGGCATCAACGTGCCAAAACTGAAAGAAGTCCTGACGCGCTGGCAAAAAGGCGTCGAAGGCCGCGGCTGGAACGCACTCTTTGTTGAAAACCACGACAAGCCGCGCGTCGTCTCCACTTGGGGAAATGACAATATGTACTGGCGGGAAAGCGCCACCTCAATCGCCTGCATGTACTTTTTCATGCAAGGCACTCCGTTCATCTACCAGGGCCAAGAAATTGGCATGACCAACGCGCCCTTTACCGAGATTGAACATTATGACGATATCCAATCACATAACTTGTACCACAACAACTTGGCAGGCGGCATGGAGCACGAAGCCATCATGACGCTCCTGCAGGCGAAAAGCCGCGACCATTCGCGTACGCCAATGCAATGGGACGCCACGTTCAACGCCGGCTTTACAAGCGGATCGCCGTGGATCGGCGTCAACCCGAACCACGACCGCATCAACGTCGAAGCGCAAAAAGACGACCCGCGTTCGATCCTGTCGTTCTACAAGCAAATGATCTGGCTGCGCAAGCAAATGGATGTCCTCGTCTACGGCAGTTACGAACTCCAAGACATCGGCCACGAAGCTGTCTACGCCTACACGCGCCAAGACGAAACCGAAACCGTCTTAGTCGTCGCCAACCTCGCGCAATTTGCCTGCGAATGGGACGCTCCCGAAGATGCCACGCTTCTTCTGGCGAACTACGAAGACGTGGATCCGACTCAGCTTTTGCCGTACGAAGCACGTGTTTACAAACTAGCCAAAATAGATGAGTAAAGAATAAAACCAGCATCGCCACTTGAGCGGTGCTGGTTTTTTTGTATGGCTACCACATTGGTTCTTCTTCATTCGAAAATTCGTATAGGAAAGGATAAATGATTAAAACAACGGCAAACAGCGGTATAGCAATCAACATGAGCGTTCCAATAGTTAAATCAAAGAAAAAGGCCAGCAAAATCAACAGCGGAGAAAAAATGAACGTGAACAAACTCATCCGCGTTCTGGAGCGCTTTGTCGCATACTGTTTTGCTCCGCAACTCGGGCACCTCATCCCGTTGCTTAAAGTAAAAGACTTTTTGAAAGTCTCTTTCCAACTCCACTGATGGCCGCAATTTTGGCATGTCGGCATGAAAACACCTCCTTAAATATATACGGGTGAAATTAAAGAAGGTTACAAATCAATTGCTTAGCTGGGTGTGGTGAAGTGCAGGTAGAAATAAGAAAAGTGCAGGATAAAAAGTCGATTCGTCATGTAAAGATCGCAAAACTGCGTGTTAAAACTTCAAAACTGCATGTTAAAATGCGAAAACTTCATGAAGAAAATATTTCCAGCAAGCATCTTCACTCTCCCAAAGCGACGCCATCCGTAATAAAAAGCTGTTCGCTCAGGCGAACAGCTTCCTTCTTTTGCACTTTGGTCTTGGAGTGACGAAAAGAGAGAAGTGCCATAGAAACTCGAAAAGTGCAGGATAAAAAGTCGATTCGTCATGTAAAGAGCGCAAAACTGCGTGTAGAAACTCCAATAATGCAGGTAGAAACGTGAAAACTTCATGAAGCAAATATTTCCAGACAAACGCGTATCCCTTACAATCTAACTCTCCCACTTAAAACCACTTACTGAAGAAAACTTCCTGCTATTATTATTGATTACCAGGAAAAATTGCTGAAAATGTAAAAGAAGCAAAAACCCGATTTCTCGAGTTATGGAATTATGCTGATCCCTAGAGAAATCGATTGTTAGCGGCATAATGAGTCTTTTTTAGTTTTAATATCATTTATTTTATTTTAAAAAATTATATTGAAATTACAAAAGAACTGATTTGAATCTGTATTTTTTTTGGAAGTTTGTTAACTTCAATAAGAATGTGCTATTCTTTTTCACAAGAAGAATAAAAGTTTTTTAATCAAAAAAGAAAAAAAGAGAAAAGAATGGAGAGTGAATATGGGGGAACAAATTGAAGGAATTGACGAAATTGATTTGAAAATACTATCCTTTTTGCAAGATGACGGAAGAATGACCTTTAAAGAAATTGCCGCCAGAATCGGAGTTGCTGAGCGAACAGTAAGGCTTCGGGTCACAAATTTACGTGAAACAGGCGTGTTGTCCATTGTCGGTGTGGTGAATCCGATTAAAGTGGGATTAAAGTTAATAGCCGCTATTCAAATTGCAACAGAACATAATAAATTAGAGGAATGCATCGAGGAGCTTACAGAAATGGATGAAGTTAGATTTATTACGCTGACTTCTGGCGAATACCAGATTTTATCGGAAGTGTGTGTCAGTTCCCATGAAGAACTTGGTGATTTTTTAGAAAAAAAATTAAGCAAGATCACAGGAATTCAACGAACGAATATTATTATGGAATTGAAAATATTAAAAAACAAATTCAATTTTATTCGAAAAGAAAAAGAAGTAGAGCAAAGGCAGAATTTCAGCTAACCTTATATCTGATTCAAAACGAGAAAACAATTCCAATTGTTTTCTCGTTTTTTTGTGGAAATAAAATATTTTAAAAAAATGAAAACGGCATCAACAGCTATATAGAAAGGAATCTCCTTAAATTGAATAGTATAAATATAAGAATTTTTCTGAAATTTATATTGATTTTTAAAAATGTTTTATGTATAGTCTTAAATAATCTAGTTCCTATAAAAGTAATGAAGAGAGTTATTGTTACTTTTAAAATAACTAAATAAAAAAAGTAGGCCTTTATAAGGAGTGGATAAGTTGAAAGAGTTGCTCAAAGAATTAACAGAAATTACAGGACCGTGTGGATTTGAAGAGGAAGTAGCCGCATTTATTGCCAAACGTTTACGAAATACTGTGGATTCACTTGAAGTTGATAATTCCGGAAACTTAATTGCAATCAAAAAAGGCAGTAAGCCAGGACCGAGAATTTTAGTAGCTGCTCACATGGATGAAATAGGATTTATCGTAAAAAAAGTTGAAAGCAACGGGTTGATCCGCTTTGAAAAATTAGGCGGCCATGATGACCGCGTTTTATTATCACAGCGAGTTCAAATACAAACGGCTGCAGGAACCCGTACAGGAGTCATTGGTACAATTTCTGCTCATATGATGAAGTTTGATGATCCGGAAAAAGTAAGGAAACATCAAAATTTATACATAGATGTAGGAGCGGCCTCTCAACAACAAGTAAGCGATATGGGAATACGAATTGGAGACCCTATTTCTTGGTTCCCGCATTTTGATTTTTTGACAGAAACAAGGGTTGCAGGAAAAGGCTTTGATGACAGAGCAGGCTGTGCAGTCTTGATCAAAGCTCTTGAAGAAATAGAATCGGAAGATTTTTCAGGAGAATTTGTTGGGATATTCACTGTTCAAGAAGAAGTAGGGTTGCGGGGTGCACGGGTTGCTAGCCATTACTTAAACGGAGATGTAGCAATTGCCCTAGACACTACTGCTGTTAGTGATACACCGGAAGAAATGATGGATAACACCCTTTCGCTAGGCGGAGGAACTGGAATAAAAGTGATGGATTTCAGTTTAATCGCCAATAAAAAAGTGAGGGAGCATTTAGTAAAACTCGCTGAGGAAAATCACATACATTATCAACTAGAAATATTCCCAGGAATCGGTACAGATGCAGGAGAACTTAGCTTAGCAAATGCCGGGATTCCAACAGGTGTACTTTCCATCCCGTCTCGAAATGCCCATTCATCAAATGAAATAATTGACTTGAATGATCTGGAAGCTACAAAAGACTTGTTGCTAGTGTTTATTAAAAACATGCATCATTCACCAAAATATAAATTCCAAATTTCGTAAGGGGGAAAAAAGATGAATAAACAGTGGAAAAAGCTTGGGGTTCTTATTTCTTTAATAGCGTTGTTGTTTCTTTCAGCATGTGGAAATGGCGGCGGAAATTCAGCGGCAAATGGAAGTGGTGGAAGCGGTAAAAATATTTTGACCGTTGCACAAAACGCCGATGCCGTTACGCTTGACCCTCATAAAACAAATGACAGCGCATCGGCTAATCCGATGCAGCAAGTATATAACACGTTAGTGGATTTAACGCCGGATATGGAAGTAGCTCCATCCCTTGCCGAAAGTTGGGAGCAAGTTGATGATTTGACTTGGGAATTTAAACTTCGCCAAGGAGTGAAATTCCATAATGGAGAGGAATTAAAAGCTTCAGATGTAAAATTCACTTACGATCGATTATTGGATCCTGCGACTGCAGCTCCGGGATCGTTTTTGCTGGCAGATGTCAGTGAAGTAAAAGTTATTGATGACTACACAGTCCAAATTATTTCTAAAGAACCTTTTGCCCCTCTTGTATACAACTTAACTCACGTAGCAACAAGCATCTTAAATGAAAAAGCGGTTACTGAAGCTGGTGAAAAATATAATCAACAGCCTGTAGGAACTGGACCATTTAAGTTTGTCAGCTGGGAAAAAAGCTCGAAAATCACATTTGAGCGATATGATGACTACTTCGAAGGACCGGCTAGCCTAGAGCAAATCGTATTCCGCATCATTCCGGAAAGCGGGACAGCGGTAGCGGAATTGAAAACAGGAGGCATTGATATGATGCTGCAATTGCCTTCTCAACATATCAGCCAATTTAAAAACAGCGATACTGTTGAAGTAAACAAAGTTCCAAGTTTCCAAGTGAAATACTTAAGCTTTAATATGCAAGAAGCGCCATTTGATAACCCATTAGTTCGTCAAGCTATAAACTACGCAACTAATAAAGATGCGATTATAAAAGCGGCATACCAAGGAACTGCTGTAACCGCTACAAGCCCATTAGCTCCAGGGCTTAATGGATACAACGATCAGCTAGAAGGCTATAGCTATGATGTAGAGAAAGCGAAAGAACTTCTAGCAGAAGCTGGAATGCCGGATGGGTTCGACTCCACTCTTTACATTAGTGATGCAGATATTGATACAAAAATCGGAACGATTCTTCAATCGCAATTAAAAGAAGTCGGCATTAATTTGGAACTTAAAGTTATGGAATGGGGAGCATTCCTTGATGAAACAGCTAATGGCGTTCCAATGTTTGTATTGAGCTGGACAACTGTAACAGGCGACGCAGATAACGGCATGTATGCGTTATTCCATTCAAAAAATGCAGGCGGACCAGGAAATAGAAGCTTCTACAAAAATGAAGAAGTTGATACGTTGCTAGACCAAGGCCGTGCAGAAACAGATGCCGCCAAACGTGAAGATTATTACAAACAGGCACAAGAAACAATTGTGGATGACGCGGCTTGGGATTTCTTAGCGGTAAGTGAAAACATTGTTGGAGTTAATAAGCGAGTAAAAGGCTTTGAAAATATGCCGACGACTACTTATAAATTCTATAGTGTGACACTTGAATAACCGAAGAATTTTTATGAAAGTCTCTTTGGCTCATAAAAAGTCTTAAAAGCTTCCAGCTGTCCGATTTCGGGCAGCTGGAATCAATTTACTATTTGAAGGAGGCAAGAGAATGCTGCGTTTTATCGGAAAAAGATTATTGATGCTTATTCCTGTTATTTTAGGCGTTTCTTTTATCGTCTTTATATTAATGCAATTTACTCCTGGAGACCCTGCACAAATTATGTTGGGCGCTCAAGCGGGGGAAGAAGAAGTACAGAACCTTAGGGAGCAAATGGGATTAAACGATCCATTATATCTTCAATATGGACGTTTTCTTCTAGGCATTCTTACATTGGATTTTGGTACTTCCATTCAAACAGGACAACCTGTATTGCAAAGCATTCTTGAACATTTTCCAGCCACCATCCAACTCACCTTTTTTGCTATGTTGATTGCTCTTGCAATTGGAATTCCAATTGGCATCATTTCTTCAACAAAGCAATATTCATTTTTTGATAACGTTTCTACTTTAGGCGGGCTAGTAGGGTTCTCGATGCCCAATTACTGGTTAAGTATGATGCTTATTCTATTGTTTGCCGTTCAACTGGGGTGGCTGCCGGTGTCGGGCTATGGCGGTATACTTTTTCTAATTCTCCCTGCTATTTCATTGGGAACTCAGACAGCCGCAGTATTTCTGCGCATGACTCGTTCGAGTATGTTGGAAGTTCTCAGGTCGGATTATATTCGTACAGCAAAAGCGAAAGGGCTGGCGGACCGAAAAATAACGTATTCCCATGCTTTGCGCAATGCGCTTATACCGATTGTTACAGTAGCTGGATTACAGGTAGGGGCATTGCTGGAAGGCGCCATTTTAACGGAAGCGGTATTTTCTTGGCCAGGCATTGGCCGGTTCATGATTGATGCCATCCATGCCAAAGATTATCCAATTGTTCAAGGAAGCGTAGTATTTGTGGCTTTCATATTTGTATTCGTGAATTTACTGGTTGATGTTATGTATGCCTATATTGATCCAAGAATTAAATCTCAGTACAAGTAGGGGGTTGGAACAATGGAGTTAGATCAGGAATTAGGAACAGGAACGGTAAACTTGCCTGTCAAACAAAAAAAGAGAAATGCATTTGCCGATGTGTGGAACCGATTGAGAAAAAATAAAATGGCAGTTTTATCAATGATCATACTGGTAGGATTGGTCATTGTAGCGATTCTTGCAAACATTTTATCTCCATACCCATACGCAGAACAAAATTTAGAAGAAATGCTGCTTCCTCCAAGTTCAGCTCATTGGTTCGGGACAGATGAATACGGCCGGGACATTTTAAGCCGCATCATTTACGGCTCTCGCATTTCCTTGCAAGTAGGCTTTGTAGCAGTGGTGTTTTCAGTGACTCTCGGAGGAATTATTGGTGCAATTGCTGGTTATTACGGCAATAAAATCGACAATATTTTAATGCGGGCGATGGATATTGTGCTTGCGATACCCGGTATTCTATTGGCAATTGCGATCGTAAACGTATTAGGAACAGGGCTGATCAATGTGATGATTGCGGTAGGAATTGCAAGTATTCCTACGTATGCGCGCATCGTCCGTGCTTCCGTTTTATCCATACGGGAACAAGAATTTGTGGAATCAGCCCGGGCTATTGGTGAAAATGACTTTTCAATCATTTTCCGCTATATTTTGCCGAACTGCATGGCACCGATTATTGTTCAAGCAACTCTAGGAGTTGCGTGGGCAATTTTATCTGCTGCTGGTTTAAGCTTTTTGGGATTAGGTCTTCAACCGCCAACTCCTGAATGGGGAGCGATGCTAAGTGAAGGGCGTCAGTATATTTTTGATGCTTATTGGATTACGACTTTCCCAGGATTAGCAATTGTTATCGTCGTCCTTGCGCTAAATATTTTTGGCGATGGACTGAGAGATGCCCTTGATCCCCGATTAAAACAATAACCTAGAGGTGAGACCTTTGAATAAACGATTAATTGAAATTAAAGACTTGCACGTTCATTATTCAACAGAAGGCAAAATAGTCAAAGCCGTCAATGGAATCAACTTAACAGTGAATAAAGGCGAGACGCTTGGAATCGTCGGTGAAACTGGAGCGGGAAAAACGACAACTGCCTTATCAATTATGAAATTGATTCAAACTCCTCCCGGGAAATACGTTCAAGGAGAAATTCGATTTAAAGATCAAGAATTATTAGGCTTGAAAGAAAACGACATGAAAAAGATTCGGGGAAATGAAATTTCCATGATTTTTCAAGATCCCATGACTTCACTAAATCCGGTTTATACTGTAGGGGATCAAATTGCCGAAGTGATTTGGACACACGAAAAAGTGACAAAAGACATGGCGAGAAAAAAAGCCGGATCCATTTTAGAATTGGTGGGCATACCCGCTGAACGCGGAGGCGAATATCCGCACGAATTCTCCGGAGGCATGCGCCAACGGGTAGGAATCGCCATTGCGCTCGCTTGCAACCCAGAATTGTTAATAGCGGACGAACCGACAACTGCATTAGACGTAACCATCCAAGCCCAAGTGTTGGAGTTGATGAAAAAACTAAAAGACGAATTGGATACTGCCATGATTTTGATTACGCATGATCTAGGGGTTGTTGCAGAAGTATGCGATACAGTTGCAATCATGTATGCAGGAGAAGTGGTCGAGTACGGCACCGTAGAAGAGATTTTTTTAACGCCTAGCCATCCTTATACCCAAGGCTTGTTTGCCTCTATTCCCAAATTGGAAATCCGGGAAGAACGATTGCAAGCTATCAAAGGCTTAATGCCGGATCCGACAGAATTGCCTTCAGGGTGTGTTTTCCACCCGCGCTGCCCTTATAGTTTCGACCGCTGTGCCGAAGAAGTCCCAAAAAACTATAAGAACGGAAACTCTCAGCATGTGGCGTGCCATCTGTTTGACCAGAACCCGTTGAAGGGAGTGGAAATGAATGACTCAAGCTATATCGGTAAATGAAAAAACTAAACAAAAAGAATTGCTGAAAGTAGAAAACTTAACCAAGCATTTCGCTTCAGGAAATCAACTGGTCAAAGCGGTAGACGGCGTATCTTTCACTATTCGAGAAGGCGAAACTTTAGGTTTGGTTGGAGAAAGCGGATGTGGAAAGTCAACTACAGGGCGCCTTACGTTGCGGTTGATTGAACCCACTTCTGGAAGCGTTGAATTTGATGAAAAAGAAATTACGACTATTAGCAGAAGAAAAATGAAACAGCACCAAAAAGATATGCAAATCATTTTCCAGGATCCTTTTGCATCATTGGATCCGAGAAAAACAATCGGAGAAACGATTGCCCGGCCATTGGCCATCCATAAAATTGTGCCTCCTAAAGAACGATTTGGACGAGTGCTTGAATTAATGGAGCGAGTTGGACTCGATCCAAAATGGGTGAATCGATATCCGCACGAACTAGACGGAGGAAGAAGACAACGAGTTGGAATTGCAAAAGCATTATCCGTCAATCCTCGTTACATCGTTTGTGACGAGCCTGTATCTGCTTTAGACGTATCTATCCAAGCGCAAGTGCTTAATTTGATGAAAGACTTGCAAGAAGAGTTGGGATTGACCTATTTATTTATTTCACATGATTTAAGTGTAGTAAAGCACATTAGCGACAGAATCATCGTAATGTATTTAGGGACAATAGTAGAAGTCTCGGGAAGCGATGAATTATTCTTGAATCCAAAACACCCATATACGCAAGCCTTGCTATCTGCCATTCCACAGCCGACTTTAGAGAAGAAAACTGAGAAAATTATTTTGAAAGGCGATGTGCCGAGCCCTAAAAATCCGCCGAGCGGATGCCGGTTCCACACAAGATGCCCTTTCGCAACGGATCTTTGCAAAGTCGAAGTTCCAGAGTTGAGAAGTGTAGGAGACGAACATGAAGCTGCTTGCCATTACGCTTAATAGTCAGGAGGAAGAAAATGAAAAGAACGATTGACAAAGAAAAGCTAGTCGCAACATTTTCGATTATTGGTGCTGATCCGGAAACCGGGGAAGTGGGTGTAGCCGTCCAATCCAAATTCCTCGCTGTTGGTGCTGTTGTGCCGTGGGCAAAAGCAAATGTTGGAGCTGTGGCAACACAGTCGTGGGCGAATACAGAATACGGCCCCAAAGGACTGGAATTGCTGGAACAAGGAGTAGCTCCTGAAAAAGTGATCGAGCAGCTCGTGTCTAATGATCCAGGGAAAAATTTACGGCAAGTCGCGATTATCAATCAAAAAGGTGAAGCCAGTGCATTTACTGGTGAAGAATGTTTCGATTGGGCAGGGCATAAAGTGGGCAAACATCATTCGTGCCAAGGCAACATCCTGGTCAGCGAAAAGACAGTAACCGCGATGAGCGGAACGTTCGAAAAAACCGAAGGCACTTTAACTGAGCGGCTGCTTGCAGCTTTAGCGGCAGCGCAACATGCAGGAGGAGACAGCCGTGGAAAGCAGTCGGCGGCAATCTATGTTCTTCAAGAAGGAGCAGGCTATGGCGGCTACAACGACGTCAAAGTTGATTTGCGCGTTGATGACCACCCAGAACCCATCGAAGAGCTGCACCGGTTATTTGAGTTACATAAATTGTTCAATACTCCTACAGAAGAAGTTCTCGTTATTGAAGGAGAAGTATTCAATGAAGTAAAAACGAAATTGGTGAGCCTAGGTCTGCTGGAAAAAGCCGATCAGCCGGCATATGAAGGCGCAGTAAAAGAAGCCTTGAAAACATTTGCGCTGAGCGAGAATTTTGATGATCGGTGGATGGAAGAAAGCATCATCGACGTGAAATTACTGGAATTTTTAAAGAATAAGTGAAAGCAAGTTTCCGACAATATATAATGTAATGAAAAAATCAAACCAAAGGGGATGAGAGAATGACTGGCAAATCAAAAATTATTCCATTAAAAAACGGTTTTCATGTTTGGACGCGTAAAGTAGGAGAAAGCCCGATTAAATTGCTTTTACTTCACGGAGGTCCAGGCTGTACACATGAATACTTTGAAATCTTTGAGGACTATTTGCCGCCGGAGGGCGTCGAAATTTATTTTTACGACCAGCTGGGCTCCTATTATTCCGACCAACCTGACGATCCGAACCTTTGGGATGTAGACCGCTTCCGGGAAGAAGTCGAAGAAGTGCGCACAGCTCTCGGATTAGACCAATTTTATCTTCTCGGATCTTCTTGGGGCGGAATGCTAGGAATTGAATATGCGTTGAAATATGGAGAAGGAATCAAAGGGTTGATTGTTTCCAACATGACGGCCAGCATTGAATCTTATGTAAAACACATTAATGAACTGCGTAACCAACTCCCTCAGAATCTGATCGATACGATGAAAAGCTACGAAGAGAAGGGGGATTTCCACGCACCCGAGTATGAAGAAATTGTTCAAGAACACTTAAATGAGAAACACATTTGCCGGTTGGATCCGTGGCCGGATGCAGTTATCCGTTCGTTTTCACATATGAGCGAGCAAGTCTACAATACCATGCAAGGGCCAAACGAATTTGTCGTCACCGGCACGTTCAAAGACTGGAATCGGTGGGAATCGCTTAAAGACATTACGAATCCAACGCTGCTGATTGTGGGACGCCATGACAGCATGTCGCCTGACGACATTGAAGAAATGGGGCGCCGCATTCCGAATTCACGCGTTGGCATTTGCGAAGATGGAAGCCATTTGGCGATGTGGGATGACCCAGAAGCCTATTTCGATTACCTTATAACGTTTATCAAAGATGTAGAAGCAGGAAATTTCGCAGAAAACCATTCTTTGAAGGAAGTGTGATTTCTACGGATAGCAATAGAATAATACATTCTCATCCTTATAAAAAGCTGTTCGCAGAGGCGAACAGCTTTCTTCTTTGTAATTTGATCTTGGTTTGATGAAAACGAAGAAGTGCGATAGAAACTTGGAAAGTGCAGGATAAAAAGTCGATTCGTCATGTAAAGATCGCAAAACTGCGTGTTAAAACTTCAAAACTGCATGTTAAAACACGAAAACTTCATGAAGCAAATATTTCCAGCAGCCATCTTCACTCTCCCAAAACGACGCCCCCGTAATAAAAAGCTGTTCGCGCAGGCGAACAGCTTCCTTCCTCACTTACCGCTTCACTTCAACAAAAGGAAAATGCACCGTAAACATACTTCCTTCGCCAACTACACTCTCCACTGCGATCTCTCCGTGATGCAGCTTCGCAATCTGCTGGACAATCGACAGACCCAATCCCGTGCCGTCTTTTTTCCGCGAGGCGTCTACCCGGTAAAAGCGTTCGAACAATTGCGGAATAGATTCTTCAGTAATTCCGATGCCGCTGTCTGTAAACGAAACATCAACACTCGCATCGGTTGAGCGCAAGCTGATTTCAATGCTGCCGCCGGGTTTATTGTACTTAATGGCATTGGTTAATAAATTCTCCCAAACGTTTTCAAGCAATTCAACGTCGCCATGAAACGTGGTCGGCGCCAAATTATACGAAATGGTGAGGTCTTTTTCATCAAGGCGCCAGCGGTATTTCTGGACGACCGCTTTTAGCTGTTCATCAAGCTGAAACGGTTTGTGCTTCATCGGATAGACACCTTGGTCGAGCGACGTCAACAGCAGCAATTGCCGGGTCAAGCTCGACAGCCGCTTTGCTTCCTGGTCGATGATCGACGTGTAGGCAAGGCGATCGCTGTCCGCCAAATTCGGCGACTTCAACAAATCCGCATAGCCTTGGATGTTCATGAGCGGCGACTGGAAATCGTGCGACACGTTGCTGATGAACGATTTCCGCGCCATGTCGTTGTGCTTCAATTGCTGCTGCATCAAGTTGAAGCTTTCCGACAGCTGACCAATCTCGTCGTTGCGCTGGATTTCCAGCGGGTAGCTGTAGTTTTCACGGGCAATGTATTTGGTCGCTTCGGTCAGTTGGACAATCGGCCGCGTCAACTGCCGGGCCATCCACAGCATCCCGAGAATGCTGACGACGCCGATCGCGCCGACAAAGCCGATCAGCACCGAATGGATATCGGTCGCCACAAGTTCAGTATCCGGCCGGATAAAAAGGCCATACCGCTCTTCGTTATACGTGAAAGGCACGCCGACCGTATTGTGGAGCTTGTTCGTAAAATGAGCGATCATGAAAATTTGGCTGGAGACATTGTCCAGGCCGGTATACACCTCGCCGTTTGCTATCACGCGTTCCGCTTCTTTTGGAAGCTCGCCGTCGTCAAACGGTTTGCCGTAAAATTGTTTCTGCCCGTTGCTGTCGAACACGGCAATTTGATAACCGAGATCCGCGACTGCATGCAAATACTGGTCAAAGTCCCCGTTTGCATGCGGCACCAAATTGAGCGTCGTGACAATCTCTTCCGCAATGCCGGTGTTTTGTTCGATCGCGTCTTTTTTCGTCACCGTCAAATAAAAAATATTCGCCAGCGTAAAGCCAATCAATACGGAAAGCGCCAAAATGAACAGCGTCGCAACGATAAATTGCCGGTACAGCGTCTTCATTTCGAAGCCTCCAATTTATAGCCGATGCCGCGCAGCGTATGGATTTCCACATTGGCGCCATGGCGTTTCAAGCGGTCGCGGATGCGGTTGATGTGGGTGTTGAGCGTCAGTTCGTTGCCTTCGTGCTCTTCGCCCCAAACATAATCCATCAGCAAACTCCGCGGCGTCGCCATATTGGCGCGCGACACCAACAGTGACAAGATTTCAAATTCCTTCAGCGGCAAAATGAGCGTTTCGCTGCCGATCGCCACTTCGAAATTTTTCCGGTTGATTGCCACATTGCCGGCTTGCAGCTGTTCGGAGACGGCGCGTTCGTAGCGCCGCAATACGACGGCCACACGGAACAGCAATTCCTTCGGCTCAAACGGCTTGACCATGTAATCCTCGGTCCCCGACAAAAAGCCTTTTTCCTTATCTGCCAATTGGTCTTTTGCGGTCAATAAAATCACTGGAATGTCCAGATCTTTCGTCAAAATGCGGGTCAAGCCGAAGCCGTCCATGCCCGGCATCATGACATCGACAATCGCGAGATCCACCGTTTCGTCTTCGAGCAGCTTCAACGCCTGTTCCGCATTATCTGCCCGCAGCACCGAATAGCCTTCTTTGCTAAGGTGAATGGCCACGAGCTGCTGAATATAAAGATCGTCGTCAACGACGAGTATTTTCATGCAAATTCCTCCCCGGTACGTAAAAGCCCGGCAAAAGAATAGCCGGGCTTCTTAATACTCTTAGTATGCAGGGTTTAGCGATCTTTTTCAAAAAACAATATCAACGCCGGAAGCAGCATTCCGCGGACCAAGAACGTATCGATCAAGATTCCGACCGCTACCATAAAGCCGAAGACGAACAAGTCGGCAATCGGCATCGTCGTCAGTGCTGCAAACGTGGCAGCCAAGATAATGCCGGCTGAAGAAATGACGCCGCCGGTATTGCGGATGGCCACTTCGAGCGCATCTTTGACTTTCTGCGTTTTCCGCTCTTCCATAAAGCGTGAAATCAAGATGATGTTGTAATCGATGCCAAGCGCGACAAGGAAGATGAACGCATAAACCGGAACCCGGGTGCTGATGGCTTCAAAGCCGAACAATACATCGATCAGGAAAATCCCTAGGCCAAGAGCGGACAAATAAGAGAATAAAATCGTCGCCATCATATAAATCGGCATTTTCCATGAGCGCGTCAGCGCAAACAACAGCACCAAGATTAATAACGTCTCAAGTACCACAATGCGGACGATATCGCTGTTGTTGACGTTGCGTTCGTCGACGAGTTTCGGCGTAATGCCGCCAAAATGCGTTTCGCCGTCGATCGATGCATCTTCAAGCAATGCAGCGCTGTCGCTGCGAAGATCTTCTACAAAATCCAGTGCTTCTGTCGAATACGGATTCATCGACAACGCAATGCTGTATTTGAGAGCCCCGCCGTCTTCGGTTTGTCCGGACGGACGAGCTGAAGCGATTTCATCATAGCCGTTCAACGCATCGGTCAAACTTGCCGCTGCTTCTTCTGAAATGGCCGCGTCGCTCACCACCAGTAAGGAAGAAGGGGCGATTTCGCCTTTTTCAAATTTCTCTTCAACAATTTCGTAGCCGACTCGAGACGGCATATCATCTGGGAACGATTTCACCGTATCAAATTCAAAATCCAAGTTCAGCACGTTGAATGCCGAAACGAGCATCAAAATGGCGACGAGCCCGCCGGAAAAGAGCGGCTTGTTGACAACAAATTTCGCGACTGGTCCCCAAATGCCGTGCTTGACGTTTTTGGCATCGCCGTATTTCGGCACTTTCGGCCAAAACGCTTTACGGCCGAATAAGGCAAATAAAGCCGGTATCAACGTTACGGATGCAATCATGATGACAAACACCGCTGTACCGAAAATCGGTGCGAAGTTTGCATAGTCGCGGAAGTCCGCAAAGAACAAGACAAGCATTGCTGCAAGCACCGTGCCGCCCGCGAAGAACACCGGTTCACCCGTTGCGCGCATGGCAAATTTCATTGCTTCGTATTTGCTTGCATAATGGTTCAGTTCTTCGCGGTAGCGCGAGAACACGAACAGGGAGTAGTCAATAACCGCCGCAAAAAGCAGAATGCTCATGATCGACGTCGTCTGGCTCGTCAGTTCCAAGCCGCCCGCACCCATAAAGGCCAGAATCTGGTTCACGACTTGATAAACGATTCCCGTCGCTAGAAGCGGAATGATTGCTAAAAGCGGGGATCGGTAAATGACGATCAACAGCACCAAGATGATGAGTACTGTCGCAATCAACAACACAAAATCCGCTTCTTCAAACAATTTCACTGTGTCGCCGGCAATCCCGGCAGGCCCTGTGATGTAGAATTCCATGTTGTCGAAATTTGCTGCGATGTCGTTTCCAATGTCACTCGCTTCGTCGTTAATTTCTGCAAAGTCGGCGCTGCCAAGACCCGCAGCAAGCGTCATCGGAACGATCATCGTCGTTTTGTCTTCGGAATAAAAGCCTTCAAGTGCTGGAGGGGGAAGCTGGCTGATGTCGACGATCGAGTCGATGCCCTCCAGGTCCGCTTCCGTAATGCCTGCCAGGATTTCTTTGACTTCTTCGCTATTTACTTCGCCTTCATCGTTGTAGAAGACGAGAATGCCCGGCGTTCCTTGGTCATCGGGGAAATATTCTTTCAGTTTGCCATCCGCTATGATCGACTGCGCATTGTCCGGAAGCGACTGGAAGTTTGCCACTTTGTAGTCGTTCAGTGTGGGGCCGAACGTCAAGCCGATTGCCAGGACCACCCAAGCAATGATGGTAATCCACATGCCGCGTTTCGTGGAGACCCAATCCGTGATCGGGTTCAAAAATTTGTTCATGTATGCCACTCCTCTTCAAGTTTAAAAATAATGTCCCTGCCATCATAGCGGACGAATATAAATTGAATATCAATTTTGAGTGTCAGAGTATTGAACATACATCGATATTTCGCAAAACAACTCTCCAGACCTGCGCGAATCTCACTTAGTTTGCTCCATAGCTTTATTATAATCAATAAATGAAAGAATAATCTGTATATTAGCTTTTTCTTTGATGCTATAATGCAAAGTAAGTAAAAGAAGGGGCACGGAATAAAGGCTGTTTATACCGAAAGGAGAGAGTTGGATGAAGCTGGATGAAGTATTGTTTGTGGTGCTTGAAGAGTATGCGGATTGGGAAGCGGCGGCGCTTGCAGCGGCGTTGAACGAAAAGCCGGACAACGGCGAGCAAAAATACCAAGTGAAGACAGTATCCCTCAGCAAAGAGCTGGTCAGTTCGATTGGCGGCTTCCGCGTCGTCGCGGATTATACGGTGGATGAAGTCGGGGATGATTTTGCGGGACTCGTGTTGATCGGCGGAAACTCGTGGCGCAAAGAAGAAAGCAAAGCGGTCATGAAACTTGTGCAAAAAGCGCTCGATGGCAATAGAGTGTTAGGTGCCATTTGCGACGGAACCGTGTTCCTTGGCATGAACGGCATTCTAAACGATGCCCCGCACACAAGCAACTATTTGCCGGAACTGCAGGAAGTGGCAGGGGACAACTACACGAACGAAGCAAACTACCTCGAGCAGCAAGCGGTCAGAAGCGGCAATCTCATCACGGCGAACGGCTCCGCGTTTTTGGAGTTTGGCAAAGAAGTAATGACGGCACTCGAGTCCGCGCCGCAAGAAGAGATCGACGAATGGTACGACTTTTTCAAGAGCGGGTATTACGAATTTATGAAGAGCAGATAAAAAGGAGGCAGCCATTCGGCGCCTCCTTTTCCTATTTATACAACCGAATCTTCTTCCGGCGTGCCGTGCTTCTCGGTTAACGTTTTATAAATGTCCTCGAAATGCTGGCCTTCGTACCACATCTCGTTATAGGAAGCAGAACGGATGATGGCTTCCTTATCCACTTTGACTACTTCGATCTGGACCGTATTGCTTTTGCCGGTTTCGTCGATTTCAATCTTCTTTTCTTTCATGAACGCTTCCGCGTCGCGCGGTTCATATTGCTTGAACGTCTGAATGACGTCGTTAAACACGGTAATCGTGTCTTCTTCGCTGTTAAACAGCCAATAATAATCCTTTTTCTGATCTGCCAAATGCAGGTTTAACTGATAATGCATGGGCTTTCCTCCTCCAGGAATAACGTTTATGAAGTTTCTATACCCGTTTTTCTTAAGTTTAAGAGGAGGCCCTATAAATTCTATCAATTAAAAAATCCGCTTAGACAGCAATTGTCCAAGCGGGTTTATTAACGCAGCGCACGAATCGCCAAGTGCTCGTCTTCTTTTGTCACGTAGAAATCGTATTGCGTATTGTCGATCCGTGCATTGTCGGCAAAAGGCATAACCGTTCGGTTGGAATCGCCAAAGGCCATCGACAATATGCCGCCGTTATCCGTTTTTCGCCCGACGTCGTATGAAACGCCGTGCTCGCTGAATTTCTGGACGGCCTTGAAATACTGTTCATTGCCAAACGCTGTATGCACCAAGCATTTCTTCTTCATAAACAAAAATCGAACCAAGCCCATCCCAACTGCACCCCTTTTTGATGTTGCTTTTCTTTATACTACGGAACCAAGCCGTGAAAGTTTCAAAAGTTGTTCTCCCAATAACAACTAGAATGTCCCGGATAAGGGTATAAGAAACTACATTCCTCAGAAAATCTCCCAAAGGAGGGGTTTCATGTTCATTCCCAGTCTGCTTGTGATCCTCGGGTTCATGCTTGTCCATATTTTTTCAGATGCTATCCGGCTTCTGCATGAGCGCATGACGAACCGGCTCATGTCTGTAGTTTCCGGCGGTTCGATCGCTTACGTTTTTTTGCATCTTGTTCCGGAATTGACACATTACCAGGAAGTGGCGGAAAAAGCGCATTTAGGCTCGTGGCTGGAAAACGTTGACTACATTACCTATATCTCGGCATTGCTCGGAATTGCCGTCTTTTACGGCATCAACCACTTGAGTGTAAAGTCCGAACAAAAAAATCGGCAGCAAGAAAACTTGACGCGGCCAGCCAAACCGGTTTTCGCAATTGAAATTACTGCTTTTGCCCTGTACAACATGCTGATCGGCTATTTGCTTCCCGAGCTGAGCGGCGACAATATCGGCGCGTATGCTGCATACTTCGTCGTCTTTTCGTTCCACTTTATCGCCAATAACCGCATTCTTCATTTAACGCATGAAGACCTCTATACCCGGGCGGGCAAATGGATTTTGGCCATATCTGTGTTGATCGGATGGGTGTTGTCCGAGACAACGCACGCAAGCGACCTGACTTTGGCCTTTCTCTCCTCGTTCCTAATAGGCGGCGTGGTGTTGAACATCCTCAACGACGAACTGCCGGAAGAAAAGAAAAGCAGCTTTCCTTCGTTTCTATTGGGCATGCTCTTTATCATCATTTTGCTTCAAACGATTCTTTAATAAAAAATGGATTGAAAAGCCCGCATTGATTTCCTTCATCAATGCGGGCTTTTGTTCGGTCTATCGGCTATTTTCTCCGCAATTCTTCCGCGATTTCCTTCAAAAGGACATTGCGCTCCTTGCCTTGCTTCAGAAAAACGACCACTGCATAAATTCCAAAAGCGAATGGAAGCAAGTAAAACAAAATGGAAATGATGGGCAACAAGCTAAATAAATTAGACATACTCAAACCTCCCTTAGCTTAAATTACGGAAAAACTGAAGAAAGGTTTCAAAAAATTGTAAATTATATTCGTTAAATGAAACCGCCTTAAAAAGTGCATGATTGCGCAGAACATACCTGCTAAAATGGTCTTAACTAAAGCGGCAAGTGAAAGGAAGATGCGCACAATGAAAACAAAAGCGAAGTTGGTTTGGATTCTGGCGGCGTTACTGATGGTAGCAGGATGTGGAAATGGCACTACGCAAGATGGCAATTCCGAAAACAGCGCGGCAGAAAAAGAAGAAAGCACCTCAACAATTGATGCGGAGGGATCAGACATGAAAGAAACAAACGATGTCTCTTCAGAAGAAACCACTGAAAGCGAACCGGCCAGCACTGAGCAAGACAACGACGCCTTATCCGAGTATTCGAGCGAACAAATCGAATACGCCAGAGTGTGGCTGCAGCTCGGGCCAAACCAGGCTATTGATGGCTTGTACGCAAACATCCTTCCGGCCGGCACACCGCTCAATCCCGATGACGAAACGAGCAGTGTCTACCCGGAAGACGTGATTCAACTGGCCGGTTCCCGCTTAGTTGATGGCTCGGTCACCTACAGCGGCAACGGAGACGGAACGATTAATGTGTACAACGTTCCACTGCGCTGGGACGGGGAGTATCCGGCTGGTGAAGAATTTTATAAAGAGCTGATTGAAAATACCGAGCTCGTGCCTGTTGATGTGGGCGAGGATGAGGAAGTTATTCGGTTGATCGAATTGTTGGAAATTGAATCATAAGAAGAAGCTATCAAAAAAAGCAAAGAACATTTCCAGGGAAGAAGTGGTGCGAATGGCGGATCGATGGCCGAAAGGAAAGATCGCTGCGGGTTATCGCCACAGCGTCGGACTTCAAAGTGACGGCACAGTCGTCGCAGCAGGAGATAATAAATACGGCCAATGTGAAGTGAGCGGCTGGCGTGATATTGTGGCGGTAGCGGCAGGAAGTGCCCATATCGGAAGCTCCCATACTGTCGGGCTGCGAACGGATGGCACGGCAGTTGCAGTTGGATGGAATAAATACAATCAATGCGAGGTCGAAGAGTGGTGCGATATTTTAGCTATCGCTGCTGGGTGGCGCCGGACTGTTGGCCTCAAAAAGGATGGCATCGTGATGGCGATGGGCCAAAACAACGAAGGCCAATGCGACGTAACTGGCTGGCGTGATATCGTGGCGGTTGCGGCAGGAGACTGGCATACCGTCGGGCTCCAAAAGGATGGCTCCGTGATAACTGCAGGCAATAATCGGTATGGCCAATGCAATGTAAGCGAATGGCAGGAGATAACCACCCTGTCAGCAGGCTACCTTCATACGATCGGTTTGAAAGCGGACGGCACCGCAATAGCTGTAGGGTTGAATAAAGACGGCCAGTGCGATGTGAACGACTGGCGTGGCATTGTGGCGGTATCTACAGGCAGTAATCACACCATCGGCCTTCAAGCGGATGGGACAGTAGTAGCAACAGGCCGCAATACGGATGGCCAATGCGATGTAAGCAGCTGGCGCGATATTGTAGCTGTCTCGGCGGGCTGCGCGCATGCGCTAGGTCTTCGAGCAGACGGCAGGATGGTGGCAACGGGCCGGAATGTTGAAGGGCAATGCGACGTAAGCAGTTGGCAAGGCATTATATAGATAGAAGGAAAAAAGATTGGGCAGAAAAACCGGCCCAATCTTTTTATTATGCTTAGAAGAATCTGCTCGTGATTTTACTCTACAGCTATGAAGAAAAACGAGAGTAACCTACTTTTCTTTCAACACACCTGCAGCAACTAGATTAGCTAAAGCGGCTTTGTTTTTAAATCGGAAGCAGCCACTCAGCCGGTTTAAATCTTTCTGAGTCAGTGAAGCAGGATCGACTAAAAGTTTATAGTCCTTTTCCAGTTTTGTAAGGAGGGTTTTTGGAAGCACTGTCTTCTGGCACATCGAGCACGATGGAATAATGGTTCGAATTGTTGCGCCTCTCAACTGAATGGATGAGAAGCCGATTTTTGTTTTATTCGCTTTACAGACTTTTGGCATTTCTTAATAATTCCTTAACGATGGCTTCACAATGAAGCTCTACACTGAATGAGTAACCCATAGACACGGAGATAAGCTGAATAATCGATTAGAGGGGGAACTGAACATGAACAAACTATTTTCAGGAATTGGCGTATTGACGATTACGGCACTTTTGGCGGGATGCGGAAGCGAGCAGGATGAATCATCAAACCTTGCAGAGGCGAAAAGTGCAGATAGCTCAGCGGTTTCCGGCGCTCTTGATTTTTATACATCGCAGCCAGATGCGGATGCAACGGCTTTGGTCAGTGCTTTTAATGAACAAAATCCAGACGTGAAAGTGAACGTATTCCGCTCCGGCACGGAAGAAGTGGTGTCGAAGATCCAAGCGGAACACCAGGCAGGCGAGATCCAGGCAGATGTGCTGCTTGTAGCGGACTCGGTGACGTTTGAGAACTTTAAAGAAGAGGACTTACTGCTTTCCTATAAATCTGAGGAAGCGGAAGTGATTGATGAGGCATTTGTCGATCCGGATGGAACGTACACCGGAACCAAAGTGATGGCGACTGGCATTGTCGTCAATACAAACAACGTAAAAGACGTGCCGGACAGCTGGAGCGTCTTGGCGAGTGATGCTGCAAAAGGGCAGGGCATTATGCCGAGCCCGCTTTATTCCGGAGCAGCTGCGTACAACCTGGGCGTCATTACAAAGCAAAAAGATATGGGCTGGGACTATTACGAAAGTTTACGTGCAAATGATATCACCATTACGCAAGGAAACGGCGCTGTCCTTGAAGGCGTCGCGATGGGCGAACAAAACTACGGCATGATCGTCGACTACCTCGCTGCACGGGCAAAGAGCGAAGGCAGCCCAGTTGAACTCGTTTACCCGAAAGAAGGCGTGCCTGTCATTACGGAACCGGTAGGCATCATGGCAAATACCGACAACGAAAAAGCGGCACAAGCATTTGTCGACTTTGTCTTGTCAGAAGATGGGCAGCAACTTGCAGCAGACCAAGGCTATACACCAATCCGCGAAGGCATCGATGCTCCGGAGGGCTTGAAAACGCTGGACGAAATGAACGTACTGGAAGCTGACTCGGCTGAACTTTTGACAACCCGCAACGAAGACAAAGCGAAGTTTGGCGACGTTTTTGGGCAATGACCGGCATCGCGGATTCCGGATATGAGGAGCGAACGGTATGATCATTAAACAACACGCGAGCGGAGAGAGAAGAAAGGGCATGCCCTCTTTCTCTCTCTTTTTTCAAAAGAAAAATCTGTATAAAGGAATCGGCTTACTGGCCGTGTTTCTGCTGTTCTTGCTGCCGGTGCTCCGGCTTGTGTTGCTTAGTTTTGTCAATGAAGGCTCGCTGACGCTGCACTATTACACAGAAATCCTGCGGGAACAAGCAACATGGAGCACCATCCAGAATACGCTTCTCGTTGTGATGGGTTCTACGTTGCTTGCGCTCGCCCTCGGCGTAGCGTTTTCCTGGATTGTTGCGTATGTCGAAGTAAGAGGAAAGCGGGCGATGCAGCTATTCATTTTCCTGCCGTTCATCATTCCTTCTTACATCACGACGCTTGCGTGGACGCAGTTTTTCAGCGGAGCGGGGCCTGTTGCGGCGCTGCTCGCTTGGCTGCCGGGCAATCTGCAAGTACCGAACCTGTATAGCATCGGCGGCATCATCCTGCTTTTGGGATTATCGCATTACCCGCTCGTTTACCTGTTTACGGTCAATGTCTTCCGCAAACTGCCCCGTGAACTGGAAGATGCGGCAGCGACGTCCGGCTTGTCAAAATGGCAGACGTTCCGGAAAGTTGTGCTGCCGCTTGCGCTTCCAGGAATTGCGAGCGGCGGGTTGATTGCATTCTTGTCCAATCTTGATAACTTCGGCATTCCCGCCTTTCTTGGGACGCCATCGAATATCCGCGTCCTCAGCACGTACATTTACGAGCAAGTTGTGGGATTCGGCCCGGAGGCATTCTCGCGGGCAGCTGTGCTGTCGGTCATACTGGGCATCATCGCGCTGATCGGCACGCTGCTTCAGTGGTATTTGCTGCGGAAGAGCCGGGTTTTGGAAACGGTGCAAAGCGATATGAATCCGCGCATTTTCTTGAAGCCACTAAAGCAAAAACTGCTGGAAGGAACGCTTTGGGCGTTTTTGCTCGTGACGAGCTTGATGCCGTTAATTGCAATGGGGGCACTGTCGCTCATTTCTGCGTACGGTGTGCCGTTTGCGCTTGAAAACTTATCTTTGAAAAATTACGAATATGTCTTTTTGACGGACGGGAAGCCGCTGTCAGCACTTTCAAACAGCTTGCAGCTGGCACTTGTTACGATGGCGATTTGTTTATTTCTAGGAACCATGATTGCGTATCTCCGGTTTAAATACCCGGACTGGAGCACAAAGACGGCGGAACTTTTCATTACCATTCCGTACGCATTGCCGGGTACGGTATTTGCCCTTTGCATGATTTTTATGTGGATGGAGCCGGTGCCGGGCTGGAATCCGGGCGTTTACGGAACAGTCCTAATTTTATATATCGCCTATGCGACCCGGTTCATGGTGCTGCAGATCCGAGGCAGCTATACCGCATTATTGCAGATCGATCCGTCAATGGATGAAGCGGCGAGAACGTCTGGTGCAAGCGGCTGGACCAAGTGGCGGAAAATATTATTGCCCCTGTTGTTCCCGGGAATTTTAAGCGGTGCGCTGCTGGTGTTTTTAATGGCGCTGACGGAATTGACGGTATCGAGCTTGCTTTGGTCCACAGGGACGGAAACGGTTGGCGTTGTCATTTTTGGCTATGAACAGGCGGGCTACTCGATGTATTCGACGGCCTTCTCGACTGTGCTCGTGCTCGGGATTTTGCTTGGCGGCGGATTGTTCATGGCACTCGGAAAACTATGGGACAGAAAGGTGCTGAAGACGAAATGATCGAAGTGTTGGGTGTGTCAAAAAAATACGGCTCGTTTACGGCTTTGCATGAAGTGGATCTTGAAATCGGCAGCGGGGAATTTGTTGCGGTGCTCGGGCCCTCAGGCTGCGGAAAAACGACGCTATTGAAACTGCTGGCGGGATTCATGGGGCCGACGGAAGGCGCCATCGTTATGGACGATGCGGCAGTGGCAACGGCCAAAGGCGTCGTCCCTCCTGAAAAACGCAATATCGGCATGGTCTTTCAATCGTTTGCGCTGTGGCCGCACATGACAATTGCGGAGCATATCAAATTTCCGCTGCATCACCACCCGAACCGAAAAAAAGAAGGCAAGCACGAGGTGCAGGCGAGAGTCAGTAACGTGCTGAATTTGGTCGGCTTGGAATCGTTTGCGGAACGCTATCCGTCCGAACTGTCCGGCGGCCAGAAGCAGCGGGTTGCGCTCGCACGGGCAATTGCGCCGAAACCGAATTTGCTGCTGATGGATGAGCCGTTCAGCGCACTTGATGTGGAACTCCGTATGGAGATGCGAAGAGAAATCCAGAAGCTGCACCGGGAAACCGGGGCGTCCATCGTCTTCGTCACCCACGACCAAAGCGAGGCGCTGGCCATCGCGGATAAGATCGTCGTAATGAACGCCGGGCGGATCGAACAGATTGCAGCACCAGAAGAAATCTATACCCGGCCAGAAACCGAATTTGTCGCGACGTTCGTCGGGAAATGCAATATGGTAAAAGGGCAGTGGCAGGACGGCAGCTTCATCCCGGCTATCAACCCGCAAAGCAAATGGCCAGATCTCGGTGTCGCAAAAAGCTTAAAAAAGAAAGGCATTTATCCAGTGCGCCCCGAGCAATTGCAGCTGTCCAAAGCAGGTCTTAATGGCGTGCACGGCACCGTAACGTTTGTCCAGTACCAGGGACATGAAATCCATTATACGGTCGATGTGTCCGGTGAAACCTGGACTGTCCACGAGACGGTCTATTCGACACGGTTTAGAGTAGGAGATGAAGTGGTGGTTGGGATGAAAGTGGCGGCGCAGCCTGAAAAGGAGCTTGTTTCGAATAGTTGATGAGCTTTTGATAGAAAAATACGGTATAGAAAATGAAAAAAGATTGGGCAGATGAATTGCAACTTAGAATAACCATCAAATTGTGGATAAATTTGATGGTTATTTTTTATTGGCAAAAAGGGATTTTGGTTTAAAATTCCTGAAAGATGCCGTGTCATTTGTAAACCGATTTGCTAGATATCAATAGGTTGGGCTGTAAGTATGTATTCCAAGAAGCAAATTGATATATGAATGCCCCGTTAAATTGAAAAAGGTATTTTTTTCTTTAATTTGTAATTTATTCTAAATATTCGTGTTATTATAAATGCAGAGAATGGGAATGTTTACACTTAAACTAACTCAGCAGTAGGGCCTATTAAGTGTTAGATCGAAAGGGGAGATAGAATGGATGAAACGCAATGGGATATACAAGAAGTTAAGCAGTTGAAAAAGAAGCAATTAGTTCAGTCCAATTTCTTTATGCTATTGATATTCGTGCTGTTTGTTTATTTTTCAAAAAGTGGACAGCCCCTCTTTCTCATTGGCTTATTTTATGTAATTGTCTTGATCTATGTTGCTTTTACATTGTACGTCCTAATGACAGGGAGATTTGTCGGCACGAAGACAAGTAAACGGGTGCAGCAATTTGACAAAGAACGTTTGGGAAAGAAACGCTGGACACGCAGAAAAATAATTGAGGCAGTATTCCTCATTGTTCTAAGTATTTCGATTACAGTATTAATCGTCAATACGGATATTGACCCTGCAGACAGGAACAACTCTATTGGCGCTTTTCCGTTTTTTGGTGCCTGGGTGGGCTATAATTTAGGAGAGCTTTTTAGAATGGGAAAGTTGTAAGGATAACCGACATGTATAAAACTCAGTTTAATGAACAGAAAACTTTTGCTGAGACAAGTTTAGAGATTTGAAGAAGCAATTTCTGTAAAGAGTTACATAAAAAAGACAGGAGAACCTCAATGGAATTTGAAATTGGGAACGGCGCGATTGTATTTCCAAACTTACATATTACGATTATGGCCATTGTCATTATTTACTTGCTAGTAAAGTGGAGCAAAGAATTAGAAACAGACCGTTATAAGGTGTTTTTCTATTTTTTTGATAAGTGCTTACATAATGCCGATTTATTCGCGCAGTACAATAGACAGCGACTTTCAATTATGGTTTCCAGTGGGATTTGTGCTGATTTTCTTATACTTGTTCTTCGGCGACAGAAACCATCCTTCAAAAATGAAGGCGAGTGTATTGGGGCTTGCGATCGCTTTCTACCAAATCATTTTTCACTATGTCGGGTAGGTTGGAGCTTCACTGTTGTAGTCATCTTTATAGAAGCAAAAAAAGATTGGACCGGTTCACCTGGTCCAATCTTTTTCTATTTGCAAATGCATTATGGCAATTGGCGTTACCAAAATATCATCTACCGAATGGACATCATATACATAAAAAAAAACAGTTCCTCATCGAAAAAGGAGCTGCCATATAAAATTACAAAATCGCTTCCGCAATCAGTTTATCAAGCTTGCGGATATCGACTTTCTTATTCAAATTCAATTTAAACGTGCCGGCTTTTGTCCACAGTTCCAACTCGGTATTAAAATCAAACGTTCCGCCATTTTCAGAAGAGTACATGATGATCGATTTAAAAGGAATCGAGTAAATCTCGACTTTCTTCCCAGTCAACCCTTGTTTGTCGGAAATGATGATGCGTTTGTTGGTCACTACCGCCGTGTCCCGGATAGTTTTATACGCGATTTGTGCCACTTCTCCAGCAATCAGCAAGTCGGTGACCGAATCCGGAACATCGATTTCCTGTGTGAACGTCCATGCCATCATTGCGTTTAAATTTGCCATTTAATAAATCCCCCTTTGGTTTCTGCTTACAGTATGGCATATATTGGAATAATGCGGAAGAGTAGAATTACGGAATTGTAATACCGAGTGCTTTGTTCAAATAAATCTTTTCTAAAGAATCTATTGAAGTGTTTTTCGGAAATCGCTTTAATAAATACGGATAGATAGGGAACAAATTTACTTTAAATCGCTTTATTATTTTTTCCAAAAGAAGACAGTTAATAGTGAAAAAATGCTAATATTAAGACATTAGTATACTCACTTTGTTTTTAAGGCAACATAATAAATGAAATTGTAAGCGTTTGAAACTCATGTAATCGCAATTAAATTTGCTACATCTAGAGAGGCTGACTACATATGGGGATAACTGAACTAAAAACCTGGGACTTTAATAAATCTACGTTGGAAAGAATTAAGAACAATACTTATTTTGACTATCCAGTGGTTTATTTCTTGAACAACAATACGACGGTATATATCGGAGAGACTGTGGCTTTTAAAAATCGGATGAAGGATCACTTGAAAGATGAAGAGAGAAAGAAATTAGAAAAGATGACTCTTATCATTCATAAAAAATTTCATCGTTCAGCCACATACAATATCGAAACCAAACTTATCAATTATTTCTTGGGTGATGATCGCTACAAGTTGCTGAATAAAAGTCAGACTGCGCAAAGTGTAACCCACAACTACCATAATAAAAAACTTTATGACAAAGAGATTTTTAACGAAATATGGAAAGAATTATTGAAAAGGAAAATGGTGAATAACCCTGCTCACGTCATTGAAAACAGGGACATATTCAAACTATCTCCTTTTAAAGAGTTGACGATGACGCAACTCGAGCTTAAGACAAAGATCCTGGAAGTATGCGAAGAACACATTAATGATGATGAAACGTTTGTATTCATGGTCAAGGGTGAAGCCGGTGTTGGGAAGAGTGTGGTCCTGAGTTCCGTGTTCAACAGCATCCAGGAACTGGCGACTGATAAAAACTCGAATCTCCATCAAACGAAGAATTATTTACTCGTCAATCATTCAGAAATGCTGAAGACTTACAAAAATATCGCTGCCAATGTGAAGTTTCTTAAAAAGAATAACTTTGACAAGCCCACAAGTTTTATTAATAAACAAAAGAAAGCTGCAGAAAAAGCGGACATTGTCTTGGTCGACGAAGCGCATTTATTGCTGAGCAGAGCGGATGCATTCAATGGATTCAATGAAGACAATCAATTGGAAGAAATCATTAAGCACAGCAATGTCGTCATCGTGGTCTACGACGAAAAACAGGTCTTAAAACTGAAAAGCTATTGGGACAAGGAGCGGCTCAAGAAAATAGTGTCAGGCTATCAAAGAGAAGAGCCTTATGTTTTAAGAGAACAGTTCCGCATGAATGCTGGAGATGATGTAATTGACTGGATCGATAATTTTGTAGAGAAGCGAATTCTAAAGTTACCAAAAGATGAACTCTATGATTTTCGAATATTTGATTCTGCCAAGGAAATGCATGATGCCATAGTGGAAAAGAATAAAGAACACGGCCTCTCAAGAGTGGTTTCGACATTCGATTATGAACATAAGAAAGACGGCGAGCAGTACTACATTAGAGAAGACAGTCTCGAAATCCCTTGGAATTCAACCGACACCAAAAACACATGGGCCGAAAAGCCGGAAACAATCAAAGAAGCTGGATCCATCTATACAATTCAAGGCTTCGATCTGAATTATGTTGGCGTGATATTGGGGCCGTCCGTAACTTATGATGAGCAGAATGATTGCTTGAAGATTAGGACTGAAAGATATAGTGACACCGAAGCTTTCAGAGGAAAAGAAGGGATTGAGGATGTTGAAAAAGCGAAAGAACAGATCGTATTGAATTCGATTAATGTGTTGATGAAGAGGGGGATAAAGGGGCTTTATGTTTTTGCTAGTGATGAGGGGTTGAGGGAGCACTTTTCAAAATTACAAAAGAGATAGGAAATATAGTTTTGAAAAAATATTTATACTAACTTGTATTGTTAAAGTTTTTATAGTAGTTAAGGGGGAAAGAAAATGAATCAAGGACAGCATATACCAATTGATGAGAGTGGAATCAGGAGTTTGAGTGGTTTTGCATATCAAATAAGAGTCTTTGTATATTATATGTCAAAAATGAAAACTGGAGGGCAAGTAGAGTTTGAAACACTTGAAGATATTGTTTTTAAAGATAAAATTGATTCTAGTTTTTTAGATTCGAAATCTGAATTGTTTAATAGCTTTTATCAAGATAAAGTAGAATGTTATCATGCCATCCAAGTAAAAAGAACCACAGTAAGCAATGCAACACGAAATAAAATATTATTCAATTGGATTTTGCTAGAATACTCCGCAGTAAGAAATATAGAAAAATTTATTTTGTTCACAGATGATAAATATAAAAATTCGAATACATTATTTGATATTTCATGTCAAGAATTATTTGATTTAGTTGTTAAATCAAGCAAGAAGTCTAGTGCTTTAATAAGTAAAGTAAAATTACAATTTGAAAATAAGTACGAAGAGTTTGAGCGGATATTTAATAAAATTTACAGCAAGCATGAATTTATTTCAGAAAAAAGTTTAAATGAAAAAATAATAAATGGATTTGATGTGATTTTTAGGAAGGAAGGTGTAAGTGATTTAATATATCAATTAAGAGTAAAGGAACTTATTCAATACATCCAAGGTGAAATTATGTCAGCTATCTATGCTGGTAATTCTTATAGTATTAAACATAAACAAATGGTCCAAAAAATTGAGGAAATCGGCGAACGCATAAGCGAAAAAGTTTTTGAACCGGATTATACGGCATTTAGAAAAACTAGACAATTAGATTTAAAGGATTCTTTAATCTTGAATTCTCGGGAATACTTACAGCTAGAAAAGTGTAATCTTAATCAAAAAAGAATGGAAGAACACTTAATCTATCAACAATACTACGAAAACATCAAAGATAGATTTTTGGAAGATAACAAATTAAATCAAGTCAATAACATTGAACGAACTACTTATGACAATTTTTGTAGTGTAAAAGAAGAATTAGAAGTTGAACAAAAAGATTTTCCTATTAAAAGGTTATCAGAAACTAAGAAAATGAATAATGCTTATGTTCAAGTAGATCAAACGAGATTTGGTTCTTGTATTTATTTAACTAGGGACGATACGGATATAGATTTAAAAATTTCTTGGGAGGATGAATCGTGAACAAAAACAGTCATGAATTGGAAATAATTTTATTGGGAACTTATTGTAATATTGTTTTAGAAATATTAAAAAATAATAAAAATTTGAGCGTTCTTAAAGTAATGGCTTTTTCATATCTAACTAAAAAAAATAAATATATGCATTCGAATGTCTACAATTATTCAAATAAAAATGATGTGGTACTTAAATCTTTATCAATGTTCAGTGGCTTATTCGATGATTATATTGACAATACGAAGTACATTATAGGTGCTATCCACTTATTAATTAAGAATAAGAAAATAGTTGAACACGAAGGAGAATTAATATACATAGAAACAAACGAATTATTTATTCAGGAAAAGACATTTATTAATCTTGCAATAATGGAAAGTAAAAAGTACTCAGATGAACAATTCTTAAAGGAGCTGGTCAGAAATGTTTAAAATAAATAGACTTAGTATGACGGGAGAAAATGACAAAGAATACAGTTATAACTTTAAAAATGGAATAAATTATTTTAAAGGAAAGAATAGTTCTGGTAAAACCGAATTCTACAATTTCATTGATTACATGTTTGGTTCTTCTCAAAGTATTGAAAATAAAGCTTGGTTCAAAGATTCATTAAAGTTTGCAATCATGGAGTTTGAGTATAATGAAATTTCTTATTTATTAAAGAGAACACTTAATAAAGATGTGAACTACTTCAGATACAAAGACGAAGACTGGGGTATGAGTATAAATTTATCAGATTACAAAGATAAAATTAATTCTGTCTTTACTATAGATTTTTTAGCTCTCAATAATATTAGAGAGTTTTCCGAGGAAAATCTATCTTACAGAACTTTTACAATATTTAATTTCTTGGGAGAAAAAACTTTAGGGAATTTAAACGATTTTTTTACTAAAAGTAAAAATATTCAATACTCTACAAAGCTCTCTTCAGTTTTAAATTATATTTTTAATGACAATCTAAAAGATATATTTACGTTGAAAAAAGAATTGAAAGAAGTTCAAAGTGAAATAAATATGGAAGAAAATTCTATACAAAAATATGAATTTGTGAAAAATAATATTAACTTGAATTTAAAAAAAATTGATATTAATTTGTCTTACAATGGAAAAAATAAAAGGGAAATTCTTAGTGAAATTAATAAAATTAAGTTATTAGAAGAGTTAGATAATAAAAGAAAAAAACCAAAAACAATTTCTGAACTTGAATCAATATATAATAGCTTGACTGAGCAAATTAAAGTTTATTTAACAACAATTGAGGATAATAAAAAGTTTGAGATTGAAAATGAAAATAGGAAAAAAATCACTGAAGAGTTATCGAGATTAATTATTGAAAATGATGAATATAAATATTTAATAGAGCCAATACAAACTATGGTGAAAAACTTAGATCGAAGAATTTCTTTTAATAAACATGTAATTACAAATAATACAGTTAAAGATTTAAAAAAACAAAGGCAAGAAGTGAAAGACGAAATTATATTAAATAATTTACGTACTTCTACTTATGAAATTTCTGAAAAGTCTCGTTTTTTGGCTCTTGTGGAAGAATATTTAAATTTGGAAATTTCTTATGATTTAGAAGGCCTGAAGATTAAACATAAAGAAGTTAAAAGATTAAAAGAAGAAATAAAAAGACTGCAAAACAGTAATGATGAGAAAAAAATTGATGAACTTTCAAGTTATATAACTTCACTATATAAGTCTGCTAGTGACGTCTCCGATATTATAAAAAATGATACCGAAATAGAAGGTTTTTATATTCAGTATTATAAAAAAGGAAACTTATTACAACCTAAAATAATTAATACTGAATCTGAAGAAAAAAATCAGCTTGAAAATTATTATGTTGGAAGTATGGCCCGTCATACACTAATTCAATTTTGCGGATATCTTGGATTTTTAGATATGTTAATAAAAGAGAAAAAATATCCATTAATCCCAATACTAATTATTGATCACATTTCCAAGCCTTTTGATTCAAAGAATAGAAGAGCTATAGGCGCGATTTTACAAAAATTTTATAAGAACATAAATCTTGAAGATGTACAAATATTCTTATTTGATGACAAAGACTATAAGGAATTATCGATACTGCCTAATCATAGTGATAATCTTGTGAATGAATTTAAAACTGGTTTCAATCCTTTCTTTCATGAAAGTTCATCCAATAAATGATTAATTGGAATTATTTATTGGATGAAATGCATATACTATAGCAAAAGATAAGACTAAGAGATTGACTAGATTGAAGAGATTGATCTGAAGCTTGAGGGTTATTGGAAGGTGTTTTAAATGTGCATATTTTAGTTGAGATTAGATGGGTTTGAAGTTGTATGACAAGTGAAAATTATAAGAGGTCGTAAAAGTTAATTATGGACTTTAAATTTCAATTTCAGAGCTTTTTTAGAACCAAATTATGATAGATATTTCTGCATTACGAATTGTTTTTTAAAGAATAAGTAAATTTGAGCGTTACATCGAAAAGCTAACTGATTCTATCATAGGTTCTTACGGAAATATATTGATGACTCGAACTAGAAATACAGGAGTAAGAAGTTGCTTCCCGGGGAAAGAACTAATTATTAACGATTTTGGCACTACACTACATTTATACTTAATACATGGCCACACCGAATGAATCAACATTTCGGTTGTGGTTTTTTCTTTTTATTCATCCATATTAATTGTTTGGAATTGAGTCGTTCCCTGGGCAGCTAAGTTAATTTTCTTTATTAATAGCGTGTAAAATTTAAAAAGTACAATTTGAAATTTAACTGGAATTGAGAATGACGGGACAATAAATTTCACTCCTATTTTACTCAGCGAACGAAATGGCGGATCGTTTATTCATCACAGGTGAAATGGTATTCGTTCGCAAGATAGTGATAGATTTGTGCAGCTGAATAGCATTGCTTTAAAGGGGCTGTTTGATCTTTCTACATCCATTGAAGAGTAAAGGGTTTGACTGCATCAACTACTAGCCTTTTTATGGGTGCGATTTGAATATAGTGTGGAATCTCGTTCTGCTCCAATTCTTTTCGAATCGTCTGTTGAGAATACACCAAGTCTTTTGATAACTGTCAGATTCACCTTTTTTTCACATAATAAAGTTTTCTGATAAGCTCAATATTAGCCATCTTTATCATTCCTTTTTTTCTACATATTATTTTTTTGACAAACATAATAATGCTGGAAACATGATAAAGGTGGTCAACTTTTGTATTAACGTTTATATCTCATTTGAATGATTTTTTACATTATAGAAGATGGTAGCACATTTTTTGGAACTTAGGATATTGATTTAAAAATGGATTTTTTCTTTAATGATTTTACCTATAATTAATTTCTAAAAATAGAAAAAAATGTTATCATTAGAAAAATAAGAAAATTGTGTTTAAGGAGTAGAGGTAATTATGGCATTCAAAATACCGACTAAAATTAAAGTGAAACCGAAAAGTCCGGTTGAACTTTTTAATCAATTGGGAAAAGTAGATAGGTTAGGGTTAGAGCAGGGGAAGTCTTTGGAAACATACGAAAAGGTATCCGATGAACATAGAGATATCGCTATAGAAATGCCTGCCGGACAAGGTAAAACTTTGGTTGGGGGTTTAATTGGGGAATACAATCGAATTACAAAAGATAAAAGAGTTGTATATTGTTGTGCAACCAAGCAACTTGCATCACAAACTAATGACCTCTTAATATCCTATGGTATAAATTCCGTTTTATTGATTAATCAAAGAAAAGACTTTGATGAAAAGTCTTATAGACAATATTCCCGTTCAGTTTCTATTGCTGTGACCACGTATTCGCATATCTTTAATACCAATTCTGCTTTCAAAGATGCTAATTTAATAATATTTGATGACGCTCACGCTACTGAATATTCTATCAATGATTTATGGTCTTTAGATATTGATAACCGTAGAGATAAAAATATCTTCGAAGGACTATATTCCATATTAAGGGATTCAATTCCGAAACAACTTCAGGATAAAATTGATCATGGAATTTATAATCCACTTATCGATGGTGTTGATCTTATTCCGCAGCCTTTATGGATTGATAGAATTGATGATATAAGAGCATATATGGATTCTGTAACCGATCAAACAAATCTGTATTTCTCTTGGTCTAAAATTAGAGATTTTTTATATGGTTGCCAAATATTTATGACACCGAAAAAAATTGTTTTCAAACCGTCCATATCCCCTAACTGGCTTCATGATGCTTTTAGTAATACTCAAGAACGAATATATATGTCAGCTACTCTCGGAGCGGAAGGAGAACTTGAAAGGGTCTTTGGAGTAACAGAAATAAAGAGGATATCGGAGTTTACAGAAGGAGCAAATAAAGTCTCAGGAAAAAGACTCATTTTATTTCCAGAAGATCATTTTGGAAGAGAAGATTTATCAAATGTGATTATTCAAACTATCAGAATGCAGCCAAGGGTACTAATCTTGTTCCCTTCACACGCTCAACTAGAGGCTGATAAAAAATTTCTGGAAGAAAATTTACCAGAGTATGAAATTTTTTTAAATCATGATGTTGAAGAGTCACTTGAGGTCTTTAAAGCTAGTCAAAAGGGAATTTTATTATTAGCTGGAAGATATGAAGGGATTGACCTCAAAGATGATGACTGTAGATTGCAAATTTTCGTAGATTTACCAATTGCAGTTGGGGTAACTGAACAATTCCTACAATCTAGATTACGAGTATCGGAACTTCTACAAAATAGACTCGCTACAAGAGTGATACAAGGTTTAGGGAGGTGTACTAGAGATAAAAATGATTATTCTGCAGTTCTGTTTATTGGTCGTAGAGTTGGAGAATATCTTTTTAAAAATGAGTTTAGAAAATTATTGCCACCAGAAGTTGATGCTGAATTAAGTTTCGGTTTTGAACAAATAGATAATATTACAGATATAGAAGAATGGAAAAAATCACTTCAAAGTTTTTATGATCAAGACGATGATTGGAAAAGTGTTGAAGAATATTTAAAATCCGAGACTGAAGCAATACAAGAAGAAAGAAAAACGAAAACAGTAAGTACAATCTTAAGAGAGTGTGCAACACCTGAAATTGAATTTCAGAATAAGCTTATAAATAAGGATTTCGAAGTAGCTAATAGCGAAGCAAGTAAAGTATTGGAAAAGCTTAGTAGACAAGAAGAATATAAAGGTTATCGGGCATGGTGGAATTACAATATTGCCTGCGTCAAAAAACAACAAGGAAACACTGATCAGAGTATTAAATATTTGAAGAAGGCTTTAAGTTCTTCAAGTAATAAACTCTGGCTTGATAGAGAAATATTTGATACACAAATTAGTGATGATCAATTTTTCGATATTTCAGTTGAAATGCAATTAGAAAAAATACTTGATAAGCTTTTATCTTATGGTGATAGAGACAATAAGTTTGAAAGGGATTGGAAAGCTATTCTAGAGGGGTTAGAAAATAAGGATTCTGACATATATGAAATAGCATTAAAAGAAGTGGGAGAATTCTATGGTTTTGAAACTACGAGACCGACTGGCAATGGCACTCCAGATGGAACGTGGAGTATAAATAATCAATGGTTTGTTTTTGAAGCGAAGACGAATATTAAAGACCCCAACACTCCTATATCTTTGGATGACATGAGACAAGCAGGATATCATTCAAGATGGGTGACTACTAATTATAAAGTAGGAAGCGAAGCAGAAATAAAGGCAGTTATGTTATGCGAAAAAAGCAATATCTATGATTATGCTGAACATGTAGCAGATGATATATTCCTTAAATCTCCTAAAGAATTTTTAGAGTTAACTAATTTGTTCGGTAATATATTACGAACTGCTTTACTGAAAATTAAACATGATTCTCTTGATGAAGCTAAATTATATCTTGGGAAATCTATTGTTAAAGAAAAACTTACAGTAGAAGATTTGAAATCAATATTTACTGAGACGGAATTAAAAGATGTAATTAAACCCTAAGCGTTATTGAGCTCGCTACTTACTTATTTAAAGTTAGATGGAATAGTAAAATCGCCTTTCTGTATAAAACCTAATTCAATTTAATAATTACAATTACATGAATAAGATGCCGTATCCGTTAACCTCTAGGGTTATCAGATACGGCTTTCATATTTTTATCTGAGAGTTAAATATTCATTGTTCTATTTGAGACAGAGAACATATGAAAACTGCTAAAAAGGAGAAATACAATTCTATTTTTTTAGACTTAAAATTTTCTTTATTAACATATCCATCGCCATATAAAGTTTTACAGTACTCTCTAATCACCAGTTCTTTCCTTGCCCCCCGAGCCCCCCCCCCCCCGAGCAAACTCCGCTACGATTAAAGAAAAGATATAGAAAGAATTGAAAACACGCAGGAGGAGACGTATTAAAGAAAAATATATGGATAGGAAGTTTACTCGTGATGCTGCTTTTATTGGTGGCCTCCAGTAGAAACAGTAAAGCCGCAACAATTGAGGAGGCAAGTTCACTGAAGGAAATTACAGGGGGTTGGGAAGGTTCAACTCACAGCCCTTGTTGATCATTGTAGAGTTTGGAGAAGATGACGGCACATTGAGTATTCCGCTGCATGGGCTGAGCGATTTCCCCTTTTTGACAGTAGAGTTTAATGATCGGGATTTAGTTTTTGAGATAAATCTTCAGGAACAAAGGCTTGTTTTCGCCGGGAAACTTGAAGACGGAAAAATTTCCGGTAATTTTACAAAGCAGGGCCAGACCTTTCCTTTCGAATTAACGCAGGTTACAGCTGAAGAAACAGTTGACGAAGAAGATTTGATTGAACTTGAAGTTGCAGGAGGAACGATGAAAGCTGAAGTCGAAATGCCTGAATGGGAAGGGCCGTTTCCGACAATGCTGATTTTAGCCGGTTCAGACCGATAGATTGCAATGGCAACTCAATGATGATTCCCAGCAAAAACGACAGTTTGAAAATGAAGGCAGAAGAATTGGCGGCAAATGGCATTGCAAGTATCCGCTATGATAAGCGCGGTGTTGGGATGAACCAGGCACTGAGCGGCAGTGAAGCGGATCTCCGTTTTGATGATTATATTGATGATTCGATTGCCTGGGTGGAGCATTTGAAATCGGATGACTCATTTACGGAAGTCGGGATCATCGGACACAGCGAAGGTTCGCTGATCGGCATGGTAGCAGCAGAGAGAGCTTCAGCCGATTCGTTTATCTCCATTTCGGGAGCGGGACGCCCTATTGATGAAGTACTGATGGAGCAGCTGGCTGTACTGCTTCAGGAGAATCTGTTGGAGGAAGCCCGTGGAATTATCAACCAGTTGAAGGAAGGCGAGCAGGGAAAACAGTCAGCCCACAATTGCAAAGTGTTTTTCGTCCTTCAGTCCAGCCATATATGATTTCCTGGCTGGCGTATGATCCGCAGCAAGAAGTGGTGGCACTTCTTGAGATTCCAGTCCTGGTTATTAGTGGCACAGCTGATTCGGAAGTGCCAGCATCCGATGCGGAAAGTTTACACGCGGCACATCCAGAATAAGAACTGCTGATAATTGACGATATGAATCATGTGCTGAAGACTGTGCGGATGAAAGCAAAAATGAGGCGGCATACAGCAATAATCCGGATTTACCGCTGATGGATGGGGTGATGGAGAGGATTGTTGGGTATTTGGAATGAAATAGGATAGGGAATAAGAATATAGAACTGCGAAGGGATTCGTGGCTTTTTTATGAAAAATTATATCTTGGTCACGTCATTTAAATACAACTGCTTATTGCAACACTATCTATATACGTCAAATCCGACGAAACGATCACCCTGAAAGAGCGATCGTCTTTAATTAATTTCAAATATTTACTTTTAGTACTCAATTGTATGGGTATTAAAATACTTTTCAAAAGTTTTCCCTTTAGAAGTTGTAAAGCTAAGTTTATATATTTTTTCATTAGTTAAGTCAGTTGAATATATATTATTGTTATTTTTAACAACCTTATTACCAAATAAGTCAGTATTTTGGCTTAGTAGAGTTGTTTCTAAAGTATTAAAATTAATAGGCTTACCTTCTCCGAACTCCTCTTCTAATATCTTGAAAACAAAATCTTTAACCTGAATTCCTACTTTTATTGTTATTTTTCTACTTTTTCCTGATTCTATGGTTAATGGAAATTCTAACAAGTCATTCTTTTCATATATACCATTTTTTAAGTGCGAAAACTGAATAGGTACTTGGTTATCTATTTGCCAAAGGTCATATGAAATAATTGAAACAGTATTTTCTCCATTGTTTGCAAGGATAATTTCGTAATTTACAGGTACAACCCCCAGTATGTCTCCGTCATATTCAAAGTCTGGAAGTCTTGCAGGGATTAAAGTAGTATCAAAATTACCCTCTTGTAAGTTTGAATTTACTGCGAAATATATATTTTCTCTAGCTCTTTCATTATCCGTATATATTGTATAGCCAATAGTAATGAATGAACTTAATAATGAAATAATTGATATAAATAATGCTATTTTTGAATATTGAATTTCTGCTTTTCGATACCTTGCTTCGTTCCTATTCGAATTAATAGACATGTAGTTCACCTCCTGATGATATATATATTAAACACAAAATGATAAAATCTTTTTATTATGTATTTTGACATATGTCGATGCCGTATTCAATCTAATCTCCATTATATAGAGGAGGAACAAATGCAATCCTATGTTTTTGTAATTATAAGAAAACACGATAGTAATAATTGTTAAAAGCCAAATTTTTCACTGAGGCAAAATCGATTTTGTTAATCTTGCTTTCTTGGGAAAGAAATAATTTTAAACGATTATGCTAAACAACTTCATTTTGTACTTTTTAAATAACCAAACCAATCACATCAACATTTCGTTGCAGTTTTTTCGATATAAATTGTGTGGGAATTGTGTAGCTCCCTGGGAAGTGATATCCTGAAAAGCAAAGTTAACTGAAAACTAGTTTTATAAATTCTTTGTAATAAAATATATAGGAATCATTTAAAGGGGGACGCTTTATGAAGGTTGTAGACTCGGTTGCAATAAGCTTTTGGCATAGCTTGTCATTTTCTCATTTAAGATTAGCTAATGAAATAACGAGATTGAGTAGGGAATTAGAGGGAAAGTTCATCTTAGAAAAAAGTCAACCAACCCAAGAACTTGTTAAACCATATGCATTAGGTGCTATTTTGGCTTCAGTTGCATTTCTTGAAGGAAACATAAATGAATTATTTGAGAAAATTGTTGAAAAACCTGATGATTATACTAGCCTTTCTGAAGAGAGCAAGCAAGATATAATTAGCTAGTGGAATAAAAACAAATCGAATAGAAGTTTATCGATTATCCAAAAGTATCTTCAACTATTGAAACTATGTGAAAAGGGAACAGTTAAAAAAAATAGTGAACTGTTTATAAGTATAAATTTGCTAATTCGATTGAAAAACGATCTTACACATTATAAACCAGAATGGAATACTACAGAATCTGAAATAGATGACATCCAGGTCTCTCCACAGAAGTTTCAAGATGAATTGCGGGATAGAATAAAGCCAAGTAAGTTTTTTGAATACACAAGTAACCCATTCTATCCAGACAAATGTTTAGGATATGGGAGTACTAAGTGGGCGCTAACAACAGCTTATGAATTTGCTGCTGAGGTTTATAGTTTGCTGAATATTAAGCCGGACTATTCGAATATTAGTGGAAATTTATTAGAATTAACAAATACAAAGTAATAACTATTCAAAAGCTCCTTATTTAAAAAAATTGCCACCCAGTGTAAATAAATTCCAAATGATGCTGAAAGTACATCACAATTTATTCACTATACATTGCCACACCCGCTAGTAAACTGAACCCCAAATGGTAGACACTTTAAAAAGTGACCCCATTTGGGGTTTAGTTCATTACCTAACGTTAAATTTCCTTTATCATGAATTCATAATCATTTGAATCTTCATGGCTATCTCCGGACAGTTCAAGTACTTCTGCTCCTGTCATAAAATTGTTAATTGCTTCGTCTAAAGCGACTTCAGCATCTTCTTTACTGTAATATTTTTCATCATCAGCCTCTTCAAGACTTCCATCAAATTTATTTTTCATAAATATCTTATACGCCATATTTACACCTCCTTTACTGAATATTTTATCACATGTATTTCTCTACTGAAAATTGAGTAACAACGCAATTTAATTTTTGTGAAAATTGTCTCCCTGTTTCAAAACTAACTCAGTTTATTAACTACAATTACATCTAGAAGAAGCCGTATCCAATGCCCTCAAGGGTTACCGAATAGGGCTTTTATATTTATAAGTGTAAAGTTAAATATTCATAGTTGCGCGCGATAAAGGGAACGATTGAGAACTACTGGGGATAATGTACTCGGCAATAGGAGTCGAGTTATCATCGCGATCAAAACTACCGTACTCCTAAAAAGAACTCCCTATTCAACCCCAATACCCCACAGGTTATAATCAACCCAGGGGGAATTCTCATGAACTTAAACAACCTGAAAACATCCGTGCCGGCAAAACTTTATAAGCGGGGCCTTGATTATTTTGAGCAGGGTTTTGTTGAGGGTCTGAAGGAAGACGCACCGAATCGCTTTTATGCGGTTGTGGCGGGTACGAAGGATTACGGGGTGGCAATCAATTTGACGAAAGATGGAACGATTGCGGAGTCTTATTGCACCTGCCCGTTCGAACCGGATTCGCTGTGCAAGCATGAAGTGGCGGTGTGCCTGGCGATTCGTGAATATAAGGAAGGAAACCGTTCGCCGGCTATAGATGTGCTGACGCAATTAAAGACGCTGAAAAAAGCGGAGCTGCTGGAAATTCTGGAGGAGCTGGTGGAGAAGCAGCCAACCGTTCACCTCTATTTGACAGAGAAGTTCGCAGATTTGAGCGGCATGGATGAAAACATGGCGCGCCGGATTATCCGGAAGTCGTCAAATCGCGCCAGCCGCATGGGATATATCGAATGGGACCGGACGGACCAGGCACTCGAAGGGGTTTGGGAAGTCTTAAAGTATATCGAGGGATTGAAATCGCAGCAGGACGCTGAGAAGATTATTCGCCTCAGTTTGATTATCATCGAGGAATGTACCGGAATGCTGCAAATAGCGGATGATTCCTCTGGCGACATTAGTGGAGAGATCTACGAAAGCCTGGAGGAAATCAGCGAAACGCTGGCGCAGTGGCCGAAAGAACTGGATGAAGCGACAGTCGACAATATGCTTGTCCTGCTTTATCCGCATATCCTTTTCGCGCTGGAACAGGACATCACAGATGCAGCGAGTTATTTGGTGGAAGCGGTGCTGCAATGGAATGAAAGAGGCGATTTCACCGAGAAGTTCTATAATTACATCGCTGATTTGATTGCCAGTGACGAGATGCAAAGCAAAACATACGCGTACACAGAAGAGCGGTTCCATATGTATCAGCTGAAGCTATTGCAACAAGGGAAGCAGGAATTGGTTGAAGCGTTTTACGCGAAGTACCGACACTTTCCGGCAATCCGTAAAGCACAGACCCTGCAGGCGCTGGATGCCGGTGAGTTTGAGCGGGTGATCGAGTTGTGCGCCGAATCGGAAGGGCTGGATGCGAACCTACCAGGACTCCTGCGCGACTGGAAGGAGCTGCGTTTTGCAGCTTACGAAGGAATGGTCAACATTGCCGAAATGATCGACCTCAGCTTTGAGTTTGCGCTGAACGGGGAGGAAGAATATTACTTCAAGCTGAAAAGTTTCGTGGATGTGGAGCAATGGCCAGAGATATTGGAAGCGCTTCTTGCGGAAATGAAAAACAATCCAAGGAGGCTGCCTTTGTATCTCAAGATTCTGATTGATGAAAAGAGATTCGAAGAGCTGCTGGACTATTGCCGGGCCAATATCTCTGCAATCGAACAGCTGCATCCGCATCTGGTGGCTGATTATCCGCATGAAGTGAACGAAATCTATACAAACTATATTTACCGCGAGATCGAACGGGCTTCCAACCGCAAGGCGTACTGGACTGCCTGTCAAAAAATCAAAGATTACAAGCAAGCGCTCGGAGCTGAGCCTGCCGCCGTACTGATTGAAGAGCTGAAGTTTATGTATCCGAAACGGACCGCACTGTTGGATGAGTTGGGGAAGATCGAGTAGAGTAAAAGATAGTGACCCACAGAAAGAAACAATTCTACAGAATAGTAGTATCATAAGTAGGAATAGAAAAAGCAGGTAAATGTAAAGAGGTGGCATAATGAACAAATTAGTAGAAGAACAATTGAACGAGATGCTTGAAGTGTTCGAAAGTCTCCCTGATTGTAAAATTGAAAAGAATGCAGACGGCCGGTATTTAATAGCCAGTCATAACCCAGTTCCTTGGAGCGGCTCACTCGAAAAGAGCGGTGCGGAATCAACGTATAAAATTGGCTATATTCGCCCTCACAAAGCAGCGCTTGGCCTTTACATCGATTTTCCGCATGATTTCTTAGAACTTGAGGAGTTGGAAAAAATCATCGATCCCGAGGAGACTTTGACTTATTATCCGCCCGGTCCTAAGGCATCTACTGTGAAAAGCTGGTGGAGATTCCGCTCTGATGAGAAGTTTGACAGCCTCCACCTGGTTCTACGGAAAACAGAGTTAGACTATTATGATTTTAAAAGGGAAGACTGGATTGAATTAATGCAGCAGATAACCGGAGTTCATAAATGAGTAATGAAGTTGAAAATCGACTCACGTTAAGAAAATAGACGAAAATGATTCTTCATATATTTTTTATGTCTTAACATAAATAGTCATCATTGAATGGAACACAGAAACGAAATACTTGTGGATATATGGCACGCCCGTTGCAACAACTTTGCGGGCGTGTTTTTTATTTTATTCATCGATATAGTACTGTCAAAAAGAACCCAACAGTTTTTTAAAAAAGATAGACAACTACTCGAAGAACTCCTGTTTTTTGGGTAAACAAGAAGTACCAATCACAGAACTTTCAATAGGGAAGAGGCAGGTACAATGCACAATACCTTGATTAAGAAGTTCGATAAACAAGCGGCCAAATACAACAGACGGCGGGAAGACGACAGCACGTATAAGTACCGCCAGCGAATTTTCGGGGAGGCTGGAGGCAAGGTTCTGGAAGTGGGCATTGGTGTAGGGCTTAATTTCCCTTTGTACAAGGAAAATATCGAATTGACCGGAGTGGACTTTAGTTCTGAAATGCTGAAAAAGGCAAAAGCTGCCGCAAGAGGATATCCTTTTAAAGCCACTTTCATTCAGGCGGATGTCGAAACCAGTGAGTTTGAGGAAAACACTTTTGACACAATTGTTTCCTCGGGAACGTTATGTGCCTATCAAAATCCGGTAAAAGTTTTAAACAACTTTCAACTATGGTGTAAGCCGGATGGTAAAATCCTATTATTGGAACATGGCATCAGTTCCAACAAACCCTTGGGATGGCTGCAAAAATCTTTGGATCCACTGGCAGTGAAAATGGCAGGCTGCCATGCAAATCGAGATATTAGCGGAATTGTAAAAAATTCTAAGCTGCAGCTTGTGAAGGAAGAACGGTATATGGCGGGCAATATCTATTTGATATGGGCAAAACCTCTTGGGGGAATTTTGTAATAATTAATTGGCGCGACCCTGTGTTAAAAATAATTCTAAACGATTCTAAATAGCACATGACGATTTATATTCCCCACATTGTCACACCCGCTGTATCAACATAGTGGGTGTTTTTTTATTCATCTGTATAAATTTTATAGGGTATATGCAACATAGGGAACATACACTTTGCGTTCAGGGAAGGGAATGGGGAGGCAATGAAATATAAAAAGTACGCCTCTGTTATTAATTTCTAATACTTTACAGTTATAGGAAAACGCTGTCATTTCAATTGACAAGCAGTTATACTTTAAAAAACAACAATACAGGAGGCGTACATAGTGGGTTTATTCGATAAGATTTTTAAGAAGCCGGAAAAAACAGCGGATTTAAGCGGCATTGAATTAAAGAAAAAAGCAGCTACAATCGTGCTGGAGAAGAAGAAACTGACCGGTGTCAATGCCAAAGTCGGCGTTGTCCTTGATATTTCCGGTTCCATGAGAAAGCTGTATAAGGAAGGGGTCGTACAGGAAGTGGTGGAGCGGGTGCTGGCCGTTGCGAGCCAGTTCGATGATGACGGCGAGCTGGATGTCTGGATCTACGACAACGAATTTTCCCGGTTGCCGGGCGCAACCGAAGCGACATTCATGGGCTATGTGGAAAAAAACATCTTGTCGAATGAGAGCGTCCATAAATTCGGGCGAAACGACGAGCCGAAAGTGATGGAAGACGTTATTCGCAAGTATACGAAAGAAGAGCCGGGCGATGAGCCGGTGTTTCTTGTTTTCATCAATGACGGCGGCTGCAAACCGGGCATCAAGAAGTTCATCGTGGAATCATCAAATCAACCGATTTTCTGGCAGTTTGTCGGAATTGGCGACTCGAATTTTGATGTACTGCGGAAACTCGACACGATGGCAGGGCGCGTGGTCGACAACGCGAACTTCTTCCATCTCGAAGACATCAGCCAAGTATCGGATGAAGAATTGTATGATCAGCTGCTGAATGAATTTCCAATGTGGCTGAAGGAAGCGAAAGAAAAAGAGATTTTGCGGTAAAGACAAGATTCCCCGCTAGGGAAGCGAACACTAAAGCAGCGGAAGATGGGGCAGTGTGGGCTCCGTTTAAGGAATGCCGGTCATCACCGTGCCGTATAGTTTCGAAGAAGAAAACGGTCCGTTCGGCATCACGTTCATGGGGCCGGCATTCAGTGATCCAACGTTACTCAAGTATGCCTATGCGTTTGAGCAGGCGACGGACTGGAACATTGCCAGAACGAGTTAACTTATGGATTCGTTTATAAGATATTCCCGAAGTTAATCAAAATTTAAAGGATTTCATATAAAATGAAAAGAGCTTCCGCGAATGCGAAAGCTCTTTTTTAACAAGCATCAACTGGCTTTCGGAAGTTCTTTCTCTACCTTCTCTGTCAGTTTCTTGATAATGGTTTCATTGTAGACGAGCTCTTCATCCAAAAGAAGCATATATCCTTCGTATGGTGAAGAGGAACTGATCAGTTCATAGGCTTCAAGATAAGCCTCTAAATCGTACAATTCCTCCGCCTTCGATGATTCCTCCTCAGCTAGTTGAATCAATTCCAATGATTTCTCGGGATCGATCAGCACGTAAATTTCCGCAAGAGTCATCAAATCATCAATCCGGTTTTCAGCATCACCATTTTCAAGCTGGTTCTCCATAAAGTCTATCGCTTCATCAAATTGCCCTTGCATTAGATAAAGATCGGTCTGCATCCATGCCAGGTGACCTAAATCCTCTTCTGATGTAGAAATGGCGAGCTCATCAATGAGGTTCTGGGCTTCTTCGTAGTTGCCTTTTTCCATCGCTTCATAAGCCGTGTCATACTTGTTTTGTTCCGTTTTGTTTTCTTCAATCATCTCATCAAGGAAAGTTGCCTGGAAATCGCTTAGTGTCATGCCTGTTATTTCTTTCAGCAGATCATAGAATTCACTTGGCAATTTTGCAGGCAGAAATGTCTTCAGGACCTCTTCTCCGTATGAACGAACAAGCGATTCGACCGCTAAAAAACTTTGGGCATAAGGGTCAAAATTCCGGGTAAATGTATCAGGGAATTGATAATATTGATCCAATAAATGGAAATCGATAATTTCAACGTCTTCCAACTCATACCAGTCACTCGTTTCGCCAGCCAGGTAATTAGCAATCCCTTCCTCAAACCAAGCCGGTAATCGGGTATCAGCCAATCCATGCTTTCGGGAATAGAGATCACTTTGGTGGTGGCTATATTCGTGAAGTAAGGTAATGTCCCAAGAATAATCATCAGGAACCAGATGGATTTCCTGAGTGTGATAATCATAATAGCCCAGTGCTTCATCAAAACCGGTCGCTTCTGCCAATGTATCAACCTCATCATGGAAGACGATCGTCAAGTTGCTCGTGGTTTCATTGCCAAAAAAATCAGCAATCCGCCCTTTTTCCTGTTCCAAAAGCTCATCAATCTTATCGATTTCATCTTTCGTCGAAGCAGTGTACGAATAAGTTACGCCATTTTTCTCCAACGTGCCTGCCGTGTTATTCGTATTGCTGCTCCAAAGTGAAGAAGCCAGTGTTTGGGTTTTTTCAGCAGCTGTGAAATTTCCTGAGTTTTCTTTGGTTTCCAAAAATGTATTGGCAATAGCAAACAAGCCGATTGCCGAACTGAGGTAAACGGTCAAGATTAGAAGACTCGCGACTTCCATCCGGCTGATCAACCAGATTTTCTTGAGCTGCCCAATTTCGATGCCATAGAGGCTAAAAGCAAGTATTGCTAAGCAAAGGAGCAGCAGCACAAAAGCAATCCCAATTCCTGCTGCCAGGCCTTGGCTAAATATAAGCCAATAACTGCCGATGCTCAGTCCAATAAATATAAGGAGTAAAATTAGTGCTTTTGCCAGAAACTTCATGTCATTCTCCACTTTCCTTTTGAAATTGATTCAAACTAAATAACCGCCGGATCAAAAGGAAAGGAGTTCGTTAAACATCGCTCTGGTCCATTTTTTCGCCATGGGTAACTTCTGTAAACCTGCTGATGATGAGTAGCAGTATTAAAGAATTTCTGTTAAGTTTTCTATATATTAACATCTAAATGTGCTGGAATCTATCAATTTTTTTGAGTATTTTAATAAATCGCCTCTATCTTGTTTTGTTTAATTTTCATGATAATGGGAGGGATTTCTGGAAAAAACCAAACATTTATTTCCAAATTATTTCTCTTTCTTTAATAATGGTAGTATAAAACTAACTATGACCAAATCCATATATAAAGAAAGGAAATGCTATGAAAATCTCAAACGTACTTTTCTTTTGCGCAGCCGCTATTGTGTTGAGTTACGCCGCGTTCAAGGCTAGCGTGGGGACAATCGAAAACATCAATGCGCAATACGAGGCGGAGAACCCGGCGAGTCCGAAGACGCCTATGGCTGATGCAGAGATGCCGCCGGATATCGACCGGACGATTTCACATACGGCGCCTACAACGGAGGAAACGGTTTTGCCGGTCGATACTGAAGAGGATTTTGTGATTTATGAAAGGGAACTTTTTGTAACCGTCAACGAAGGCGAGACCTGGATTCCTGTGCCGGATGACACCGAGTTGGGATATGCGCGCATCAGCGACTATATCGATACCATTTCAAGAGACAATATTTACATATCCGGTGAGAAAGTTTCCATTGTCTATGGTGGCCGGGGACCGGAGAACATCAGCATACTGAGGACAGACGCCCGGGGACAGGCGTGGAGTGTCGGCAGCATTTCCCGCACCGCCACACATGACCTTGAAAAGGGCTACGAGAAAATGCATATCGATTTTATCGATGGGGGGCAGACCGGATATCTGGCAGCGATTCGGAACGAAGAAATTTTTGCTTTCCGGAGCGTCAACACCGGTGTGACATGGGATCCTGTTTCCGCGAATGATGCGCTTTACGAGGAAATTATGTCGCATTTTGAATTGAAGGGGACGCCGCATGAATAAAAGAAGAATTCTGGGGACTATGTTAATCGCCTTAGGAGTCGTCCTGGTGGTTTTTCAGGCTTTGTTGATCGGAGTTGCTGCTCCTAAAGGGTATTGGCTGATTCATGAATGGCAGTTTTATGCCGTGAATTATGGAATCATTATTACCTTGTTTTTTGCCGGTGCCTTGATTTTTGCAGGCGGTTATGTGAAATGGGGGTTGGTGCTGATTGGGATTGTCTTGCTGACAGTGAATACGACTTTCTTCTATTACATAGGTGACGTGAATTTGCTGATAGCGGAATCGGAAGACGGCCAGCACGAAGTGATCATCAAAGAATATCCGAACATAATGAAGGAAACAGTCCGTATGAAACGCAGAGGCGTCCTTTTTGGCAGGAAAGACAGCGTCCTTGGAGGCACTTCGGATTACAAGTCATTGGAAGAAGAGCGGTATAAAATCGAATGGACCGCGGAAGATATTGCCGCTTTAACGTATGAAACCGGTCCTCATGGGGCATTGGGGCACCAACTTTTCAATTTCAGAAGCAGTGATTATGTCCGTTACCAAAATGTCGCCGTCAGCTTGATCGGCAAATGGATCGAACAGGGGAACCAGGAAAACTATTTCATGTCGGATAATAATGAACTGGTTTATGTAAAAGGTGGCGAGTTGCATTATTACAATATTAGAAACACAGAGCAGTTTGGGATTTATTCCGTTGTCATCTTAGGAGACGACACAAAACCGACGCTTAGCATCACTTTGAATCCAGGAACTGAATTTAGCGATGATGGAATGATTGAAGAAGGCGGAACCATCACGATTACACCGGTGGATTTGGGAGAAACGGAAAGCGCGGTTTATGAGAGGGAATAGTATAATCAGCTTTACAGGGAAATCCCTGAGGTGATGCTTATTCCAAAAACTTTACACGAAATTTTGAGTCTTTTTAAAAGGTGTTTCGTATAATTATAGTAAGATAGGAAAAGTGCCCGTATTACGAAAGTGCACCTTTAAAAATTCCGACCTGATTCAATGACTTTTTAACGTTTCATTTCTCTCTAACTCTCTACGAAAGGCATGATTTAATGAGCACTGTTGCACTTATCATCTTTCTCTTTTTTATTCCGTACGCCTGGTTTGTCTGGTCCAGCTTGAGTGTGAAAAGCGGGAAGATCGGGAAACCGCATTGGAAAATAGTCTTGGCTGCCTTTGCGGCATTGGTCCTCGGCAGCTTTGTGTTTAATTATTATATTTCCAATGCCTATCAGCTTTCTTTTTTTCAGAATGGATTTGAAAGCACCGTTGCACTCATTGTTACTGCAGCGTTTCTGCTGGTGATTGTTATCGTCAACGTGATCGTAAGCAAAATTTTCAAAGGCGCCCCGAAATCTTTCCATAACCCTAAAGTGGTGTGGATGATCACAGCGGTGCTCTGCACAACGATCCTGTTTTTCACCATGTGGGTTTACCCGTTGGCGGAGAAAACCTCTTATGTCCAAAAAGTGGAACATGCGTTAACTGCAGCCGAACAGCAGCAAACCGATGAGGAAATCACCGTCGTGTTTATGAGCTCCGAAAAAAACTGCTTCCGGGCCACATCGTCAAATTGCAACAATGTGACATACAAAAACGCTTTTTTTCTTAAAAACAATTTAGACATCCAAAAAGAGGTCCAAGTACGCATTCGAGCTCTGGATGCCAAACAAAACGAACTGAAAGAAGTGGAGTCGGATGTCATGACGCTGGGACCAGGCGAATTAAAGCTGGTCGAGACGGAAGAAACGTCGGATCAGGCGAGCATCTGGAGCCGTTCCTCTTTTGAAACTGAATCTCGCACCCAGTCTTATGAATCTTTGTACAGATTTCGCGATGCCAAGTGAAAAATCCGTCCTATTCAACAATAGGGCGGGTTTTTTGTATGAATATTTAACGTTCGTGTGTATGGCATAGAGAAATATTTGGGATTGCTAAAAATACCCAATGGATATAAAATGGAATTATAATAATTCAGAAAAATCTGATAAATTTAAAAACGAGCCATGCCTAATCCTTCTATTGCTCTTTCATTCTACATAGAACACTCTTAATTCCGGGCACACGAATTGAATCTAATACGAAAATCGGAGGGAGAAGGATGGCCAGCAGCAGTGCTGAAAAACCATTAGCTTTTTATGCAAGAGTTGCAGGGTTTAGCTTATTGCTCGTGGTGGTGGCCGGGCTATTTGCTAATGTTTTCGTCATGGGAGGATTGTGGATACCGGATGATGCAGCAGCAACCGTAAATAATATTACAGCCAATGAGTTGCTCTTTCGCTTTGGGATTCTCAGTTTTATCATTATGTGCATTTTGGATATTGTTATAGCTTGGGCCCTTTATGTTTTGCTAAAACAAGTAAATAAGAATGTTGCATTGCTGGCGATCTTGTTCAGGATCGTCTTTGCGGCAATATCTTCCGCTTCCCTCTTCAATTTTTTAAGTGTTTTGCAAGTATTGAGTAATGATGCCCCTTTGGAGGCCAATGAAACAAATCAGATAGGCCTTGAAGTGATGGCGTTCATTGATGCGATCAACAATGCAGGAACCATCGGCCTTGTTTTTTTCAGCGTGCATTTGCTCCTGCTTGGTTACCTCATTTTCAAGTCTGGATTTATTCCTAAAGTATTCGGGATTTTGATGCTGCTTTCAGGACTGGGTTACTTTATCGACAATATCCTGTGGGTACTGTTAGCTAACGATACCGATCTTATGGCAATATTTTCACTGATTGTCTTTGTATTAGCTGTTATAGCGGAATTGGCATTCGGCATTTGGTTGTTAGTGAAAGGAAAGAAAATAATGGAAAGAATGTCTTGAGAGATTGTATTCTTAGGAAAGAAACGCCTATAAATGATTTTAACATTACTTTCTGTATTATTTATTTTGCCCATCCGCTTTCCGGATGGGCATGCTTTATTATGGCCACCTAGCGTATAAAGCTTAAATGACTTTATTCATGAGCGATGCTATGGAAGTACCGTTATCTAATATTCCCCGTAAATTGCCGTCCATGTCTTCTCACCGACAATGCCATCGATTTTCAAGCCTTTATCCTTTTGGTATTGCCGGACATTTTTTTCTGTCTTAGGTCCAAAGCTTCCGTCAACCGCTGTTTTCAGTCCATACTGATTCAATGTCCATTGGAGGAGTTTCACTTCAATGCGCACACTTCCTTTGCGCAGAATAAACTGATGCTCGGGCGCAATGTCCATAAGATTCCTAAGGCTTTCCGGCAGTTTCTCTTCCTGAACTGCAGACGCGTTGCTTACAGCTTCCACCGACTGTGAGGAGAGGGGAAATGCAGCCAATAACCCGAATGCCAGCAACATTGGAATCCATTTCTTCATGCCTGATTCCTCCTGAGTACTTATTTGCCACTTATCTACCTCGCAATACGTAAGTTAAACGCGTATTTAGGCAGTACGGAAAAAAAATGCGGTCTCAGGGAAAGAAGCCGAAATCAAATATGAAGTCGGATGACAGAATTGTTTGATTTTACCACTGGGCAAGAGTAACCTTGAAATCAGAAACGAGAGGAGTGGAACACAATGGAAAAAGCAATACCAGAAGTGACGCTGAACGATGGGACAATGCTGCCGGTTACCGGGTTGGGTACATACGGGCTTTGGGGCAATGCCGGAGCAGACGCAGTAAGCAGCGGAATCAATGCAGGTTACCGGTTGATCGATACGGCGTATAACTACGAGAACGAAGGAGCGGTCGGCGAGGGCATCAAACGCAGCGGCATCTCCCGCGAGGAATTGTGGATTACGTCCAAACTGCTAGGCCGCTATCATACGTACGAAAAAGCCTTGGTGGCGATTCAGGAATCGCTCTACCGTTCGAAGCTGGATTACCTGGATTTGTATGTGATTCACTGGCCGCTTCCAAAGCAGGACCATTACGTGGAAGCGTGGCAGGCGCTGATTGATGCGAAGAAATGGGGGCTGGTCCGGTCGATTGGCGTGAGCAATTTCCTGCCTGAGCATCTGGAGCGCATTGTCAAAGAGACCGGGATAACGCCGAGCATAAACCAGGTGGAGCTGCATCCGTTCTTTAACCAGGAAGAGCAGCGGAAAGTGCATGAGGAATACGGCATCCAAACGCAGTCATGGAGCCCGCTTGCCAAGGCGTCAGACATTCTATCGAATGAAACAATCAGCAAGATTGCTGAGCACCACAATAAGACCATTGCCCAGGTTGTGTTGCGCTGGCATTATCAGATCGGCTCTGTTTCGATTCCGCGCTCCACTTCTCCAGAGCGGCAGCGGGAAAACCTGAAGATTTTCGATTTTGCTTTAAGCGAAACCGAAATGAGTGCAATAGCTGAGCTGTCCAAGTCGGATGGCAGATTGAATGATATGGACCCGGCTACTCATGAGGAATTTTAAACTAAGGTTTAGAAGAATGATTTGAATGCAAGTGCAAGGGGATTCACCTAATGAATCATCAAGCTATTTTGAAGAGAAAGTGTATGCGTTTGAATAAGGAAGATAATCAATAGATAGAAAAAAGACCAGGTGCGGATAACACCTGGTCTTTGCAGTACACGCCGAAAAAGCGCGGCTGGCCAAATTCAGTTAAAGTATAAGTCGTTTTTACAACAACTGCTGTGCCAGCAACCGGTAGACATCCAATCGTTTTTCCTGGGAATGCGGAATGCTGCAGATCATGGCTTCTTCAAAACCATATTCCATTTGTTCCCGCTGCAATTGATCTGCCACGTCTTTGGCGGAGCCGACTAAATGGATTTTGCGGCTTGCCTTGATTTGCATGCGGTCCATTTCCGTCAACGCGGAATTTTGTGCTTCTTCCGGTGTCATGAGCGGCATAATGCGGCCGCGCGTTAACATCAGGCGCGAAATGTCCTGCGGCAGGGCTTCGTATTCTGCTTCTTCGGTCGTTTCAGCCGTTGTCACTAAATACGACACGGAGATTTCCGGTTTTTCCATAAAATCGGAAGCTACGAAATTTGTCCGGTAAGAGTCTAAGATGTCTTTTGTCATGCCGCCATTGAAAAACTGGGCAAACGAATAGCCGACGCCCATTCGACCAGCTTGCAATGCGCTGTCGCCGCTCGAGCCGAGCAGCCAAGCTTCCGGCAGTTGGATATGTGTCGGAGCCGCGATTGTTTTATTGTAAAGTTTGTCTTCTGGCACTTCGTCGTTGATCAGTTTCAGCGCCGTATCAAACTTTTCGTACATATTATTGGTCATGGCCTGGCGTCCTTGAGACAGGGCGTAGATAGAGTGATGATCGCCGCCTGGTGCGCGTCCCACACCGAAATCGATGCGTCCCGGTGCAAGTGCGCTCAATGTCTTGAACACTTCAGCGAGTTTCAACGGCGAATAATGCATCATCATCACGCCGCCTGTGCCGATTCGGATGTTCTCAGTTTTGGCGCTCAAGTAAGCGGCAGTGACTTCAGGAGCGGAGCTGGAAAAGGCGCCCGAGCCGTGATGTTCCGCCATCCACATCCGGCTGTAGCCTAATTTGTCGGCAAGAACCGCAAGTTCTACCGCTTTTTTCATGGCGTCTTCTGCTGTGTTTCCGGTTGTGACGGGAGCTTGGTCCAATACGCTTAATTTCATATATGTAACTTCCTTTCTTATATAGCACGTTTGCACATTAAGGAGTATAGCAGTCCAGCATATGGAATTCATGTCATCTGCCTGTAAAATTGCTTTCCAGGGAAAGCGCTATTCTAAGAAATTTTTGTACAGTGCCCTGGTTTACAAAACCCAGGGGCATTGGTATATTGAGCGTGAACAGGATAGTCACCAAATACGCATAAGGGAAAGAGGTTGGGAAAATGGATGTGAGATTTCCTATTGGACAATTAGAAGTTCCTGAAACCGTGAAAGCTGAACATATCCAGGAATGGCTCGGAAAAATTAAGAGTTACACGACACGGCTGCGGGATGCGGTCGATGGATTGAGTGATGAGCAATTGGACAAAAAGTACAGAGAAGGCAGCTGGACTGTGCGCCAGCTTGTACATCATATTGCGGATTCGCAGCTCAATATGTACCAGCGCCTAAAATTGGCGTTGACAGAGGACAATCCGACGATTCCCGCTTTTGATCAGGAAAAATGGGCGGCGCTGCCGGACAATGAACTGCCGGTGGAAAGTTCGATCCGGATACTGGAAGGCTTGAACGAACGGATTGTTGCACTTGGCCAGCACGTGACGGACGAACAATTGGACCGCGTCTTTATCCACGAAGTGAACGGCGAAGTCAGCGTCGCAACAAAACTGGCGAAGCTGTGTTGGCACGAAGAGCATCATTTGGAACATATCAAAATTGCTTTGGGGAACTGAATTGCCTCGTGCGTCGAATATAATCTAAGCCATATAGTGATTTCACTTAAGAAATCTGTTCTAATTAATTATAAAGTGGATTTCTTTTACACAATATAGGGATATCTTAGTAGCTAGGCCGATTCTTTTTCCAATATGCTGAAAATAGAAATCAAATACTGTATAAGAAATTTACTATATAACAACAGAGGGGAATATATATATGGAAAATAGTAAACTTACAAAAATAATAAAGAAAAAGAATATCGATACTAATAATATTAATAATGAAGATGTGAGTTCCTTAGTAGAACATTATATAAAAGATGATATTGGAACAGAAGAATTAATCTCATATATGAAAGGAGCTAATGTTGCTTTTCAAACTTTTGTAAACGGACTAGATAGCTTTTTTGAAAAAGGTAACTATTCAAGTAATAAATATACTGATGTGTTACAGAGTTTAATAGATGACTTAAGAGTGCAGAGTAAAGAGGCCATAACAGTAGAGGAAGAAGAGCGCATTTGGATAAAAATCGATAAAGTATTAGACCGAATGAAAGATGAGGCAGATCGGAGAACTAATATATTTACAAATTTAGGCGTGATGACTGCTACAGTTAGTGCTGTAGTAATTGGAGGCGCAGTAACAGTAGCTACCAAAAATCCTGAGTTGTTAAAAAAGGGTATTGAAATGATTCCAAAAAAAATTGGTAAGTAATGAGCATAAAATCAAAAATCTCGCTTTTGTATGAGGAATTGAAATTTGGGCCCTGTGTCAGACACAATTTGGTTTATTTACTACAATTGCATAGAAACAAAAACGTCCTCAATGAAATCAAACAATTTCATTGAGAACGTTTTTTTATTCCCATCAGCAGGCTATTGCTGGAAAACCGTTTTGCCGCTAAGCCAATTCGGGAAGAGATAACGAAGGAGGGATAAAGGCATGAATTCATTTAAAGCGATTGTTATTAAAGAGCAGGAAGACGATATTATTTACGGAGTAGAACAAATAGGGGAAGACAAACTGTCAGATGGTGATGTCTTAATCAAAGTGGCGTACTCTTCGATCAATTACAAAGACATGTTGGCGGTGCAGAAAAAAGGCGGCGTGATCCGGGACTATCCGATGATTCCGGGAATCGATTTGAGCGGCACGGTTGTCGAGTCGAAAGATTCTCGTTTTCAGGAAGGGCAGGAAGTCGTCGTCACCGGTTTTGCGATGGGCATGAGCCATACAGGCGGGTTCGCCGAATATGCACGAGTGCCTGCGGATTGGGTTGTTGCGTTGCCGGAGAGGTTAAGCTTGCGGGACGCAATGGTCTTTGGAACAGCCGGATTCACGGCCGCGCTGTCCATTTTGGCATTAGAGAAAAGCGGCATGGATCCGAAAAACAATCCCGAGATTTTAGTAACCGGATCGACAGGCGGAGTCGGCAGCATTGCGGTTCAGATGCTGAATAAAATCGGCTATGGGAATATCACGGCGTTAGTACGCAAAGAACATCAAGTGGAAGTGGCGAAATCTCTCGGCGCGCATGCCGTCATTTTCCCGGACGATTTGGGCGAGTTGAAAAAGCCGTTGAACAAACAAAAGTTTGACTATGTAGTGGATACAGTCGGAGGAGACGTCGCTTCTGTGTTGATTCCGCAGATTTCCTACGGCGGCAGCATGAGCATGTGTGGAAATGCGGCCGGCATTGGGCTGACGGCAACGGTACTGCCGTTTATCTTGCGCGGAGTGAACGTGCTCGGCATCGATTCCGTGAATGTGCCAATCGACAAACGCCCGGCGATTTGGGCGAAAATGGCGACCGACTGGAACATTGCGGGGACGACTTTGGCAGATGAGATTTCGCTTGAAGAAGTGCCCAGCACAATAGATGCCATCAAAAAGGGCGAGCATCTGGGGCGCACAATTGTGAAGTGTTAGAGTGTAGAAAAAAATACCTGAGAGGATGAGGCAGCTATGGATGAAGCGACGTTGAAGAAAACAAACATCTTCACTTTGTTAAATCTGGTGTTTTATTTTTTAACGCTCGGCGTCAATTACCTCGGATCTTCCGGATTTTTTAACGGGATGGGTCAGAAAGATATCTCGGACAAATACATGACACTTATATCGCCTGCACCTTTTACTTTTTCGATTTGGGGCGTCATTTACAGTTTGCTGCTGATGACGTTGGTTTACTTGTTTGTGAAAAGAAAAGACCAGAAGATCAGCAAGCTGATTTTATTGATTTCACCGTTATTTATCGTGAGTTGTTTGTGCAATATGAGCTGGATTGTGGCGTTTTCTTATGAACAACTCGGCTTATCGACGCTGCTGATTTTTGGCATGCTGTTCTCGCTGCTGATCATCGTGGAAAGAATTTATAAACATCGCTTTGAATTTCCTTCAACGCTTGCAGGACTTAGTTTCACCTTTTACGGGGCGTGGGTTTTCATTGCGACGATCGTCAATATTTCGTTGTTTTTGGTGCAACAGGAATGGAACGGATTTGGGATTTCGGATTCCGTCTGGACCATCATCATTTTGCTGGTGGCTATCGCATTCGTCCTGTTTTACTTGTCTCGTTACAAAAATGCAGCCTTTCCGATTCCGTTAGCCTGGGCGTTCTTTGGCATCTTCAGTTCGGATCGAAGCGGACGGTTCGATCCTGCTTTGTCTACGGCGATACAAGGCGTTCTACTAGCTGGAATCGCGATCTTCCTGATTGCGGTTGTGTGGCGGTTTGTTAAAAACGGGAATTCACTTTTTCTTAGACATACGGGGTAAGAGTGCGTTTCAAATCCCCAGTAAATAAAAAAAAGAGCCCGACCTTCCAGGTTGGGCTCTTGTTATTTCTGCTTCTGACTGGGCTGATGATTGGTGAAAAGGGGTATGGTGAATTGAAACAATCCCTAATAAGCGTTGAAAAAAGACTTCAAGAAAGAGATGAGGATATGACTTTAGAAACCATTCTTCTATTAGCTTTTTTATTGCTTGTGGCAGTTGGTCTGTTGGTTTATTTCAACAGGCAAAAAGCAGTATCAATAGCTGATGAAAAAATAGCAGATGAGGATCACGCAGCAGAAATCCCTGAAAGCGAACCGGAACCAGTGGAAGATCCGTATGTTGAATTTATGCCCTATGTTTCGGAAATGGAAAACGAAGAAAGCGTGAAAAGCGGTTATCGAAGAATTGAAGTCCCGTCCATTCTGAAATCCGATATTTTGAAAACCTTATCGGCCGGGGCAATGGTCATCCGGGACAGTAAAACATACAAGGTGGAATTTAGTCCCGAAGTGGTAAAGGGGCTGAAGGAGAAAAGCATGGCGCTGATGGAAAGAGTGGACGGCAAGGGGTTTCTTCCGGCAGTGCGAAAAGAAGGTGCGCAAGGCATTTATAAGCAGGCGGTGCTTGTAAAGAACGTTAATCCGGCACTCGTCGTCCACGCAAGCGCAAATTTGCTGACGGCTGTGGTTGGCCAGCAGCAATTGATTGAAATTCAACGTTCGTTAAAGAACATGGAAGAAAAATTGGACACGCTCATTCAGCACCGGGATAACGACTTTTTCGGCAGGACCGAATCGCGTTTTCTTTATTTCAGCGAAATCATTGGCCGGTTCAGAAGCAACGGCATCCTGCTCGGCGGTGTGGAAGATCAAAAAATTGAAGATTTTTATGCGGCTGCCCTTCAAGATCTGAAGGTGCTGAATAAAGACCTGAAAGGCATCGGCGAAAGCATCGACCGTTTGAAAGAGCATGAAACGATCCGGAAATGGGGGGAAGCCGCCGTTGTTAAGGATTATAAGAAACTGATCGAGGCATTCAACAGCAAACAGGAACTGGTGCTGCTGAACATCAAATTCATCGAAGAATGCTACGCGCCGTATTTGACGACCGTAAGAAATTACGAGCACACGGCTTTGAAATCCGATGCCTTAATGGATGTGATTGCCGAGAACAATCAAGTGGTCGCGGGCATTGAAAACAAAGTGGAAAAGGTGGAAGAAAACTACCGAGTCCGATTGAACTTCGGCGTAAAAGCCTTGAAATACAGAAATCTCGAGAGCTTGAAAGATGTCATTCCTCTGAGAATTAGCCAGCAAACAGCGGCGTCTCAGGAAATTCCTACGGAGTTGTTGTTTGAACTTGCAGAGGAAGAGAAAGTGTATGCTTATGTGCCGAAATGACACTGCTTACTAGCGGAAAGAAACAACTTATAAGGTTTTGATATATGCCTTACATTGCATATGGAGATGCGTTTCATTGAAGGATGGTTTCTTTCAATGCGAAAAAAGCAAAAGAAAACAAATATAAATTCCGATTAGATCTATAGCAAAAAGGCGCACTCTGCTAAAAAAGAGTGCGCCTTTAATGTGTCTGATTTTATTAGTATTTGTAAGACTGACCGCCGTCGATCGGAATAACCGAAGCGTTGATAAACTTCGCTGCGTCCGACAATAGGAATGCAACTAGATTGCCGACTTCTTCCGGTTTGCCGAAGCGTTTCATCGGGTTGACGCTGACGAATTCAGTGCCGGCTGCTTCCCAGTTGTCGCCAGCTAATTGTTTAAGAGATCCTTCAACCATTGGTGTCATGATAGCGCCTGGTGCGATGGCGTTGATGCTGACGCCGAACTGGCCGTATTCGATGCCGGAGTTGCGGGTTAAGCCGACAACGCCGTGTTTGCTGGCTGCGTAGCCGGATTGGTTGCCGACGCCGCGGATGCCGCCGACGGATGCAGTGTTGACGATCGAGCCGTAGCCTTGTTCTTTCATGACTTTCAGTACGTGTTTCATGCCGTAGAAAACGCCGTTCAAGTTGACGCTGACGACTTTTTCAAACTCTTCCGAGCCGAAATCTTCAGTCAGGTTTTGTTTGCCTTCGATGCCGGCGTTGTTGAAGAAGCCGTCGATTTTGCCGAATGTGTCCAACGTAAATTGAACGTAGTTTTTCACTTCTTCTTCACTTGTTACGTTTGCAGTGACCAATTCAACTACAGCTTCTGGAGCCGCAGCCAAAATTTCGTTTTTGCTTTCTTCAAGCCCGTCTTTATTCATATCAACAAGCACAAGTTTGCCGCCTTGTTTGGCGATTGCAACAGCTGCTGCGCGTCCGAGCCCGGAGCCTCCGCCTGTGATGATAATGACTTTATCTGTGTAATTAATCATTCTGGTATCTCTCCTTTTATATTCGTGTGCTAAACTGGATTTAATGTACAAATTAAGTGTAAGCCTTTACAGAAAAGGGCTCAATCAGTAAAAAAATAGAGTTTGTTGAGTAATTCGACAGTTCGAGAAGAAGTGTCGAGTTTGGAGGAAGAAATGATGGAAGACAAGGCGGGAAAGCTGTCTCCACAAGCAGAACGGACAAAGCACCAGATTAAACAGGCATTCACCGAGCTGATCAATGAAAAAGGATTTAGCCATGTGTCGGTAACAGATATCGTGCAGCGCGCACAGTATAACCGGGCGACGTTTTATCTTTACTATTTGGATAAACCGGATCTCACTGAAGAGCTGAAAGCCGAAATGTTCGAACAGATCAAACGGACGAGCATGGAGCGCTACGTGCCCGGCAAGGAAATTGCGACGAAATCGATGGATTCGGATTCGTTCGAGCTCATTACGTTTATTTACGACAACCGTTCGTTTTTCAACCTGTACTTGAAAGAAGATACAATTCCCGGGCTGTATAAGGACTTGCCGCGTGCGATTTTTGAACTGCTGAACGAACAGTTCACATTCACGCCGATCGGCAATCACGACATCAACTCTTCGCAGTTCAAGCTGTATATGGCACATGGAACAGCTGGGCTAATTTTGGACTGGGCAGAGAAGGGGTATTTGAAATCGCCGCGTGAAGTAACCGAAGAGCTGATTGGGATTCTGCAGGCATTTGCGGCTGGGTTTCGGGTGGAATAGACAACAGGAAAGCAGGATATACTATTTCCTGGGAAATAAAATCTAGAAGCACGCTTGGCATTTGGCCAGGCGTGCTTTTTTATTGTTCCCCTTCTGACGTGCAAGCTAGAATTCTTGTAGTCGCTGGAAGCTTATGCTAATTTGGATAAATGAGCCAAAAAGAAAAGAGGAATACGAAATGAAATCAGAATTTAATGCTTTATTTGAAGAAATTACATTGCCGAATGGCGTCGTGTTGAACGACCGTTTAGGCGTGGCACCAATGACAACTTATTCAGGGAATCCGGATGGAACCGTATCCGACGAAGAACTGGTCTATTACCGCCGCCGTTCAAACATCGGCAGCTTGTTTATCTCTGCGTGCATCGCGGTTTCTGAAAACGGCATCGCGTTCCCGAACCAGTTTGTTGCGTTCAAAGAAGACGTACTGCCCCGTTTGACGCAAATGGCGAACGAGATGAAAGCAGGCGGCAACAAAGCAATCCTGCAAATGCAGCACGGCGGACGCCAAGGGCAGCCGGAACTGATTGCAGCGCATGAAACGGTTGCACCGAGTGCAATCGGAGGGGCTGCTGATAAGCCGGGACCACGCGCATTGACAGCAGAAGAAATCACGGATATTATCCGCGACTTCGGCGTAACAACGCAGCGTGCGATTGAAGCCGGGTTTGATGGAGTCGAAATCCACGGGGCCAACACGTACTTGATCCAGCAATTCGTATCGGAAATGACGAATCGCCGGGAAGACGAATGGGGCGGCAGCTTGGAAAGCCGCTTGAAATTCCCGCTTGCTGTGCTTGCAGAAGTGAAACGAGTAGTGGCAGAACTTGCAACGGAAGAATTCATCATCGGCTACCGCGTGTCCCCAGAAGAATACAGCGAACTGGGCGTCGGCTACACGATTGAAGAAACAAAAATCCTGACTGAGAAATTGATCGAAGGCGGCATCCATTATCTTCACGTGTCGCTAATGGATTTCAAAAAGCGCCCTCATAACGAAGAGATAAACGGCAGCATCGTCGAAATCCTGTCCCAGCAAATTGCAGGACGCGTGGCATTCGTCGTTGTTGGAAGCATCAAAAAACCGGAGGACGCAGTGGCCGCACTCGAAGAAGGCGCCGACATCGTCGTAATGGGACGCCAAGCGCTCGTGGATCCGGAATGGACGACAAAAGTGAAACTCAGCAAAGAAGACGAGATCTTTGAGAACATACCACAAGAGCGGATCGGCAAGCTCGATATTCCGGGACCTCTTTGGCAGTTGATGTCCATGTACAAAATGGTGGAGATTGAAGAAGAAGTTGACGTTAACTAACAAATAAGAATTAAGAAAGCTCTCTGGCTGAAAATGGCCAGGGAGCTTTTTGCGTTCTTATATAGATGAGTCCTATGAATAGTAGATTCAGGATAACTGCCTTTTTTTGGCCGCGCGATGACTTCTTTCTATAGAAGATAATAATTTACTGAGTTATTAGTCTCTTTATTTGTAAATAACTGTATTAATTTAACGACAAATAAACTATGATGAATAAAAGAAGTAGGAAGAAGGAATTTAAAAATGGACAAGTTTGCAGTGTTTATTAAGAGCAAGTGGAAGTACATCGTCGTGGCAGTGATTGCTTTGATCATTGGAGCGAGCTTTGGCCCTTCGCAGTCAGAAGTCGATGCCTCTGCCGGTGAAAATCAAAAGACACAGGAAAAACTTGAAGCCGAAAATAAGGAACTGGCTCTGGAAATCGCAACAATTGAGTCAACGAACAAAGAATCAACAGAAAAAATTAAAGAATTGGAAGCCAAAGTAAAAGAAGCGGAACCGTTTTTCTTGTTGGAAGAAAAAGAAAGAAAAGCGAAAGAAGCGGAACTGAAGAAAAAAGAAGAGGAAGAAAAAGCAAAAAAAGCTGCTGAAGAAGCTGCAGCTAAAGAAAAAGCAGATGCTGAGGCGAAAGCAAAAGCAGACGCAGAGAAAAAAGAGAAAGAGAAAGCCGAGAAAGAAGCGAAGGCAAAAGCGGATGCAGAAGCAAAAGCGCAAGCTGCGAAAGATGCGGAAACGGAATCGCAGAACCAGGCGGTGGGAATGGCTGAGAATTACCTCGAGTACACGGCTTTTTCTAAGAGCGGGTTGATCGAACAGTTGGAATTCGAAGGCTTCAGCAATGCGGATGCTGCCTATGCAGTGGAAAACATCAGTGTCGATTGGAGAGAACAAGCCGTCAAAAAAGCGGAAGATTATCTGGACTATTCTTCTTTTTCAAGATCCGGTTTGATCGAACAATTGGAATTTGAAGGGTTCAGTAACGCAGATGCCACTTATGCCGCCGGTGAAGTAGGACTATAATAAAAAGGCGCTGATTTCTCAAGCAAAAAGAGAAATCAGCGCCTTTTTTACCGTTTAACTGCTTCTTTAGTGGAAGTTCTTTATTCCAATCTATCGCTATAAAGCTTTTCTTCCAACACTTCGTCTACCAGTTCGATCGCCTGCTCCAGCCGTTCGTTGTAGTTTCCGCGGATGGAATGATAAGGAATATTTTGCCGGTCAAGTATGGCTTTTAAGTATTCGTTGTTGCGCTCCCGAATCTGCTGTTCGCCAAATGAGCGGGTGCCGTCATCGACCCATTTCACATCCGGCTCAAGGAAGAGCCACAAATCATAGTTTTGAAGAGCCGCTATTTCATTCAATAGGGGCTGCTCGTAACCGAGGTAAGCCCATGAGAAATACTGCGTGACATTTGCTTCTGTGTCGATAAAGAGCAGCTTGTTCGCACGCTTCGCCTGCTCTGTTTCATGATATTTATGCTCGAAGGCAATCTTCGGAAAATCGGATTCGATGGCAATTTCAGCGCCGATGTTTTCGTAGAACTTGCGCCCGTATTCTTCTACATAACTTGTGTTATACAAGTTAGCCAGGTTCTTGACCAACGTCGATTTCCCGGCGCTTTCGGTTCCGACTACGACAACAGTGCGGACGAAATATGGCTGAACCACGTGAGGGATAATCGCCCAGTGTTTCATGGCGCCTTCTTCACGGATCTGCGTAGCTGAAATCGGATAAGTCTTGCGTTCTGCATCCAGCACAACATGCTTCGCACCCGGATAAAGCTTCTCAAAATGCTCGCCATATGCGTGTTCAGAACTAAACACTGTATCAATTTCTTTGCCGATTGCCGCCTTGATGGCAACAGCGCCTTTCTCCCAGTCGTAGAATTCGCCTGTCTGCTTTTCGGCAATAGCGTGGACTTTGACATGTGGAAGGTCTTTCGTGAGTTCGTTCCACCAGCGAAGCCGTTGATGGAACGGGATCGGCTTCATGGTCGTGCCCTTAAAATAAAATTCGCGTTCATATTCTTCGTCGTGAGTAAGAATGACGTGCAATTCTTCTACCATCGTACTGGCGCGAATCATGGCACTTACATGCCCTTGGTGAATAATCAAAAACTTGCCGCCGTACATGCCAATTTTTCCTATCTCCATCTAAACAATCTCCTCTGCTAATCCTTGTTTTTTGGCCATCTTTCTCCAGTTGTAATATCCATAGATGGAGTTCACAAGGAAAGCTGTCCACATCACAACCAATGTGTAATCGTTGCCTCCTGTTGCCTCCAGCGTAACGATCCAAAGAATGATGGAAAGAATGTTCACGAGAATCCAAATAAGCCATTGCTCAGCGAAACGTTTCAACATGAAAATCTGCGCTGTGACGGATAACACATTTGTTGCGGAATCAAGGCCGACAGACCTGCCGCCGATTGCCTGAAGCAGAATCGCATACAGGATTGTACCAACGACGATAGCAATTATCGTGTATAGCCAGGATCGCGTGTTCATCGTTTTAACAACGACGTCTTCGCCCTGTACACTGTTTTTGTTCTTGATCGTGTTGCGGCGCCATAAGTACAATCCGATAAATTGAACAGGGAAGTAGAAAAGTCCGTTCAGCATTGCTTCTCCATACAATCCGTATGTGAAAGAAATATACGCATAGGTAGAGGTCTGAATGATGCCAAAGTAATAATTGCTGATCTTTCCTTTTGCCACCAAAACCACACACAGCATGCCGGTGAGAGAACTGATCAGCCCGAGAAGCGTATCGTCCCAAGCAAAAAACAAGTAAATATTAATCGCGGTGAAAATGAGCAGCCAAACTTTTTCGAACAAAGTCCAATCTTTTAAGAATCGTTGTGATTTTGATTCAGCGGCGGTGAGGGCCATCAGTTTATCCTCCAATTTTTTAGGTCTTTTAAATCTATAACTAGTATGCTTTAACTTGGTTGCTTGTTATGTAAATCATACCATTTCTTAACAGTTACTCATTCGTTTTTCCCTAATTCCCCCTAATTTAATCTTCGGAGATGCGCCTGATTCATGCCGATCTATTTGATTTGTTCTACATCAATTCCTCCGTACGGCAGCCAGCCGTATGCTGGGAATTTCAAGTAGCGCGACAATATAAAAAGCGCCAACTTCTCTAGTACGAGAGAAGTCGGCGCTATTTTTTATTAATCAGAAAAAGCTTAGTGAATATCCCGTTTTGTAAAGCTTCCGCCTCTGACTTCCGCAACATCGTAAACGGCGATGAAGGCGTTTTTGTCGATTTCGTAAATGATTTCTTTCATTTTGCTGTCTTCGAGCCGGTTGATGATGCAGGTGACTTCTTTGTATTCCTCGTTCGTGTAAGCACCTTTGACCAGGCTATAGGTAGCATTTCGGCCGAGGCGGTCGTAGATGGTCTGCACAAGCAGCTCCGGTTCGTGCGAGATAATTTTATACGTTTTCGAGCCGCTGAACCCTTCTTCGACCAGAAGAATCACTTTGGATGCGATGAAATAAGCGATTCCGGAAAGGAAAGCGCCTTGCAGGCCAAAGACGAAGGAGACGATGATAAAGACGAAGACATTCAAGAACAAAATCATATCACTCGTCCCGAATGGCAGTCTGCGCGACAGCAGCACAGCGAGCATATCGATGCCGTCGAGCGCACCGCCGTTCCGCAAAGCGAGGCCCATGCCGAAACCGATGATGATTCCGCCGATGACGGTGACGAGCAAGGTATCGGCTTCAATGATGGGCGCAATGTGGTGCATGACTGTTGTGGCATAGGCAAGGGAAGCAATGCCGATGACGGAGTAGATGGCGAAGCTTCGGCCGATCTGTTTATAGCCTAAATAGACAAATGGGATGTTCAATATGGCAATCAACAAGCCAAGCGGCAATTCGAATAACTCAGAACCGACGATGCTGATGCCTGTGATGCCACCGTCTGAAACGTTGTTTGGAATTAAAACGGCTTCCAGGCCATATGCGGTAATAAAGGCTCCAGTGATAATGGACAGCGCCTTAAATAGCATTCTGCCTTTACTCGTTTTTCGTTTTTTGTCTGTTGCATTCACTCTGTTTTCCCCTTTTCTATAATCTCTTGATGGAACTTTTTTGCTTTAACTATTAAATATACCCTTATTCTGGCTGTTTTTGTAGGGAAAACTTGAAAAAGCATAAGAAGGCTTCTCTAGATTTTTTCACTGGCAGCTTACAGGCGGGTCTTCATTTTGAGCATTGCAGTCCTTGGAGATCGCCTTTCCTGTGTTTATCGATTTCGCAGTCAGGGAAGCGAAGGAAGAAAGCAATTAGTGGGCGGTTGGGGGATTTTCTTAAGAATAGGGAGGGAAATTATGCATTTAAATAAGTTAAAAGACTTCCGGCTTGAAAAATTGGACGATTTGACAATAGCGGAATTGCAGAAAGAAATGGAAGACGGGGTGCTGACTTCTGAAGAACTTGTTTTGATGTTCCTTGAAAACATAAGCGAACGTGATCAAGACATCAATTCCATTATTGAAGTCAATCCGGAGGCGTTGAATATTGCACAAGCCTTGGACATTGAAAGAAAAATTTCCGGACCGCGTTCGGCTTTACACGGCATTCCGATTTTATTGAAAGACAATATCGGCACTGCGGATAAAATGCATACAAGTGCAGGGTCGTACGCGCTGAAGGATTTTTATGCGATGGAAGATGCGGGCGTTGCGGCAAAACTGCGAAAAGCGGGAGCGGTGCTGCTCGGAAAAACCCATATGACGGAATGGGCGGACATCATGTCAGATGAGATGCCGGATAATTATTGTTCGCGCTCGGGCCATATCAAGCACCCGTTCGGCGATTATGATATCGGCGGCTCCAGTTCCGGAAGCGCCGCTGCCATTGCCTTGAGTTTGGCGCAGGCGTCCATCGGTACGGAAACGTCCGGTTCGATTATCAATCCGGCTGATGAAAACAGCTTGGTGGGCATTAAGCCGACGCTTGGGCTGACGACCCGGAGCGGCATCATTCCATTGGCGCCCTCGCAAGATGTCGCCGGTCCGATCGCGAAAAACGTGGCGGATGCGGCATTGGTTTTGTCGGCCATTGTCGGATGGGACACCGCAGATGAAATTTCGGTTGGCGCCAAATTTTTTGAGTCCTATGATTGGCTGGCGCATTTGAAGAAAGACGGCTTGCAGGGCGTACGTCTGGCGGTGCCTCGCCATTTGTTTGAAGAACAAATCACGGCCAATGAACTGGAATTGTTCAACGAAGCGCTGGATGTGATTCGCTCACTCGGTGCTGAACTCATCGATCCGGTCGACCTCGGTGTAGCGGAAGAAGAAGCAGGCGACGAAGTGCAGTTTTTCGAGTTTAAGCCGAGCATTAATGAATACCTGGGCAAGTCACATCCTGCCAATCCGATCCGCTCGCTGGACGATTTGATCGCTTTTCACAACCGACATCCGGATCAAATGCTGCGCTACGGGCAGGACAAATTGGAGAAATCGAATGCAACATCCGGGCGCCTTAACGAACCCGAATACGTCGAAGCGCTGAAAAGAAAACGGCTGCTGGCAGGCGAACGGGCAATCGAATCCACGCTGGACAAGTTGGGGGCGTCCGCCATTGTGCTGCCAAAGGATTTTGGCGGCGGTATCGGCGCAACTGCCGGGATGCCGCTCATCACTGTGCCGTATCGGTTCGAAGACGAAAACGGGCCATTCGGCATCACATTTATGGGCCGAGCATTCAGTGATCCCACATTAATCGAGTTTGCCTACGCGTTTGAACAAGCGACAAATGGCCGGGTCAAACCGCCTTTTGGAAGTAAGGATGGACAAGAATAAGACATAAGAAACCCCAACTTCGACAGTGCTGCCGAAGTTGGGGTTTTTAGAAGAAAGAATCGCCTAATATCAAATCAATCAATGATCGTTGCCTTTCCTTGCTCACGCATCGTCTTTAAAGAAGCCAGCATATGATTGATTTCTTCATCGGTATGCCGCTCCCAGGTGCTTAATTCTGCAACAATTTTCAAAGGGGATTTCGACCGGTAGGAACGTGTTGGGTTGCCTGGAAAGCGTTTATCGGTCAAGTTCGGATCGTTTTCAAACTCGCCGAGCGGCTCGACGATGTAAATCCGTTCTTTGGCATCGGAAGCTGCCAGTTCAGCGCCCCATTTGGCCGCATTTAATGTGGCCGTGAAATAAATATGGCTTAAGTTTTTCTCTTGGAAATTGGACCGGTTTTGCGGTTCCAACAAATCGCCAATCTTCAATGCCGCTTTTGTGCCGTGGAAAAAAGGGCCGGGATCCAAAACATCTTTTTGTTCATTCATATGATCTGCCTCCTGTGTCTTTATTGTATACAATAGTATAGGACAGGAATTTGGTAAAAAGTAGTCTATAAATAATATTTTATTAGCGGTATAATAAAGGTAGAGGGAACGACATCGAATGATAATTATTCAATCAAAGCCTGCTTTCTCAACATCGAGAAAGCAGGCTTTTTGAGTTTAAGCGTCTGTTTGCCGTCGTTTATTCCATTTCACAGCGGGTAGATAACTGTATACGTTTTTATGAACCCAATTATCTAAAAGAGGTGTCCAATGATGAAAAACGATTTTACGATAAAGCACAAACTTGGCCTAGGTACTGCCCCGCTCGGCAATATGTTCCGGGACGTTCCTGAAAAAGAAGCGATGGAGACGATCCAGTCCGCCTGGAACGAAGGCATCCGTTATTTTGACACAGCGCCGTTTTACGGGGCCGGCCTAGCTGAACTGCGGCTCGGCGAAATCTTGTCTTCTTATAACCGGGACGACTTTTTGCTGAGTTCGAAGGTCGGGCGAATTATTTTGGATGAAGAGGAAGAAAAAGAAGGGCTGTTTGAGTACGGACGCAAGAATAAGATCAACACGGATTATACGGAAGACGGCACACTGAAATCGATTGAAGACAGTTTGAAGCGCTTGAAAACAGACCGATTGGATATGGTATATGTGCACGATTTATCTCCTGACTTTCTGGGAGATGAATGGATTACGAAATTTGATGAAGCACGAAAAGGCGCATTCCGTGTGCTGGACCGCCTCCGTGATGAAGGCGTGATTAAAGCGTGGGGGCTTGGCGTCAATAGGACAACGCCGATCGAAGTGGCGCTTGAGCTGGAAGAAGCCCATCCGGATTTGAGCTTGTCAGCTACACAATATACGCTGCTTCAACACGAGCGTGCCCTTGAGCGCATGATGCCGTTGGCTGAGAAAAAAGGCGGCGGGCTTGTGATAGGCGGAGCCTTCAACTCAGGTGCCTTGTTAGGCGGCGATTTTTTTGATTATCAGGAAATCACACCGGAAATCAAAAAGCGGGTCGAACGGTTTACAGATGTTGCACGCAATCATGGTGTGAAATTAAAAGATGCCGCGCTTCAGTTTTCGACCGCCCATCCTGCGGTAAAAGCCGTGGTTACGGGATCCACACGGCCGGATCGCATTAAGGAAGACTTAGCAGCATTGCAGTCAACCATTCCATCTGCTTTTTGGGAAGAGCTGGTTGAGGCTAAGCTTATTTCTTCCAAAGCAGTTTTGCCGGGGAAGTAAGAGCTGATTCAAATTTATAATGAAAAGAAAAAGGTTCCGGCTTGATTGCCGGAACCTTTTTCTATATTAATTTCTATTTACGGGTTGGTCGACCAAAGGCCAGCCGATTTCAATAAAACACGCGGATGCAACTTCAGTTGGGCAACCATTACTTCAGCCAAATCTTCCGGCTGCATGACTTTGTCCGGATTGCCGTCTGTCAGGTTTTCCGAAAACGCCAAATCAGTGGCAACGGTGCTTGGTGTCAAAGCGCTGACACGGATATTGTGCTTTCTGACTTCCAGCATCAACGATTCCGTAAGTCCGAGAACCCCGAATTTCGACGCACTGTAAGCACTTGTCACTGGCGCACCTTTTTGCCCGGCCGTTGAAGAAATATTGATAATGTCGCCAGATGCGCGTTCGATCATTTGCGGCAGCACTGCGCGAGTTACGTAATAAACACCCATCAAGTTGGTATCAATAATGCCTTTCCATTCATCAGGCGACAACTCAAGGAACTTGCCGAATTTCCCGATGCCGGCATTGTTGATCAAAATATCGATTGGTCCAAGCTCAGCCGTGATGTGTTCGACTGCTGCATTGACGGCTTCCATGTCAGCAACGTCCGCCACAGCGAATACGGTTTTCACTCCGTATTGTTCAAGTTCAGCTTGCACTTTTTCCAAATTGGCTGCCGTACGTCCGATAAGCCCGACGTTTATGCCTTCTGCTGCAAAAGCGATGGCAGTCGCCCGGCCAATGCCTTTCCCAGCTCCTGTAATTAAGGCATTTTTTCCTGTTAAGTTTTGCATATGAACAGCTCCTCTAGTATCAATCAGTTCCATTCATCAGTGTAGCAAAAGAAGGTGGAAAATCCCAAATGAAGAGCTCAGGAAGACTTTTCTTAGGCTGCATCAAAACTAAATGGTTTTCTTAAGAATTGAAAGGTTTCAGCGCAACAGGTATGATTTTGAAAAGCTTAAAACTTTGGAGAAGGAAGTGGCAGTGTGGAGAAAAAGTGGCTGATTTATGGAGCGTATGGCTATACAGGCGAATTGATCGCCAGAGAAGCGAAAGAGCGCGGCATGAGGCCGGTGCTGGCCGGGCGGAATCCCGATAAGCTCAAACCGTTATGCGACGAGCTGCAGCTGGAAGCCCGGGTTTTCCCGGTTGATGCAAACGCGGCTGAAAATCTGTCAGACATCGCACTTGTGCTGCACTGCGCCGGACCTTTTAAAAAAACCAGTGCGCCGATGATTGAGGCGTGCCTCGAGGCGGGAGCGCATTACTTGGATATTACCGGGGAGATCTCCGTGTTCGAGCACAGTTTTTCGCAAGATGCAGCAGCAAAAAAGGCCGGCATCACCCTTTGTTCAGGTGCCGGGTTTGATGTGATCCCGACAGATTGCACGGCGCTCCGTCTGAAAGAATTGCTGCCGGACGCGGTGAGTCTGTCACTCGGGTTTGATTCGGATTCAGGAATTTCACCCGGCACGTTTAAAACGATGATCGAAGGGATGGGTTCGGGCAGTGCAGAGCGGAGAACTGGCAAGATTGTCCCAGTGCCGCTCGGGAGCCAGCGCCGGATGATCGATTTTGGCCGAGGCAAACGTTCAAGCATTGGGATTCCGTGGGGAGATGTGTCGACCGCTTTTTACACGACCAACATACCGAACATTTCCACATGGATTCCGATGAACAAATCGCGCATCCTCGGCGCGCGGCTATTCAGCAGAGCGGGCTCCTTGCTTGCGCTGCCGGCTATCCAAAAAGCCTTGAAGAACTGGGTAGAGCGGCGGGTAAGTGGTCCGGATGAAGCTTTGCGCGCCGGAGCGCCTGCCTATATTTGGGGAGAAGCACGCAATGCAGGCGGCATTGTGAAAACCGTCCGGATCCAAACAGCGAATGTCTATGATGTGACCGTTTACGGAGCGCTTGAAGCAGTGAGCCGCTTGTTAGACGGCGATTTCCCATCCGGCAGTCAGACACCTGCCGCGTTATTTGGGTCGGATTTAATCGAAGGGTTGCCAGGTTCCGGGAAATTTGAAGAAGAGACGATTTATCCGGCTTGAGAAGAGAAAAAGGGGGCTGTCCCAAAAGGGGCTGACGTCCATTTCAGCGGACGCTTTCCGCGGGCTTGCGCAGGAAAGAATCGACCGAAGGGAGTTCGGTCGATTCTTTGCGACGAAGCAGCGAAGCGATGCAACGCTCTTTCATGTCTCGAAGCTAGCGAAGCGATGCAGAGACAGGAGCCCATGGTTTTCGCCGCTTCCATTCCCGTCAGCAAAATATAGAAACGGCTAAGAAAAGTGTTGCTTTTCTTAGCCGTTTCTATATTTTGTAGTTATGAGGCAGCCCCTTTTTTCCGTTCGGGAGTTTTTCACACGGCGAAAAACATCCGTTGAGTTCGGTCGTTGTTTCGGCGGCGTTTATTGCATAAATTGGCTGTCGGTTTGTAGAATTGCTTTACGGAATGTCTTTGAAGATGGAAAAATAAGGATTTACTGTCCGGAACAGTCCAAATACTTTCCGGAATGCCCAAAATACTTTCCAAAACAGTCCAAATACTTTCCAAAATCGACAAAATACTTTCCGGAGCCGGAAAAAGCAAAAAAGCATCGTTGCGAAACGATGCTTTTTTCTTATACTCCAATTTCTGTTCGCTCGCAAACGAGAATTTCCCGCAGGAACAAGCCTTTTTTGGCGATGCAGCGGTCGGTGATGGCAAAGCCCGCTCGTTCGATCATGTCGTCGATCGTTTCAATGGTCACGACGAGCAGCTTTTCGGTGATAGGACGGGCATGTTTTAGGATATCCTGCTGCTCATCCGGTGTGGCGTGCGTATATAGGTTATAGGGCATGTCGATAATGGCCACGTCGTATGGCTCGGTGATGTCGGCGATCGGCCCCAATTCGACTTGACCCGTCAGTCCGAAATGGGCGATGTTTTCCCGTGAACCGTCGACGACCAGCGGATTGATGTCCCGCCCGACAATGTCGATGCCCATCGACAAGGCCTCGACCAAAACCGTTCCAATGCCGCAGCACGGATCGATCGCTTTGATGCCATCCGGATTAGGCACCGCGATATTGGCGACTGCGCGAGCCACTCTCGTACTGAGCGCAGTGGAATATTCTCGTGGTTTTTGCTGGTGCTTGAACCAGACCGCTTCACTTTGCTCGTAGTTGCCGAAATACCAGCGCCCGCCGAATGGAATCAGCCCAAACGTGACATCGGGATTGTGGACATCCGCACGCCCCGTGATGGCCGCGCCAATCTGCCGTTCAATATCCCGTTTTTCCACGTATTCGACTTTATCCGTCAAAGCCAAGTCGTTGATCTTCGGAAAAATGACTTTGAATGTGGCCGTTTCCATATTGACTTCAGCTGCTTGCTGTAAAATGCCGGCTAAGTCCGCTGCTTCAAACAGCACTTCAAGCCGCTCTTTGATGAATGGGCTTCTGCTCGGGTCAATGCCGTACGAGCTTTTTAAAATTTTCTCTTCTGTATCTTTGCCGAAAAATGCGCGCATTTCCATGTGGCATAATTCCTTCTCGTCGTTGTGATAGGCGTATGTGTATAGAAATTCGCCTGTTGGCGTTAATCTTTTCAATTGATCCCGTCCTTTTTTCACGTTTCATTTATTTAGTATACCAATAACCGCAGAAAATCTTGTGGAAAAGCCGTTTTCGACAAAGCCTCGAAAATACGCTATGCTTAAAACAGTTTAACTTGCCGCTTCAGGCGGCGGGTAGAGCGAAAGGATGATTCATATGGCATTTCTAGACAAACTGAACGCCCTAAAAGACAAGTCGATCGAAAAAGGCAAAGCCCACTGGGAAGAAAACAAAGACGACTACAAAGAAAAAGCGACAATTTACAAAGACAAAGCCATGGTCATGAAAGACGACGTAGCGAATAAAATAAAAGAGAAAACGAAGAAATAAAAGACTTAGAGAAATGTTAACTGAACCCAAAATGTTGGTCGCTTAAAAAGTGGTCACGTTTGGGTTTTTTTCTATTTTTAGTATCTGTGTAGAAATAACTCGAAACAGTTCGACAATACGTTGCATTGAGGATGGTTTATTGCTGTTTTATTGTCATACGATAACTTACAATTTAATACAGGCAACCATGAAACGTGCAGTAGGCGAAGGGGAGAATGGTGTGAACGTAACCCGCAAAATGGTCAATAAACAATTACGGTTCAGAGGAATGTTATTGAACCGGCTGGTGACAAAATCGAGCGAAAAGAAATTTGTCCAGTCGATGCACAATTCCAAGCAGCAAATGGATAAACGATTCCGTGGGAACGACGTTGGAGGCTTGGACTGCAGCGAAGTGCTGGTGGAACGGAGAGATGGGTCCGCCGTTCGCGTCCGGATTTACAAACCGCTCCGACCGGTGAAAAATGTGCCGGGGGTGTTGTGGATCCACGGCGGCGGCTATGCGCAAGGCGTTCCGGAGATGAGCGGGGACATGTACAAGCGGTTAATTGAGACGAGCGATTGCGTCATTGTCGCACCGGATTACCGGTTGTCAATTGATGCTCCTTATCCGGCAGCGTTCGAAGATTGTTACATAGTGTTGGTATGGATGAAAAACCATGCAACAGAGCTGGGCATTCGGAACGATCAATTGATGGTTGGCGGCGAGAGCGCAGGAGGGGGCTTGGCGGCTGCGATTGCGCTATATGCGCGAGACAAGGGAGACGTGAACTTGGCGTTTCAAATGCCGCTTTATCCGATGATCGATGACCGGATGATAACGGAATCCGCGAAGGCAAACAATGCCTATGTGTGGAATTCGGATACCAACCATTGGGCGTGGAAATTATACTTGGGTGAACTGTTCGGAAAAGATGTGCCGGCCTATGGAGCAGCCGCACGAGCAGCGGATTACCGCAATTTGCCGCCGGCCGTAACGTTTGTTGGCGACATTGAACCGTTTCGGGATGAAACCATTCAATACGTGGAGAACTTGAGAAAAGCGGGCGTTTCGGTCGATTTCAAACTGTTTAAAGGCGCTTACCACGGCTTTGATATCATCCACCCGAAAGCGGAAATCAGCCAGCGGGCACGAGGCTTTTTAATGAAATCGTTCAAACATGCGGCCGAACATCTTTTTGCTCCGCAAAAACAGTAGATCTCATGTTACTGAAAAACAGTTTTATGTGAGGAGGGCGAGCATGAATATTGGAATCATCGGTACAGGCAATATTGCGTCGTATTTATTGGAGCAAATAAACCATAATCAGCTGACTAACGGCAAAATCACAGCCGTTTTCGGACGTAATCGGGAAGTGGGCAAAGGGTTGAGTGACCGGTTTGGAATCGATTTTCACACGGATTTCCAGGAATTTCTGAAGGCGCCAGTCGATATTGTTGTGGAGGCTGCTACAGTGGAAGCGGCAGGTCTTTATGTGAAAGACGTGGTGGCTAGTAAGAAAGACCTCGTCGTCAGCAGCATTGGCGTTTTTAAGGAAATCGATTTCTTGAATGAAGTCAAAACGTTGGCGGAATCTGCCGGCACCCGCGTTTATTTGCCATCCGGTGCGATCGGTGGATTGGACGTTTTGCAATCTGCGAAAGCGGCTGGCGGATTGAAGCATGTGCAGATCATTACACGGAAATCACCTGCATCTCTTGGGATTGAGGCGGACGAAGAAAAAGTGATATTTGAGGGTTCTGCTTTTGATGCCATTGGGAAGTTTCCGAAGAATATCAATGTGGCGCTGGTGCTTGCGCTTGCGGGGATCGGCGTCGAGAAAACGAAAGTGCGCATTATCGTTGATCCGGCCGTTGAACGAAATACCCACACGATCGAAGCGGAAGGGGATTTCGGACGGATGCAGCTGCAAGTCGAAAACAACCCGATGCCGAGCAACCCGAAGACGAGTTTGCTGGCTGCGATGAGTATTTTGGCTGTGCTGCAAAACAGAGGGCAGGCTGTGAGGATCGGCAACTGAGTGTTATTACAACTAAAATAAAAAGGAGATTCGGATGCGGCGTTTATCTTTCTTCAGCATCGCTCTATCAACAGTTGGTTTATTGGACCATATATTATTTGATCTTAAAAACTATATGCCAGCTTTGCCAGCCAATGTCTTAATTGCTGTATTCACACTTATTCTGCTTTCAGCCGTGGTTTCTTTACGCACTATGAAAGAAGGCACGAAATAAAAAACAACCGCCATTCCTTTACGGAAATGGCGGTTGTTTACATCAGCCGTATTGGGTTTTTACCAGCTCAAATAAATTGGTTTTTCTCAAATACTCTTCTGGCGCCAAGAATGTCACGGTGACAACTCCCGGAAGGCGGCCGATTTCAATGGCTCCGGTGATGGTCGCGCGGTTCATGATTTCCGGAACGGTCACGCCGAAAAATTCAGCGGCGCGGTTCAGTCCGTTTTCCGTTGCATCGTTCAAATTCGGCCCGGATCCGATGAAGGAGACGGGATACGATTCTTCAATTTTGGTGACGTTCCATTTGTCAGCGATTTGCTGGGCCGATTGCCGTTCTGCTGCGGTGAATGGCTTAGCCGTGTAGGGCAGGTCTTCAATATTTGGCAGCAAGATCGGCCCTTGGATATTGAAGCCTTTCAGAACGTGCACTTGGAGATGGGCAATGCCTGAAACGTCTGCCGTATGCCCGGCTATTTCGCCGTCGCCTTGCATGGCGTGCATATCGCCCAGGTAAATGCCGCCCCCTTCGACTTTCACCGGACAAATCAACACAGCACCGGCGCGCACCCGGTTGACGTCCAAGTGGCCGTCTGTCCGGTGCGTCTCCAATTCTTCCTGGGTGCTTTTGTAGTCATGAGTTGCACCAACGAGGAACGAACCAAAATCTCCGGCATTATGGGAGTCCGGCGTTGGACGAGATGGCGTCGTTCCCAATTGGCCAAGGAATGGGCGCATGCGTGCCATTGTGCCAACTAAATCGTGCGGCGCAAACGTCACCACTGGGTTCTGCACAGAAGCTTCAGGCGTGCTCATGTATTCGCGTCCGGCTTTAGCAATTGTTTCGGCTGCTTCTTGCGGCAATGTGAGGCCGACATCGCCTTTTTCACCGAAGAAAATGGTATAGCCATTTGTGAAAACAAAAGGGGTGGCATCGGCTCCGCAGTTTGCGCAGCGGATGGCTTCCATGCCGATGCCTTTAATGACGGTTTCCGGGTTTTTCGTTCCGCATTCCGAACATTTAGCGGCTACGTAGCCATCGCCATCTGCGCGGTCTGCAATCATTTGATCGTTCCCGGACGCCGTTGCTTGGGAAGTCACCGTAATGGCGTGAATCCGGACGGCGATCGCATCTCCGGGTTCGGCCCCTTCCACATAAACTGGCTTCGTCACTTCATGGCCGCCTTTGATGCTTGGGGTGATCATCGGCCCCCAACAGCCCGGTGCGGTGTTGGCAATAATAAATCCGCCATCTTTCACAGGACCTAACATTTCTTTTTCCGGATCCAAAATGCCATCGACAAAGTGATTAACGAATAGAGTTTCAGCTACAGTTTTGTTCACGTTGCTCCTCCTTATGATTTAATTATCTGACTATTTAAATTATATAATGTTGTGTGCTGCTTTAACAGTCGTGTTGAATAAATAATCAAAAGAAGCAGATGGCATTCTTTTTTCACTAAAGCGGATCATTCAATAAATCAAAAAGAAGGATGCTAAAAAAGGCGTTGCCTAAACCCTGACAGGTCCTTGGCAACGCCTTTATTGTTTGAAAGTGAGATTTTATCGGAAATTTGGCAATAAAAAACACCCTTATAGGATGATTATAAACGTAAAAATATAATGGTTCGACAAGCATAGAAAATCAGCCCAACGCATTGAAAAAAGCGGGGATCTGTGGTAAATTTATATAGATATATGAATAAATTATTGTTGGTATAGACTATCTCTATTTTATATTATACGCCATAATTCTTGGTTTGTCAAACGAAAAATACTGAAGGAGTGGTTGGGGTGGATTCAGTGTTTCACCAGGAGCAGCAACGAGTAAATCGCGTAGTCCAGGAGATAGAGGCGCAAATTTTAAAGCTGGAAAAAGAAAGTTCTCAACGCCAAAAAGAACTCGTTTATACCCGCAAACACTTTTGGGATGAAATCAAAGTGAACATCGATAGTTTTGATGATTTTCTCGAGACGATTATCGGATTAAGACAAGAAACGCAAGCCTTGTCAGCGAACCAAGGCACCGAGAAAGTTGCTGCGCAAAAGTTGTCCAAGCTCCGGCGAATGAAAGACGTTCCTTATTTCGGCCGCATTGATTTTCTGGAAGAAGGCGAAAAGGCGGAAGAACAAGTCTACATCGGCATTTCCACACTCATGGATTCCGATGGCGAAGATTTTCTCGTTTACGACTGGCGAGCGCCGGTCTCAAGTGTCTATTATGAATACCAAACAGGCCCTGCTGCGTATTCAACGCCTGAAGGTGAAGTCAACGGAATGTTGGAGAAAAAAGTGCAATACTTGATCCGGGACGGTGTGCTTCAATCGATGTTCGATACGAGCCTGACCATCGGCGATGAAATTTTGCAGGAAGTTCTGGGCAAAGGCACCGACAAACACATGCACAATATCGTCGCGACCATTCAACAAGAGCAAAACCGCATCATCCGCCATGACAGCGGCAGGCTGCTTGTCGTTCAAGGTGCAGCGGGCAGCGGGAAAACATCGGCCGCGCTGCAGCGTATTGCGTATTTGCTTTATAAATACCGGGCGCATCTCCGGCCGGATCAAATTATTTTATTTTCACCGAATTCCATGTTCAACAGTTACGTCTCCAATGTCTTGCCGGAACTCGGAGAAGAAAATATGCAGCAAGTGACGTTCCAGGAGTATCTGGACCATCGCTTGAGCGGGGAGTTCCACCTGGAAAATCCGTATGAGCAATTGGAATACGTGCTAACGGCTGCAAATAGCCCTTCTTATGAAGCAAGGATTGCAGGCATCCAGTTTAAAGCGTCCCGTTTCTTTTTCCGCGCGATTGAATCCTACCGGAAGTCGCTGGAATTGTCTGGCATGCAATTTGAAGATGTAGTTTTCAGAGGCAAACCGATTGTGACTGCTCAGCAAATCGCGGAACGGTTTTACGAAGCCGACACCTCGCTCCGCTTCCACAACCGGCTGGAGAACTTGCAGAATTGGCTGCTTCAGAAAATAAAAGAAACGCGCAAAGCCGAAATGGCAAAGCCGTGGGTCCAAGAGAAAATCGAGCTTCTCAGCGACGACGAATTCCACAAAGCCCACAACTTCTTGGCGAAAAAAAGCGGGCTGACCGGAGAAGCGGCGGCCGATTACGAAGTGACGCCAGAGGCTTTGGCCCGTTTGATTGTCCAACAGAAATTAAAGCCGCTGCGCAAACATGTGAAAGCGCTCGGGTTTATTGACGTCAAAGCGATCTACAAGCAGCTGTTTTCGGATTCCCGCCAAATTCACAAATGGATGGAGGGCGAAATGCCTGAAGAGTGGCAAGAGATTTGCCGGGTGACGCTGAGAAATTTGGATGAAGGCAAACTTGCTTACGAAGACGCGACGCCTTTTTTGCTCTTAAAAGAACTGATTCAAGGTTTCCAAGTGAACAGCTCCATCCGCCACATTATCGTGGACGAAGCGCAGGATTATTCAACGTTCCAGTTCGAGTTTTTAAAGCGTTTATTCCCGGCCGCCCGAATGACGGTGCTTGGCGATTTTAACCAGGCGATATTCGCCCACGCAAACGAACAAGACGATTTCGATGCGTTGAAGAGCTTGTACGGACCGGATCAAACGGAACTGATCAACATGACACGCAGTTACCGTTCCACAAAACCGATCATTGAATTCACCCGCAAGCTCGTGCCTAACGGCGAACACATTATTCCGTTTGAACGCGCCGGTGAATGGCCGGCAGTGACGCAAGTCGCCGATCGCAACGACCTGCACCGCAGCATCGAATCAAAAATTGAGTCATTTAAAAGCCGCGGCTTTAACAGTGTTGCCGTGATCTGCAAATCGGCCGAGGAAAGCAAACAAGCTTATGAAGGTTTGTCGAACATTGAAGATTTGAAGCTTATTAAAAGCGGCACTGCCGAATACGAAGAGGGCATTGTCGTCATTCCGACCTATTTGGCAAAAGGCATTGAGTTCGATGCGGTAATTATTTACGACGCTTCCGCGAAAGTATACGACGATGAGCGCCTGCGCCGATCGTTTTATACGGCTTGTACAAGAGCGATGCATGATTTGCAGCTGTACAGCATCGGCGAAGCAACCCCGCTGTTGAAGGATGCGTGGAAAGAAAGATTTGTTCGGACTTGATCCAAAGGCAAGCAAGTATTTTGCGATTAACTAACCAATTAAAGCGCTGCCAGGTTAACCGGCAGCGCTTTTTGTGTTGGGGTGGCAGAACTAGCTTATTGTGTGAAGCACCGTGAATAATTAGTTACACGAAACCTGAAAAGTAAGTTAGAATACGATTTAACAAAGTTTCTCTTAAAGGAGGGTGTTGAGTTGAAAGACATCATACGAGGAAATCCGGAATTTGCGAGAACCATCAACCAGAAAGTCTTGCTTAATCTTATCTTGAAACAGGAAGCAGTATCCCGGGCTGAATTGGCAAAAATCAGCAAATTATCACGGCCTACAGTATCAAGTATTATTGAAGACCTCAAGGAACAGAATTTTATCATGGAGGTCGGACTAGGCACTTCTGGCGGTGGAAGGCGGCCCGTCATGATTAAAATCAACAAAGAAAGTATTTATCTGATCGGGATAGATATCAACCCTGACAGCATCACCGTTGCACTTGCCAACATGGGGCTCCAAATTCTTGATTCCATTGCCGTGCCGATCGAATCGGCCACGACGAAACATCAAATCATTCAGCATATGTTTGAGGGAATCGATGCATTGCTTAAACGATCAAAAATCGATGAACAACGGGTAATGGGAATCGGCATTTCTTCACCGGGCCAGATCGATTCGAAAGCCGGATACGTCTATTCGTCAAATACGATTAAAAATTGGAATTCGGTCAATTTAAAAGAACTGTTTGCTGAGAAATACAACATCAAAACATATGTTGAACATAACGTAAAAGCCATGGCTTTAAGAGAATTATGGTTCGGCAACAATCAAAACTTGAAAAATTTTATCGTCATCAAAGCGGGCATCGGAATTGGTGCTGGCATTGTCACGAACGGCAAAATCTATCTTGGATCCAAAGGGAATTCAGGAGAGTTCGGCCATACTTTTATAAGTTTAGACGGGCCAAAGTGCAAATGCGGAAATCAGGGATGTTTGGAAGCCCATGCAGATCTGGAAGCGATTAAACGAGACATTTTGCTGCTGGCAAAGAAAAGTCCAACGAGCCAGTGGAAAAACGAAGAAGCCATTACAACGCTGCAGTTATACGAGGCTTTAGAAAAAGAAGATCCGATTGCAAAAGAGGTTGTCCAAAAAGCTGGCATGTATATGGGGATCGGAATAGTCAATCTGATTCATTTGTTTAATCCTGAAGCCATTTACTTGGGCGGAGAAATGAACAAGCTTTGGCCATTTATCAGCGAGCCGCTGCTGGATATGGTTGAGAAACGGACCATTGCCAACCTCGACACTGTTGTTATCCGGCCTCTAGAAGGTCCAGCGGCTTTAAACAGTTCGTCTAATAATATCGGGGTGCAAAGTGCGGCTGCCGTTGTATTTGATAAAGAGTTTCAAATTCCCGTTCGGAGAGTGTAATCGAGTTTTGAAAAAGTTTATTAAATAGTCAAAATATTTGTTGCATTATCTTTTGAAGTATTTCATAATTTATTACAACATCCACTTTGTTAAGGAAGTTTACTAACTTTTTTGAAATAGCTTTTATACATTTAAGGGGGCTTGGATAATGAAAAAGATGTTCAGCACACTTTTGTTGTCGTCGGTGTTAATCTTGTCGGCTTGCCAGTCTGGTAATGATTCGGGAGAGGGATCCGGTGAAAGCGCTGGCCAAGTAACGCTCAAAGTTTTATCCAGTGACGATTTTGCGGATTTCCGCGGGGGGGTAATCGACGAATTTGAAAAACAAAATCCCGACATTAAAATCGACATGGAATCGGTCGCGTACGACCAGCTTCACGACAAAGAAATCGCTTCTTTCAACAGCGGCAGCAGCGGCGGCTATGACGTAGTGGACGTGGATGAGATTTGGACAGCTGAATATGCGGAAGGTGCCTTTATCAAAGATGTCAGCGACAACCTTACAGAAGATATGAAATCAGGAATTTTGGAATCCGGCTTGAACATTACGAAGTATAACGATAAATACTATGGGCTGCCAATGTTCAACGACGTTCTGTTTTTCTATTACAACGAAGACCTATTAAAGCAAGCGGGCTATGATGCTCCACCGGCTACATGGGACGAATTTGTTGAAATGTCCAAGGCGCTTCAGGACAAAGGGTTGGTTGATGGGAAAGCGAGCAACTGGGGCTTCAGTGCAAATGAGGGACTTGTTTGCTACTTTACTGAATTCCTTGGATCGCACGGTGGGCAGTATATGGATGAGCAAGGCAATATTGTTTTCAACAATGAACAAGGTCAGCAGGCTTTGCAATTCATGGTGGATATGATGGGCAAACATGGTGTAGTTGATTCATCAGCAGTTAGCGCCAATGACCGACAAATTTTGGACAGCTTCAAGGAAGGCAAAACAGCATTCGTTTCGGGCTGGTCGTTTTACTGGGGAGAATTGAACAGTGATGATTCGCCGGTAAAAGATAAGATTAAAGTTGCGTTGACTCCAGGAGCAAATGGCACAGAATCTTCGACAGCGACTGGTTCGATGTATCTTGGCGTTTCCCAGCAAAGTGAACATCCGGAAGAGGCGTGGAAATTCATTGAGTTTTTAGCAAGCAAAGATATTCAAAAACAACAATCCACCGAAGCCGGCTCACTGCCGATTTGGAGCGATTTGTATACCGATGCCGATCTGACCGGCAGCAATCCGCAATTTGAAAACATGGGCAAGCAGCTTGAACACACATTATCGAGACCGTCTCTGGTCAATTACAACGAATTTTCGAAAACACTGCAAAATGAGTTGCAAGCGGCGTTGATCGGTGATAAGAGCCCGAAAGAAGCGCTTGATGCAGCGGCTGCAAAAGCTGAAGAACTAAAACAACAATAAGCATTCCCGGCATCTGGATGCCCAAGAGAATGATTATGGAGTGAGCGCATGAAGAAGTTGCGGCCTTACCTTTACTTAACTCCCAGTTTTATTGTCGTTATTTGCTTGATACTGGTGCCGATCATTTATGCTTTGTTTATCAGTTTTATTGATCTTACCCAAAATGTTAACAAACTGAGCGATTCGGAATTGTGGAGTTTTGTAGGGTTTAAAAACTATATAGAGATTCTGACAAGCAACACATTTTGGAGCACGTTAGGCCGGACGCTGTACATCACTTTTGTATCGGTTGGCCTGGAGTTGTTCCTCGGGTTGAGCATTGCCTTAATCCTAAATGAAAAATTTATCGGCAGAGGGTTTGTCCGTGGAATCATGTTGATTCCATGGGCTTTCCCTACTATTGTGAATGCGGTTCTTTGGCGTTGGTTCTATGATCCAAATCATGGTGCAATCAATGGGGTGCTTGCCAAGCTTGGCTTTATCGAGGAAGGAGAATACATCAATTTCCTTGGATCTGCCTTCTCGGCATTAAACGCCATCATTATTGCCGATGTGTGGAAAAATACGGCATTGGTGGCCTTGTTGCTGCTGGCTGCTCTCCAGTCGATACCGGGTTCTTTGTACGAAGCAGCGCAAATAGACGGAGCAAGCAGTTGGAAGCGGTTCGTTAATGTCACGTTTCCTTTATTGGCGCCCGCGATTCTCGTCACGTTGGTTCTGCGGACAATGGAAGCATTCAAGATATTCGACCTTATTTACATTATGACGGGCGGGGGGCCGGCAGAAGGCACCCAGGTTATGTCTTTCTTGACTTATCAGCAAACGATGATGTTTGGGAAGTATAGTTTCGGGGCAGCCATTGCCTTTTTGATGTCTTTATTTGTTTTGTTATTTGCTTTCATCTATATCAAATTACTCTACAAGGATTTGGAGTAGGTAAAATGAGAAAAAAACGGCTGAAAAAATTCTTTCTTTACGTCGGGGTTCTCTTGGTGCTCGTTTTTACGCTATTGCCGATTTACATGCTGTTTATGGCAACCATTACGCCAAGCACAGAATTGAACGCAAAAACGACACATTTTATACCGAGCGAAGTCACGTTTGATAACTATAAAAATTTATTTGCAGGAGAAGCGAACAGCGGCGGCGCTCCGCCATTTTTCTTAGCACTCCGAAATAGTTTGGTCATCTCGCTGTCGACTACGGTGCTGTCCATTGCGATCGGCATGTTCGCCGCTTATTCTTATGCGCGGTTTCAGTTTAAAGGAAAAAGCCAACTTTTAATGTCCGTGTTGGGATTGAGGATGGTGCCGGAAATCGTCTTGCTCATTCCGCTATATATCATCTTTGCCCGAGCCGGCATGATCGATAATGTTGGGACATTAATCGTGATTTACACCATTTTTAACTTGCCATTCGTAATTTGGCTGTTGCAGGGGTTCTTCAGTTCCATCTCTAAAGACATGGAAGAATCCGCTTTAATGGACGGTGCAACTCACATCCGGTTTTTGTTCCGGTTTATTATTCCGTTGTCTGCTCCAGGGTTAATCGCAACGGCTATCTTCGTCTTTTTAATCTCATGGGATGAATTTATGTTCGCTACTATTTTCACATCAACTTACGACGCAAAAACGCTGACAGTAGCCATTTCCGAGTTTTCGCAAAAAGGGATGGTCGATTTTGGGCTGCAAATCACAGCAGGGTTTTTAGGGTCAATACCTCCTATCATACTCGCCTTGATTTTGCAGCGGTATATCATCAGCGGCCTATCAGAAGGATCTGTGAAAGGATGATGGAAGGATGAGTCTGTTTTATCAAGAAGTGCTTGAACAGCCGAAAGCAATCAAAGATACCATTAAAGAAAATAGCAATACCGAACTTTCCATTGATTCCGATAAGCCAATTTTGTTTTCCGGAATGGGCAGCTCGCTTGCCGCGTCACAGCTTGCTGCGCTTTATCTGAACAGTTTTGGCGGAAAGGCTCAAGCGATCGACAGTTCTGAGCTATTGCATTATCAAATGGATATGTTGAAGAATTATAATGTTTTCTTAAGTTCTCAAAGCGGGGAAAGTGTGGAGACGAAAGAAATCGCCAATCAATTTAAAAAAGCACAAGCGATCACAAATAGCCCAGGCAGTTCCATTTCAACTGCTGCATCTGCAGTTTATTACACGAAAGCCACACCGGAAAAAGCCATTGCCTCATCCAAATCCTTTACGACTACGGTAGCGCTCATGCTGTATTTGGCAGCTAAGGAAATTGGCCGATCACTCGAAAACGAAATTCTTCAAGCAGCCGACATTATTGAAGAAGTGTTGGCGACTAGATTCGAGGAAATCGGTGCCATCTTGTCTGAAACGATTGATCCCAACTGGCCTTTGCTGCTCATTGGACGAGGGCCAAGTGTCATTACGGCAGATCAAGGCGGGCTGACGTTAAAAGAAACGTCACGGATTTTTTCGGAATCGTTATCTTCAGCGCAATTCCGGCACGGCCCTCTGGAACTGCTGAAAGAAAAGTTTCAGTGCATCTTGTTCAATCCGTACGGCAAAACCTATGAACTGAACAAAGAAATGGCGAAAGAAATTGCAGGCCATGGCGGAAAAGTAATTTATGTTTCCGATGAACCTTTGGTGGAAAAAAATATTGTGTCCATTCCCATCAACTCGGTGCATGAGTTTGTCAGCCCGATAATTTATTCCTGCGTCGTCCAAATTGCCGCGATTAAGTTGTGCGAGAAAAAAGGCTTAGTGGCAGGGGAAGCTTCTCTCATCAGCAAGGTCACGGGGAAACAATAATGATCGGCTTAGTTGGGAACCTCAATATAGACTTAATCCTTTCCCATCTGAATGAACAACCGAAATTCGGATCGGAATATGTCATGGAAAGCAGCATACTGCGGCCTGGTGGAATTGCGAATGTTTTGCTGCCGCTGAGCGAGTTAGGGGAAAAACCGCTGATCGTCTCCCTGCTCGGCAACGATTATTATGGAGACTTAATCTACAAAGAACTGCAGCCGAAAGTGGTAGACGGGATTAAGCGCACGGAAAGCGACACGTCCTTATCCATCGGAGTTGTAAACCAAAGTTCTGAACGTTTCTTTTTAACGCACTTTGGGAACTTAACGGAATTTACATACGAAACCGTCAAGAGTGCAAAACAATTGCCGGAGTGCAGGGCTGTGATGTTTTATGGTTATTTTTTGTTGCCGAATTTTGGCTACGACGGAACAAGAAAGGCTTTAGTTGATGCTAAAAATCAAGGTCAAACGACTTTCCTGGACGCCAATTCCGACATCGATGGCTGGAATGAGGAACAAGTGCAGGAAATATTGAGTTTGCTTCCGCATATCGATTATTTCATGCCCAATAAAGAAGAGGCTTCTTATTTAACCAAGCAATCTGAACCGGAAAACATGATACGAGTCTTTAAAGAAAATGGCGCTAAAAACGTAATAATCAAAAATGGCCCGGCTGGTTCGATTGCGTCGATCGATAATCAAATCTATCGAGATGAAGGATTTGATACCAATGCGATAGATACAGTAGGAGCAGGAGACAGTTTTGATGCGGGCATTCTTTACGGATTCCATCATGATTTTTCGCCCGAAAAAATGCTGGAATTTGCAAATGCGTTGGCCAGTATTGTAGTTACCCGCAGTCTTGATCGATACCCGAGTTTAGAGGAAATACAAGTGCATATTGAAAACCGGACGCAAAACAAGTAAAGCCCAGGAAGAAAAAGCATTGCTTTTTCTTCCTGGGCTTTTTAGCGTTTCTCCAAGACATCCGCCATTGAATAAACAACCCGAATCCGATTCGGCTTTAAAAAGATTTCATGTGCAAAAATGCCGTGCCCGCCTATGAAGAACTCGGTGAATGGGCATCGTTCCGCTAGGGCCTCCAATTGCTCAAACAAAATTGGGTTCTGTTCAAACGGCAATGTTGTGGTGGCAGACAATAAAAGTTTCTCTGGTTTTAACTGCTGCACTAAGCGTTCAATCGACGACAGTTTCGGGGAAGGGCCGGCGGCAACCGTTTGCCACCCGTGCATCATCGCTTGGAGTAAAATAATGTGCAGCGGAATTTCGTGCGTTTCGTTCGGCAAACAGCTCCCGAGAAGAAGCGGGGCGCCTTCTGCAAGCTCGAAATTTCGCCGAACGCCTACCAGAAAATCGCGGATAAGCAAACTCGTGATGTTCTCTTGGCTTTCATCCCATGCGCCGCTCGCCCAACGGTTCCCGATTTCGCGCATCAAAGGCTGAATGATGGTACTTAAAAAAGTCTCCAATCCGTAACGGTGAAGGGCTTGTTTCAATAATAGCAATAAGCCTGCTTCATCGTATTTTGCGCCTTTTTCCAACAGGACAAGCACATCTTCGCTTAACGGCGCTTTCGCAACCAGCGTAGGTGATTGCTGCGAATGAAACAAAGTGAGCGCTTCTTTCATTGAATGGCCTTGCTCGCGCAATCGGCAAATTGTCAATAACGTTGCCACGTCTTGGGCTGTGTAGACACGGTAGCCATTGGCATGGCGTTTCGGGCAGATCAATCCGTATCGCTCTTCCCATTTGCGGATGACTTGGCGGGACAAACCGGTCAGCTCAGACACTTCTTTTACAAAAAGCTCATGTTCGGGGTTTGGGTTCATTGGGTCTTGCCTCTTTTCTAAAAGAGATCCTAGTATTTTTTATTGTGTTCCCTTATACTAATGAGATATAAACATTATACAAAAATTACACAAAGAATGTTTCAAACCTTATAACGAGGGAATAAGAGAAACTATTACGGTAGAATTCGATTGAACCTTGTACATTTTTTTGAAAAACCTTATACAACATGCATTCTACTAAAAGTGAGAATTGAGGAGATTCGTTTGAAGAAAAGTGTTAATGTCATCGGGGCAGGCGTAGCAGGTCTTGCAAGCGCTTGCCGTTTGCAGCGTGCAGGATACGAAGTTACACTCTATGAAAAAGAAGCGATGGCAGGCGGGAAGATGAACCGCATTCAGCAAGACGGCTACCAGTTCGATCTCGGCCCAACCATCGTCATGATGCCTGAACTTTACCGCGAAGTATTTGAAGTATGCGGTGTTGATCCGGACGATTACATTCCGATGCAGCGTTTAGACCCTATGTACAGCGTATTTTTCGAAGGTTCTCCAGATGATCATTATGAAATCAGCTCTGATTTGATTGAATTGACCAAAACACTCGAGTCATTCGGCGAAGAAGATACACAAGGCTTCTTTAAATACTTGCAAGAAATCTATAGCCGCTTTGCAGTCGCCAAAGAACATTTTCTTCAAAAACCGTTCCGTAAACCATCGGACTTTTACAATCCTTCGACGCTGCGCCAAGGCTTGAAACTGAAGACGTTCGACAATGCCGATACGTTTATCAGCAAGTACATTAAAAACGAACGCTTGAAACAAATGATCAGTTTCCAAACTTTGTACATCGGCGTTTCTCCTTATAGCGGCCCGTCTCTTTATACGATGATCCCGATGATTGAATTCCTTTACGGCGTCTGGTTCATCAAAGGCGGCATGTATACCTTGGCCCAATCGCTCGAGCGCTTATTTTTAGAAATGGGCGGCACGGTCCACTACAATTCGCCCGTTGATGAAATTGTCATCAAAAACGGACAAGCCATCGGCATTCAAGTGAACGGCGAATTTGTTGCATCAGACTTTGTCATGTGCAACGCCGATTTCCCGTACGCCATGAAAAACCTGGTGACTGAGCCAAAAGCAAAAGGGAAATACACCGATAAGAAAATCGACAGCATGAAATATTCGTGCTCGTGTTTCTTGATGTATCTCGGAATGGACAAAAAATACGATGAAGTGAAAAATGCCCACAACTTTGTTTTCAATGAAGAATTGGAACGCAATTTAAATGATATCTTTTCAGGAAAACGCCTGGATACGGCTTCGTTTTACGTGTACATTGGATCTAAGCTGGACTCAAGCCTTGCACCTGAAGGAAAAGACGGGCTTTATGTACTTGTTCCGGTATCCGATAAATCGGTGTCCCAGTATGAATGGGATGATGAAACGATCCAGCATTACCGCAACAATATTTTAGATGCGTTGGAAAAAGTCAAAGGCTTTGAAAACGTAAAACAAGAAATCGTCTCGGAATCGTATATGACGCCGCCTGACTTTGAGCGCCGGTTCAATGCTTACAATGGCGCAACGTTCGGCCTTCAGCCGACACTCGCGCAAAGCAATCACATGCGCCCGCAAAGCAAAGCGACTCATTGCGAAAACCTTTACTTCACAGGAAGCAGTACACATCCAGGGGCCGGTGTTCCGATTGTTTTATTGTCCTCTCGTATTGCCACGGAAGAACTTTTGCATGATGACAAAGGGATCCTATTCCACACCCGTTGAAAGGGGAGCTTTCCATGACTGCTCAAATGTCCGCTTTAGACGATTTTGCGTTTTGTGAACAAATCATCAAACGCCATTCCAAAAGCTTTTATTACGCTTTCTCCAAACTTCCCGAGGAAAAAGCGCAAGCTGTTTACGCCATTTATGCATTTTGCCGGACGGCGGATGACAGTGTGGATGAAAATCTTGGTAGTGCCGCGCAGTTAAAAGCGCTGGATCATTTAACCGCAGACCTTGACCGTTTTGCGGAAAAACAAGAAGTCAACCATCCGTTGTGGCGTGCGCTGCGTGTAGTATTTGACAAGTATGAAATGAACCTCGAACCTTTTTATGACCAAATCAAAGGGCAGCGGATGGACATTTCGTTTTCGACTCCGAAAACGCTGGAAGACGTGGAAACGTACAGCTATTACGTAGCGGGTTCTGTTGGGCGCATGCTGTTGCCAATCATTGCATCAGATTCCGATGTAGATTGTACGGATGCAGCCGTCAGCTTAGGAGTGGCGATGCAATTGACAAATATTTTGCGGGACGTCGGCGAAGACTTCCGCGACAAAGGAAGAATCTATTTTCCAGTCGAAGAACTTCAACGAGCAGGATACCGCGCCAGCCAATTGGCCAATGCCGAGATCAACGAAAGCTTTATCCAAGTGTGGGAACTGTTGGCGAGGCGTGCTGAATTTCTGTATGACGAGTTTCTCGGCTGTATTCCATACTTTGACAAAGACAGCCAAGCTCCCGTACGCGTCTCCGCCCAAGTGTACCGCGGCATTTTAGGAAGCGTCCGCCAAAACAATTACGATTGTTTTGCGAAGAAAAACTACGTAACGAAACGCGAAATGATCCGGATTTTGACGGAGTCGGCTAAATAAAAAATTTGGATAAAAGGACGGTACCTGTATGACGAATCCTACCAAATCCGTACTCGTGATCGGCGGTGGCCTGGGCGGCTTGTCTGCCGCCATTTCGCTGGCACAAAACGGGTACGCGGTTTCTTTATATGAAAAAAATGACCACATTGGCGGGAAATTGAACCGTCTGGAGCAGGACGGCTTCGGTTTTGACCTTGGCCCGTCCATTTTGACGATGCCGCACATTTTCGATAAATTGTTTCTCGGCAGCGGGAAGCGCATGAGTGATTACGTTCCAATGAAGCGGCTCAAACGCGAATGGCGCTCGTTCTTTCCGGACGGTACGGTGTTGGATTTGTATGGGGATCTTCGCTTGATGGAATGGGGAAATCCGACGCTTACCCGCGAGGACATCAAAGAATACCATGCCTTTTTAAAGTACGCGAAGCGGCTTTACGAGGCGACAGAAGTGGGTTATTTTGAAAAAGGCCTTGATTCTACAAAAGAAGTCATTGCAGCGCAAGGCGTCATCGCGTCTTTAAAAGGATTTGATTTGACGTCAACGGTGCATGGTGCGCTTTCTAAGCGAATCAGCAACCCGCATTTGCGCGACATGCTGTCGTATTTCGTCAAATACGTCGGTTCTTCTCCGTACGAAGCGCCGGCGGTTCTCAACATGATGATTTACATGCAGCACGTGCAAGGCTGCTGGTACGTGCCAGGCGGCATGCACAAATTAGCGGAAGGCTTAACGAAACTGGCCGTCGAAGCGGGTGTAGACATCCACACAGGGCTAGGCATTATGCACGTTCATACGGATAAAAACAGAGGGATCGAAGCGGTCGAACTGGAAGACGGAACGCTAAAAAAAGCGGATTATTACGTATCGAACATGGAAGTGATTCCGTTTTACAAAAAGATGGTCGCTGCGGATAAGAAGTTTGTGAAAAAGCTGGAAAAGAAATTTGAACCGTCCAGCTCCGGCCTGGTACTGCATTTGGGTGTGAAAAAGGAATATCCGTTTTTGAATCACCACAATTTCTTCTTTTCGGACAACCTGGAGAAAACGATGGATCAAGTGTTCAAAAAACACGAACTGCCGGATGATCCGACGATTTATGTCGTCAATGCCAATAAAACCGATCCGTCTCAAGCGCCTCCTGGCCACGAAAACTTGAAGATCTTGCCGCATATTCCGTATATCCAAGATAAGCCGTTCACCGAAGAGGAGTATCTGAAGTTTGAAGAACGCGTTCTCGAAAAATTAGAGCGCATGGGTCTTGTTGGTCTTCGTGACCATGTTGTAACGCGCGACGTCTGGACGCCGCATGACATTGAACGGACGTACGGATCTGACCGCGGAGCGATTTACGGCACGGTTTCCGATAAAAAGAAAAACAAAGGCTTCAAGCACCAAAAAGAAAGCGAACTGTACGACAACCTGTATTTTGTCGGGGGAACGGTCAATCCCGGCGGCGGCATGCCGATGGTGACATTGAGCGGCCAGCAAGTGAGCGATAAAATCGTCAAGCGCGACCAGCTCCAGAAGAAGAAACCAAAATCTAATTAAGGTGCCGAGGTGATTCGGGTATGCCTTTCATAGAATTAGCCATCGGTTGGATGGTATTGGTGGATGTGGCCGCATGGCTGTTTTTTCATCTTCTTCTTTCTTATGGCGCGTCGCTGCTGCCTTTTCACTCGTTCGAGCGCCGTGGCCGGCTGTTTCAGTCGTTCCGTTTTGAACGCCATGGCGAGTTGTGGCAGCAGCTTTTTCGAATAAAAGCATGGAAAGGGAAGCTTCCGGACGGTGCCATGATTTTCAAAAGTGCCTACAACAAAAAGGCGCTCCACGGAAACGATGCTGCGTCTTTGGCTGAATTCCTTGTCGAATCCAGAAGGGCGGAATTCACGCATTGGGTGCTATTGATGCCGTTGCCGCTTTTTTTGCTGTGGAATCCGCCATTGGCCTTTTGGCTGAACGCGGCTTATGCCATTCTCTTCAACCTCCCGTTCATTTTGGCGCAGCGCTATAACCGTCCGCGCCTAGAGCGGCTTATACAGTTAAAACAAAACAAGTCCCGGGCGATAACGAATCGCTGAGGGATTTTTTGTTTTTTAAAGACAGGACTTTGAAGAGCGGCTAACGAATATAGGGGGAAATAGCGGAATGGGAGGATGTTGGGCATGGAACCATTTACTCGAGAAGAAATGATGAAACGATTGGACTTTTTCATCGGCACCTGGAACATGGACGTGATTCACCCGCATTTGTTGCCAAACCCGATTTCAGGACGATCCACCTTTGAATGGCTGGAAGAAAAGTATATCGTTCAGCGCACGCACATCGATAAAAGTGAGTTTCCGGACAACATGATTGTTTATGACTTTGATCCGAACACGGGTCACTACTTGCTGCATTATTTCGATTCACGGGGGATAACGCGTTTGTATCAAATGACTTTAGAAAACGGAGCATGGACAATGCTGCGGGACAAAGCAGACTTTACGCCATTGAGCTTTTTTCAGCGTTTTATCGGTACCATCGATGAAGTGGGAAAGGTGATCGAAGGTTCGTGGGAAGCGTCGGATGACGGAGTGGAATGGGAGCATGACCTTAAGGTTGTGTATAGAAAAGAATGAGCTATGGGAAATAGAATTAAAGTGGTGAGTTAAAAATGTTTTAAAGTAATAGAGAAGAAAGAAGCTTTCCTTAAAGTCATCCAATATGACATAAGGAAGGCTTCTGTTTATTTAGATCGAAGAATCCTGACAGTTTAAATAGTGTAGAAACAGAGAGAATTTAATAATGTATTAATATGGAAAATTACCTGTTCATCGTTGCATCGTTTCAAGTGCCGCGGGAAAAGTGGATAGGAGAAGATTTAATCTATGAAGGCTAGCACGTCTCATTTTTTCTCTTCCTTTTTCAATTTTACAAGCAATATAAGCAATACCTTCGCCAGTTTAAGCATTTCTCAAATAAGCAAAAAACATACCAAAAAATCTCTTGCACGCTAGAATTTTCCAGAATATAATAAATCAACCGTAAAAGCGGGGATAAGGGAGAAATGAGGGCAAGGGGAAAATGAGAGCAAAAGAGATACAGACAGCGGATCAATTAATTGAAGCCATTCGAATTTTATGGAAGCAAAGATCGATTAGTAAATTACATATGTGGCTTAAGGAACTTGAAACTGAAGATGATTATTACCGTTTGATTCGCTTGGCAGATCAAGCGGATCTTAACCAATACAGCAATTTTCTAGCTACACATGCCTATAAACGGTTTGGGACGCTTCGTCCGTTTGCTTGGCATTGCACGCGGCTTTTGGAAACGGGGAAAAGTTTGGAAGCGGAAGAGCGCATGGTCAGCAGACTTTATGGGATTTCTGATACAGATTTTACATCGGAAGAACGTTTCTCTGCCCATCAGCTCCTGTTTCGAGTATTCTGCCAGCTGAACCGATTGCCAGAAGCAAAAGAGCAGCTAAAAAAAATCGGAGAAGCTAAGGGGATTCTATGGCCTGATGTAGAAGCATTTTATTATCTGCATAGCGGGGAATGGGAAAAGGCAGAGTCGATTTTTAAAAATGCTTTATTGCAAGAAGAGGCCAATCGAAAGGATTATGTGCTGCAACTGTATGCCTATTTCTTGGCAATGACAGGACGGCAAGCCGAATCTCTGGAGATGCTGCAAAAGGGACAAGCCGCTTATCCGGAAAACTGGTCGTTTTCCATGGAGCAGGTGAAAAGGCTTTGTCATCTCGGGCGATATCAAGAAACGATTCATCTAATAAAAGAAATCAACGCACGAAATCCGTTTCATATCTACCAGGATTACTATATTTATTTGACTGCAGAATGTTTGTATAAGCTGGAGAAGTGGGAAGAGTTATTAGCGTGGATTCAAGAAAATCAGAATGTGCTGGAAAAGACGATTTACGGAAAAACGACTATTCAGCGGAATGGGAATATAAAAGAGCTGAAGTTGACGCCAAAAGTACAGAAATTGGATTATTGTGTACCGGCTTCTTTGTCAATCATGCTTGAAGCATTTGGCATGGAAATTGATCAAGACGAAATTGCTTCCCATGTATTCGATGTGACAGGTTCGAAATTGAAAACCACAATGGCTTATATGGAATCATTAGGCTTGAAGGCACAGTATTTTAAAGGTTCAGTAGAAGTTTATAAAAAGATTATTGATGCCGGTGTTCCGGTACTGCTCAGCATGATGATCGAAAACAATGCGCATGTGCAAATAATAGTTGGTTATGATGATCGGCTGCAGGCGTTGATCATTCAAGATCCGAACGATCAGTCGCCATTTTTGATTTCTTATGCAGATGTAAAAGAAAACTATAAAATGACCGATTCGCTCAGTATGGTATTCGTTAAAGAAGAGCAAAAAAAGTTACTGGGACTTCTTAACAACAGTGAGCACCTGTTCTTCACGAAACTGTACGAGTTTCTAGATGAAGAAGGAGAAGATGAAAGCGAAGCGTTCTTAGACTTTTTAGATCAGCGTGAGGAAGAGCTTTATGCTGCAGTGATTGGGATTGTCGCTTTGTTTTCAGAAGGTGCAAAAACCCGGCATGAAAAGTGGCTGGAACGCCTTCGGACGGAATTTGGAACTGAAGACTCGGACCTGTCTTTGCTAACGGCGCACATGCATTATCAAAAAGACGAACTGCCTGAAGCACTTGCATGTCTGGCAAACGTGAATGAGCAAAAGAGTCCTTATGCGTTGTTTTTAAGAGCCGTTATTCTCATGAGCCAAAACAGTCATATACAGGCAATTCCATTATTGAAGCAATCAATTGAATTGGATCATTACCAGCCTTTGGCTTATAGCCATCTTGCCCGTTGTTATCTTGATATGGATAAAACACATCAAGCTTATAAATGGTCAAAAATTGCGTTCGAACAGTTGCCGACGGATATTTATGTGCAAATCACCCACAGTTTGATCCAGTATGAGTCTGGTGCCTATGAGAAAGCATTGACCCGCTTCCAGAAACTGAATTTGGAACAGCCAGAGGATGGCTATTACATTTATGAAGTTGGTCGTTGTTTGTTGGCTCTTGGGAAAGAGAATGAGGCAATCGCTTCTTTTGAAAAAGCCATTGAAATTGATGTGGAGTTACCTTATTCTTATTTGAGAATTGCTGAAATTCACATGGAAGCTGAGAACTGGGAGCAAGCCGAGGAAGTCGTCCATAAAGGCCTGGAACGAGCTAAAAATAAAGATGTCCTTCATCTTTATCGGGGACATATTGGATTAGAGAAAAAGCAGTATACAGAAGCGGAATCCGCTTACCGAAAAGCGCTGGAGCTTGATCCGGAAGACATGTTTGCAGTGACATGTATTGCTCATGCTTTAATCAAACAAAAACGTTTTTCTGAAGCGGCAGAATTTGTTAGCCAATTTGCAGAAAAAGGAGATATTGCTTACTTTATTCGGACTGCTTCGATGCTGTGGGCCGAATGGCCGGAGTTTGCGGGAAAAGAACTTGCGGTGTCTTTCCTGGAAAAAGGGCTTGAAAAGCATGAGCTCGATGGCTTTTCGGATATGGTTAGACAATACGCTGAGTTTGGCGAAGAACCACTGTTTCTAAATCGTGTGCTGAATAAGCTTAAAGAATTGAGACAGAAAAAGCTCGATGAAACGCTGTTCTGCTATGAGGGGCATTTGCATGAACTGTCAGGAAACCAACAATTTGCGCGGAAATTGTACGAACAGTCTGCTGAGAACTCACAAAATCCGTTTGCTTATTACCGTTTGGGTTTGCTAGAGGAAGAAGCAAACCGGCATGACAAAGCTATTCGCAATTATCTTCGATGTGTGGAATTAGATCCGGGTTATTCCTCTGCTCACGAGGGATTAATGCGCTCATATTCAGCCATTGACAGCAATTCGCGCGCATTTGCAGCGGCTCTTCATATTCTGCAAAATGATCCATTGGAACTTGATTTCAACGAGTTATTCAATCTGGCAACGACGGAGGAAGCGGTGAAGGCCATTTCGAAAACGCTTGAGCATGTGTCGGACCAAGTGCCAGAAGAATGGCTGCTTGTGGCCAAAGCGCATTGTGCTGAAAAAGAAGGAGCTATTGTAGAAGCAGAAGAATTGTTCAAACGGGCGAAAGCAGTTAACGGGGCATTTCCTTCTCATTATCAATACGCGGAATTTCTCGTGAGAAGAGGCGAGTTAAATCGTGCGGCAACATTATTGGAAGATTTAATTACTGAACAACCGGAGGAAGAAAGGTTGTACGGGGAATATATCCGGATTCTCGCAGAAACCGACAAAAAGAACGAGATCAGTAAGCGGTTGAAAAAGAGGCTGAGCGGTGAAAAATTAGCAATGGCCGAAACGTATTGCGCTGATCATCTGTCTCAGTGGTTTCTTGAAGAAGAGGCCGTAGCAGAACCAGAGAAAAAGGGCGTTTTCGGAAAAATGTATCTTAAAGCTCAACAGCTCCGAACAATTTCAACCGTCATTACGTTATATGAAGAAGCCGCTAAACGAATTCCCGAAAATGAGATGCCGGTTATCCGGTTAGCCAAGCTCTATTTGGATCGTGAAATGGCAAAAGAAGCTGCAGATGAATTAAAACCTTTTGTAAAACGCACCGGAAATTACGAAGCGGCATGTTTGCAGATGCAAGCAACAATTCAGTTGGCTGAAGAAAAAAATTCAGCAAAACTTTACCGAAACGCAATTGAACAAGCACAAGTGCTTCATAAGCAGCAACCGATGGATACCTCCGTTTTAATGGGATGGGGCTTTTCATTAGAAGCGCTCGGAGAACCTGGAAAAGCTTTAGAACAGTATGAACACGTAATCCGTCTTGAACCATTCAATGGGGAAGCTTACGTCCGGATGCTGCAACTTTTAGCCGAGCATCGTTCTGCAGGCATCGAAGCGTTTGTTGCGTCCATACCGGAAGAGCTGCGGAAACAAGAATGGATCCGGCTCGCCCATGCAGTTGCCTATTTGTCTATGGATAAAGCAATGAAAGCACAAAAGATTTTGGTTGCTTTAACAGAAGAAGAACGTGAATTTCTGCCGGCTTATTATGAATTGGCCCGTTGCGAAATGATGCTTAACAATAAACAGGCAGCTATTAGTGCCATTCAGCAATTGTTAAGGAAAGAAGAAGGCGAACTCTATGTTGCCTCCATTACAGAGGACCCGTTATTTGAGCCGATCTATGAAGAACTTGATAGGTTGGTTGAGGAATTAGTTTAAAGAAAATGGCGCTAGGCATACTAATTCGTTATAAATCACCTGATGCAGCGAATGTTTCTAGTGATTAATGTATATATAATTTTTGTATCGCTGAAATTGCATTTTGAGTGAAATAGCCCCCGTAGTGCACTCGCGCTTCGGGGGTTTTGTTATTTAAGCCTACAGCTTAAAAGAAATGAAATATAGATAATAAAATATTTAGAATATTTACACTTTATTATTGCTTTTTTATTTTGTATAAGTTATAAATAAATTGTATATAACTTATACAAAAACTAAACAAGAAGAGGAGTGGTTAACTTGAAAAAGATTTTTGTTTCTCTGTCAGTGGCAATGGCGCTCGTGCTGTCAGTATTTGCAGCAGGAGTTATGGCGGATAGCCATACTGCAAAAGTAAGAGTGGTCCATGCGTCGCCGGATGCACCAGCAGTCGATGTGTACGTCAACGGCGATTTAACGTTGGAAGATGTTCCGTTTAAAGCGGATTCCGGGTATTTGGACGTCCCGGCAGGTGCACATAATGTAGAAGTTTTTGCAGCAGGCAGTGAATACGCAGAAGGCGAAGCAGTTTTACAGGCAGATCTTTCGGTAGAAGCAGGCAAAGCCTATACAGTCGCAGCAGCCAATACCTTGGATTCACTTGAATTTGTCGTAGCGGAAGATTCGATGTCCGTCACTGAAGGAAAAACAAAGATTCGTGTTGGCCACTTATCACCGGATGCACCAGCCGTTGACGTTGGAATCATTGGCGGCGACGCTGTATTCAGCGGAGCAGAATTCCCGGGAATTACGGATTATGCAGAGTTGGATGCTGGAACCTACGACTTGGAAATCCGCTTGCCAGATGGTACGCAAGTCTTGCCGCTAGAGGCGACTGAATTGAAAGCGGATACCGTTTACTCGGTATTTGCCATCAACACAGCTGATCAATTGGAAGTCCTTGCATTGGTCGATTACGAAATGGCCGCTTCACCGAATGGCATGCCGACTACCGGCCTTGGAACGCCTGAACAAAGCCAGATGAACTGGGTGTTGGCAGCTGGAGCTCTAGCATTGATTGCGGGAAGCGGAGTAGTCTTGAGAAGACGATTTCAAAACTAAGCTGTTGTTAGCGTTTATTGGCGCCTTTGTTCTATTGGCGGGTTGCCAAACCTCAAGCGATGAAGTAAGCGAACGCACAAAAGATGTCGGGTTTATTGCCGAACAGCCGCCGGAAATTCAGACGGCTGCGGCAGCCAAAACGGCAGCGCCTGCAGAAAATCCGATTAACGCCTTAAAACGAGATGGAATAAAACCTGATACGCTATCCATTCCGGCAATTGGCGTTGAAGCGAAGGTGCTGCATCTTGGCGTGACGGATAATGGGGAAATGGATGTTCCAAATACAATTGATGACGTCAGCTGGTTTGAACCCGGATATAAACCGGGAGAAAACGGGCGGGCAGCCATCGCCGGCCATGTAGATGGAAGAAACGGCCCAGCCATCTTTTGGGACTTGGCCAAGCTTGAAGCGGGAGATGAGATTTTAATTGAAGGAGAGAAAGAGCAGCTGCGTTTTAACGTGTACGCCATGGAATCGGTTGCGCTGGACCTTGCGGATATCGACAGTATATTCGGCTACCGCTCTACTCCCGAACTGATTCTTATCACGTGCTCAGGCGATTACAATCATGACCGGGGAACAAGGGAAGAACGGCTCATTGTCTATGCAAAACTTGTCTCCCATTAATATGAAAGGCGCACTCGGTAAAAAGAGTGCGCCTTTTGTATGACTAAAGTTGTATAATAGAAGTAAATTAAAAGGAATTTACGAGTTTTCTGAAGAATAGTATCTAGTGAGAGCACATACAGGAGGCGCCACATGAAATATTTCACTAAAGATTGGTACGACGAAATGCAGGTGCTTGGCTTTCTGACGTTCCATGAAACCCGAGAAGAATGGGAAGAAGAGCTGGCCTATTTTGAAGAAGAAGGCATCGACTATAAGGAAATTGGCCGGCGTGATTTGGAAGAGATGCGTCCGGATTTATTCAAATTTCTGCCAGAGTCTTTTCACCCGTATATCCGCAATGGAACGATTAATGCTGGGTTCCCGCCGCAAGAACTGCGCGACATGGCAAAGCAATGGGAAGCGGAATGCGAAGCGCGCATGGAAATGCTCGGCGATGACTACAGCCGCCACTATGAAGTCATCAAACAGGAACTTCCTGCGGGTGCCATCCAATTAATGGAGCAAAGCTTGCACGGCGCAAAGGTGCTTTCAGTCGAACAGCCGTCGGACGACGTCTTGCTGGTCAAGCTCGATTGCAGCGGAGGCTTCCATTATTTCACCGACATTCAGTTGACGTTCACTGGGGTTAGGGAGACTGATATTCCGGCAGGTTTTGAAGGTGCATGGTGGCTGTACAACGAAATTTATCTGGAGGACGGTGGATTTGATCTCCACGTTCTTTTCGACAGTCCTATGGTTGAAGTGAAAATCATTGCCAATGATATAAAAATTGAAGTGTTGGAATAGCAGAGAAAGAAGGCAAGAAAATGAAAGAGTTTGGGTTATATGCGGCAGCGGTAGCAGCAAATGCCCTGCTGATTTACTTATCGGAGATTTGGTACGGAACGACCTGGTTTTCGGAATGGCTGCTTGGATTGCTTGCCATCGGGGCATTTGCTTTGTTTTTGCAAGAATGGAAACGGTTTAGCTTGCGCGGAGGCGGTTTTGTTTTCATAACAGCACTCACGCTATTGACCATCAACTCCATCTTTTTTGTCCAAGCGGTGCCGGCTGCCATCATTACGGCCGGTTTGGGATTATTGATTATTCCGCTCTATAAGAGCAAGCAGGATGTGGCGCTGACCGCCGGCGGATTTGTGTTCATCAACCTGTTGATCCAGCTGGAAGTGCAAAGTGAAGCAACAATGTGGATGATTTTCGGCACGGCTGGAATCTTGGCATTGATCGGTTTCCGGAAGCGGTTCTTGCTGCTGAGAGGGTGTTTTACGGTGATGTTTTCAATGGCGGCGCTGGTTTTGCTGTTCCTAAACTTTTTCTCGCAAGCTTATATAATCAGCCTGCTGATGATTGGGTGCATTGCCTTGTTTATCGTAGGTACGTACCGGTTTTCGAGAAAAGCGATGTCTTGAAACAAATTATTTTTTACATACCGCCACACCCATTGCTTCGGCAAGTTGGGTATGGCTTTTTTACTTAAAGTCATCAAAGCTGTTTAGGATTTTGATTCGGCGACAAATGGTTTATAATGGGATTTTAATGATGGAGGGATTCAAGGGATGGTTGAAAAGCAGCTGACTGACAAGCAGGAAAACCAGAATTTTTTTATTTACCTGTCAAACCGGGAAATCAAAGAAACCTTTCCAATGATTTCAGATGCGCCTTCTTCTCTTTATAAACGGGCATACAACGAAATCAATATGGAGTATACGGCAGCTAGCATATATGAAAGATTGGCTGTTTTACAAGAGGATAGTTGGTTTGCCTTATCAAAACCGCACAGCATTGAACCGAGGCATTATGAAAATTTTTTGTTTATCCAGCAGAGTGCCAGCACCGAACATGTTTCATTTTCTGCATTTGAACCTGAAGTTACATACAGCAGCTTGAACGAAGCCGTTGCATCCGGAAAAGAACTATTAAAAAAGAAACAGCAGCTTTATCCTGGGCAAGTTTTTACAGTTGTTTGTGCAGCCTTTTTGATTGATTGCAATCAGCGTTAAGGAAAGGGGATAGGCAATGATGCGAGTAGTTTTGGAACAGATTTCAAAGCAACTGGGTTCTCATTTTGGTTCGTTTTTAAATGAGCCTGCTTCGGTTGAAGAAATTGGAAAAGTTGAACAGGAAATTGGCGTTGATTTTACGGAAGAATTGAAAGAATTATACCGCATACATAACGGAGAATTATCTGAAGGGCCGGGATTGTTCTTTGGAATGGCCTTTTTATCATTAACCGCCATGTTGAATGAATGGCGGTTTTCTTCAGAAACAGCCGACGCTGAACTGGCCCATGAAATCCCGTCTTATTCAGTTCCGGCAGAAGTGATAAAAGAACGGTATTCCAACAAGAAATGGCTTCCGATTGCGCATGATTACGGCGGCAATTTCTTGGCTGTGGATCTTGATCCCGGTCCTAAAGGAGTTTACGGCCAGATTATCAATTATGGGCGCGATGAAGAAGTAAAATATGTCGTTGCTTACAGCGTCAAAGACTTGCTTGAGTTTATTTCAAAAACAATAGAGAGCGGTTTTTACACCATTGATGAAGAGATGTGGAGTTACAGTCATGTGGAAGATAGGCATTTTTTGGATGCTTTGAGAGAAATGCCGCTGCCTGTTCTGAATGCCGTCGCGCTGGTTTCCAAAGCAGAAATGGCCCTTTCGCCAGAAGCCCTGGACGCAGAATGGAAAGAACGAATTGAAAAGATGTCGGGAAATTTTAAGCGGTTTTCGCGGGAAAAACTCATTTTTTTAGGTGCTAAAGGCATCAAGGACATTTCCCCGTTAGCTGCATGCACCGATGTTAGAGAACTGATATTGAGCAAAAACGAAGTCAGGAATCTAGCGCCTCTGCAAACTGTCACAACATTGAAGAGGCTGTATCTCGGGAGCAACCCGATCGCTTCACTGAGTCCTTTAAGAAATTTGGAGAACCTGCAATACTTGAATATCTCCAACACGCCGGTTACTGATGCGGCTCCTTTAATTTCCCTAGGAAAATTGAAAGAGCTGTACATGGCCAATACGCACATAGAGGATTATCATTTTCTTAAGCAGCTGCCTGAATTACAGACCTTATCCATTTCGATTTTCAGTTATGGGCAATTAGCGGCGCTGGTGGAAGCTACCCAATTAAAGCACCTGCAAATCGACCAATTAGCAGGAGTGACGCAAGGGGATATAATCATGCTTTCAAGGCTGAAAAATCTGCAGTCTGTGACCATCAAAGGGGCGGCACTAAGGAATCTGCAATTCTTATTGGGCAACCAAAAACTGAAAGAACTGATTTTAATTGATTGTGCGATTGCCGATGGCTCGGCAATCAATAGGCTGCCTATTGAAATTCTGGAATGCAGCCAAACGCCGATCCGTAATATTGAAGTCATCGCCGGCTCCCCGACATTACAAGCGTTTGCAGGCAGTTTCCAGCAATTTTGGACGTTGAAACAACTGGTGTCCCGTCCAGTGGATTTCTCTAAAATTATTGGGGGCATGACAGACAAAGAGGAAGAAATTTGGATGAGCAGTTTAAAAGAAAAATAAGTGGCTCTTCCATTCTCTAAATTTATAAGTACGTTCCATCTAGTAGTGGGATTGTTTGTATGCTTACTAAATAATAAGATCCTGCAGATACCTGTTAAGTTATCTGCAGGCTCTTTTTCGTTCGAACAACTCGTTTTGGTCTTGCAAATCTCCACCTATGTGTCTAACCTTACTTCATAATATATTATGTCAATTATTCGGAAGAAAAATCTAATTAATTGAATGGTTTTATTTTTTATAAAGGAAGAATAGATTTTTGATTTCCAAAGATTTAATTCGTTAAATAATGATATGATTAGTTGAAAATAAATGAGGAAAGAAATTAAATTTATGATTTGTCAGTTTTACAGAACAGGTGATGGAATGGTTAACGCAAATAAAACTACATATAAAACGTCTTTACGCATGACAAAAACGGCTTCGGAAAAAATGAGAGGGTTCGGCATTGGCGAACGCTCATTTTTTGTTGTGGGCAAACCGTTTAAGGTGTTTATCGAACGGTATCCGTCAACTGCCGATGGCGCGCTTTCAGTGGCATTAATTTTCGACAAAGCGGAAAATAGCCGGCTGTCGAACGCAGCATTGGATGGTTCGGTTGTCCTGCATTGCATCTTCGCCAACCATCAGCTGCTCGTGACGAATTTGACGCTGCGGAAATCCTATCAAGCGCTCGGGACGAACTGGCAGCGCGAAGAACAGTTTGTCTTCGATCAATCGCGGGATCCGGCGCCGGTAGCGCTTATCAATTTGATCAACCGGATGACGCCGGCGAAAGAAAGCTCCGATTATGTGAAAAAACGGATCGGCAGCTGGGAAGGCTATTTGAAAATCCAGGAACGCGGCATGGACATTCCGGACATCAAGACGTCGTACTCGAAAATGGCGTTCAGCCATGATTTCAGCCGCATTACGCTAAGCGGCTGCCAAATGAAAGACAACGAGTGGAAAGCCTTAAAGAATTTGAGCGTTCGGCTGGCTGGGATTGACGGCGATATCGGAACAGTCATCAAAGCAGCAAACCGGAACGTGGAAATTGAATTGCAGCCCTATGCCGTGAAACAAGTCCGTGAAAAAGGGATGGCATTAACTAAAAAAGAAGCCGTATTCAGCAATTTCGCCGCGCTCAGCCAAATCAGGCGGCTGCGCCAAGGGTTTACGAATTTGGAAAAAGGGCTTGCGGTGAACCCGAATCTTGATCGTCTGTTATTTGAAGAAAAGCCGCTGGTTGCGCCGCTTCATCCCACAGAGAAGCTTGCGTTTCACAATCGGCTGAACGAGTTTCAGCAGCGGGCGGTAACGGGCGCTGTGGCCGCTGAAGATTTGTACGTCATTCAAGGGCCGCCGGGAACCGGGAAAACGACGGTGATTGCGGAAATTTGCCTGCAAAATGCGAAAAAAGGTCTGAAGACGCTTGTCGCGTCGCAGTCGAATTTGGCTGTCGACAATGCACTTGGCCGCCTCTTGGCCCATAAAGACATCCGTATTCTCCGCGTTGGCCGCACCGAAAGCATCGAAGAAGAAGGCAAAAAATTCATTGAAGAAAATGTCGGCCAGTATTGGAAAGACAATACCTTACAAGAAATAACGGCGCAATACGACATGCGCAAAAATCGTGAACCCGAACTGGAAAGGGAACTCGAAGCAACCGAACAAGCTTATGAAGGGTTACAACCCGTTTACCAAAACTTAGCAGTGGCTGTTGAAGAAAAAAGAAAAGCGAAAGAGAAATACCGATTTCTTCAACGCGAGCTCGATGAAGAAGGGAAAAAACGCCAGCCGCTTGAGATTTTAAAAGAAAAGCTTTTGGAACAAAAGCAGGAAACTGCAGATAAATTGCAAGAAATCGAAGAGTTGATTGCCAGAAGCCTTGTTCTGATCCAAAGCAAGAACCCGGAATGGTTTCAAGAACAGCAACAGCGGATCTCGAATGAAATTCAGCAGCTTGAACGCGCGCGGTTGTTCAAAGGGCTGGGGGAAGAAATAGCTGCAAAAAAACGGGAACTCGCTGCAATTCAGGAAAAACGACAGCAAGTGAGCGCGGTTATTGAAGCGAAGAACGCGGTGCTTAGTGAGACGGAAAGCATCAAAAAAGTGGGCGGCTTGACTCGAGTAATGCTGGAGCAAAAAATTGAGGAAATTCCGGCCATTACGTATTTGATCAATAAATTGGAAACGACCCGCGAAAAGATGGGCGAGTGGCAAAAACTCAGCCAATACAACGAAAGCATTGCTTCTGCGATTTCGTACGTCGAACAATTGCTGAAGCCGTCCAACATCTCAGTAGCTGAATTAAAAGAAAACGCCTTGATGAAAGTTGAAGCGTACTCGTCCGCGGAAATCGACGGCTATTTGGAAAAGCTGCGGACATTATTGAAAACGGCGCAGCGAAACGATCCGGCCGTTTTGGCCAAAGCACTTACGGGGTTGTACAAACGCCAAAACAATTTGTGGCGAAGAGGCGCGAAGCTGAAGTCGGCGGAAGCGTATATCGAAGACTCCAAGCGGGCGTTCCAGGAATTGAAAAAAACGCTGCAGAACCAAGTGATGAAACAATGCCAGCATTATATCGACTTGGACCAGAAATGGCTCGGGGAGCTGGAGGCGCAGCAGCAAGCATTAGCTCCGCTCGAACAGCAATATGAAGAGCTGTCGGGCGTTGCCAAGGGGACGCGCGACATTGAAGCGGCCATCCAGGAACAAAAAGCCGAACTTGCGGAACTTGAAAAAGAGAAAGCTTTGTATAGCCAAACGAAGTTGCGGTTGAAAGATTACGAAACCGACCAAAGGGAAGAAACAAAGGCACTCGAAGCAAAAGAAACAAAACTTGCTGAAGTCGATGCGGAACTGTTTCGCTTAACCGAACGCATCTCGTTAAAAGAACAAGAGCGGGATGCGTTAAACGACATTCTGGCAACGGACCCGGTGCGGGAATACGAAGAAGTGGCCAAGAAAATCGCCAGTTTGTCGTTTGATCTGGAATCGCTCAAGCAGGAAATGAAAAACTTGCCTTTGATGCAGTCGATCCAGAAAAAATGGCTCGATTTATTGGAAGACGCAAGCGGCCACGATTTGGACGAAATCCGCAAATTGTACATCAAGCATGCTAACGTGATCGGGACGACGTGCGTCGCTTCAGCACGCAAGGATTTTATCGACAACTACCCGGTGTTTGACGTGGTCATCATCGATGAAGTGTCAAAAGCGACGCCGCCCGAATTGTTATTGCCGATGCTAAAAGGCAAAAAAGTCATTTTGGTCGGCGACCACCACCAATTGCCGCCGCTTCTTGGCAATGACACGTTGGAAGAAACGCTCGAGGAAATGATCAAAGAAAACAGCGGCTTTGAAGAAAAGCGGGAGCTCGAGAAGCTGTTGGAAGAATCGCTGTTTGAACGTCTTTACAAGAACTTGCCGGAAGCGAACAAAACGATGCTGGCGATTCAATACCGCATGCATGCGGATATTATGGAAACGATCTCGCCTTTCTACAAACTCGAGAACATGCAATTGCAATGCGGCCTAGTCGATTCCGACCGCGAACGCGATCATTTATTGGAATCAAAAACGGTATCCCGCAGCAATCACTTAATGTGGCTCGACTTGCCGAACGACCCGGCGTATTTCGAAGAACGGATGAGCGGCGGAAAAAGTTTGTACAACCCTTCTGAATTGCAGGAAATAAGTGCATTGTTGGTGGAGATGAATGACGCCGTGGCAGATGCTAAACAGGCGGGAAGAATCGAAAGGGATCACCTGAAAAGCGTCGGCGTCATTTCTTTTTACGGCGAACAAGTGAAACGGCTGCAGCGCATGATTGACCAGGAACTGCGCTTGCCGCATTTGACAATCCGGACCGGAACCGTCGACCGCTTCCAAGGCAGCGAAATGGAAATCATCTTGCTGAGCATGGTGCGCAACAACCAAAACCCGCACGGCGACATCGGTTTTGCGAAAGATTACCGCCGCTTGAACGTGGCGTTGTCGCGCGCTAAGCAATTATTGGTGCTGGTCGGCAGTTCCGACATGTTTACGAAGCGCGCGAAAAAGACGGAAACGAAGCAAATGTATCAGCACGTGTTGGCAAGCGTCAAAAAGAAAAACGGCTTGAAGGCATTGCAGGAAAGCAGGAGGTGAGCATGTGGACAAATTAATAAAAGACCTGCGTGCAAACTTGCTCAGCAACCTGGACGTCTCGATCCGGCACGAAGCGCATTGGCAGCTGCCGGTCCAGGAGTACGACGTCACGTTCGGCCGAGTGAAACGGTTCAAGATGGACATTTTAATGAAAATGCTGCTGTTGGCTTTTCAAGAAACCGATATCCGTCGAGCCGCCAATTTAGCCGACATGCTGTTTGTAGAAGAGCTGTTTGTTCGAGACTTGATTGAAAAGATGGAGCGCACCGGCCTCATCTATTTGGAAAAGAAGGGCTACAAACTGACGGCTAAAGGATACGACTACTTGGAAAAAGGCATTTTTGAAGAAGACATGGATGCGGAACAGACGCTGATTTCCTACAGCGCCGCTCATGATGAGTACCTATTGGCCAAAGCTGACGAGCAACCTGATATAGAAGAAAGCGTGCCGCTTTACCGCTATGGAGTAGAAGGAGAAGCGGATTGGGACCGGATGGCGGAACTGTTGGCGAAAGAAGAGCTTGGGTCTGCTGAAGACAATTTTCAAGTTCTCGTTACGGATGTTGTGGACTGTGAAGAAATTGAAACGCGTTATGTCCGGTGCATCGAATTTCAGTTGTACGACCAGAAACAGGATATTTTCTTTGCCCGCGTCTGGAATACGTTGTTCCAAAAATGGGATGAAACACTGGAGAAGCAGATCGAAGAGCACGAAGTTGTGGCGTGGAGAGAAGCCATGCTAAGTTAACTCCGGTTTTCGGATGTAATGACACTTTCATAAGAAAAAATGCTGCCAGAAATTACTTCGAAAACTGGCAGTATTTTTTTGTTTTATGGTAAAATAAGTAATCAATGAACAAAGCATATACGCGGCCCTCAATAAAATTGGCGTTGTTACCGAGAAGCGGCTGGATCAATTTGCAAACGACACTTATTTTCACATGATTTCCCACTATTATCTGTGCGAACTGACAAATGATGAAAAAGTTGAACAGCAATTGGAGGCGTACGAATGGGAGCAGGGGTTTACAGCAGACTGGGTAAACATTGATCAAGCTATCCGCAAAAACCATGTAGCTTTAGCAAAAAATGCTGATCAGCCATTTCTTCACCGCGAAAATTTTGTGTTAGGCAAATTGAAACGAACTGTTGGACTTTGAGGAACTTTTTGGAGCATTGCCCGTCCTATAGTTAAGAAGAGAATGAAAAACTAGTATGCATTAGGTTCGCCAAGCAGCACCTGCAGTTGTGTTTCCGATTAAATGCTTTGCCGCTAGATAAAGAAGAACCGAAAATCAATAAACTAAAAACTATCATTAATGAACGTATTTTAGTAAAATAGAATTTGTGGTTCTTTTAAGAGCGGATAGCTGGAGGTTAATTGGCCTCAGGCTTTTTTAATTCAACGTCCATGTAAGTTCCCGGTAAATTCAATTCTGAATCATGAGAAGGTGCACTATGAGAAAAATCAAAGAGATCAATACAAATATGAGTAAAGAGACGTTTAATAAGTATGTGCCTCTTTTTCTATTAGCCGTTGTCATGCTGTGGATGAAGACGTACATATCTCAAAAAACGCAATTTAAATTGGATGTTGAGGGGTCTCTTCAAGAGCTCCTATTGTTCATCAATCCATTAGGATCGGCTCTGCTGCTATTGAGCTTATCATTCTTTTTTAAAGGGAAGCGCAAGTATTTGTCGCTTCTGACCATCTACACGCTAATGTCGATCATGCTGTATGCAAACGTGGTTTATTACCGGTTCTTCAGTGATTTCATCACGTTGCCGACTTTATTCCAAACACAGAACTTTGGTGATTTGGGCGGCAGTGTTGCGACCTTGATTCAGCCGACCGACATTTTGTTCTTCGTGGATGTCTTGTTCCTTGGATTCCTCGTATTTTCGAAAAGAGTCCAAAAAGATACTCGGAACTTCAAAACCAAAACAGTTATTCCGGTCATCACGATGGCTCTGGCCATTTCGTTCTTCAACTTGGCTTTGGCTGAAGGGGACCGCCCGCAATTGTTGACGCGCGGATTTGACCGCAACTACATCGTGAAGTATTTGGGGATGTACAACTATGCCTTGTACGACACGGTCGAAAGCTTGAAATCTTCTTCGCAGCGGGTTTTGGCTGATGGCGACAACGTAACAGAGATTTTAAATTACACAACGTCCAATTATGCAGCCCCGAATGAAAAATATTTTGGAGCAGCCGAAGGAAAGAACGTTATCTACTTGCACCTGGAATCAATCCAGACGTTTTTGATGAATTATGAATTGAACGGCGAAGAAGTCACACCGTTTTTAAATTCATTGACGAAAGATGACAACACGCTTTACTTTGATAATTTCTTCCACCAGACGGCGCAAGGCAAAACGTCTGATGCGGAATTCATGCTTGAAAATTCATTGTTCGGCTTGTCGAAAGGCTCAGCCTATATTACGAAAAGCCAAAACGTCTACCAGTCAGCGCCGGCCATTTTAAAAGACAAAGGCTATGAATCGGCGGTATTCCACGGAAACAACGCAACGTTTTGGAACCGTTCGGAAATTTACAAGTCATTCGGCTATGATCGTTTCTACGATATCGAGTCGTATACCAATCTTGAAGACGGCGACATGGCCGAATACGGCGTAATGGATAAGCCGTTCTACGAACAGTCGGCAGATATTCTCGAAACCTTGCCGGAACCGTTTTACACAAAATTTATCACCGTCTCTAACCATTTCCCTTATGCGATAGACCAAGAGTTGACTACTATCGGAAAAGGTACGACGGGCGATCCAAGTGTTGATAATTATTTCCAAACAGCTCGATATGCAGATGAAGCGCTTGAGCAATTCTTTGCTGACTTAGAAGAATCCGGCTTGGCTGACAACAGCATGATCGTCATGTATGGCGATCATTACGGAATTTCGGATAACCACAACAAAGCGATGGAACAAGTGCTGTCAAAAGAAATCACACCGGTTGAAAACACCAATTTGCAGAAGGTGCCATTGTTCATCTACGCTCCTGGCATGGAAGGCGGCGTCAATCATACGTACGGCGGCCAAATCGATTTGATGCCGACGGTGATGCATTTACTAGGAATTGATACACAAAAATACATCCAATTCGGTACAGACCTTTTGTCGAAAGACCACAAAGAATTGGTGACATTGAGAAACGGTGATTACGTGAGTCCGGAGATTTATTCGATTGGCGACAATTTCTATAACGCCAAAACCGGCTTGCCGCTAGAAGAAGACCAATTAGAAGAGGCAGAAAAGTTGCAGCAGCAGGGCAATTACAAATTGCAGCTGTCCGATAAAGTCGTCAATGGCGATTTGCTGAGATTCTTCACGCCTGAAGGATTTACGCCAATCGATCCGTCTGATTACAATTACCAAACACCAGCAACTGAAGAAGTTGAATAATAAAAGAACGAATCCCGCACCATGTGGGATTCGTTCTTTTTTGTGTTTTATTAGGATGCCAGATGGATATGGCTGAACCAGGCATTGATGTTTTTGTCGCTCCTAAGACGGCACAGGCTGGTGTAGTTATTTTTTAAACGCTTTTTTCAGTTCCTCGGCGCCGTCTGCTACGGCTTGGCGCGCTTCCGGGACAAAACCGGAGAAGTTGGCGAAGCCGTGGATCAAGTCGTCGTAGTTTTTGTGGAAAACCGCTACGCCCTCAGCTTTCAGCTTTTCTGCATAAGCGATGCCGACATCACGCAGCGGGTCGTATTGTGCAGTGAGGATTGTCGCCGGCGGCAACCCTTCCAAGTTATCGGACAGGATCGGAGACAAATACGGATGCACCCGGTCTTCGTTGCTTTGAAGGTATTGCGTCTGGAACCAACTCATCATGTCGCCCGTCAGCAAATAGCCTTTGGCATTCTCAGCCATCGACGGATAGCCAGCGGCAGGACCGGTGGATGGGTAAAGCAGGAGCTGATGGACGACATTCGGGCCTTGGCGTTCGCTTGCGATCAAGCTCGCCACCGTCGCCAAGTTGCCGCCTGCACTGTCGCCGCCTACAGCAATCCGTTCGTGATCAATCCCGAGTTCTGCAGCATGGGATGCGACCCATTCGAGCGATTCGTACGCATCTTCTACAGCGGCAGGGAATTTATGTTCAGGCGCCAGCCGGTACTCCACAGAAATGACGACGCATGAAGCGAGATTCGCCAATTCTCGGCAAATGGCGTCATGGCTTTCAATGCTGCCGAGCACCCAGCCGCCGCCGTGGTAAAAGACCAGAGCGGGAAATGGGGCGTCGCCTTTTGGCGTATAGACGCGGATTGGAATCGTACGCCCAGCCAGCGCAATTGTTTTGTCTTCCACTTTTTCTACGGGTTCTTTCGGCTGTGCGGACAGCTGCGAGGCTTCGGAATTGCGCATCGCTTCAGGTGTGATTTGGTCCATTGGGATAGCGGGCATCGTGTTTAGCTGGTCAAGAAAAAATTGGATTTTTGGATTTACCGGCATTCGTTTAACCCCTCCATTTGTTTAGTCAGGTGCTCTAAATTGTTTCTCTTCTTATCCAGATTATTCCTGCTGCTGGGCGAATATAAAAATTGAAAGTTCATAAACAGAGCCGCAGCGGCCTTCTGAGGATTTTGCCTATTACCTGCAAGAAAAGCCGGGCTGCTTTTTCTACATCGGCGCCATGCCGGAAGGGAAAGCGTGGTATCCGCATCACCACCCCAAATTTGAGATCAACGAAAACAGCCTGCTCATCAGCGCAAAAGCGATGGCAGCTGTCGATGCATCGTATTGTGGAACGGAAAAACCGCATCTATAGAGGATGCGGTTTTTATTTGGCATTTGGACAGTATGTGGGTGGATTCGGACAGTATTTGTCCATTTCCAGACAGTAAATCGGACTGGCATGTCGCGATATGGCGCAACGGAAAGTATTTTGCTCCAATTGGAAAGTATTTGAGTGAAACTGGAAAGTATTTCGACCAAAACAGAAAGTATTTCACCGAAAACGGAAAGTAAATCCAAAAACTGGGGGAACTCAGCTGTAACCGTATTTTTATTCCTCCACAACCACTGCGCCTTTATACATTTTTCCGTGCAAAACGGCGAGTTTTTTGGCCATTGTTTCGGGAGCCTCTTTAAAGCCTTCATTGATCCAATAAAGGAAGAAACCGAGGCTGCCGTATGTCAGAAAGTAGTTAAGTGTCGGGATTTCAATGTCGCTTTCTTCTTCTAGCCGCAGTTCAGTGCCTGCTACTTGAACGAGGGTTTCGCAAAACTGGTTTTGCGATCCGGGCAGCACTTCGCCTTTGATGATAAGCGAAAAAATAAATTGGTTGTTATAAATATATTCAAAGATCGGCAAATGGCGCTCTACGTCTGTGGAGGAAAAACGGGTGCGGTCTTGAAAACTTTTCCGGAAATAAGACGCCAGCCCGTTCAAATGGTCGTCCACGATGGCCGCGAGCAGCGCGTTTAAGTCTTTGTAATGGCTGTAGAACGTGACGCGGTTGCATTTCGCTTGTTTGGCAACTTCTGTAATGGAAAGCTCGTGCAATTCCTTTTCTTTCAATAAATTCAGCATCGCGTTTTTTAAGTTGTTCTGGGTACGTAAAATGCGGCGGTCTTCGGTGCCTGCCATGTTAGCTGCCTCCTAGTTTGTCGGGAATATGAACAGTTCTGTTGAATTTATTATGACATTAATCCGATTCGATAGACAAACACCTTATATTTCTGTTAATTTACATATGTAGTTTATTTTATTTGGTTACAGGAGGAAATGAAAATGGCTCGTTTAGAAGGCAAAGTTGCGATTGTTACGGGTGCGGCGCAAGGCATGGGTGCAGCGCACGTGAAGAAATTTATTGATGAAGGCGCAAAAGTAGTCTTAACGGATTTAAATGAAGAAAAAGGCCAGGCGTTAGCGGAAGAACTTGGCGAAAATGCGTTGTTTGTAAAGCAGAACGTAACCAGCGCGGAAGATTGGGCAACTGTTGTGGCAGAGGCTGAAAACGCATTTGGACCAGTCAACGTTCTTATCAATAATGCAGGCATTACGATGGCAAAATCGATTTTGCAGACAACCGAAGAAGAATATCGCCGCATTGTGGACATTAACCAAGTGTCGGTATTCTTAGGCATGAAAACGGTCATTCCGTCCATGCAAAAAGCAGGAGGCGGTTCGATCATCAATATCTCTTCCATGAACGGACTGGTGGCAGGTGCAATCGGCTACACCGATACAAAATTCGCCGTGCGCGGCATGACTAAAGCAGCAGCAATCGAATGCGCGCATTATGGAATTCGCGTGAACTCGGTGCATCCTGGCGTTATTGCAACGCCTATGGTCATTCAAGAAGATACGAAAGCAGCGGTAGAAGAATTCGCGAAACACATCCCATTGAAACGCATGGCTCAAGCGGAAGAAGTGTCCAGCATGGTCTTATTCCTCGCATCAGATGAAGCGAGCTATTCGACAGGATCTGAATTTATTATCGATGGCGGATTGACCGCCCAGTAAGCGAATAAATCCAGCGAGCTCCAGCATTTGGCTGCAGCTCTTTCTTTTTTGCTAAAGGGTTTTTCAAACCCAATAGCGAATCTACTGATAGCACGCAGATTGGTTATGAAAATCGCTTAAGAAAAGGGGAATGGGAATGAAGGTATTGATTCTTGGCGGCACGCGGTTTTTAGGCCGTTTTTTGACGGAGGCGGCGCTTCAAAAAGGACATGAAGTGACGTTGTTTAACCGGGGGAAAGAGAACCCTGGTTTATTTCCGGAGGTGGAGAACTTGATCGGGGACCGGGATGGAAATTTAGCTGCGCTTGAAGGGCGGAAATGGGATGCGGTGATCGACACGTGCGGTTTTGTTCCGAGGGTTGTCCGGGAGTCGGCGGGTTTGCTTGCTGATGCAGCCGGACATTACACGTTCATTTCGAGCGCATCTGTTTACGGGGAGCTGGAGAATCCAGGGATCGATGAAAACCATGCAATCAAACAGCTGCCGCTGGATGTAGCGGAAGAAATGACAAAAGAGACGGCTGGCCCTATTTACAATGAATATTACGGCGAGCTGAAGGCTTTATGCGAACAGGAAGTGGAGAAAGCATTCCCGTCGCGTTGCTTGAATGTTCGCGCAGGGCTGATTGTCGGGCCCTATGATTACTCGGACCGCTTTAACTACTGGGTGAGCCGAATCGCAAAAGGCGGCGAGGTGCTTGCGCCCGGACGAAAAGACAAGGAAGTTCAGTTTATCGACGTCCGGGATTTGGCGGAGTGGATCCTCAACATGGTCGCAGAAAATGTCACCGGCACGTTCAATGCCACAGGCCTTGAGTCGGGTTTGACGATGGAGCAATTTTTGCAGAAATGCCAAACGGTTGCATCAAATGATTCCGAACTGATTTGGGCAGATGAAGAATTCTTAATGGCAAACGACGTCCAGTATTGGTCGGAAATGCCGCTATGGATTCCGGATCAAGAAAACATGAGCGGATTTTTAACGATTGACATTCAAAAAGCGCTGCGGACGGGCCTCGCATTCCGGCCGTTGAATGAAACCATCCGGGACACGCTCGATTGGGAAAAGGGGCGTACAGATCCTGAACGGAAAGCGGGATTGGATGCCGAGAAAGAAAAGGCCGTATTGGATAAGTGGAAGCAACAAACGACATAAGCGAATGATGAGAAAAAAGTCTCTTAAATTAACTGAATAATTAGATTATTAGTATTTTCTTTTAGAGCAAAAAGGTTTATGATGAGGATAAAAGGAGGAGGAGTTAAGATGGAAGCCACCTTTGGGCTTGTGCCCATCCTCGTCATGGCTATTATTGCAGTTGTGATTATCCTAATGTATTTCTTCCTGCACCACTGGGCAAAATGAAGCGCAGAACCAAAAAAGCCGCATGAAGTGAATTCCACCAAGTTGTTAGAACGCTTAACAATGGAAGTGCAGTTCACGGACATGCGGCTTTTTTGTATAGTCGCTATTTCTTCTAAGCTCGATTTTATAAGAAAGAGGCTCCGTCCTTATATCGCACTGCTTTTTCTACTGGAATAGCAAGTAGAAAAATATTATATCTCTATAAAAATAACTCATTCGTTTCAAGAAATATATCTTGCGTTTTAGTAGTTTTATGCTCTATAATTTGAAACATTGTGCTATTGCTGTATATGGCCTTAGCCACTAGAACGGGTAGTTTTGCGGGTTTGGAATTTAGTAAAGAATGGAGAATGAATGGTGGACAAATTTTATAGCTTAGTGGTTATTTTTATTTCGTCTGTGCTGCTTGGCTTTGCATTTAATATGTTTTTATTGCCGCATGAAATTTTATCAGGCGGGGTTACTGGATTGGCAATGATTTTCAGTTTGATGACGCCAATCAATGCCGGGATATGGCTCATCGTGTTAAACATCCCGATCTTCGTGCTCGGTTGGATGAAGCTTGGAAAAACGTTCATTTTGTACAGCATTTTTTCGGTTGCCGTTACATCGATTTCCATGCTGTACATCCCAGTCATGAAAGTGACGGAAGATGCACTGCTGTCTTCGGTTTTCGGTGGGGTGCTCATCGGAATCGGCGGCGGCCTAATCATTCGTTTCTATGGCTCAGGCGGTGGCTTTGATGTTATCGGCCTGCTCCTGACAATGAAGCGAGACATTCCACTCGGCTTTTTGGTTTTCTGTCTGAACAGCGTCGTGATTTTTGTATCGGGGTTCATCTTTTCTTGGGAACTTGCGATGTATACAATGGCTTCCATTTACATCACGGGGCTGGTCATTGACCGCATCCATACGCGGCACCATAAACTGAGCTTGATGGTGGTAACGAGCAAAGGCGATGCCGTCAAAAAACAATTGATCGAGAATTTGTACCGCGGCATTACGGTAACAGACGGCGAAGGCGCTTATTCAGGCAATAAAGTCAAAGTGCTCTACAGCGTCATTTCACGCTATGAGCTCGCTTACGTCCGCCCGCTTATCAAAGCGATTGACCCGAACGCGTTCGTCAGCATAAGCGAGACGATGGAAGTAATGGGCAATTTCCGAAAAGACGATAACTTTAAAAAATTGCCAGGACCGAGCGGCACGGTGTACGATACCGCGTCAGATTCTGCTGGACCCTTATAATGAAGGCTGTTCGCTTAGGCGAACAGCTTTTTTATTTTTTTTTAGTTTTGATGGCTGGAAATATTTGCTTCAAGAAGTTTTCGCGTTTTAACATGCATTCTTGGAGTTTCTAGCTGCACTACTGGATGCTCTACATGAACTTCAAGTTTCAGCCAGCTGCCGGCAGAACAGAGGATGTGACAAATCTCCCGAAGTTATTGTTAAATTCAATCAATAAGAACATAATTGTCTTATATTAATCAATAACAGGAGGTTGCATATGGATTACGAAGTGATTATTGTCGGAGCAGGATCGATGGGCATGGCAGCAGGTTATTATTTGGCGAAACAAGGAAAACGGGTTTTGTTGATCGATGCACACGACCCTCCGCATGCAGAAGGGTCGCACCACGGCGAAACACGGATCATCCGGCATGCGTATGGAGAAGGGGAAAGCTACGTCGCGATGGCGCTGCGGTCTCAAATTCTATGGAATGAACTGCAGGAACTGGCCGATGAAGAAATTTTCGTCAATACCGGTGTCATCAATATTGGGCCGTCCGATTCCGCTTTTATTCAAAACGTCATCGGCAGTGCAAAAACTTTTTCGCTGAACGTCAAACAATTAACTGCGGAAGAAATCAATAAAAGATGGCCGGGATTCCGCGTTCCGAAAGACTATATCGGCTGCCACGAACTGGATTCCGGCGTGCTGCTGAGCGAGAATTGCATTCGGGCGTTCAAAAAACAAGCGTTAAAACACGGCGCTGTGCTCCAAACGAATACGCCTGTCCGGTCCATTTCGATTTTCGAGAATTCGGTGCGCATTGAAACCGAAAAAGGCAGCTTTACAGGGGATTCGTTAATTGTTACGCCAGGCGCCGCCGCACGAAAAATTCTTCCAATGATTGGGATGGAATTGCCGCTGCAAGAAATGAGAACGACTTTTTCGTGGTTTGAAACCGATGAACAGCTGTATCATTCGTCCAACTTTCCTGCCTTTTGTTTTGATTTGCCGGACGAAATGTATTACGGCTTTCCGAGCATCCACCAAGCCGGCGTAAAAATTGGCCGGCACGATGGAGGACGTCCGCGTGATATGCAGAAACCGCCTGAGGAATTCGGAACGTATGTACAAGACAAAGAAGACGTTGCCGGATTTGCGGAACGGTTCATGCCGAGCGTCGGTGCACATCGCCTAGGAAAGCCGTGCACGTATACGAATACGCCGGATGAAGATTTTATTATCGATAAACACCCGGACCACAACCACGTCGCTCTTGCTTGCGGCTTTTCCGGCCATGGATTCAAATTTAGCTCAGTGGTCGGCGAAATTCTCAGCGACTTGGCGACAAACGAGCGCCAAGCAAAATTGGACATCCGTCCGTTCGCTCTTAAACGGTTTGCTGAGGTAAGTTCATGATTACAGCACTTCTCTAAAGGGTATTCTGTCTTTTAAGAGGAACTGCCCAGCAGTCCAAAACAGACGATAAAGGAGAATGACAATGGAAATCTTGAAGCGGTTTAGAGATATTATGGCAAGCAACATCAATGCAATGCTGGACCAAGCGGAAGATCCCGAGAAAATGATCGACCAGTATTTGCGCGATTTGAACAGCGATTTTGGGAAAGTGAAGTCGGAGACCGCGGCCATCATGGCGGCTGAAAAGCGGGAACGCCGGGAACTCGCGGAAGTGCAGAAAGAAATGGGCGACATGCAGCGCTTTGCGGTGAAGGCGCTTGAAGCGGGAAACGAAGAAGACGCACGGAAATTCTTGCAGCGCAAAGCAGAGCTTGCCGAACGTGAAAAAACGATGCAGACGTCTGTTGAGCTGGCTGCTGCAAACACGACGCAAATGCGCCAAATGCACGATAAGCTGAATTCAGATATTGGTGAACTGGAATCGCGCCGCGCTGAATTGAAAGGGAAAGCATCTGTTGCGAAAACGCAGAAACGCATGAACGATTTTAATTCATCGATTGGCGGAGCGGGCAATACAATTTCCGCATTTGACCGGATGGAGCAGAAAATCAACCAAGAGCTGGATGAAGCGATGTCGATGCAGGAGCTGAATAAAAACTCAGGCACAAATATAAATGACTTGGCGAAAAAATACGACGCCGATGCGAATGTGGACGCCGAATTGGAAGCGCTGAAAGGCGGAGCCAATGTCGATGAAGAGCTGGAGGCGCTGAAAAGCCAATTGGGCAAAAGCGAATAATGCGTAAGGAGCGGATGATTGTTTCCTGTTGTGTGAGGGGAGGAAGATGGGATGGTCATTCAATACAAATGCCCGAACTGCGGCTCGGACATGGCGTTCGACAGTAATTCGGGCACTTTGTCCTGCCCGAACTGCGGAAGGCAGGACGCTATTGAATCGTTTCCGGAAGAGAATATCCAGCGGAAATTCGATGAAGAAGAAGTAAAAGAATACCATTGCCCGAACTGCGGGGCGGTGGTCCTGACAGAAGCCAATACGGCAGCGACCCATTGCAGCTTCTGCGGGGCACCGGTTGTGTTGTCGGAACGCTTGACGGGCGAATTTGCTCCCGCCAAAGTAATCCCGTTTACCATCAGCAAAGAAGAAGCTGTTGCGGCTTTTCGAAAATGGACACGCAACGGGCGCTTGACGCCGAGAGGATTCATGAACGGCGACCGAATCAAAAAAATGACAGGCATGTATGTGCCTTTTTGGCTTTACGACATCAATGGAACCGCCGATGTGGCCGCTGTCGCGACTCGGGTTCGCAGCTACCAGCAAGGCGACACGATCTTCACGGAAACCGATTTTTACGACGTCTACCGGGAAATCGACCTCAGCTACTTGAAGGTGCCCGCCGATGCATCAGAAAAAATGGATGATGAGCTGATGGACAAGCTCGAACCTTATAATTACGGCGACCTGAAAGATTTTAAAATGCCTTACCTCGCCGGTTTTCTCGCAGAGAAATATGATTACGACGACGAGGCTTTGTTTTCACGGGTCGAATCAAAAATTGTGCCGTACATAGACGCTTATATCGGCACCACGATTTCAGGCTACTCGACCGTGAGCTACACGAACAAACAAATTCATGCCAATAAAAACAAAGTGTACTACACCTTGTTTCCGGTATGGATGGTTTATTACGATTTTGAAAACAAAGAGCATACCTTTGCCATGAATGGCCAGACCGGAAAAGTGGTCGGCAAACCGCCAATCAGCCGGGGCAAAGTTGCTGCTTGGTTTACCGGCATTGCCGCATCAGCTTTTGCGGTGATGAAAGCCATCTCGTATATGGTGGGAGGTGTGCTGTGGTGAGACGGATAACGGATAAAGTACCGGTTTTGCTTTTTATGATGCTATGTTTTATTGCCATCGGCGGTGGGCGCGTTTTCGCCCAGACCGACCAGCACATTTACGATAACGCTGGCTTGCTAAGCGAAGCCGAAACGACTGAATTGGAAGCTGTTGCCGCGGAGCACAGCCGAAAGCACGGGGCGGATTTTCTGTTTTTGACGACCAATAGCATGAATGGCCAACCCATTACGACCTATATGAGCGATTTTTTTGACGAATGGTCAGATGAAAACGGGCAAAAAAATGTTGTGCTGTTGACGATTGATATGGGAAGCCGGGAATTGTATTTGGCGGGATTCGGGACAGCGGAAGCGAAGCTCGACAATGAGCGGGTTGACATGGTGCTCGACCGGATCATGCCGTATGTTCAAGCCAACGATTACGGCGGCGCTTTCCGTGAGACGGTAGAGACGTCAAGCCGTTATATGGAATACAAACCAGGCGTCAATCCGGAAAGCTTCTTTTTGAAAACCTGGTTCCATGCATTGGTTTCGGTGCTTCTTGGCGGCGCCATCGTCGGTTCGATGGTTGCCAGCGCCGGCGGCCGGAACACGACCACTTCGTCCACTTATGTGGACCGGGACCATACCCGCGTGAGAAGCGAGGCAGACCGCTTCCGGAACAAAACCGTAACGCGGCGCAGAATTCCTCAGAATAAAGGGGGAGGCGGCGGTTTTGGCGGCGGAGGCACAAGCGGGGGCGGAAGTTCATACAGCGGCGGCGGCCGCAGTTTCTAAGTGAAATAGGAAGGAATGAATGATATGGCATTTTTCGGGAACCAGTTTTCGGATGTAGTGGAATGGGACGAATTTAGGGAAGATATGATTTTTTATAAATGGGCCAACAAGGAAATCAAAAAAGGCAGCCGCCTGATTATCCGGCCCGGACAAGATGCGGTCTTTTTGAATAACGGCAAGGTCGAAGGGATTTTTGAAGACGAAGGCGACTACGACATCGAATCGGAAATCGTGCCTTTTTTGTCGACGTTGAAAGGCTTCCGGTTCGGCTTTAACAGCGGCATGCGGGTGGAAGTGCTGTTCGTCAATACGAAAGAATTAGTCGTTCGCTGGGGCACGAAAAACCCGATCAACATCCCCGCTCCAGGAATGCCAGGCGGAATGCCGATCCGGGCGAATGGAACGTTCCAGTTCAAAGTCAACGATTACATCAACCTCATCGATAAAATCGCAGGCGTCCGCGACAGCTACTTGGTTGACGAAGTGAAAATTCGGATCACCGCGATTTTGGATCAGCTCTTAATGAAATGGATTTCCAAAGAAGGGCAGAATATGTTCAATTTGCAAGCGAATGCCCATGAAATCGGCAAAGGCATCCAAGATGATCTCGATATGGAAATCATGGACGACGGCATGAAAATTACCGGCTTCCAAATCATGAGCTTTAACTATCCGCAGGAAATTCAGGATATGATCAATAAAAACGCCTCGATCGGAATGGTCGGCGACGTCTCGAAATACCAGCAGATATCCGTTGCCGACGCCATGGGCAAGTCATCCGGCTCCAATACGGCATCTGACATGGCAGGCATGATGATGGGGATGAACATTGCGAAAGAAATGATGGACAAACAAAAAGGATCGAATGGGAACGATGAACAACAAGCGGGCGGCGCGAGTGCAGCACAAGGGGCAAGCGGCGAAGCGAAATCGCCAAACTTCTGCCCAAACTGCGGCGAAAAAGTCAGCGGTGCAAAGTTCTGCCCGAACTGCGGGCAGAAACTGAGTTAACTAAACGAATAAAAATAAAAACCCGCTGCTGGGATGTATATCCTGGCAGCGGGTTTTTACATGAAGAAAATCAAGCTGCATCTGCTCTGAATTAATGTAGGAAAAATAAGATTGTGGAACTAGCCGATTCGGTTTATAATCGAGTTTAATTATTGTTAATATTAAGTTTTTTCTGATAACTAATTATAAACATGATGGAGCGTGAGGACTGCTTTGGTCTCCTATGAGCAATTTTTCTTAATTGTCATCATCAGCATTTTGTTCCCGGTGATCAGTTTGGTATCGCTGATTTTTTTCCAGTTGAAAGAAACCGAAGTGAACTTATTGGAGATTCAGAAAAACCGCATCTTGCTGGAAAAGGAATTGGAAACGAGTAAATATTATCAGCTTAGCCAGCAAATCCAGCCTCATTTTTTATTTAATGCATTGAATACATTGCTCAGCCTATTAAAACTAAAAAAGTACGACCAATTGACCGAAGGCTTTGAACACATGGTCCTTTTTTTGAAATACAAATACAAAGTGCACACAAATCTGTATCCGTTGGCCGAAGAAGTGAAATACACCAATCACTTTTTGCAAATCCAAAAAATCCGGTTTGGGCAGCGGCTGGACATCCAATTTTCAATAGACGAAGAATTGGAAGATGAGTTGACGATTCCGTTTTTATTGCAGACGTTAGTGGAAAATGCGTTTAAGCACGGGATTGAGATGACCGAAAGCAGGCCCTGCTTAGCGATACAGATTGAAAAAGAGGGAAGTTACGGCGTGATGAAAGTGAGCGACAACGGCCCAGGCTTTTCGGCCGGTGAACACGAGCGGCAGGGAACCGGCTTGAAGAACATTCGTGAACGGCTCCAGTTGATATACGGCGCTGAAGCAACGCTCACGTTAGCCAATAACGAAAAAGAAAAAGGAGCATGCGTGACGGTTTCATGGCCGCTTGCTTTTGAGAAGTGAGGGAGGATGGAATTGCATGAATTTGCTGATACTCGATGATGAGCCGATTTTTGTGGAACAGATGGAAATGATCATATCGACCAATTTCCCGAACTGGAACTTGCATATGGCATATTCGGGAACGGACGCCTTGCAGCTTTTGGACGATCAAACTAAAGCGCATCAGCCGATTAACTTGGCGTTGGTTGATATTAAGCTGCTGGGGAGAAGCGGGTTGGAAGTGGCCGAGATCATGAAACGGGAAAATCCGTTAATCGACATTGTCATTATTTCGGCTTTCCAGGAATTCGAATACGCCCGCCATTCCATTAAGTTAAAAGCAATCGATTACTTGGTGAAGCCGGTATTGGAAATAGAGCTGTTGAATTTATTGAATGCCTACATTGTCGAGAACCCGCAGCACAACATCAGTTCGAACTTAGTAAATGGGGCCATTCATATCATCAAGGAACGGTTTGATGAGCCGTTAAAGCTTGCATCTGTGGCCGATGAGCTGTTTGTCAATCCGCAATACTTGAGCCGGATTTTCAGCGAGGAAACGGGCATTCCGTTTTCTGAATACCTCTTGCGCTACAGAGTGAAAATGGCAAAATACTTGCTGGTGAAAGAGAAGGAGTGGTCGATGGACCATATCGCTTCGTCCACCGGATTTAACAGCCAGCATTATTTCTGCAAGGTTTTCAAAAAGTTCATGATGGTGTCGCCGGCGCGCTACCGGCAGCAGCAGCTTGTTAAATAACTATGTAAACAAGAGAGATGATCCCAGTTGAAACTATTCAATTTAATCAGTTCCTTTTTTTCGGTTGTACTGCTTTTTTTGGCAAGCGACATTACGCTTCGCTTTGGGGTTTACGGCGGACTTATTTTATGCGGTGCTTTTTTCACTGCTTCTCTTGTGCTGTATTTATTCAAAAACCAATTGTTCGATAAAAAGGACACTGCGACGAAGCGGCTTCTTATTTATGTTGCCCTTTTTTTCTATTTTCTTGAAACCGTTTTTTTAAGTTGTTGGGTCGTCTTATCCGTCTTGCCCTTTATCAATTTTGAATACAGTTCGATTGCCTCCACTTTGATGGTCCTTTTCTTTTTCTTCTTCTTGTCGTTGTCGGTGCTGATGAAAAAAACGTCGGAGCTGGCAATAAATTCGTTCACGTTTATCAATCTCTTAATCGTTTTTATGATGGCGATTTTTTTGTCGAATACGATTTATTTGCAAAAAGGGCTTGAGACCGTATACCACAACCTTCTTCATTATCATCCGTCTATGCTGCATGAAAGCAAAGAAGGGATGGCTGGCATGTATGTTATGCTGACGCTTCTGTTTTTCGTTCGGCAATACGTCATTTATTCGCTTCAAGCGCTGGGGAACAAAAAGTTTGTTTCGCATATGTTCCTCGTGAACTTTTGCGTCGGCTCGATCATGCTGGCATTTTCGACGATGGTCCTCGTGGCCGTAACAGAACGGGTCGAATCTACTCACCCCAATGTCTTAATCGTTTCCATGCTTCAAAAATTGATGAATCCGTACATCTTTTCGGTCGTTTGGACCATTTTTATCTTAGCTTCTTTGATTTCGATTTTGTTAACGTGGGTGTCCATCAAAAAGTATATCAGACCCGGTACCGTCGTCAGGCCGGATTTGTATGTATGGATCTTGGTGGCAGCTAGCGTTTGTGGGTTTCAGGTGTTCCATTTGGAAAATGCCTATTTGATTGATATCATTTTGTTTTTTTCGATATGGCTGATTCCGCCGTCCATCTTCCTGCTGACTTCAAGCTGGCATCAACTTTCTAAAATTCAACTAATCGCATCTTTGCCTGTTCTTTATGTTGCGAGTGGTGCGATGCTGTATTTCCACATTCCGATGCTTGTACAGCTATTGTCGGCGGCTGGTGGTGCACTTTTATTTTCCACGCTATCCCTTTTAGTTCCAGCAAAGAGCTTCGGAAAAGTTAAGTAGTCGAAATAGTGCAAAAATTTGAAGAGAGAGTGCAACATTCCCATTTTGAAGCTTCTATAATTATGAAAGTAAGAAGGGGGAATGAAAATGAAAAGTAGGTTTTTTAAACTCTTGGTGCTTATGATGATTGCCATGCTGTTCGCTGCTGCGTGTTCCCAGGATTCAGGGGGCACTTCGGAAACTGGAGAAGGAGAAGCAGGAGGCGGAACGCTCATCGTAGGGCTTGAAGCAGAACCAACATCATTTGATGCCCATCAGCTTTCCGACTATAACAGTTCTCGGGCAGCCATGGAATTATACGATCAACTTGTCCAATTTAAAGATGGAAGCACGGAGTTAGAGCCGGGCTTAGCAGAGAAATGGGAAATTTCCGAAGATGGAATGGAATACACTTTCTTTTTAAGAGAAGGCGTAAAGTTCCATGACGGAACCGATTTTAATGCAGAAGCCGTAAAATTCAGCATCGAACGGCAAATTGATCCTGAACACCCATTCCATGATACCGGTCAATTTGCGTATGCTGATTTTACGTTCGGCATGGTAGACAGCGTAGAAGTGCTGGAAGATTATCAAGTGAAAATTAAGTTGAAAGAGCCTTTTGCTCCGTTTTTGAGCAATATGGCCATGCATGCTGCGAGTATCGTCAGCCCTGCAGCAGTTGAAAAGTACGGCAAGGATTTCACGAAAAATCCAGTCGGTACGGGTCCTTTCAAATTTGTCAGCTGGTCACCGGGTGTAGAAGCCGTATTGGAAAGAAATGATGACTATTTTGGTGAAGTGCCGAAGCTGGAGAAAGTAATCATGAAGCCGATTGCGGAAGCCCAAACACGCCTTGCTGAGCTTGAAGCAGGCAATATTCACTTGATCGTCAACGTTCCACCCGATGATCTGGTGCGCCTGGAAGGCGACCCGAATGTACAGAAAATCGAACAAGCAGGGATGCATGTTTGGTGGACTGCGTTCAATACCCAAAAAGAACCGTTTAACGATGTGAAAGTTCGCCAAGCAGTCAACTATGCCGTCAATAAAGAGGAAATTATCGATGGTCTTTTGCAAGGTACAGGTGAATTGGCAAACAGCCCGATTCCGCCAAGCGTCTGGGGGCATAATGCCAATGTGAAAAACTATCCGCACGATCCGGAAAAAGCAAAACAATTGTTGGCCGAAGCCGGATACCCGGATGGCTTTGAAGTGGATTACTGGGTGCCCGAGTCCGGTTCAGGCATGCAGCAGCCGCAAGTCATGGCAGCCGCTATCCAAGCCGATTTGGAAAAAGTGGGCATCAAGTTAAACATCCAAACATTTGAATGGGGAACTTACTTGGATAAAGTGTTTGTGCCATTTGAAGAATCCGACATGGACATGCACCAAATGTCGTGGGTGGGCGATAACGGAGATCCGGATAACTTCCTTTACATTTTGCTAAGCGGCCAGCAAGTCCCGCCGAACGGATTTAACGATTCATACTACAACAACGAAGAAGTGAACCAATTATTGGCGGAAGCGAGAGTCACTTCCGACAAGGCAGAAAGAACCGAAATGTACGAAAGAGTGCAAGAAATCTTCATGGAAGAAGCACCGTGGCTAGTATTGGATTACGAAAAACAAATTGTGCTGGCTGCGCCTAACGTGAAAAACTTTGAGCTTCATCCAACTGGCGTCTTTAGATTCAGCAAAGTGGTTTTAGAATAGTTGAAAAAGAAGAGAGGTGATTCACCTCTTTTCTTTTTTTAAACAGAAATTCCAGAATCTATCTATTTGAAAACGAGGTGGTCAAATTGTTTTCTTATATTTTAAAACGGGCATTGGGGTTGATTCCTGTTTTGTTCGGAGTGACGCTGCTCGTTTTTTCGATTATGTATCTCTCGCCTGGCGATCCGGCCAAAATCATTTTAGGGCCGAAAGCCACCGCTGAATCGGTCGCGGCGCTCCGCAACGATTTGGGCTTGGATGAACCGTTTTTCAAGCAATACTTTACGTGGCTCGGGAATGCATTGACGGGAGATTGGGGACGGTCCATCCAGTTGAAAGTGGACGTCTTCCCGCTCGTGTTGAACCGGTTTGGCGCGACGCTGCTTTTGACGCTGACAGGAGCGGTATTCGCCATCGTGACGGGAATCGCGGTTGGAATCGTTTCGGCATATAAAAAATACAGCTTTATCGACCGCTCGCTGATGATTTTAATACTGGTCGGTTTTTGTTTGCCGGTATTTTGGCTGGGCATCCTGCTGCAAATCGTTTTCGGCTTGAACTTGAATGTGCTCCCGATATCCGGCATGTACTCGCCGGGCTCAAGCGGAATTGGCGACTTGAGCAGGCATTTGATTTTGCCTTCCATCGCCTTGTCGGCTGGAGTGGGTGCAGTCATAGCCCGCATGACGAGATCCAGCATGTTGGAAGTTTTTGAGAACGATTTTATTCGGACAGCCCGTTCAAAAGGGCTGAGCGAAAAACGAGTGGTTTTGCTGCATGCGCTGAGAAATGCGTTCATCCCAATCATTACGGTGATCGGCATGCAAATCGGCTTTTTGCTGGCGGGTGCGGTGCTGGTCGAGAAAGTATTTGCATGGCCAGGCATCGGGACACTTATGATCGATGGCATTTTAGCCCGCGATTTCCCGCTGGTGCAAGGGATTATCTTGTTTGTGGCCACTACCTACGTACTGATCAATTTGCTGGTGGACGTGTTGTATGCATTTTTAGATCCGCGGATTTCGTATAAGTAGAGGAGAGGATACTATGGTTAATGTCGAAAAAAACAATGGGGCTCCTGCTTCCTCTCTTATAACTGAAGAAAAGAAGTTTGCGGGGCCATGGAAAGTCGCACGGAAAAAACTGATACGCGATAAGACGGCAGTGTTTGGCGGCAGCGTATTGCTGATCATTTTTATTACCGTACTTCTTGCACCTATTTTGCCAATTCCGAATCCCGATGCAACAGATATAGGTTCACGGCTTCAACCGATGGGAACAGCCGGACATGCGCTCGGAACGGATGAACTTGGACGGGATTTGCTCAGCCGGCTCATTTGGGGAGGAAGAGCTTCAATCAGCATCGGAATTTTAGCAGTGATGATTGCTCTCGCATTTGGCATGGTGCTAGGATTGGTGGCCGGGTATTTTCAAAAATTTTATGACACGATCATTATGCGGTTTATCGACATTTTAATGGCATTTCCGTATATCCTGCTCGCCATTGCCATCATTGCTGCGCTTGGGCCAGGCCTTATCAATACGATGATTGCGATCAGTATCGTCGGCATTCCATATTACGCGCGGATTGTCAGGGGCAGCACGCTTCAATTTCGGGAGATGGAATTTGTTCTCGCCGAAAAAGCCATTGGAGCTAGCCATTTTCACATCATTACGCGGCATATCCTGCCGAACTGCATGCCGCCGATCATCGTAGCGGTCAGCTTGGATGTCGGCTGGATGATTTTGGCGGCATCCGGCATGAGTTTCTTAGGGCTAGGCGCACAGCCGCCATTAGCTGAATGGGGCGTTATGTTAAGCGAAGGGCAAAAGTATATCCGAATGGCTCCTCATCTTAGTTTGCTTCCGGGCATTTCGATTTTCGTTGTCGTGCTGTGCTGGAACTTGCTGGGGGATGCACTGCGCGATGCATTAGATCCAAAGATCAAATAACAAGGGGGATATGAAATGGCTCATGCAAATAAAACCAATCGTGCGATCAATACATTTTCAATTGTCGGCTTCGATCCAGAGACCGGGGAGCTCGGCATTGCCGTAGCTTCAAAATTTTTAAGTGTAGGAGCTGTGGTGCCGTATGCCAAAGCGGGTGTAGGGGCGATTGCGACCCAGTCTTGGGCCAACTTGGACTATGGAACAAAGGGGCTCGAACTGCTGGAAAGCGGGTTGAGCGCAGAAGAAGTGCTGACGAAAATCACTTCTGGAGATGAGAAAAAAGCCTATCGCCAAGTCGGGATAGTGGATGCAAAAGGCAATAGCGCCACCTTTACCGGAGAAGAAACCCATGCGTGGGCAGGAGGCAAAACGGGGCCAAACTTTGCCGTTCAAGGCAACATTTTGGTAGACGCTGAAACGGTTGAACAAATGGCTGAGGTCTTTCAGGCAACTAAGGGTTCTCCGCTGGCAGAACGATTGCTCGCAGCGTTAGCGGCAGGAGAAAAGGCAGGCGGCGACAGCAGAGGCAAGCAATCGGCTGCGCTTTTGGTCGTGAAAGAACAAGGCAGCTATGGCGGCTATAACGACAAGTATTTGGATTTGCGGATCGATGACCACGAAAACCCGGTCCAGGAATTAAAGCGGATCTTTAAGTTGCACCAGCTGTATTTCACGAAAACAAAGGAAGAAGACATTTTGTCCATCGAAGGGGACTTGCAGGATGAAGTAACAAAGATGCTTGTTGGTCTGGGCTACTTGGAAAATGGAACAGAAAACGAAGAAGCATTGTACGCAGCGTTGGAATCTTACCACTTGATCGAAAACTTCGACGAGCGGGTCTTGCCAAAAGGCAGCATCGACAAAGAAGTCGTGCGGTATATGGCCGCTGCGATTCACGAAAAGCAGGAATCTGTATGACAGCTCTTTTACAAGTGAAAAACTTAAAAGTTTCGTTCAGGAAGGAAAAGGAATATGCGGAAACGCTTCGGGGCATCACGTTCGATGTGAGAAAAGGCGAGATGCTTGGAATCGTCGGCGAATCGGGCTGCGGGAAAAGTGTGACGTCTCTTTCCATTATGGGCCTGTTGCCAAAAGGTATGAGCCAGATCGATCCTTCCAGCGAAATCATTTACCAGGACAAGCAAATTGCCGGGATTTCTGAAAGCGAGTTTCGAAAAATCCGCGGAAACGAAATCGCAATGATTTTCCAAGACCCAATGACTTCGTTGAATCCGGTTTTTACCGTCGGGTTTCAAATCATTGAAATGATCCGCGAGCACAATAAATGCAGCAAAAAAGAAGCGCATCTGAAAGGTGTGGAAATGCTGCAAAAAGTGGGCATTCCGCGGGCAAAACAAATCATGGACGAATACCCGCATCAGCTGTCAGGCGGCATGCGCCAGCGCGTCATGATTGCGATGGCAATGGCGTGCAATCCGACGCTGCTCATTGCCGATGAACCGACCACTGCGCTTGATGTCACGATACAAGCACAAATTTTGGACTTGATGAAAAAACTGCAAACCGATTTCGGGACATCGATTTTATTGATTACGCATGACTTGGGCGTCGTGTCTGAAGTATGCGACCGGGTCATCGTCATGTATGCGGGCATGGTTATTGAAGAAGCGGACGTCGATGAATTGTTTGATGATCCGAAACATCCTTATACGTTAGGGTTATTGCAGTCCATTCCGGATATCGAAAAAGATGTGACGCGTCTTGAAGCCATTCCGGGGATGGTGCCGCAAGCCGAAGAAAAGATCCCGGGGTGCCGATTTGCTCCGCGCTGCAAATTCGCCATGGACCATTGTTTTGTGAAAGTGCCTCCTACGGAATGGATCACAGAGACCCACTCGACCAATTGTTGGTTATACTCGGAAGAAACGGGGGAGCCTAATGGAAGAAATCTTGAAGGTTCAACAAATTAAAAAATACTTTCCGGTAAAAAAAGGATTTTTACGCGGCACCGTCGGCCATGTGAAAGCAGTGGATGGCATCAGTTTTAACTTGAAAAAAGGCGAAACGCTTGGAATTGTTGGAGAAAGCGGCTGCGGCAAATCGACGCTTGGCCGAACGATTCTTCAATTGACGGAAGCAACCGGGGGAAGCGTGATTTTTCAAGACAAAAACATATCAAACCTGTCGACAAAAGAAATGCACCCCATCCGCCGGGAAATCCAAATGATTTTCCAAGACCCGTATGCTTCGCTCAATTCGAGAAAAACGATTTTTGACATTGTGTCCGAACCGCTGAAAATACACAAACTTTATAATAAAGGAAGCAAGCAAGAAGTGCTGGATATGCTGGAGCGGGTCGGATTGAGTGCTAGTGTGGCCCATCGCTATCCGCATGAATTCAGCGGCGGGCAGCGGCAGCGGATCGGCATTGCTCGGGCGCTTATTTTAAAGCCAAAAATTGTCATAGCGGACGAACCGGTATCGGCACTTGACGTGTCCATTCAAGCGCAAGTGTTGAACTTGATGCAGGATTTGCAGGACAGCATGGGCTTGACGTATATTTTCATTGCCCATGACTTGAGCGTGGTCAAGCACATCAGCACCCGTGTGGCGGTTATGTACTTGGGCAAAATCGTTGAAATTTCGGACACCGATTCGCTGTATAAAAATCCGTTGCACCCTTACACGAAAGCGCTGTTGTCCGTTATTCCATCCCCGAGCAGACGGCACACGAGAAACCGCATCGTTTTGGAAGGGGATTTGCCAAGCCCGCAAAACCCTCCGACGGGCTGCGTGTTTCAGTCAAGATGCCCAAATCGCATGGACATTTGCGGAACGGTGCAGCCCGAGTTGCGGGAGTTGGAAGAAGGCCATTTTGCCGCTTGCTATTTGTACCACGACCAGCCGGAGTCAGCACCGCTAACTGCAGAATAAAACCGAACCCCGCTGCTGGATTAGGCAGCGGGGTTTTTACCTTTCTTTCGGAAGGTTTTTTTCAGTTCGCAGAGAATGATACAAGAAGAACCGATTAACTGAATGGAGGACAATCAATGAGCGAAGAACGAATGATTCCGTCTTATGACGGCACGAAGTTATTTACCCGTATAGAAAAAGCAGAAAATCAAAAAGCGGTAGCGGTGATTTCGCATGGCTTGGCCGAGCATTTGGGACGATATGATGCGATGGCTGAAACGCTTTTAAAACATGGCTTTACGGTGTATCGCTATGAACAGCGAGGGCATGCGCGTTCTGAAGGAGAGCGAACTTTTTTTAAGGATTTCAACGAAATGCCAGACGACTTGAAAACCATCATGGATTTGGCGAAAAAAGAAAATTCCGGCCAAGCAGTCTTTTTGATTGGCCATAGCATGGGCGGCTTCACGGCAGCCGCGTTCGGAACAAAATATCCCGGACAAGCCACGGGCATCGTTTTGTCCGGGGCACTGACCCGCTACAACAAAGAACTGTTCGGTCCGCTTCCGATGGAACTGCCAGCAGATACGTATCTGGATAACGAACTCGGAGAAGGCGTCTGCAGCGACCCGGCAGTCGTTAAAGCGTACGAGGAAGATCCGCTTGTGGAAAAGAAAATTTCAGTCGGCCTCATCAATGAGTTTGCACCCGGCATTGCGTGGCTGAAAGAAAAAGCCGAAGACTTTATTGATCCGGTGCTCGTGTTGCATGGCAATGAAGACGGGCTGGTCGCAGAAAAAGATTCCCGGGACTTTTACGGTGAAATCGGCTCAAAAGACAAGACGTTGAAAATCTATGCGTCGCTTATGCATGAAATCTTCAATGAGCCGGTTAAGTATAAAATCTATGATGAAGTGATTGGGTGGATTGACGAGCGGATTTAACAAAAGAAGAAACATTGAAATGCCCTAAACACAAGGTTCAGGGCATTTTTATGCAAATGAACAGGCAATGCTTATAGAAAGGCCGACAGCGCTCACAGAATTCTAGCCTCTAGTTTAAAAAAGAATTCCTTCACTTTTTAAAATAGTTTACCAAAACCGATACTTTCTATTTCATGGTTCGTCTATTCTTAATAAGAGGGGGTTGAAAATAATGGAAGAAGTGGAACAGATATACCTCGAAAACAGCGACCGGGTGTACCGCTATATTTATTTGGTGGTCCGGCATAAAGAAACGGCTGAGGATTTGACGCAAGAAGCGTTTTACAAAGCCTATAAAAACATACATACCTTTAATAACCAGTCATCGGTAGCAACGTGGCTTTTAAAGATTGCCCGAAACGTTACGTATGATCATTTAAGAAGAAAAAAAGTGGTCCAGTTTTTCGCGCTTAGCAGCGACAATGACCGGGACTTGAAAAATCCGTCCCCGGAAAAGTCGACCGAGAAAAAAGAAGACGCCGCTCGTTTGCATGAAGCGTTGAACCGCTTGAAAAAAGCTTACCGCGATGTGTTGATTCTCCGGAAAATCGACGAATGCTCGATCAAAGAAACGGCATACATCCTCGGATGGACAGAAGCGAAAGTGAAGACGATGATGGCGCGCGCTTTGGTTGTGCTAAAAAAAGAGCTGGATGAAAAGGATGGTGTGATGCATGGATCCATCAAAAGAACTTGACGAAATTTTCCGGAAAATGAAACAGGTTGGCCGAACAGATGAAGCGCGGAAAACGAGCTTCGTTAAGCTGCAGCATAAAATGAAACGGAAAAAGAATGTTCGGCTGGCCCCTGCATTTATTTCAGTAGCCATGCTGGCAATTGTTTTCATTTTTGCTTTTACGTTTTTCAACGGCGATTCCTTGTCGGAAAACGACGTGGCCAGCGGAACTTCCGGCATAGACAAAAACGAAGCAGTTATACGGGAAGTACTGGAAAAAGAATTCACAGGGCCAGACGAAGAATATATTCGTTTAATGCAACGGATGTTCCAGCAGCAAAAAGGGGACATGACCGAAGAAGAATACAATGCGTTTCAAAAATCATCAGTAGTTCAGGATTTTACTTCTTATGAAAAAGCGAAGTACGCGGGCTTTTTCACAGAAAACGGATTGGACAGATTCATCAACTCCGGCCTAGCGTTCATATTCAGTAGCGCTGAAGGCGATCACCAAATCAGTTTGGGGGAAGTAGAAATTACCCGAAACGAAAACAACCCAGCTCTTTATCAGTTCGCATTCACCGTCAACTTCGAAAGCGGCAGCGGAGAAAAAGAACAATTTGCATTAGAGGGTGATGCGATTGTTCCGGAAGAAGGGAAGATTGGAAAGTTCAATCTTTCGGCCGGTGTTGAGCAGTTGAGCGAAAAACTGTCGGGCAACAAACTAAACTAATTCCAAGGAGAAGGCGTTTTCGGTAACTTTAGCGGTTGCAGGAAACGTCTTTTGAACGTTTTAAGCTGTGTTTAGGAGTTCCAATACCGGGAAAATAAGCAAATACGCGTGTGTTAAAGAATTAAAACGAGGAGGAAAATCGATGGCAAACCGTTTGACGCATGAAGAGGCAGTTGAAAAAGTAAAAGATTTGATTAAAGGCATAGAAGTGGCCATGTTTACAACTCTTTCAGAAGGCAAAGCGGTCTCGCGGCCGATGCAAACGCAAGAAACGGAGTTTGACGGCGACCTTTGGTTTTTAACAATGAAAGATACAGCCAAATACAAAGAAATTCTGGCCAATCCGACAGTCAATGTGGCTTACGCCGGAAAATCATATGTATCGGTTAGCGGAACAGCGGAATTCAGCGAAGACTTGAATCGGAAAAAAGAATACTGGAACCCGATTCTTGGGAAAGTGTTGGAAACGACTTATGACGATCCGAATGTCGTTTTGATCAAAGTGTCAGTGGATTCCGCAGAATACTGGGAGTCGGGCAACACGCTCAAGACCATAGCCAAATTTGCGAAAAAACTTACTACGAGCGAAAAAATGGACAAAGACGATAAAGAATTAAATGATACGGTTGACTTTTCTAATTAAGGAACCAAAGAAAGCTCCGGGACAACACATGTTGTCTGGGAGCTTTCTTCATTTATTAAGCCTAAACTTTTCATGCCAGCTGCGCTTTTTTGTCTTGGGACTCGTGCAACTTCACCATAACGAATCGGGCAATCGGCTGAATTACAAGACTCTCAGCGATTAGGACAATCATAAAATTTCGTGGCCAATAGTGCAGCCAGTTGCTGAAGAGATTCGTGTGGAATCCGTTGCCGACGAGGTCGCCGATCAAGGTCATGGCAGCGGACATTCCAAGGACGGTAAACAATATACGGAACATGATTTTTGCATTAAAACTGTCTGTAGGCTTTGTGAATTTTGCTGTTAACGCTTCTGCCAGACGGCCAAAAACGGCAGGTTCGATGATCATGACGATGATCCACATAATCGGCGCCATTTTCAAAATGGAAAACGCAACCGATTCGTTAAATTCTCCGGCAAAATAGATGGTGCTGAAGGAGGTCATAAATAAAACCGTTAATGTGGCAACCGTAGCGCCGTACAACAAGCCTTCTTTTCCGTTTCGGGGCAATCGTTTTTCTTGATGCATGTTTTTCTTCCTTTCAAACTGCTTATACTCGACTTTCATAGACACGAAATAATTGAGCAAGCGCATTTTCTCAAACGCTTTTGGCAAATTAATATGGGATACGCTCGAACTAGATAGGTGCTTTTTTCAGTCTGTTTGTAACTATAACAAAGCCGTCTCTCGCGGTGTAAGTGTCCATTTTGTGTCTTTTTAATAGAGGCTGGACAAGTGTATTGTAAAATCCATATCAGAAAATTCACCATCGAAAAAGTAGTTTTCCACCTTTTTAAAAGGCTGAGGAGCTAGGCCAAATAGCTTTAACGGTTAAATTCCGTTTTAGAATGTGATAGGATGGTTAATTATATAAGATGGGCTTTGGCAAGTGGCTTGAACTTTGCTGCTCAATTATATAAAAAATAAGAGACCGAATAGGTTAGCGAGAGGTGGAATATGCAAAAAGCAACTCAAGTATTTTGGTATTCGTTAGTAATTTCATTGGTCGTCGTTTTATGGGGAGCCATTGCCCCAAAAAATTTAGAATCATTCACATCAAATGTGACCGCTCAGCTGACAATGAATTTCGGCTGGTTTTATTTGTTGCTAGTCATCGCCATTCTTCTTTTCTGTGTTTATATGATGTTTTCCCGCTTTGGCAATGTGAAACTGGGAAAGAAGGATGACGAGCCCGAATTCAGCAAAAGCTCTTGGTTTGCTATGCTATTTAGTGCTGGCATGGGAATGGGGCTAGTTTTTTGGACGACCGCTGAACCGGTATCCCACGCCTTTATCAGCAGTCCGCTGGCGGAAGTAGGATCGGATGAAGCGATAAACGATTCATTGAAGTATTCGTTTTTCCATTGGGGCGTACATGCATGGGCAATCTATGGAGTTGTCGGCTTGGTTCTTGCTTATTTCAAGTTTAACCGTGGGACGCCAGGCTTGATCAGTGCCACACTGACTCCGTTGTTCGGTGAAAAGCTGATGAAAGGGCCGCTTGGAACAGCAGTGGATGTGCTTGCTGTTTTTGCGACGGTGGTCGGAGTTGCGGCGACGCTCGGCTTTGGTTCGGCGCAGATTACCGGCGGGCTGTCTTTCCTGTTTGGTACACCAAATAACTTCACGGTTCAGCTCATTGTGCTGGCAATTTCAACAGCGTTGTTCATTTGGTCGGCTTGGTCTGGAATCGGTCGAGGCATCAAGTATTTGAGCAACATCAATATGGGATTGGCTGCTGTGTTGCTGATTTTATTGTTCATTACAGGGCCAACGCTTTTAATTGTGAATATGTTTACGAATACATTAGGAAGTTATGTTACCGACTTTTTCAAGATGAGTCTGCGGCTGGCTCCGCTCAATGAAGACAATCGGAGTTGGATTAACACGTGGACGATTTTCTACTGGGCTTGGTGGATTTCCTGGGCGCCATTTGTCGGTATTTTCATTGCCCGGATTTCCAAAGGACGGACCATCAAAGAGTTTATGTTCGGCGTCTTGCTGCTGCCGGCGCTCGTTTGTTTTATCTTTTTCTCAGTGTTTGGCGTTTCTGCCTTGCGCTTGGAGCAGCTGGGAATTTCAGCAATTTCCGATTTTTCGTTAGAGACGTCTACATTTGGTGTTCTTGCAGAATACCCGCTCGGCACATTCATGTCTATGCTGACAATTGTCGTCATTGCCATTTTCTTTATCACGTCAGCAGATTCGGCGACATTTGTGTTGGGGATGCTAAGCACGAATGGCCTGCTTAATCCGGCAAATTCTGTGAAAGTGACATGGGGATTAATTCAATCAGCAGTAGCGGCGGTTGTTGTTTATTTCGGCGGCACCCAAGGGCTGCAGAACATGCTGATCATTGCGGCGCTGCCCTTTGCAATCGTCATCATTTTGATGGGCATTTCTTTCTTAAAGGACATTCAAAAAACCGTACCTGTTCGACGGAAATAAAAATATAGCAAAAGCGCTGCCAACATCCTTCAAGGATGCTGGCGGCGTTTTTTATTTGATGGGTTTATTAAATGAAATTTGTAGCTTACAGTAAGAAGAAAGAAGAGTTGAAAGAGGATGAAACGATGAAAGTTTTTGCTTCTCACGATGAACAGATTACGATACTGGAAAACCGCGGTTTAACAATTTTGGACAAAGCGTCCGCGAAGCGGGTGTTGTCGCGCGAGAATTACTACGCGCTCATCGACGGCTATAAAGAGCCTTTTCTCGAACACGATGAGCGGGTAAATCCGTACGGCCTTGAACGCTACCAAAAAGGCGCCGAGTTCGGCCATGTGTATGCGCTTTACCGCTTTGACCGGGAATTGCGGATGCTCATGCTGAATGAGTTGTTAAAGTTTGAGAAAAATATCAAATCCAAAATCGCGTACCGCTTTTCCGAAAAGTTTAAAGGACAGGACAGCTTTTTGAATCCTGCCAATTACAGCGTAGATCCCGTGCATCACCATGAGCGAGACCGTATCATTTCGACGCTATTTAATCTTATCAAAAGCCATAAAAAGCGTGATCGGGTGAGGTACCCAGCCATTCGGGAGTTTTTCGACAAACACCGCAACGTACCGCTTTGGGTGCTTGTCAATTTCTTGTCGCTCGGCCAAATCACCAATTTCTATTCGGTTATTGACGAAGAGCTGCGTGAGCAAATTGCGCAAGATTTTGCGGAAGAGTTCAGCGAGGAATATTGGCCGGTCCGCTTACGGGCCGAAGAACTCGACGCTATTTTGCAAGTTGCGTTTCCATATCGCAACAAATCGGCGCACGAGGAAGTGCTGTACCGTTTTCGCTTGGAACACCCCGTCGAACTTGCGGGAGTGGAAACGCAAATGGAGCGGCCGAAAGGAAGTTTCAGCAAAGGCACGGTGTTTTCTATGGTGGGTTTGCTAAAGCTTTTGCTAGCTCGGGAAGAATACGACGTGTTTTGGAATGAACTCGAACGGCTGATGCGCGAGCTGGAACAATCCGTTTCGGGGAGGGCATATGGCAACGTGATGATGGAAACCGGGTTTCAGGATGAATGGCAATAAGAGGAGGGAAAGGCATGGTGTATATCGCATTGCTCCGAGGAATAAATGTCGGCGGAAACAATAAAATCAGCATGAAGACGCTGAAGGAAGTGTTTGAACAGGCCGGAATGATTCAAGTCAAAACATACATCAATTCAGGCAATATCATCTTTACAAGTTTCAACCACTCAAAAGAAGAACTGGTGGCCATACTTGAAACTGCCATTTTTGAGCATTTTGAACTTCAGATCAAGGTGCTGCTTGTCAGCGAAGGCGAATTTAGAACGATTGCCGCTGCGGTTCCTGAAAATTGGACGAACGGCGATCAAATGAAAAGCGACGTCTTGTTTTTATGGGAAGACGTGGATTCAGAATCCGTGCTGGACCGTTTAGTGGTCAAACCGGAAATCGATCACATCCTCTACGTACCTGGTGCGATTCTATGGGCAGTAGACAGAGACAAGGTGACGCGAAGCGGTATGATGAAGCTGGCCGGTTCGGAACTATACAAGCACATGACCGTCCGGAACGTGAATACAGTGCGGAAGCTTGTCCAATTAATAGAAAAGTAAACGAAAAAACGCCATCCTCGGTGAATCTGCCGAGGATGGCGTTTTTATTTAGATAAATCTTTTTAATCCTTTGTAAACCTCAACGATGTCGCGTTGTTTGATTCGGACCAATCCACTCGATGAAGGAGCGACGAATTCAACAATTCCCGGAATGACCGGCTCTTCCTGGAGACCCCACTGGATTTTTCGCTTTTTGCTGTATTCCTGATAGACGCCTTTGCCGACAAAGCAGATGGCTTTAGGGCGATACGTTTTGATTTTTTGCTGAAGCAAAGCAGCACCTTCTGCATATTCCATTTTGGAAATCTCAGCCGCTTCTTTGGTCGGCCTGGCTACGATATTCGTTAAGCCAAAGCCCAAAGCAAGCAGTTCGCTGTTTTCGTCCGGCCGGAACTTTCTTGGCGTGAGTCCCGCTTCAAATAAAATCTTCCAAAATCGGTTAGTTGGATTGGCGTAATGAAAACCGGTTTCCGATGAACGGATACTCGGATTAAAACCGACAAATAGAATTTTTAACCCTTCTTGCAAATGATCGGGTATTGGTTCAAGCTGCACAAAAAATTGCCTCCTTTATTTCAAAAAAAGTAGTTTCTTCATTATACCACCACGAATTTCCCCAATGCATGTACGGCAAATGTACGAGAATATACCAATGCGAAAACAGCTTGCCCCCTGCAAAACTTGATATCCATAGAGCTGGGAAAGGCATTTTTCTTTAGCTCTTTCTTCAGCGTTCTCTTTTGGAAAGTTAAAGGACATAAGAACTAGGAGTAAAGTTTCATTGGTTATCCGAATTTTTAACTAAAATTTAACCTTAGACCTATAAATTGAAAAGTGTTAACTAAATAATTGGAATCACCTGATTTTAAAGACCTACTTTGTTTTATCGTGGTCAGCTTTAAACAAATACCTGTAGTGGAGTTGATAAGTTCAGTGAAAGCGAGAAGAGAACTAATTTGCGCATTAATAGCAATGATTTGCGTCAGCGGAGGAGGGTCGAATATGGGGTATTGGTTTATGCAATTCACACCGGGATTTCACGCTATGGACAAAAGCGGCGCTGCAGATCCTTGGAAACTTGTGTGGTACGAACAGTTTCGCGGATCTGAAGTGGATCCGGATCGATGGAATGTACTGGATGACAGCCGAGGCGATGGCCAAAGAAGCCAGCATTACAAACCCGAAAATATTGAAATAGATGAGGGCGTTTTAAAAATCCATACAAAAGAAGAAGCATCTGAAGGATTTCCTTATACTTCTGGAGCCTTGACCACGAAAGGGAAGGTGCTCTTTAAATACGGAAAACTTGAAGTGCGGGCAAAATTGCCGGCGGGACAAGGGTTGTTGCCAGCCATTTGGCTTTGGAACAACCAAGGCAAGGAGTTTCCAGAAATCGATATTGTAGAGATGCTTGGGCAAGAACCTGGGCAATTGTGGAACACGATTCATTATGAAGTGAACGGCACCTATGGGCGAGATTTTACGATGACCAATCTGCCTGATTTAACGACAGACTATCATACATACGGCATCGAATGGGAACCTGAAAAAATCACATTTTTGGTAGATGGTGCACCGGTCTTCACCAGCACGGAATATGTTCCGCAGGAAGATATGTATTTGTTTATTAACACGGCGGTGGGTGGGAACTGGGTGGAAGAACCCGACAGTACGACGGAACTGCCTGCCCAAATGCTCATTGATTGGATTCGATATTACCAAAAATAAGAGAGAATGAGGAGTTGAGGTCTATGGAAGCCGTTTATACAGCAGGGTTGGGATTATGGGCAATCTTTTTCTTAATCCAATTTTTGTATTTGGTACTGGCTTTAAAACTATCGAAAAAAGATGTAGTTGTCCGTAAAGACCTGGCGGAGAAAAAGATGACCATTTTGGTGCCTGCTTATAATGAAGAAAAGGTATTGCAAAGCTGCTTCACTGGATACGAGAACTTGGATTATCAAAATTTTGAGTTGATCATCATCAACGATGGCTCTAGCGACGGCTCGATGGAGTTGTTGCAGAAGCTGCTGGATTTAACAGAAGTGGACTTAAAACCAAAAAACTTATTGAATTACCATCCGGTCGTCAGCATTTTTCGGTCTTCCGTTTATCCGAATGTTACCGTGCTGGACAAAATAAACGGCGGAAAAGCAGACGCCTTAAATGCCGGAGCTGACTACGCTTCAGGAGATGTCATCATCACATTGGATGCGGACAGCATCTTGCAAAAAAACGCGCTGACCCATATTAACGAAGCGATGGAAGATCCGAACGTCATTGCTGGAGGCGGAATGGTCCATGTCGGGCAAATGTACCAAGAGTCAAAACCGTCGTTTAAAGGAAAAGGATTAATCCGCTACCAATTGTCCGATTATATGCTGGCGTTTTATGTTAAGCGGTTTATCCAATCGAGATTTGGGGTGGTGTCCGTGGTATCGGGAGCTTTTGGGGCATTCCGAGCATTTGCGCTTTATGAAGCGGGAGGATACAAAAAAACAATTGGGGAAGACATGGAGATTACCCTCAATATGCAGAAACTCATTAATACGGTTTACACAAAAGGCAAGCTCGTATTTATTCCAAAAGCGGAATGCTACACGGAAGTGCCGGACACGTTTGGAAACTTGAAAAAGCAACGAATCAGATGGCAAAAAGGCTTTTTGGATTCACTGAAAATTTACCGGAAAGGAAGAAAGAAGAATTTGGGGGTAAAGCTCGTCTTTTTTATCTTCATTGATTCGCTGCTGCCTGGAGCAGTTGGAGTGTTCACGACCATTTTATTGGCATGGTCCTTTTTCACAGGCAAGCTAATGTGGTTGACGCTTCTTCTGTTGGCGATGACAGCAGTGCTGCAGATTATTCAGCGAGTAAGTGCCTATGTGGTTTCCAAAAAATACGGGCACAGTTACAGCAAAATCGACTATTTGAAAATCTGCTTATTCTCAGCCGTGGAACTGGTGACGTACAGAGTATTGGACGCGTATTTCTTTTTGTACGGATCCATTGCGTTTGTTTTTCAAAAAAACCACCAATGGAACAAGATGGAAAGAAGCGGAGTGGTCTCTATCTACTCCAATGAGATGCTGAACGATAAGCCTCTTTTATTGGCTGCGGCTATGCCGGTACAAGTCGGTTTAATGGAAGCTGCTGCTGACATAAAACCAAGCGAACATTTGGAGAACAGTACAGAATTCTTACGGGAGATGGTCTCTGAAACAGCAGAACAAGTATTGGAACCGTTAAAGGAAGGGATGAAAAATTTAGTGCCGTTACCCAAACAAGATAGTTAGGGAGAGTAAAGGAGATTAAAGTGAAAAGTTATAGAAGAGCACAAATTCGCTGACGCCATTAAAAACGCCGCCTTCAATTCGAATGAAGGCGGCGTTTTGCTATGGAATTTTAATACATCTTAATCGCAACCCGCTTGGTCAACGAATGAATGAAAGCCAACAACACGGCAATCAACACGAGTGAACCGATGATTCCGATGAAGGGAGTAGCTTCCATCGAAATCTTCGGCAGCCATGGAATAAAGGAAGTCAAGCCGGTGTCGCCCCAGAAATAGTCATTGAAGCTGAACGCGATAATTGCTAAGGCGATAAAGGCAAAGCCGATAAGCCAGCCAAATCGGTAATAGCCGATGCTGATCATCCAGCCGACCAAATAAAACGTGAAGACGTTCAGCATGTAGACGATGGTTTCCCAAAACCAGTCAGCACTAGAACCTGGCGACATGAAATTCAGCTCCAATGGCGTGAAGGAAACGAGCAAATACTCGATGCCGTTTAAGAAGAGCGGAATCAACGTAAGGGCAATCGCTAGCCCTAATGCCGCTAAAGCAATGCCGCGGTAGACGTCTTTTCGGCTAATCCCTTGTTGGACAAAATACGTCATGAACCCATAAGCTGCGAGTATTCCGCATACCAACATGAAAATCGATGTTGAGTAGCGGGAGAATTCGAAAAACCCGGCAACTTCAGTTTCGTTGCCTAAGTTGAAATACATTACAACGGCATGGATGACGATGAGAACAGCGAAAAACCATGCGCTCCATTTGGCTTGTTCCCAAAAGATGTCTAAAGCTGCTTTCTTATAGAGGATGGATTTTTTCATCTTATACAGCCTCCCCGGTTAAGTGGATGAACAAGTCCTGCAGCGGGACTGGCCCGATTTCAAGTCCTTGTTTGTGTGCTGTTAAAAGCTGCTGCTCATCAAGTTCGCCGTAGACCATGACCGATTTAACGCCGCCCAGTTTTTGTTCGTTCAAGATGTTCATGCCAGCTGTAAATTGTTCGACTGCTTCTGCAGTTCCGGTAATGGAAGCACCGCGCGCCGTCAAGACGTCCGCATCTTCATGGAGCAGAAGGCGCCCTTTGTCGATGATGGCTACCCGGTCGAATAGATAATCCATCTCGGAAACCAAATGCGTCGACAAGATGATGGTTCGCGGGTGTTCTGCTTGATCACTCAAAAGCTCTTCGTAAAAAACTTGGCGGTTCGGTGCGTCCATGCCAATATACGCTTCATCAAAAATGGTGATCGGCGCACGGCTGGCAAGTCCTAAAATGACCGAGGCTGCCGACTGCATCCCTTTGGAAAATTTGTAAACCGGTTTGTCGATAGGGAGGTTAAAGCGCTTGCTCAAATGCTCAGCGTATTTCTCGTCAAAATTCGGACGGTATCTGGCGGCGAACTCAATCAAAGAAGAAAAAGGGTCGTATTCGTCTGTATAGTTTTTTTCATAGACGAAAGCGACTTGCTGCATGCGTTCGGGATTTTCAAAAACCGGGTCGCCGCCGATTTCCACTTGGCCTTCACTTGCTTCGCGAAAAGCCGCAATTAAAGACAAAAGGGAAGTCTTGCCCGCGCCGTTGCGGCCGATTAAGCCGTGAATCTTGCCGCCTTCCATTGTTAACGAAATATCTTTTAACGCATCAAATTTGCCGAATCGCAGCGAAATATTTTTCAATTGGATATCAAGTGTCATGGCGAGTCACTTCCTTTTGTCGTTTTGATCAGTTCGATGATTTCCGCTTCCGTGATTCCGAGCTTTTTTGCTTCCTGGACGAGTCCGACTATAAAATTGTCGACAAATGATTTTTTTCGCTGCTGCACAAGCGTCTTTTTTGCTCCTTCTGCTACAAACATGCCAATCCCTCGCTTTTTAAATAAGATGCCTTCATCTACCAGTTGGTTGATTCCTTTCGAAACGGTTGCATGGTTGATCTTGTAAAAGCTGACGAGCTGGTTGGTCGATGGCGCTTGGTCGCCTTCTTTCAATTGGTCGTTGACGATCTGGTCTTCAATCAATTCACGCACTTGCACAAAGATGGGTTTATTGGCGTCCAATGGCTTGCTCAAACTGATGCACCTCCTTTATGTTGTTATTGGTATTATGGTTATATACTTATGTGTATAACCATAATACCGTTTGCTGTTTTTGTCAATGCTTATATTGTAGTTTTCTGTTTTTTCAATACATAATATTGGAGGTTTGCCTGCATCTTATTTAGTGTATAAAGAAGAGAAGCTGTTTCAATACATAGCATTTAAAAAAGGAGTGGGAAACACATGAGCATGCAGCATATTGCGGAGAATGATTTGGTGAGAGATGAGTATGGAAACTACTATAAAGTGGTAGGTCTTCATAAGGATGAAGAAGTTTTAAAAGCCCTGGAAGTATCGAACTTGTATTTTGAAACGTCATTTCAGCATTCGGCCGAAAGCATCGGCGATAAGACAAAGCCGGTAGGCGTCTTCTTGCAGGAACAGTTGAACGCGTATATTGAGGAAGTACAGCAAAACGAACGGCCGATCTACGGCATCCGCGACTTGATGGTCAACCGGATTAAAGTGTACGCAGTCGATATCACCCAGCCGCATCCAATGCGCGACCAAACCGTATGACAAAGAAATCCCCTTCGGCGAAAATTAGCCGAAGGGGATTTTTTAATTTAGCTCAACGGTTACGGAAGGCAAGTCGATTTTTTCGCCTTCTACTTTTTCGTCCTGCATATTCTCATAATATTGAACTAGCGGTGTAATGGTTACCGCAGTAGCTTCGGGATCGAGCGCTTCAAACGTGAATTGCATATGCGATTCGCTGCCTGTTCCGAACTGGGCAATGTGGGCATTTCCAATGTTATCGGTAATCTGCCATTCGGTGATGTAATGGTCTTCGTCGATGTTTTCTTTGTCCAGACTTAACACCGTAGAGAGCTTTGTCAGCAACAATTCGTTGACGGTGTAGCTGCCATCGCCAACATTCACACGATGGTCCACTTGAACAGACTTGCTGTCGATGGCATTTAGTTTGAAGCTGAATGCCCAGTCGCCTTCAAGTTTATGGCCGGTTTCAAAGTCTTCAAACACTTGCGGCTCCCATGAAACGTTTAAGGTTTTTGGCGGGCGCTTGCCGAAATCCGGTGCCATTGTGATCAATCCGGCATACGTAGTGTCATTGGCTTTATTCATCGAAATGCTTGAACCTGAACCTCCAGCGCCTTCTGCTTCAAGCTGGCCGCTAGCCACCGGCAAATTGCCGAGATCTATATCGGTTTTCAAAGCAAAGCTGATCGTTACAGAAGTGCCATCGTAAACCGCTTCTTCAATGGTAATCGTGGAATCGCTGGCCGTCTCCGTTAATCCAAGGGGTTGTGCGACTTCGCTGAAATGGTTGAACAGCAGTTCATCGTCTTCAAAATACGAAACAATGTTTTGAAGAATCGGTATTTGCGATGCCAAGGAAGGAAAGGCGACGGCCGTTGCACCAGATGCGGCGATGAGAATACTGGCGGCAGCTGCCAGTTTTTTCAGCCAAGGCGCTTTTCGTTTTTTGCCGAGCAAGCGCTTTTTCATCACTTTTTTCTCAAAGCTGGAAACGTCGGCTTCTGGAATTTCTTCAACATCCGCCATTAGAAACTTATTCAAGTCGCTCATACAAACCGCTCCTTTCGTTCAATCAAATGGACAAGCTTGCGTTTGCCGCGGTAGAGACGGTTCTCGACGGCAGACACCGTAATGGCGAGAGCTTCCGAAATTTCACTGTTCGACAAGTCCAAATAATATTTCATTAAAAACAATTCACGGTCAGCTTCGGGCAGTTTATGAAGTCGGAAAAGCATTTCTTCCCGCACTTCGTTTTGCAAAACGGCGTCTTCGGTGTCGTCTATCTGGCCGTCGTTTCGGACTTCGTCTGTCACGGCTTCCCGCTCTTGCTGCTTCATCAGCCGGCGGTAGCTGTCGATTGCCTTGTATTTCGCCACCATGCCGGCCCATTTTCGGAAATCATCCGGTTCGCCTTCAAATTGATGGGCTTTTTGCCAAATGGTCAAAAACACGTCATTCAAGCATTCTTCCGCTGCTTGTTGACCGCAACTCTTAACCAAAATATGCTGGCAAATTCCTTTTAAAAAAGGCATATATGTATCGATTAAATAATCGAGCGCTTGCTCGTCTTTTTGCTTTAGCCGCGCAATAAAATCAATCACCGGAATCCCTCCCTTGCTTCTTGTTTTATACAACGAAGCGGCTGAATAAAACCTCGCGCTTTTTATAAAAAAAGTGAAATTTATGATATCTTTAGATTATCAGAATTTACTTTAGGGAATAGGGAGGATTAGAAATTGAGTGTAACGATTGTGGAACCGGCTCAAGATCATGCACAAGCCATTGCCGTGATTTGTTCGACTGGCTGGCGGCAAACCGTAGCAGGAAAGTTCAGCGAAGAATACCAATTGAAGAATACCGCTTTTTGGTATAACGAAGAGCGGGTGAAAAATGATATTGAACAAGGGGTGTATTCGTTTGTCGCTTTGGTCGATTCCAAAGTGGTCGGCGTGATCGGCGGTGGAATGACAGCCCCGGCAGTCGGAGAAGTCTATGTTTTTTACTTGGATCCAGCTTACCGGTACCAAGGAATCGGGCGGCGGCTGTTAGATGCGCTGACCGAACAGCAAAAAGCGCAAGGGGCTGTGGAGCAATGGGTTTCGGTGCAAGAAGGCAATAAACTCGGGCTCCCGTTTTACGAAGCGAGGGGCTTTGTGTACCGAACGAAAAAAGAGGAAACCACCGATACCGGAGAGCTGCAGATTTCGTTAAGGTATTCGCGTTCCATTTAAAAACCTGCCGCTGCGCTCTGTATGAGCGCAGCGGCAGGTTATTTTTTAATTCAATTGATCGCCAAGTTTTTCCTTGCTCATCATAAACGCCACAACCAATGCAAGTACAGCTGGGATTATGGCCCATAAAAACGTATTGGCAATGGAAGACGAAAGAGCTTCTGTTAAGCGGGACGTAATTTCAGCCGGAATATTCGCACGTGCTTCCGTTGATAATAAAGCACGGGAGTCTCCTGAAAAATTAGAAGCGGCAGCGCCGAAGCTATCAGTCAAATTGCGGCTAAACGCATGGCTTTGGATGATCCCAAAAACCGTGATGCCGATCGTCATGCCGAAGGTCCGCAAAAAGCTGATGGTTGAAGTGGCCGAGCCCCGTTTTCGCACCGAGAATGGATGGATTGCGGCTGATGGCAATACGGAAAACGAAGCCCCGATGCCAAGGCCAGCGATAATCATAAAGATAACGACTAAGAACCGTGACGTATCAATGGATAACGTCGCAAGCAAGATCATGCCGACTGTTAATAGCGCAAGCGTTGGAATGAGGAACGCCCGGTAAGCGAATTTAGCCATTAAGGCACCACCGATAGAAGCGGTTACAACTGAACCGACCATCATTGGCAGCAGCACAAGCCCGGAGTTTGTCGCATTCCCGCCTTGTACGCCTTGGATATAGAACGGAATGTAAACAGATGCAGTGATAAAAGCCGCACCGCTGAAGATGGAAATGAGGCTGCTTGTTGCAAACAACCGTTCTTTGAACATGCTGAAATCAATAACCGGTTCTTCCGCTCGGCGTTCTGCAACAATAAAGAGAAGGGCCAAAACCGCAAAACCAGCGAACAAGCTGAAGCTTTGGACAGAAATCCAGGCAAACTCCTTGCCGCCAAGTTCAACCGCAAACATTAAACTGACAACCGCACCGACCAAGGTGAAAGCGCCCAGCCAGTCGATTTTTTGCTTGGCGTGTTCGATGGATTCTTTGTAGAAAAACGCGACCATTGCAAATGCGATCAATCCAAGTGGAATATTGATGTAGAAGACCCAAGTCCAGTTGATATATTCCGTAATATAAGCGCCAAGCAGTGGTCCGAAAACACTGGAAATCCCAAATACGGCTCCAAACATGCCGCTCATTTTGCCGCGCTGTTCAAGCGGCACAACATCAAACATAATGGTAAATGCAATTGGCATCAACGCGCCGCCGCCGATTCCTTGAATAGCGCGGTAAATGATCAGTTCATTGATCGAATCTGCAGTACCGCAAAGAATCGAACCGATCATAAAGACGATCAACCCAAAAATGAAAAACCGTTTGCGCCCGTACATATCGGATAGTTTTCCGAAAATCGGCATTCCCGCCATTTGAGCAACGAGGTAAGCGGAAGTCACCCATACGAATTTGTCGACCCCGCCTAATTCACCAACAATCGATGGCAAAGCAGTCGTGACAATCGTATTGTCCATCGCTGCCACAAGAATTGCCAGCAGCAATCCACCAATGACAACCTTGATGTTGCTTTTTCCTTTGTTATTCATAATTTTCCCCATCCATTTCTCTCGATTTAACTTTTGAACTGTTCATATCATAATCCTCTGGAAAAAGAATTTCCAATTTAGAGCGCCTAATTTTACCGGAAATTGAATGGTTTATTTCTTTTTTAGTTTGCCGTCTAAGTTTGTCGAAGTTAGCGGTTCTTTTAGATTACTTGATTGATTTATGAGAAATATGAGAGTGCGAAATCAATTAGTGAATGAGAACTAAATATTGATGATAAAAAGAGGAATTGTGATTCACATAATTTCCTTAATTTGTTATAATTTTCACACTAGCATCCGAAAGTCGTGTATTGGTGAAACAGTTGGATGTTGAAAATGAAATGAAAATAAAAACGGGGAGCATACGAATGCCAAAATTAGCCGAAAATCTTAAAGTACTTCGATTAAAAAATCAATTATCGATGCAATTTGTTGCAGAGCATTTAAAGATTACACGAGCGGTTTATGCAAAATACGAAGCTGGAAGCGGAGAACCGAACCTGAAGTTGATGGTCAAAATGGCAGATTTGTATAACGTATCGTTGGATGAATTAGCTGGCAGACAGTTTACGCCGAATGGCAAAGTGATTGACCAGCTCATTATGAAAAAAGAAATGACCAAAGAAATTAACGGCATGGTAAAACAAATGGCCAATGAATTTATTCAAAGCAAAGAAGCGGATATTGTGAAACGGTTAAAACACAAGTTTAATTTGAACTGAAAAGAACATCCTCTCTAAAAGAAAGAAAAGGTGGAATGTAGAAAATGGAGATCAATTACCGAATGACCGAAGAGGCGTTGGTTCACTTTAATGTGTTTCATGCCAAAAATTCGAAAACCGTGAAAAAATCATTGAAGCTGCAGCAATATTTAACTCCTGTATTTTATTTGCTGATTGCGTTCTTTTTATCAGTTATTTGGGATACGCCATTCCTGTATTTGGCGATTCCTTTTTTAGCAATGGGCATTCTCTGGGCGTTTTTTTATCCGGCTTATTTTTACTGGCGAATCAAAAAAACGGCTCGGAAAATGGTGCGAGAAGGAAAAAACGAAGGGCTCATCGGTGAATACTCCATGGCTTTTACTGAGGACGGCCTCCAAGAAAACAGCCCAAAAGGGACCACAAGCACGTCTTGGTCCGGCATTGAACAGTTCGGGGAAGACGAAGTGAACTTCTACCTCTACAACAGCACCATGTCTGCTTTTATTGTGCCGAAGAATGAGTTGCAGGATGTGGACCAAGTGCGCGTTTTGCTGCGGCGCAGGATAGAAAGATAAAACTAAAAGCTCTCTGGCAGGTTGGAATGCCGGAGAGCTTTTGATGAACAGTTGGTTAATTTTCAAAATAGCTTATGGCTGGGCTGTAATAAACAGGACGCAATCCATTTTTTTGCAGGATTGCTGCATCTGTTAATTCATTTAATATTTTCCTTGCGGTAGAATCAGAGAACGCTAAAATTTCACTTAACTCTTTTGCGGTCATTCCTTTTTCGTTTGAGAAAAAATGATTTTGAGCCAAAATAAAAACCATCGATTTATAGTGATCGTCTTTGTCTTTAAAATAATCTTCGGTTTGTATTTTTCGTATGGCAGCCTCAAGAAGCGCCTGCTTTTCTTTTATTTCGCTTAATACGTCAATTTGACCTTTAATAATCAAGCCTAAAAATGTTTCGATAAAAAAGTTGAGTTCCCCTCTGGACTTGATGCTGTTGGTTATTTCAAAAGCATCCAGGTAATCGTTTATATAGTTATTTGAAGCTCTCGACAACGAAATAGCGGTTAAATAAAAGAGGAACTCCGACAAGTACACACTGCTGATGAATCGGGAAGTTCGGCCATTGCCATCGTAAAAAGGGTGAATATAGCCAAAATAATAATGGCCGATTGCCACTTTTATCAGTTTCGGCACTTGATGATTGCCTTTGTCCATAAATGCCAATAACTTTTCTAAGTGAGTAATAATATTGTCTTCATCGATCAGCCCTCTATGAATAATTTTTCCGGTGCCGCTTTTCTTGAGAATATGCGTCACTTCTTTTCGGAACAATTTGCCGTCTAATTGCTCTTTTACTGCCACTTCTTCACTGGCGATATAGTCATAAATATTCCGTATATCTCCGGGAGTTGCAGGTGCCTCGATATCCTTGTTCACCAATTTGGCATAGGATTTGATCATGCTAGTAAATCTTTTGTTAGTTTTCTTGTGTGAAAAGGCGTCGCGCGTACTTTCTACTAGTTCTGCTTTCGAACTGCGGATGCCTTCTAAATCATTCGTATTGTAAAGTTCTTCAGCTACTGATTCGATGATAAATTGTTCTTTAGCCACATCAGGCAAATTTTCAAAGATGTTTTCAAGTTCTTTATCATATTCATAAATTTGCTCAATAGTTGAAATCATTTCAGCAGTAGGAACATAATACAAAGAAAAAGTTTCGCTTTGGTCGATTGGTTTAATTGTTAAGTCGAAAACCTTTGTGGAATCAAAGCTTTTTCTCTTAGCGTATTCTTTATTGAAGTCCGCATTGCTAAGCTGGTGAAAAATTTTATTCAAAGGCTTCATACTTTCCATCTCCTAGAGAACTAATTTAAGTAATTTTCGCATATAAATATCTAAAAGTATATAAAAACGAAAAAAGCGACGTTTTTTTCGTATTGAAAAATAAATTTTTTCGATAAAGTCTGTTTTTGCTATTTTTACAGCTAAAACTACTGAATTGCTTGATAGGTGTCTAAATCATCAAGACGATGTAGTTTATATAGTGAAGAATTTTACGGAAGGCAGGAATTGCAATAGAGGTAAAAGAAGGATGAACTTGCCGCAAGAGAGATGAGGAATTCAAATGGCTGAAATCAGAAAAGCAAAACACGAAGACTCGAAGGCTATTTTAGCAGTAATGAAAGATGCGGAACAATCTGGCTATATGCTCGTTAATCCAGGGGAACGAAATGTTGCACCGGAACAGTTTGGCGGTTTCATTGAAACGATTAATCAGAAAGAAAAATCCGGCTTGTTTGTCGCTTGTGAGAATGACCGTATTTTGGGCTATTTGATGGTGCAAAACGAAGAATTGCAACGAGTCGCGCACCGGGCTTATTTGGTAATTGGTGTTCATAGCGAAAGCCGAGGAAAAGGCATCGGCCGTGCCTTGTTTACATATGTACTGCACTGGGCAAAAAATAAGGGCCTTCACCGGTTGGATTTGACTGTCATTGCCTATAATCATGATGCAGTGGAACTTTATAAAAAAATGGGCTTTGAAGTTGAAGGCGTTAAAAGAGATTCTTTGTTGGTAGATGGCCGATATGTGGATGAATTGTATATGTCAAAACTGCTGTAATGTTTACCGGCTATCGACTTTTGCTATACGGTAAAAATCGGATGGCGGGTTCCCATTCCCCCTACAATAATAAGTGAAAGGAGGTCAGCGCATGGATATGCTGAAAGACATGAACGAAGCGCTGCGTTATATCGAAGCGCATTTGGATGAAGCGATCGATTTTAGTGAAGTGGCCGCTATTGCGGGCGTTTCGAAGTTTCATTTTCGAAAAATGTTTTCCTATTTATCAGGAATGAGTTTGAGCGCTTATATCCGCAACCGGCGGCTGTCGCAGGCAGCAATCGATTTGCAAGAAGGCACGGAGCGGGTGCTTGATGTCGCGGTGAAATACGGCTACGATTCGGCGGACGGTTTTGCCCGCGCGTTTCGCGACTGGGCAGGCGTCAATCCGTCGGAAGTGAAAAGCAGTTCGTCTTTTAAAATGTTTCCGCGCCTGACTTTCCAAATGACGATTCAAGGAGGAATGGATATGGAATACCAAATCGCAGAAAAAGACGCATTTAAATTGGTGGGAATCAAAAAACGCATCCCTATCGTGTTTGAAGGGCAAAATCCAGAAATCATGAAAATGGCGCAGTCCATCACAGCGGAGCAGCGGGAAAAGCTGCAGAAGTGGCGCAATACCGATGTGAAAACGGTGGTCAACGCCTCCTTCAATTTTGACGAGGGGCGCTATGAGGAACAAGGAGAGCTTGATCAGTTGCTCGGATCCATCACGACGCTTGACAACGATTTTGAAGGCTTTGATGTTGTAGAAGTGCCGGCGGGAAGCTGGGCGATTTTCAAAACAGAAGGCCCATTTCCGCAAACGCTGCAGGACGCATGGGGGAAAATCTTTTCCGAATGGCTGCCGTCGTCCCATTACGAATTGATTGACGGACCAGAAATTTCGTTCAATGGCGATATGTCGGAACTGCAGAACGTATCTAGCGAAATTTGGATTCCAGTGAAAAAGCTGGAGAAATAAACGAATAGGAAAAGCCGCATTCAGGAGTAGATGAGTGCGGCTTTTCTTTACTTAAAATCGCTCACCGTAAATCATGTAACAGGGCTTGCCCTAGTTAGGCGGCCGACTTTCCGCTAGAATAACAACTATACATATACCTTGAATCTGATAACGATTGGAATGAGACGATGTTTAAAATTATGATAGTGGAAGATGATTTGACGATTTCCGGCATATTAAAAGAAGAACTGCAAAAATGGAATTATGAAGTTTTTCTTGTGGAGGATTTCAGCCGAGTGATGGAAGAGTTTAAAGTCAATGCGCCGCAGCTGGTGCTGATGGATATTTCGCTGCCGTCGTTTAACGGCTATTATTGGTGCCAGGAAATCCGCAAAGTGTCGCAAGTGCCGATCATTTTTATTTCATCGCGGAATGAAAACATGGATATCGTCATGGGGATCCAGATGGGGGCGGACGATTTTATTTCCAAGCCGTTCGATCTTACTGTGGCAGTTGCGAAGACGCAGGCCTTGCTGCGGCGTGCATATGATTTTAATGAATCGGATAATTACTTGAATTTTAATCGGACAGTGCTGAAACCAGGAGAATCGAGACTTTATTACAACGAAGAGGAAATCGATTTAACACGGACCGAACTCCGGATTTTGGAATCGTTGTTTTTGCAAAAAGGCGAATACGTCATGCGCGACGCCATCATGGTTAAGTTATGGGAAGACGAGTCGTTTATCGACGACAATACGCTGGCGGTGAACATTGCCAGGCTGCGCAAAAAGTTGGCGAAGGCGGATCTCGTGGATTTCATTATCACGAAAAAAGGCATCGGTTATGCCCTCAACAAGGAAGCAGCCAATGAATAAAGAAGCAAAGGCAGCAGTAATCAGAAGCTTTGCAGTAGCGGTGCGCGCCCAGCTTTTTGTCTTCGCGGGAATGATCGTTATTTTCGCGGCGGTGTATTTTCTCGGCAGGCTTCCGCTTGGCCTTTTTATTTACAGTGCGGAACTCGCGGTTTTTCTTTTTGGCGTTTATTTAATCATTCAATTTGTAAGCTACAAGAAGCGGTATGAGGCGATTCGCAATTTGAGGACGGCTGCTTCGTTAAGCGGCGGAGAAATAGCAGACGGTGCGGATCCCGCTGACCGGCTGTACGTTGAAAAGATCGAGTCGCTTTTGAACGAGTTGCGTGAGTTGGAAAACCTCCATGCCGATCGGCAAAGCGACCAACTGGATTATTTCACGCTTTGGCTTCACCAGATCAAGACGCCGATTTCAGCCATCAGTTTACTGAACCAAAGTTCGGCGGCAAAAGAAGCGAAGCAAATTTCCCAGGAATTGCTGCGGCTCGAAGACTATACCCATATGGCGCTGAATTACGTCAAACTCGAAGAAGGCGGCGGGGAACTCGAGCTAACTGAGGTGGACATTGATGACGCCATCAAGAAAGCGGTCAAGAAATACTCCATTTTGTTTATTTATAAAGGCATCAAACTCAATTACGAACCGCTCGGGATGCGTGTTTTGTCCGATGGCAAATGGCTGCAGAATTTAATCGAACAAATTTTATCAAACAGTTTGAAATACACGCCAACTGGCAGCATTTCCATTTGCCACGACCCGCAAAAACCAAATTCGCTGATCATCGAAGATACCGGTATTGGCATCCGTTCGGAAGACTTGCCGAAGATTTTCAATAAGGGCTATTCCGGCTTAAACGGCCGCCTGCACGAAAAATCGACCGGCCTGGGCTTGTTTCTCAGCAAAAAAATCTGTGAGCGCCTCGGGCATCAGCTCGACATCCAATCGGAATTCGGAAAAGGCACGCGCGTGGCGATCGATTTGTCGCGGAAAGAGCTGGAAATATTTGATTGAAAAGGTGCGGCAGCTGCGTTAGAAAGTATTTCGGACGAATTGGAAAGTATTTGATTCAAATTGGAAAGTATTTTGGGCCAAACAGAAAGTATTTTGCCGATTTTGGAAAGTAAATCCGTTTTCTGGAAAAAAGCTCGCCGCTCAAACTTACGAAACCGTAAGATACCCCAATCGTTTGTAAGAATAGGTACAGGCAGCCCGTTTCATCCTGTCGTATGATAGATAGCAAGGAGGGGTTAGCAATGACCTTATTAGAAATCAAGAATCTTAAAAAAGTATATACAGCGCGTTTTTCGAATCAACAGACAGAGGCGCTTACGACCGTGAATTTTTCTGTGAAAGCAGGCGAGTTCGTTTCGATCATGGGTGAGTCGGGTTCAGGGAAAACGACGCTTTTGAATATCATCTCAACGCTCGATGATGCGACTTCCGGTGAAGTGTATCTGGACGGCGCACCGCTATCGAAAATCAAAGATAAGGAAATCTCGGCGTTCCGCAGAAACACGCTCGGATTCGTATTTCAGGATTTCAACTTGTTGGATAACTTCACGATTAAAGACAATATCCTATTGCCGCTCGTTTTGTCGAAAACACCGATCGATGAAATGGAGCGCCGTTTAATTCCCATCGTCAAAAACTTAGGGATCGAAGCTCATATCAATAAATTCCCTTATGAAGTGTCAGGCGGCCAGAAGCAGCGTGTGGCTGTAGCGCGGGCACTCATCACACAGCCGAAAATCATTTTGGCGGATGAACCGACAGGCGCGCTCGATTCGAAAGCGTCGCAAAACTTGATGGAGATTTTAAAAGGCATCAACGAATCCAGCCAGACGATTTTGATGGTGACACACAGTACGCGGGCCGCAAGCTTCTCGAACCGTGTGTTGTTTATCCGGGATGGTGCTGTCTACCATGAAATTTACCGGGGCGAGGCATCTGCTGATGACTTCATGGACCGTATTTCGCAGTCGTTGAAAGTGTTGTCCAGCAGGGGGGAGAAGGATGAATAACCGCTTCTTTTCCACCTTGGCGCTGCGCAACATCCGTTCAAACAAACAATTGTACATTCCCTACCTGTTGTCGTCGCTGACAATTGTCGCCATGTTTTATTTAATGGCTTCGCTGTTGACGAATAAATTCGTCCAGGAGCGATCGTCATCATTGCCAATGTTGTTTATGATCGGCTGTGTGGTCATCGGGATTTTTTCCGTCATTTTCATCTTGTACACAAACAGCTTCTTGATCAAACGAAGAAAAAAGGAAATCGGTCTTTACGGAATTTTGGGGCTGGAGAAAAAGCATGTTGCCAAAATTTTATTTTTTGAAACACTTTTCACAAGCCTTGTAAGCATTGCAGCAGGTTTGTTGGCGGGATTGATTTTCGGAAGGCTGTTCTTTATGCTGTTGAATTTCATGCTGCGCTTGCCGGCAGAAATCGAGTATTCGACTGATTTGCTGACGGCATTAGCGACGACTGCTTTATTCCTTGGTATTTTTGGAATGACGTACTTATATAACGTCAGCCAGTTTACGTTTGCCAATCCAATCAAATTGCTGAAAGGGAAACAAGAAGGGGAGAAGGAACCGAAAGGCTCAATCATCTTATTCATCTTGTCCCTGATCTTTCTCGGCTGGGGCTACGGAATTTCCATAACGATTCCAGACCCGATCGAAGCCATATCAAAATTCTTTTTAGCCGTGCTGTTTGTCATTATTGGGACGTATTTATTGTTTATCTCCGGCTCCATTTTCATTTTAAAAGCGTTAAAAAACAACAAACGGATTTATTACCGTCCGGGCGCATTTATCTCCATTTCAGGCATGTTGTACCGGATGAAACAAAATGCGGTGGGTTTGGCGAATATCTGCATCTTGGCGTCGATGGTCATCATTGCTGTTTCAACGACAGTGACCATGTTCGTCGGAGCGGAAGAAACCTTGACGAACCGCTATTCACATGAAAACAACATAAAAGTGTTCGGCGATCAGGAAGATATAGGAGCAATAAATTCTCGCTTTTTCGAGTTGCAGGAACAGCTTCGGAAAGAAACGGAATCGGCAGGACTCAGTGTGGCAGAAGCAGAGAACTTTCGTTATCAGACAATGATGGGACGGCTTGAAGACCAAAAATTTGTTTTTGAGGATAGCTCTGCGGAGTCAGAACTGCCTGTCATTTTGGAAATTCTGCCTCTTGAAGACTTTAATCAAATGAGCGGGAATTCTTATTCACTGGCAGACGATGAAGCCCTGTTTTACCATTCGACCGGAACTTATGAGGAAGATGCGTTGACAATAGGGGAACAGACATACCAAATTACACCCATCAAAAATGAATTCGGCGGCGATATGGAGTTGACGGAATCGATTGCTCTCGTGGTGCCGGATGTTGCTCATATCGAACAGCTTAAAAAAGATTTTGAACTGCAGTTTCCTGACAGCACGTATTTGACAATTGATGCGAATATTAGCTGGAATACGACCGGCACGGAAGAAGAGAAGCGAGCATTCGCTGAGCACATGAACAGCGAATATGGCTGGGATTCACCGAACAAGGGCAGCCTATACACTTCACAGATTCTCGAACGTGAAGAATGGTACAGCTTAAACGGCGGCTTCCTGTTCCTTGGTATTTTCTTGGGATTGCTGTTTACAATTGGCACAGTACTGATTACGTATTTTAAGCAAGTATCTGAAGGATTTGATGATCGTGAGAAATTCCAGATTATGCAGAAAGTCGGACTCGACAAGGAAATGATCCATGATTCTACGCGTTCGCAGATTGTTTGGATGTTCTTGCTGCCAATTGTCTTCGCCACCATCCATGTGAGTTTCGCGTACCCGATTGTCCGCAAATTGCTGCTGCTTTTCGGAGTGACGAATGAGGTGACTTGGCTCTTGTCGTTCATCGGAGTAGTGATTGCGTTTGCAACGATCTACTGGATGATTTACCGGGTGACGTCGAAAGTGTATTACAGCATAGTAAAATAAAGAAAAGAGTAAAGCGGCTGTCTCCGGACAGCCGCTTTTTTCAGTCAAAAGGCTGAAATTAGCTGAGATGTGAGCATATATCCGTTTGTTTATTCTTTCATCCGTTAACATGGGAATTAGCGAACCCGAAACGAGCGAATAGAATTGTCCGCCGTTTTCTTTGGGAAGAGAAAGTTAAAGGAGGAAGATAGATGAGAACAAAAACTGAAAGCATATTTGAACCCTATACATTCCGGTCGGGATTGACGATCAATAACCGTGTGCTGATGGCACCGATGACAATTTCTTCTTCTCAGCCGAACGGCGATGTATCGGAAGATGAATTGGTTTATTACAACCGCCGGGCAAAAAGCGGGTTGGGCGCAGTCGTTACAGCATGTGCCTTTGTTGAGCCGCTTGCAGTAGGCTTCCCGGATTCCATCGGCGCGGAAAGTGATGAGCGAATCGACAGCTTGTCGCGTTTGGCCAAGTCAATCCACGACGGCGGCGCAAAAGCGATCCTGCAGATTTTCCATGCGGGCCGCATGTCGAACGCCAAGTTACTGAACGGAGAACAGCCGGTTTCAGCAAGCGATGTGCCGGCAGCTCGGCCGAAAGCGGAAACGCCGCGTGAAATGACCGAAGCAGAAATTGAAGCAACGATTGCAGCGTTCGGCGAAGCGACAAGACGCGCCATCCAGGCAGGCTTTGACGGAGTGGAAATCCACGGCGCCAATACGTATTTGATTCAGCAATTTTTCTCCCCGCATTCCAACCGGCGCACCGATAAATGGGGCGGCGATGTAGGAGCGCGCATGGCGTTTCCTCTTGCAGTGATCGAATCCATTCAAGAAGCGGTTGCAGAGCATGCGGAAAATCCGTTTGTCATCGGCTACCGCATCAGCCCGGAAGAACGCGAAGAACCGGGCATCACGATGGACGATACGTTGAAGTTCTTGTCCGCGATTGTCGATAAAGGCGTGGATTATATCCACGCGTCTGTCGGCAATTTCTTTGGAGGCTCAATCCGTGAAGATGATCCGCGTTCACGCGTGGAATTGATCCAGCAACATATCGGCGATCGCGTGCCGGTCATCGGCGTTGGTGGTTTGCAGACGCTCGACCAAGTGAAGAAAGCGTTGGAAGTGACGCCTCTTGTATCGCTTGGCCATGCCTTGATCATGGATCCGGAATGGTTGGCGAAAGTGAAAGGGCAGCGCGACGAAGAAATCTTCCAGGCGCTCCACTTAAGCAAGAAAGACAAACTCGACATTCCGGAAAACTTGTGGAATATGGTGGCCAACGCTCCTGGCTGGTTCAAAGTCGAGGAATAAAACCGCATTCAATCAAAAACAGCGTTCACCTGAAAAGGATGGACGCTGTTTTTATATTTATTGAACTCCCATGGCCTGCTTCACTATCGAGACCACTTCGCTGCTGAAGGTTTCCAAATCAACGGTTTTGGTGATGTTGGCGTTTAGCATGTATTCGCCGATGGCCCCTTGAATCAGATTCGCCATGACGTCTACATGGAACGGGCCAAAGTCGCCGTTTTTTTGGCCTTCTTTCAAAATGGCGGTTAGCGTCCCCATGATCGGATCGTCATCATCATCGCCCATTTTGTAATAAGGAACATTGTCTTCGGTCCGGGCATTGAAAATAATTTCAATCAATGCCGTATAGCGTTTCGGGTGGGTTCCTTGATAAGCGAGGCTGGCCATGATAAACGCCTCCACTTTTTCAATAGGCGAGTCCGCTTGTTCGACGCACTCCAAAATATATGAAGTGGACGACTCCAGAAGATTCTCCAGCAAGTGATTCATCAAATCTTCTTTATCGGCGAAATGATAGGAAATCAAGCCGGTGCTAATGCCGGCTCGTTTCGCAATTTGAGACAGGCTGGCTTTTACATAGCCGACATCATCCAGTGTTTGGATGGCTGCTTCGATAATCTGTTCCCGCCGAGCTTCGGCAATGAACGATTGTTTTTGGTCTTTTTTCATATGCGTCCCTTTCGGCCTCCATCAATTTTTCTGTTTCTCCAGGTGCTTGGCAACAAAGAACCCAATCGCGATGAGGATGATCACGGATTGAATCACGATTGCCCGGGGGCTCGGCATCGACAAGTTTTCCCAAAAAGGATCAATGGCTCCGCTTATGACGCCATTCGCATTGCCGAACAGTTTTCCAGTCAGCACCATCAAAAAGACGATCAAGTTAACGAAAAGGATGACCGGGACCATGTAAAGCCCAGCAATGAATGCGGACCAACTACTCTGGCGGTTTAGCAGATAAAGTACTGCAGAACCGAGAAACAGGAGTCCGGCCACTGCAATTAAACTTAAACGCGGCGCCCATTGAAGCCAAGAAACTTCTGGTGCATTGATGAGGTCAGTGTATTTACTCCAAGTATACCAAAACGCGAGGGCGGCGAGGAATAGGGAAGCAAACGGAAGTGCGATTTGAACCCACTGTGGCTGTTGGCTATACGTTTCTTCATGGTTCTTTTTCATCTTGCATTCTCCTTTTATTTTTTTGGTCGACTATATAAAATATTGGTTATTTAATCAAATAATAACATGGTTGACCAAAAAAATCTATTCTTTTATTGAAGAAAAGCAGTGAAATCGGAATCGGGAAATATGCTACACTTTTGGTAAATCACCAGCTGCCAAGGAGGAAAAAGGATGGCTCATCAGATCCGCTTGGTTTGCTTGTTGCTTTCGGCTGTTTTGATTGTAGCCGGATGCACCGAACAAAAAGAGAAGCGTCAGGCTGAACTTATTCAAAACGATTGGCTATACCAGCTCCAAAATGCAGAGCCTGAAAAAATTGCCGACAGCGGCTATACGTGGGCAGTGTTGGACCCGACTGGGGAAGGAAGCGAAGACACGCGCTATTCGAGAGACGAAATCGCCAAGATGAAAGAAAGCGGCATGACCGTTTTGGCTTATTTGAGCATTGGGGAAGCAAGCGCTTATTTGGCTTATTGGAAGAAAGAATGGGGAGCCGAGAAAAACGGTGTTCTGAAAGTAAAAGAGGAAGCGCCTTTATGGCTGGGACGCGAGCCCAATCCTTCCTGGCCGGAAAGTATCAACGTCCGTTATTGGGATGAAGCATGGTGGAAGCTGCTGGAACCGGAACTTGCCAAAATTAAAGAACAAGGGTTTAGCGGCGTTTACTTGGATATAGTGGATGGCTATCTTTATTGGGGAGACGCTTCCACTTTTGCAAAAGAACAGCGGCTTGTGGAAGACCCGGCAACGGAAGAAGAAGCCGCTAAACGGATGATGGATCTCGTCAAACGGATTTCAAGTTATATGAAAAAAGACGAGCCAAATTTTCAAGTATTTCCGCAAAACGCCGAGACGATTCTTGCTTATGATGACGATGGTTCTTATATAAACGCAATCGACGGAATCGGTGTGGAAGATCTATGGTTTGACGAAGAGCAACGGCAAACCGACACAGAAGAACGGCTGCCTTATTTAAAAACCATTCAAAATGCTGGGAAAACCGTGCTGGCTGCCGATTATGTCGCAAGTTCGGATTCTAAAAGCGAGCAAGAAGTTATCGAATATCTGAAACTTTGCAAAGAGCAAAAATTTCAGTGCCTGGCTGCCTATCATGACAGGGAGCTGGCTGCTCTCATACCAAAAGAAAGATGGTCCGCCGATTAACGGAGACCATCTTTTTTTATTCTACTGTGTATTCGCTTTCTGCTTTAAAATCTTGCCCTTCTTTTGGCGTCAGCCACGCTTCTACTTTATACGTTCCAGGTGCCAGATCGAGTTCGGGAATATCAAATTCATAGCTCAGCTCTTCGCCTTGCTTGACGGTTTCTTCGCCAAGCGCCTGCGTGAACATAGCGGTGGACGACATCAGAAATACTTGGCTGCCGCTTTCGTCTGACAAGGAAACGTCGATGCGTTGGCCGCTCGTGAAGGAGAACGTTTTGATTTCTTCGGTTTGGTTGGTCAAGGTATAGCGGTACGTGTTGTCATCCAGCGGTTCTAGGTTCGGGATGAGTGCGCCTGCCACAATGCCTCCTGAAGACTCATCAGTTGTTCCAGGGGTTTCTTCTTCTGGAGAATCTGGCGGCTGTCCGCCGGTTGTGTTGTCTTCTTTTGTGCCGCAAGCTGCCAGAATCAATGCCAGCAGCATCAGCAATAAAACCAGAAATCCTGTTTGTTTTTTCATCCGGTGTCCTCCTAGCTGTCTATGTCTTGTGCGTTTAACATAAGAACGTTTAAGGGAATCAAAAGTTACAAGCAGTTTTATGTAAGTCTTCTCTCCTATCTGGTTTTTGAAAATTTGCAAGATGAAAAAGTTGATAGGGGTTATATAGAACCAAAACCGGTAAATCGCGAAACTTCTGAATTGGACTGCCGTACACTAATTAAAACGATTAGAAGGGATGGAGAATTTTGAAACTGAAAAAATTGAAATGGCTGTTTATCTCTGGATTATTCGCAGCAATTTTAACCGGCTGTTCCGGTGAAGAAGAATCAAAAGCGGAAGAAAAACCTGTTGCCCAAGAAGAAAAGCAGCCTGAAAAAGAAAAAGAAATAGATCCGGCTATTCCGGAAGCGGCCATACATAACGTAGAAGAACTCGTAAAAGAAAAAGGGAAATACGCGGCATCGGAAATGACGGAACAAGAAGAAGAGCAGTTGCTTGAAGAACTAGAAGCTGCACCAGAAGGCATGACAGGAGAAGAAGCTTACTCGTTTGCGGTATCGCTTGTAGCTCCAGACATTGAAGAGTCGGCCGAGAAATTTGAAGCCATCGATCCGGTAATCACGATTGATTCTTCCACACCGGAAGACGAAATCGACATTCCGGAACAAGAAACCGTCAACGTGGCAATTTTGCTGGATGCCAGCGGAAGCATGGCTGCGGAAGTAAGCGGCGGCCAGAAAATGAAATTGGCCAAACAAGCAATCCACAACTACGCCGCAGATTTGCCGAAAGGATCGAATATTATGCTTCGTGTTTACGGACACGAAGGCACGGGTTCAGATGCAGATAAAGAAATGTCGTGCAGGAGCAATGAAGTGGTGTATGAGCTGGGTGATTTTAACGAACAGGCATTTGCGGAATCATTGGACCAATTTGACCCAGCCGGTTGGACGCCTTTAGCCGGCGCGATTGAAGCGGCGGAAAAAGATTTGCAGGATCAAAAAGGCGAAAATGTACGCAATGTCGTGTATGTAGTAAGCGATGGCATTGAAACGTGCGGCGGCGACCCGGCAGCTGCTGCAGCTTCACTGAACGAATCGGACATTCAAGCAGAAGTGAACATCATCGGCTTTGACGTTGACAACGAAGGCCAAAAACAACTTGAAGCGGTAGCGAAAGCCGGCAAAGGCCAATACAAATCGGTCTACTCTGAAAGTGATTTGAATGACTATTTAAAACAAGAATACAGCCGCCTGTACTCGGAATGGCTGGCGTGGGGAAATGACCGCTATGGCGACATCCTTGCGCAAAGCAACGACATCTACGGCGAATTGCTGTCGTACAACAATGATATTTACGGCAAGTCCTTATCTGCAAAAAACAAAATGTACAGCATTCATTTTGAGTTGAAAAAGCTTGAGAAATTCAAAGACGAAGAAGCCGTCAAGCGATACAACGAACTCATCGACATCCGGCACGAAACGGTTGCGGAGTATTTTGACCATGAAAAAGAACGAAAAGACGCCATCCGAAAAGACATGAAAGAAAAGCTGGAAGACAAAGTGAATAATTTAAAAGAAGAGAAAACAGACGAGTACTCTTCCTGATTTATTGGCCGTTTCGTTTGGTAAAACAAACGGATACGGCCTTTTCATGTTCTTGCGAAAGGCTGCACAGTACAATAAGATTGATAGAGTGCATCGCAAAAGGAGTGGGACGATAATGAAACCAAACTTTCCATATTCCAACCAGATCAAAGTGGCTTTGAAAAATGATCCGCCTGGCCAATGGTTTTCAGCGCTTCCTGAAGGCTGCATCCGGCTCAGTTCCGGCTATCCCGAGCCAAAACTCGTGCCGTCCCAAGAATTAAAAGCGGCGGTAGCGGAATTGCTGGAGGCAGAAGGAGATTTGCCGCTTCAATACATCGGCAGCCCGAGTGTTCCGAATCTAAAAGAATTTATTCGGCAGCGCCTGTTTTTGAGGGCAGTAGAAGTTTCTGAAGAAGAACTGCTCGTCACAGCCGGAGCGTGCCAAGCAATCGATTTGATTGCACGGGCTTTTTTGGACGATGAAGCAGTCGTGGCAATTGAGTCGCCGACTTATATGGAAGCATTGGAGATTTTCCGCAATTACACGGAGCATTTCATCCCAGTGCCGGTGGATGCGAATGGATTTGATGCGGACCAGTTTGCGGCAATACTGGCCAAACGGAAAAAGCAGGGGCAGCCGCTGCCACGCCTGCTGTATACCATTCCGACTTCGCAAAACCCTACGGGAACAACCATGTCCCAAGAGCGCAGGGAACGAGTTTTGGCGTTAGCTGAGGAGTACGGGTTTCTTATTATAGAAGACGATGCGTACGGCGAACTCAATTTTGCAGATCAGCCGAAATTGTTAAAAGCAATGGACCGGCATGAGCGGGTTTTCCATATTGGTTCGTATTCGAAGGTGGTCGCACCGGGCATGCGGATCGGCTGGGTCGCGGGGCCAGAGCAGTTTATCACCACGCTCGGCTGGTTAAAGAAAGATTTGAACCATCCGTTTGCCCAAGCATCTATGGCAGTATTTCTCGGGAACTGCGATTTTGACGGCCGGCTGGACTTTTTGGCAGATACATACGAAACAAAATGCCAAGCAATGATTGCCGCTTTGGAGCAATTCCTACCCCAATCAGCTTCTTGGTACGTGCCGGATGGCGGCTATTTTATTTGGCTCCGCATTCCAGGGATGGATACGGCACAGTTGCTGCCAAAAGCGTTGGCCGCTGGTGTCTCTTATGTGCCCGGCAAGTACTTTTTCCTCGAGGAGTCAGAAGGCACTGAATTTTTGCGGCTGTCGTTTAGTTATGCCAGTGAAGAAGAAATTGTCGAAGGAGTTCGCTTGCTGGGAGAACTCTTATAAAAACTAGCACTGCTGGTAACCTAAAAGGTTATCGGCAGTGCTTTTTTTGTCCGTATATTGCAAAACTGTAAGGCAACCGTCATCTTAAGTAAATGCTGGCATTGGAAATGGTGCCTATACTTAAATCAATACCAAGAGGTGCAAGGCTTCTTGAAAAGGAGGAAGACAAAGATGAAAAAAGTAGTAGAGGCCATTATGGCAGTTGGGGAATTTTTGATTGATGGCAAACAATCGGCAAACTGCATAAACGAAACAGAAAAAGGAGTGGAGCAGCGATGAAGAAGAAATTACTGGGTTTTACAGCAGCACTTATGGCAAGTGTATTACTCACCGGATGCGGGCTTTTTGAAAAAGCAAACGGCATTATTTTATACGGAGACGAACAGAAAATTCTGGAATCCTTAAAACAAGAACCAAAAGGGGAAAAAGAAAAGTTTTCCATTAAAGTGGTGGAAACTGAAAACGAGCGGATGATGGTGATCAATGAAGAAACGGCGCAAGCACTTGTCGATAAAGAATTGCTGAAAAAAGTGATGGATAACGACAAAACAAAAGCGATTTCTTCATTGCCAAAAGTCGCAAAAGGGGAAAGCATCCTTTACGCCAAAAAAGAAAAAGATGGCCTTGTACTTGAGGGACAAACATTAAAAACAACGTACGAAGGAAATTCCATTATCGGTGACGGCCGAGCGTATGTGGACATGTTCTTGATCGTCGACAACGAAGATTGGCCTGCAATCGAAGGGGCTGAAAAAACAATGGGGATCATTCAATACAAAAAAGATCCTGACGGCATGAAAGATTTTGATGTAGAACGGGCTCAGCTTGTGCGAATCGTTGACTGAGTCCGAATGCAGCGAAGGGCGTTTCTGTTAACCACTGTGGTTAATGAAAGCGCCTTTTGATCTGAAAATTTTCATAGCTTAGCCTCCAAAGAAAATAAGGATACATAAAAAGGCTGCAGTAGAAAAAATAGAAAAAAGACTGCTCCAAAAAGTCAGTAAGAATGACCTTTTGGGGCAGTCCCTAATTTACTCGTTACGTAATCGATGCTTCATAAATCGTCTGAATTGAATCTTCAATCGCTGAATTGAATTCGTCGTCTGATTGGCTGGCGCTGACGCCTTCAGACAAGCCTCTTGAGAAGCTGGCGATCAAGCCGTTGTTGGCTGCCAGTTTTTCATTGGCGTCTTTGCGTGAATAGCCGCCGGAAAGAGCAACGACGCGTACGACACGCGGATGATCGATCAATTCTTTGTAGTGGTTATTGACGGTTGGAATGGATAGCTTCAGCATAACGTTCTGGTCTTCGCTCAGCTGATCCAAATAATTGAGAAGTTCTTTTTTCAGCAACTCTTCGCATTTTTCTTTGTTTTCACTATGGATGTTTACTTCGGGCTCGATGATTGGCACGAGTCCCGCTGCAAGGATTTGTTTTGCGACTTCAAACTGCTGATCAACGACTTGCCGAATGCCATCAGGATTTGGTTCGTTAATCACAGAACGCATTTTGGTTCCGAAAACATTTCGTTCATTAGCTCGCTGCAATAATTCATCTAGGTTGGGCATGGGCTTCATTAATTGAACGCCGTCCGCTTCATCTGCCAGCCCTTTGTCGACTTTCAGAAAAGGGACCACGCCTTTTTTCTCCCATAAATAATCCGGTGTATACTGGCCATCCACTTCACGGTCCATCGTTTGTTCAAAGAGAATGGCACCGAGAATCGAGTCAGATTTGAAAGCGGGAGCGGTCATAACCCGTGTCCGCATTTCATGGATCAGGTCATACATTTCCTCTTCCGTTGAATACTGGTCTTCGGAAACGCCATAAAGCTTTAACGCTTTTGGCGTACTGCCGCCGCTTTGGTCCAGTGCAGCGATAAACCCTTTTCCGTTTTTCACTAAATCGAATTGTTCTTGATTCATTGTCCCAGCTCCTTAGATAATTTTTCGTGAAAATTAACAGAAAGCCTTACACAGAATATTGTAACAATAACTGTTAGGAACTACAAAAGGAAATTAAGAATTTTCCGTTCACACAATTCGCCGTCCGCTTTTTCCCAGGGCGAAATAAATGCCATGCTGCAAGGTTTGCAGGCATTCGAATTTTTTCAGATTGGTCAAGGTTTGAGAAATGAGCAAGGCAAGTTCCGGAGAGACGCCGACCAAAATGGTTTCTGTCCCCAAAAGCCGGGAAGAAGAGCCTAATTTATCAATCAGTTCTGCTGTATGGGCAGAAATTTGCTTGTTTAATCCCGTCAAATCCAACAACAGGTAATTGGCTTGATGTTTTGGAAGCTGCTGCAAGGTTTTATCAAGCAATTCTTCCGCTCGTTGTTCATCATACGTGCCAATCATTGGGACCACGATAATGCCTTCAAGGACAGGGATAATAGGAGAAGAAAGTTCCAGCACTAGGTTTTGCAGCGCTTTCGTGTTTTGATCGACGAGTATTTCCAGCTGCTTGATCTGCTCCGCTTCCTGGCGGCGTGATAGTTCGTGAATGTTTTTTTGGACGGTGATCTGCGAAGGAAAGTATTCAACGATGCTATACGGATTTGCCTCGCTTTGATATTGGATGGTATTGTACCAAAAGTTGATGCCCAAAATGCCGGTAAGCACTCCTGCATAATGCGAAGGCACAAAAATGCCTTCCGTTTGTGTGTGCTCCAATTGGTTCATTTTATATTCCCAGTCGTTTCGGATATGCATGGTAAAACGATTGGTTTCTTTGTCCATGTCGACGATTTCAACTTTCCCCCAGCCAGCAGAGGCATATGTGTTCGAAATCCATCCGACAATATTGGATGTATCAATGTTCTTCATTTCACGAAATCCTTCACCGACAATGACGCCTTGCCGAAAGCCGGTTGTTTCAAGAACGAGATTTGTTGCATCTAAGCCTGAAATTTCTTTAATGGAATCAAAAAAGGTTTTCATGGCCGAAATCCAAAAAAATACGACGTCTCCGCCTTCAAACAAAACCTCTCCTGCTTCAGAATCCCATTTCAATTCCACGCCTTCAATAGTGATTTCATTTTTCATAAACGATCCTCCAGTTTGTCGAAAATTAAGCCGCATCAATCAAGAAATTGCAGGCAGGCTAATTACTGTTGTTTTCCCGGTGGCATAGCCTTTCTAAACAATTCAAGTCTAGTCCTTTAGTTGGTTTATTGAACCACTTCATGTCTCAAGAGCCGATTCAGTTGCATTATGAAAAAGAGAAAATTAAACTATAAGATAATTCAGTTATTTATATAGCGCAGGAGGGATTTACATGGCAAAAAACGCTTCAGAAGAATATGACGAAAAAAACCATGCAAAAGACGTGGACACCCTAGCGGATAAAGTGGTGGACCGAGCGCAAAAGTTTATGGGCGTGGATGACGAGAAAGGCAATAACGATGCCCCTTTTCAGAATGCTCCCGATGAAGACACGTCTGATGTTCCTAAAAAAGATAAAGTCATTACAGACCATCGAACGGGCAAAAAAACGCACGTGAAAAATACGGGCGATCAATATTAAAGGACGGGCGGCCACCTTCATTAGAAGGTGGTCATTTCTTTTTCATGGCTAGATAACCAAGCCAAGAATACGTCAAACCGATGCACAAAATCAATAGTTCGTTTTTTATTCCAAGTGCGCCAAAGGAAATGAAAAATCCCCCAATAAACCCTAGCCCCAATAAAAAGCAAAATCCAACATATGCCAATCTCCAATTTTTATTAGCTAATCGGTAGCTGCCCAACCCGGTAATAACGCTGCAAATGACGAGTGCTGAAAAGACAAGAAAGCCCATTGCACTATCCGAGGCGGAAACAGCATTGGAATTTAAAGCTTTCCCTAAGCTAGCCCCGATAAATGCCAAAAAGCCAAAAGCTAATGCAGCGAGAAACGTGATAGCCGCTGCAAAACCGCTCAACAATTTAGTGAAGGAAAAGTCGTTCATTTTACCGCCTCCTTTATTTCTAAAAGACGCTTTCGAAAAATGCAGGTTTCAAAAATAAAAAACAACTTCTTTTAGGAAGTTGTCACAGAAAGAATGCGAGTTGAAGCACCAACAGCCCGAAGCCGCCAGCAACAGGCGCCACTTTTAATGCCAACATGCCGTTTTCAGTGGAAATCAGCGATTCAAACGGATCTTTCGCCGGTGACCCGAGAAAGCGGATGAACCGGCTGCTCTTGGAGGCTTTCATCGGAAAATCAGGGGCCTCCACATGGTATTCGTCCAGTTTGGAACGAAGATGCGGATCTTTATCTAGCAGGTTGGGATTCATTGAAATCATCCTCCAATTCGATTTTTAATTGCTTGAGTGCCCGGTGCAATCGGGACTTGACTGTGCCGAGGGGGATTTTGAGAATCACTGCTATTTCCGCTTGGCTGACGTCATGGTAATAAAACAACAGCACCACCGCACGGTCGATATCAGGCAATTTTGAGACGGCCTTCCTGACGGTGATGCGGTCAACGCTTTGTGCATCTGGTTTCGGCTGAGGAATCAGAAAGGGAAGCAGGCTGTGCAGTTTTTTCCGGCGGTTCAATTTGTTGACCATGAGCCGGTACGCAATCTGAAACAGGTAAGAAGCCAATTTTCCTTTGGCAGGATCAAACTGCTGCTTTTGCTCCTGCAGTTTCATAAAGGCGTCTTGCACCAGATCAATGCTGAGCTGCTCATCTCGGGTGTAGCGGAAAACAAACGAATACAACGGTTGTTTCATCAATAGGTAAATGCTCTCTAATGCTTCGTTATCACCATTTTGATAAGCGGCCATCAATTGTTCAGCGCGTTCATTCAATGCCGGCTCCCCACCGTTCCTTTATCGATTTTAATGTCATGGATACTCGGCTGACCAAATACATGATGGTGACGAACGTCCAAACTTGAGATTGGTTCGTAAAAAATTGAACATATGGATTTTCAACGGTTTGGCCGGTTGAGATTAAGATATTCAGTACTTGAACACAAATGATTGTGTAAATTGCTAAGCTTAAAGTCAGTGTATCAAAAACATTCCATCTTAAATAGATAGTGGTATTTTTGTAATCGATTTTTCCTTTCTTGCGAACCACGTACTTTTTATCCATTGGAATAGCGATTGCCAAAATAATGGCCATAATAATACCCACTGCCGTTAATGATACGATCCATCCTGTCCCCATCTCAATCACTCCTAATTTTTTATTGTTATTAACTATACAAATGGGAAGAGCGAAAGGTTCACATTATTTTTGCTTTTTGAGAAAAGAAGAGCAACTTATGAGAAATTAGCAAAAAACGACAGAAACAGAATAAGGTTATTTTGCTATAATTAGTATATTAAGAAAATATAGGGAATCCAAAGGAAGTGAGAAAAATGGTCTTGCAGTTTACTGATGCTGAAAAGCAGCATTCCGATACCGTAATTTTTCCACGCTTTAATTTGGCAGTGAATAGGAGCGACATTATTGCCATCCATTCGAATGTCAATGTAAGGCAGCAATTGATGGCGCTGTTGTTAGGAGATTCCGCTTTGTCGAGTGGGGAAATTTCGTTGAACGAAAAAGTGCTGCGGAAAAACGGATCTGGCCTCGGGTTGCTTTTCTTGGAAAACGGATGTTATGAGCGGTTAAACGTCGAGGAAACGCTGCGTTTTTACAGCAATCTCTACCATTCACCCATTCCAATCCAAGATGTGCTTCAATGGGCCCAATTAACCGATAGGCGCAAAGTAAAAGCTGGAAAGTTGTCCTATTCTGAAAAAAAGCGGCTGCAATTCGCTTGCGTGCTGCTGCAAAATCCAGACGTGTTTGTACTGGAAGAACTGGATCAAAACTTGGATCATGAATCCAAACGAATTTTTATTTCGATTCTTCAAAATTTGCAAAAACAAAATAAAGGCGTTTTGCTATTGACGGGAAATATGGAGTCTGCCGTAACGTTAGGCAGCCGGGTTTACCGCTTGGATCATAAAGGGCTGCAACAAGTGGAAACGGTGGAGGGAGAAAGCGAAGATGAAGCACTGGCGCTTGTAGAGGAAAACGTTCTGCCAACTGAAGAAGTTCAGCCGATCCGCTTTGAGAAAATACCGACAAAAGTGAATGAGAAGATTGTCTTGTTCGATCCGCCAGAAATTGATTACATAGAAAGTTCCGAAGGACAATCTTATTTACATATAAATGGTGAAGCGTTTCCCAGCTTTTTCACGTTGAACGAGCTGGAAGAGCGGCTGCTGCCATTTGGCTTTTTCCGCTGCCACCGCTCGTACATCGTCAATCTTCAAAAGGTGCGGGAAGTGATTACCTGGACAAAAAATAGCTATAGTTTGGTTCTGACAGATGCAGATAAAGCCAAAATTCCACTTTCTAAAACGAAAATGGCGGATTTGAAAGGAATGTTGGGGCTTAAATAAGCTCCATTCAACATCAAAATGGCTCCTTTCAACCGGAAACAGCTGTTATCTTCCTGAAATTCCCTTAATCTGAAGTCAATTAAGAAAACGATTTTCAGGAGGATGGATATGGAAAACATAATTGAAGTGAAAAACATCACAAAAGTATACGCCAATCAAATGGCACTTGAAGAAGTAAACTTCTCTATTCGAAAAGGGGAGATCTTCGGTTTTCTCGGGCCGAGCGGTTCAGGAAAAACGACGATGATCAAAATCTTGACTGGTCAGTTGTTGCCGACCAGCGGAACGGCAATTATTTTTGGGACGGATTTAAATCAACTGAAAAAACCGGAATATAGACAGCGGTTTGGCGTTTTAACCGATAACAATGGTTTATACAGCCGGCTCAGCATCTATGAGAATTTGAAATTGTATTGTCAGCTCTATGACGTTGCGTTAGGGAGAATTGATGAGGTGCTGGATTCCGTAAATTTGAAATCGGAGAAAACGAAAAAGATTTCCGCTTTGTCGAAAGGCATGACACAGCGCGTCATGCTAGCAAGGGCTCTGCTCCATGCGCCGGACTTGTTGTTTCTTGATGAACCGACGTCGGCGCTCGATCCAGTCAATACACGGCACATCTATAAAGGTTTGCAAGAACTTAACGCCAAAGGCACTACCATCTTTTTGACGACTCATGATATGGAAGAAGCCGATTTGCTGTGCAATCGCGTCGCTTTTCTCAATAAAGGACAAATTCAATTGCTCGGAGAACCGGACCGTTTAAAGAAAGACCACTCTGACTCTACGGTAACGGTGGAGTTGGTCAGTGAAGAGAAAGTGGTATTGCCGTCCGGTGTGGATGGTGCAGAAAAGTTGTACGAGTACATGAAAACGAACCAAATCGTGACCATTCATTCAAATGAACCGTCACTAGGCGATATTTTTGTTCAAATGACAGGGAGGGTATTAGCATGAACATTTCAATGAGACGCGTAAACGCCATTTTCCAAAAAGATTTTAAGGATTTCTCCAGAAATTTAGCAGTGTCGATTGTCATTTTTCTTCCGTTATTCATGGCCGCCATCTACAGCAGAATGGGCGTGGATACACTACAAGCCCATTACATGATCTTTAATATGACGTTCGCCATAATTGCTACGTATGTCCAATGCTGCTTGATTGCAGAAGAAAAAGAGAAAAATACCTTGCGTGGGTTGATGCTGTCTCCAGCGAGTACGGCAGAGATTCTTGGCGGAAAAAGTTTGTTGTCTTTTGTTTTGACGATGGTGATTTTACTCGGAAGTGCCTTATTGGCTGAATACCAACCGGCCAACATCGGAGTTATTGCACTGGCATTGGTCTTGTCTTCTTTTTTCTATATCGCACTCGGCACGCTGCTTGGGCTGTGGGCAAAGTCAGTTATGGAGTCATCGGTCATCGTCTTGCCTGTACTTGGCATCTTCTCGTTCGGTTCGTTTGCAGTTCCGTTTGCAGAACAATACCCCATTTTAAAAGTGCTCGCTTATTTTCCAAATGAGCAATTGATTCAAATTGCTGCAAAAGTCGAAGAAGGCATCGGTTTCGGTTCACTGCTGTCCCATTTCAGCATCATCCTCATTTGGACAGTGGCAGCTGCTGCATTAACGGTAGTTGTCTACCGGAAGCGGATGGTCGATTAAAAAACAAAAATCCGAAGCAGTCATTCCTGCTTCGGATTTTTTCGTTATTAAGATGTGGAGTCTGCGGTTCGAGTGGAGACACGCCGCCGGTGCCTGCCGAGAACATTGACGATGATGACACCGCCAATGGCAATAACGCCGCCGATCAGTGACAGAGAAGTTGGCAATTCATGCAGCCACATCCAAGCTACGACAATGGCTACTGCGGGTTCCAGGTAAATAAGGCTGGAAACCGAGCTGGCGTTTTCCATGGAAAGCGCTGTGGACCAAGTGGCGTACGCGATGGCTGCTGGGAAAATGCCGACATACAAAGCAGACAAATGCGCTTCCAATGTAGCGTTTTGCATCGCGGTAAAAATGCCAGGCGAAAAAATGAAGAAAGGCAATGTACCGGCCCACGTAAAGTAAGCCGTCAATTCGATTGCTGTGTAACGGGCAAATAAAGGCTTTTGGAACACAAAGAAAAGGGAAGTGGCAAATGCCGCAACCAACACCAATAACGCACCGCCGGAAAGGGTGAGGGACGCGCCGGCTGATCCGAATGCGATCAATGTAATTCCGATAAAGCCGATTGCCAAGCCGATCCAGCCAAGACCGGTCAAGCGTTCTTTTAAAAAAACAAATGCGATTAAAGCGGTAAAAATTGGCCCTGAACCGACCAGCATGCCTGCAGTGCCGGCTGAAATGCTTTCCATTCCAAACGTGACGCAAATATGGTAAACGCTGATGCCCAGCCAGCCGAGAATGAGAATCGGGACGATATCCCCTTTATGGGGCAATCGGAATTTGGTGCCGGGCCACAGTGCATAGCCAAGGAAAAGAACAGAAGCGATGAAAAAACGGACCAATACATTTTGGCCAGCGTCATAGCCGCCTTGTAAACTAACGCGGATCGCCGCAAACGACGAGCCCCAAATAAGAATCGAAAATAATGCCAATGAAAAAGCTTTTGCGTTCAAAAAATCTCCTCCAGTAACCCTTGAAGCCCTCTAGGGATGTCTAGCTGTTAAGAAAAACAGACAAAATTTATTATATGCCTAAATTAGAAAAATGTCTTGAAGGTGAAACTGAAACCCGCCATATTTCCCTAAAGGTTTTCTCTCTTTCAAAAATCGGGCAGGCTTTTCTCATCTTTTGGAGAACTTATAGCGTTATCCTCTATAAAGGAAGTGAATTTGTGAAGCCCTTTTTTCTGCCAGTGCTTATTTTGGGTATGAGTGTGTTATACATATTTGTTATTCCAGAAAATCCGCTCGCCATAAAACTATTTTTCAAACTCATTCCGATGGCGTTGATTATTTTTTATGCAATAAAAGGAATGCCCAAACAAAAAAGTATTCTTCGTTGGCTGGTTTTGACAGGTTTGTTTTTCTGTGCGGTCGGCGATGCGACGCTGCACTGGTTTATCATTGGCTTGTCGGCATTTTTAGTTGGCCATTTGTTTTACATGGCCGGATTTTTCACACAGTGGAAATTTTCGAAATGGAGGGCGGCAGCCATTATTCCGCTCGCCTTGTATGGAATAGTCATGGGAAGCCGGATGATTGCGGCATTGATCGATTCAGGGGAAACGAGGCTTGTTGTGCCCGTGCTTTTGTATGTGCTGATTATTTCAGTAATGGCGTGGTCGGCAGTAATGAGCGGCAATAAATGGGCGATTGCCGGAAGCCTGCTGTTTGTCGCCTCAGATTCGGTCTTGGCATGGAATATGTTTGTGTCGACCGTTACGTACTCGCATTTTTGGATCATGTCCACGTATTACGGCGTCCAATTTTTGATTGCCCACAGTTTGCGCAGTTTCAGCAGCAGAACATAAAAAGAGCCGCTTTGCACCGGGAACTCCTGGTGCAAAGCGGTTTTTTACTTGCTGAAATCAAATGTGACACCTGTCAATTTCTCTGAGACATCCCAAAGCTTATGCGAAACTGCGGCGTCACCAGCTGATTTGTGAGGCGTATCAAGCGCCGGATAGCCTTTTCGCTGGCCTTTGCCATCGGGGCCGATATACTCGCCGCCAGATAAATCAAGTTCTGTTGCTGCGTAAACGGTTGGAAGGGCACCCATGGCAGGAGGCTGAAGCAGCCGGTTCGCCAGGTTTCTCAATAGTTTCGGGGCATCCCGGTTGCTGAATTTAAACAAATTCGTCGCTGAAATGCCCGGGTGGCAGGCAAAACTTTTAGTTGGCAAGCCGTATTGTTTGAAACGTTTGTCCAGTTCTTGGGCAAACAACAAATTCGCCAGTTTGCTTTGGCCGTAAAATTTCATCGCTTTATAGCCGTTGGAGCCGTCCAAATTATCAAAATCGATGGATGCATTTTTGTGTGCCAGGCTGCTGACGGTCACTACACGGGAATCCGGTGTCTTTTTGAGTAAAGGCAGAAGCAGGCCGGTCAGCGCAAAATGCCCAAGGTGATTGCCGCCAAACTGCAGCTCAAAACCGTCTTTCGTTTTTGAGTAAGGAGGCGTCATGACACCGGCATTGTTGATCAGCAAATCAAGCGAATCAAATCGGCTCATGAACTGTTCTGCAAAAGCCCGGACGCTTGCTAGTTCGGCCAAATCCAATTTCATGATTTCGATTTGGGCGGTGTTGTTCTCGGCTAAAATATCTTCTCGGGCTGCTTGGCCTTTTTCAGTATTTCGCACGGCAAGAACCACGCGGGCGCCGCGCTCTGCAAACACTTTGGCGGCTTCTAATCCGATTCCGCTATTGCCTCCGGTAACGATGGCGGTTTTTCCACTCAAGTTTTTCTGTTCCAAACAATCAGCTCCATTTTAAACGCGCTTTTCGGCAATGCCGATGATATGTTCAATTTCGTTTTGATATTGTTTATAGCGTTCCCAAAGTGAGGGGATCATCAAACCTTCTGCATGCATTTGTTCGAATTCGGCGAAGCTGACAAATTTAGCATCGCATACTTCGCCGGATTGAAGAGACAAATCTGCTGAGGTGAAGAGTCTTGAACTTTTCCATATATAACTGTCTCTGAAATAACTGTTTATTTTTTGTTCCCCTAATTTAATCAGTTCCTCTTCAGCTGCTTTCAGGCCGGTCTCTTCCTCCAGTTCCCGAAGAGCACCTATTGCACTTGTTTCGCCTGCTGTGAGGGAGCCGCCGGTGGTTTCCCACAGCAACGGGTGAGTTTTTAACGGATCCCGCTGCGTCAACAAAATACTTCCGTCTTGGTTGATCGTGAAAATTTCCACTACGATATGAAATTCTCCCGATGGAAGAGCAACTCCTCGCGTATGTAATTTGCCGATCGGTTTCCGGTTCTCGTCCACAACATCCCACAATTCCATGTGCCTCAGCTCCTTTAAAAAATATATAGTAGCTATTAGTTTAAATGAAACTGGAGAAAAATAACAATTTAAAAATGCGAAAAAAAAAAGAGCCGTCTTAAAAAGTCAGGTTCTTGACTTTTCGGGCAGCCCTTTTCAGTTCAGGGGAAATTAATGTTCTTCTTTATCACCTTTTTCCCATTCGCCATATGTTTTGTCCACATCGATCAGTTTTTTCTCGGTTGACTTTTTAAAGTTCTTTTTGAAGACATCTTTGCTTTTTTTCACTTCAACACGGCGTTTGCCGAAGTCTTTATCGAAATACGTTTTGGTTGTTTTGCTGATGACTTTGCCGCCTTTACCAGGTTTTCCTTTATGCTTGATCGTAGTGACCGTTGTTTTGGTGATTTTTACAGGAGTAATGTATTTCTTAACAATGTTATAGCGCGTTACTTCATCCCAAGAAGCGGTGGTTGTAAATTTAAATGTTTTTTCAATCGTGACGTCTCTGTACCAATCGTGGTGTGGGTGTTTTTCGCGTGCTTTCTCCATGAAAGTTTTTTCGTAAGAAGACTTATCAAATTTTTTCTCTGTGTGAAATTCAGTTGATTTTTCCGTTTTGACAATCTTATCATAAGATACATGTTCTTTCTTTTTCACAATCGTGGTAATGCCATTTTTATAAGTTACCGTTTCGTCTGATCCTTTTTTTGCTGCTGCTGCAGAATCATTTGCAGCAAATGCTCCAGAAGAGAGTCCAAATGTCAGCAGAAAAGCAAGTACCAGCATGGCTAACTTTTTCATTTTCTTTTTCTCCTTTTTAGATCAGTTTTGTGTAAGCCTTCCAAGCAACAGAAACTTTGCCATAGAACTGGACATCCACCAAAATCTTCATCCAAAAGCGACAGAAAATGACCTGCTTTTTATGCGGCCGCAAAAAAGAGTAGTTCAGGTATATGGGATAATTATATTATAAAAAGCAAATAATTGCTATATAATTCGGAATAATTGAAAAACATTTATTGCTTAAATTTGACTTTCCTTTAGAGCTTGCTGGAAAACCCATTTTTTTTACAAAGGCTGAGTAAAAGTGCCATACTAGGGAAGAAGATAGACAAACGAAAAAGGAGATATGCGAGCTATGGATTATCAAAATATTACAGTGGCAGGAAGCGGCGTTCTTGGCAGCCAAATCGCTTACCAAACCGCCTTTAAAGGATTTGATGTAACGGTATACGACATCAATGACGAAGCAATTGAACGCTCAAAAGAACGCATCACAAAGTTAAAGAAAAATTATCAGCGCGATTTAGGGGCATCCCAAGAAGCAGTGGATGCGGCATTCAACCGCATGTCGTTCCATACCGATCTGGCTTTAGCGACCGCAAATGCAGATTTTGTAATCGAAGCGATTCCTGAAGTCACCGCCATTAAAACAAATTTCTACACAGAGTTGGGAAAAGTGGCTCCTGAAAAAACCGTCTTTGCAACCAACTCCTCTACGTTGTTGCCAAGCCAATTCGCAGAAGCGACTGGCCGTCCTGAGAAGTTTTTGGCATTGCATTTCGCGAATACGATTTGGATCAACAACACTGCGGAAATCATGAAGCATCCTGGAACAGACGAAACTGTTTTTAATGATGTCATCGAATTTGCAAAAGCGATTGGCATGGTGGCGCTGCCGCTCCATAAAGAACAACCGGGCTATATTTTAAACTCCTTGCTTGTGCCTTTATTGGACGCAGCTGAAGTGATGTTGGTGCGCGAAGTGGCGGATATGCAAACAATCGACAAAACGTGGATGATCGCAACAGGGGCGCCTCTTGGCCCATTCGCTATTTTGGATGCGGTCGGCATCAATACGGCCCATAACATTGTTCAGGCGAAAGCGGATGCCACCGGAAATGAGGAGTTTCAAAAACTAGCGGCTCTGTTGAAAACCGAGTATATCGACAAAGGAAAACTTGGGAAAGCGACAGGCGAAGGGTTCTACAGTTACCCGAATCCGGCATTTTTGGAACCGGATTTCTTAAAAAACTAATCTCAGACAGAGAAAAAGGAACAAGCCCTCCCTTAGAGGATTATGCTTGTTCCTTTTTTAATGCTTAATGTTTGTGGCCACGGTGATTGTCATCATCGTCGTCATTAAAATCTTTTTCATCGCCATGGTGGTGTTTGCCGCGTACTTTGTAATAATGTTTGTGCCAGTAGAAATGTCTTTCACCATCGTCATAATAGAAGTGTTTGTGCCAATAGAAATGATAGTGGAAGCGTTTCTTATGGTGTTTGTCGTAATCGTCGTCGTCATCATCGTCATGATAACCGCGTTTTTTGTCTTTTTTGTCATGATCGCTGTACTTATGGCCATCATCATGATCTCCGTGTGCCAATGCTGCTGTAGAGCTGACACCGAATATCAGAAAAATCGCCATCATGATCGTAAAGAGTTTCTTCATACCGTTTCTCTCCATTTCATAAGTAGATTTTGTCCGTGTTCTCTAGGCAATCGGGCATAGAGGCATAAACGTTCCCTATTATGCACTTTGAGAGAATAAAACCCCCTTTAGATTGGATATTAAAAACAGAAACGAAAAATTTCTGTAATTATAAAGAAATGATAGTTATTTGTTATTTGCATCACCATTCTATAATAAAGAGCAAAAAAATACCATAGTTTTTTGAAAATTAAATAAACTTTTTTCATTTATATTTCTGCAGCGTCGATTTTCTTCAAGCCAATCCAATAAACTGCTTGCCGTATCCCCTTTAAAATGAACGAAATTCCATTTCGTAGTTTCGTTAAGAAGCAAACGGGAAAGGGGGAAGTAATAACTCGCAACCAGAAGGCAGGGGAATAATATGGACGAACAAACAACCAAACTGCTGATGAAAAAATTGAAAAAATTTAAAAAATGGACCGAAAATGTATTTATTAATCCGATTTACTGGAAAGTGAATAATAAGCCTTATTATATGGCCTGGTTCACCAAGAACCACGTTTTGGTTGGAACTGCTTTTGTGACAATTGGAGAAGAAACATTGGAAGAAGTGATGGTGGCGCAGCCGAAGTTGCTGCTGTTTGTAGATTTAAGCACGATTATTTTCCAAGTTGGTGCAGCCCGTTTGAAAATTGAAAGCTCTTTCTACATAAACCCATTGAACATTGCCGTTGCTACAAAAAACAGAGAAGTATTGCAGGGGCGCGAGGCTTATGCAGAGCTTTGGAGCATTCAGCAGAAATTCAACCGGCTGGTGCGGGACTACCGCTATTATTACGACCACGACGTATTGGCCAGACAAGAAATCACCGATGCCGATGTGGAGAAGACGCAAAAAATCGCCAACCAAGTGAATATGTACCAATATATGACGCTTACTACGCTTTTAGAGAAGAATGGGGAAATCCGATCTTTTGCTGATTTTTTGGAGACGACTAAAGGCGGGAAAGAGTTAGAGGAAGAGCAATTGGCGTTTGTTAAAGGCATTACGGAAAACCGGGAAATCATGTACCAAAGTTTAAGGCGCCTCAACATGGCAATAGACGAAGATGAGGAAAAGATGCTGCAGCTCAATTACGAACGAATGATTGAAAAAAACAATAAGATCATTGAATCACAGCGTAAATTTATCAGGTATCCGAAGTTTGCGTAAGCCCGTTTTATAAAAGTATCACTTAAGCAAATAGAAGCCGAAAAAAACCAGCTTATCCGCCAGAATTTCATCTGGTGAATGGCTGGTTTTTTCTTTATAATAAGCCTTTCAAATAGCCGTAGCCCTTTTCTTCCATTTCCGCCTGCGGAATAAAAAGAATCGAGGAGCTGTTGATGCAATAGCGAAGGCCGCCTTTGTCTTTCGGGCCGTCTTCGAACACATGGCCAAGATGGCTGTCGCCCGATCGGCTGCGCACTTCGACCCGCGTCATGTTAAAACTGGTGTCTTTGTGTTCGGTTACAACTTCAGGCTCAATTGGTTTGGTGAAGCTCGGCCAGCCACAATTGGAATCGTATTTGTCTGCTGAAGAAAAAAGCGGCTCCCCTGTTGCCACATCCACGTAAATGCCCGGTTCGTAATTGTCCCAGTATTCGTTGGAATAAGCGGTCTCGGTATCATTTTTCTGGGTAACTTGATATTGGGCGGTTGTCAGTTTTTCTTTTAATACCTCATCGCTCGGTTTTGGGTAACGAGCGGGATCAATCAATGCCGGAACGTCCTGGTCTTCAAGCGAATCAAATTCCACGTGGCAGTAGCCGTTCGGATTTTTCTCCAAATAATCTTGGTGGTATTCTTCAGCCAAGTAATACTGCTTGAGCGGTTCGACTTCCGTTACAATGGGGTCATCGTATTTTGGCGCTTCGTTTGCGATGACTTTTTCGATGACTGCGCGGTCTGCTTCGTTTTTGTAATAAACGCCGGTGCGGTATTGTTCGCCGCGGTCATTTCCTTGCTGATTCAACAGTGTTGGATCGATAATCATAAAATAATGGGACAGCAATTTTTCCAAATCGATGCGCTCCGGATCATAACGGACATGGACCGTTTCAGCGTGTCCTGTATTTTTCCGGGTGACGTCTTCGTAGGATGGATTTTCAGTCTTGCCGTTGGCGTAGCCGGAAGTCACGTCATACACCCCGTATACCCGGGCCATGTACGCTTCCACTCCCCAGAAGCAGCCTCCTGCAAGCCAGATTTCGTTTAAGTTGCCGGTATCAAAATCCAAATTGGCATTTGGGTTTTCGGGAAAGCGCGACTCGCCGGCAGCAGCCGTATCGCCGCTTGCGCCGCCCGTCGTTAAAGAATTCAAAGAGGAGCAGCCAGCCAACAACACCAACATGAGCACCAACAAGCCAAGAGATGCTTTAACCTTCATGGGAAATCGTTCCTCTCTTTACTGAATGCTTTCAAAAGATTCCTTAATTTGTTCATTGCTGAAATGTCCCGGTGAACTTTTAACGAGGACGCCATCTGAACCGATGTAGACCGAAGTGGGGTACGCTAAAACACCGTACGCTTCAAACATTTCACCGCCTTCATCAAGCAGCACTTGGATATTCGATGTATTGTCGACGCCTTTAAACCATTTTGTGAACGACTCGGTATCTTTTTCAGCGTTGGAACTTGGGGAAACAATCGTCAACACCGTAAAATCGTTTTCTTCACCGGCCAAGGTGTTCAATTCCTCCATGCCGGCAAGGCAGATCGAGCACCAAGATGCCCAAAACTTCACGTAGACTTTTTGTCCGGCGTATTCAGAAAGTTGGTGGCTATTGCCTTCTAAATCCATTAATTCAAAATCTGGGGCGATTTTGCCGTCATTGCCTTTTTCTGCATTGGCGGACGCTCCGGAATTAGGAGCTGAACAGGCACTTAACCCGACCGCAACAATCAGAAGAAACAGAACCAATATGGTTTTCTTCATATTAAATCACCCTTCCTATAAGCCAGATTAAATAGACTTTTATTGCAAAAGCGTAAGCGCTTTCTATTCACCTTCATCATATAGCGGATGCCTGGGAAAAGAAATGATAGGAGCTTGGAATGGACCCTGTATAAGCAAAATGATTTGAAATATCCAGTAAGGTTTATTTTTTGCAGGAAAGCATCGCTATTTTGCGGAATTCTTTTCTGCGGATAGTTCTTGGGGTATGCTTATAATGGAATCCCAAACTGAACTTGTATAGCCGGATAGAAAATGGGTATAAAAATTAAGTGCATTTGAGCAGAAGGGGAGTTTTCACATGAAGTATAATTTTGATGATATCGTCAATCGCAGAGGCACTTATTCCTTAAAGTGGGATGGTGCTGATCTCATTAAAGAGTTTGGCATCACCGAACGCTACGACGAAGAAACGATTCCGTTGTTCACAGCGGATATGGATTTGCCGGTGCCCCAGCCTTTGGTGGATGCTTTACATAAAACCGTGGACCATCGGATTTTCGGGTATTCGGTTTTTCCGGAAGAGTATTACCAAGCGATTCAATCGTGGTTTTTGAAACGGCATGATTGGAAAATTGACAAAGAGCAGATTGTCTACAGCCCAGGAACGGTCCATGCGCTAAATGTAGCGGTCAAAGCGTTCACGCAGCCGGGAGACGGCATTATTATTCAGCGCCCGGTTTACCCGCCGTTTACTGGAGCGATCGAAGGCAATAACCGAGTAGTTGTGAATAATGCGTTGATTCGAAGCGAAGATGGAACTTATTCGATTGATTTTGAGGATTTCGAAGCAAAAGCGAAAGATGAAAAAACGAATATGTTCATTCTTTGCAACCCGCACAATCCGACCGGCCGGGTATTCACCGCCTTGGAATTACAAAAACTGGCGGAAATCTGCCATCGCCACAACATAGTGATTGTTGCTGATGAGATTCATGGCGATTTGGTTCGCAAAGGCCAGCAATTTGTGCCGCTGGTGAAAGCGGCAGACCAAACCGATCACATCATCACGTGCACCGCGATCAATAAAACCTTTAACGTCGCAGGGCTTCATTGCACGAATGTCATCGTAACCGATCCAGATCTTCGTGCTACGTATGCGACGGAAATGGGCATGCAGCTCGGATCGCCTTTTGCGATTTCGGCGTTGATTTCGGTTTACAACGACGGGGAAGAGTGGCTCGAACAACTAAAAGACTATATTGACGGCACGATGGAACTGGTGAAAAACTACCTCGCCGACCACATGCCGGAAGTGAAAGTCATCATCCCGGAAGGCACATACGTCATGTGGCTCGATTTCAGCGGCTACGGAATATCCGCCGAGGAAATCCATGACCGCATTTACAACAAAGCCAATGTGATTTTGGAAGACGGCGGCATGTTCGGAGAAGAAGGGTCGCTGTATCAACGCATCTGCATCCCGTCTCCGCGGCCGCTCATCCAAGAAGCACTAGACCGTATTGCAAAAGAATTTGAAGACTTGTCAGGCAAGAAAGCAGAATGAAAAAGCGAAACCAGTTTCTTTTTCGGGATTTAATCCGGGAAGAGAAACTGGTTTTTTATGTATATAAGTTGAACTTAAGAAAGTGCTTTTTTATAAGCCGCTTCAGTCGCTTTGGGCATGGCTCTATGCGATTTATGTAGCGAGTAGTACTCCTGTCTCTGCACCGCTTCGCTAGCTTCGAGACAAAAAACCGTTGCAGTGCTGCGCACTTCGCAGCTGTTTTGCGGAATATCGACAAGTCGAATACTTAATTCCACTTATATAGCGTTAATCCAACAAAATTGGGTTTGCCACGACTTATGGGCGTTTTGACTTCTTCGTTAAGAGGGTATGCGAAGAGAAATCATTAAAACTTTAGGAGTGAAATTTTTATGCCGTATGCAGCCATTGATGATTCGCTTTCGCTTTACTATCATGTAAAAGGACAAGGCCTGCCCATCGTCTTTATCCATCCGTTTGTCATGGGCCACAACGTCTTCATGCACCAAGAAATACTTTCTGAACAATACCAAACCATATTTTACGATATCGCGGGGCATGGCCAAAGCTCACCCGGCGACTTGCCGCTGACGATTGACCTTCTTGCCAATCACTTGAAAAAACTGCTCGATCACTTGGGAATCGAAAAAGCGGTCGTTTGCGGCTATTCGCATGGCGGATTGATTGCGCAGGAATTTGCGCTGCAATATCCAGAACGGACCATTGCGGTCATTTTAGCAGGTGGCTATTCCGAATTGAATAATTTCTCGCCGGTCTTTTTCATTAAATCGGTGATGTACTTGGCGAAAATCCGGCAAGTGCCGATTGCGGCGAAACTGCAAGCGAAACTGAACAAACATTATCCGGAAGATGAAGAAAAGATTTACCGCTACGGAAAAAAATCAGATGCCCGACGCTCTTATGAATTTTGCAAAACCGGGCTCGACTATAAATCCACGTATTCGCTCTACCGGCTGAAGATGCCGATTATGCTTGTTTACGGCGAACTTGAGACGCCGATGCACCATTACCAAGACCCGTTTCGCCAAGCTGCTCCGCAAACCCAAGTGGTTTATATCAAAGGGGGCACGCACCAAGTTCCACCTCAATTTTTCTCGCAATTCAACCGAGCGGTGGACCGCTTTTTACAGCCCATAAACAAAAGATGGGAGCTAGGAGGAAAGCAATGAAAAACACTATCCGGTTAATTGGGCCATCTCTTATGATTGGGATTGGGCTGCTGCTTCTCGAAAACATTATCGTGACGTTTCTGTTGTTTTTCGGCTGGCTTTTACTTGTGCCGCTCATTGATAAAGCATTCCCGCGGGAGCGGTTGAAAGTGACCAAGAAAGCAGTAGGATTAGGCGTAGCGAGCGGACTGTTGTTTCTCGCATTTATATACGGAGGCGTCAGTTGGCTCCATGTCTACTTGTTGGATATCAATAAGCTCCGGGTTTTATTGCTGGATTGGGGATTTTCAGGGCCGCTGGAACTTGTTTTCGTTTTGATGTTCATCTTTGTTAATCCGGTATTGGAAGAAGTCTACTGGCGCGGATATATGTATGAAAAATTGAGAAGAAACGGGACTGCCGCCTATACCATTGCGATAACTTCTGTTTTCTACACGCTGTACCACGTCATCACAGTCCTTTACTTGTTTCAATCGGGATACGTTGCTATAGCGGTTTTGCCGGTCTTGGTCGCCGGCTTGTTTTGGGCTTTTGTCCGTGAAAAAACAGGCTCGATTGTTTCTTCGATTATCGGGCACTCATTGGCAGACCTAGGCATCATGTTCGTTTATTGGTTTATTGTCCGCTAGAAAGGAATTACTGAAAAAACCTCGAATTTTATTGTTAATAAACAAAAGGAGGCAGTGGAAATGGCAAAGCTGAATGCAAGCAAGCTAAAAGAGCGTTTAGCATTCCATAAGCAGAAAAACAGTGTACCTTTAAGTGAGGGCAAGAAGGTGAATTATGAAAAAGTGAAGGAAATGGTGGAAGATGAATTTGCCCCTGGCAAAGGCGAAACAAAGCCGCATCTTTCAAAAGTAAAAAAAGAAATTGAAAAGTTCTCAAAAGCAACAGACGAACGGGCACTGGCAGTGGACTTGATGATTTTCTGTGTCGAAAAGGGAACCCGCTATGCCAAAGCGGCGGGAGATGCCGATGAAGAAGTAACTTCTCGGCTGATCCGCTTGTTTGCAAAAACCGCGGAAGAATGTGAAAAAGACGAAGCACTGTTTCATCAAGTGGATAAACGGCTGCAAAGGATTCTTCAAGAAGCTGCTCCGCTTAAAGGCGGGTATCCTGAAGCCTTAACGGATCTATATTATTCAATTAGCTGGTTGGAAGATGCAGAATAAAATAAGATTGACTTATTTTTTAGAATATTATAAATTGGGATTTAAGGCTGGCAATTTTCTGGAGAAAGAGAAAGGAAATCGGCTGACTACCACTTACAGGGGGATGAGAAATGAACATTACGACATCGCTGCTTTTAAATTCGAAAAGGCATCCGGAAAAAATGGCTGTGACGTGCGAAGGAAGAACCTATTCGTACAAAGAATTAAACGAAGAAGTAAACCGTTTGGCAAATGGGCTGTTGAGGGCCGGTTTGCAAAAAGGCAATAAAGTCTCGCTTTTCATGAAAAACTCCGATCATTACGTAATCGCTTTTTACGCCATTTTAAAAGCGGGCGGAGTGGCAGTGCCGGTCAATTTTCGATTAACTTCAAATGAAAGCGGTTACATATTCGGCCAGTCGGAAAGTGTGCTGATCATCTGTGATGCGGAATTTGAACCTGTAATAGCGGAAGCGAAAGCTATGGCAGGTTCGGTTCAGCAAGTGATTGTCCATCCGGCTGCCCAAGACGATCAACATGTAGGTTGGGATGACATCAAAAGCGAGGATGTTTCGGAACCAAAAGTAGAAGTGCAGGGAACCGATGATGCAGAAATCCTTTATACGTCAGGGACCACCGGAAAGCCTAAAGGCGCATTGTTCGACCACCAGCGCATTTTCAACGTCAACACGTCGTTTGTGCTTGGAATTGAACTAAGCACGAACGACCGGCTGATTCATTTGGCGCCGCTTTTCCATTCCGCTCAATTGAATTTGTATTTATTGACCGGGATTATGCTGGGCACTTCCAATGTGATCATCCGGGATTTCCATCCGGTTAAATTAATGGAAGCGATCGACGAACACAAAATCACGATTTTCTTCGGCGTTCCGGTCATGTACAATGCCTTGCTGCAAGTGCCGAACGACGGAAAATACGATTTGTCTTCCATCCGAAAATGCATGTACGGAGCGGCTCCAATGGCACCGGCGCTTGTGAAGCGGGCCATGGGGCTGTTTGGCACAGACCAGTTCTACAGTTTATGTGGATTGACCGAAGGCGGTCCGGGAGGCGTGTATTTATTGCCGCATGAACATAAGGACAAGCTTGGCGCAGGCGGAAAATCGATGTATTTCACGCATGTGCGGGTCGTGAACGATGAACTGGAAGACGTGAAGCCTGGGGAAATCGGCGAAATGATCATGAAAGGCGAAACGGTGATGAAGGAATATTACCGGAAGCCGGAAGAAACGGTGAAAACTTTTTCAGACGGCTGGCTGCTGACCGGGGATTTGGCGACAATCGATGAGGACGGGTTTATCACCATCGTCGACCGGAAAAAAGACATGATCATTTCCGGCGGTGAAAACGTCTATTCAGTGGAAGTCGAGCAAGTGATCAACAGCCACCCTCAAGTGATGGAAGCGGCTACGATTGGGTTCCCGGATGAAAAATGGGGAGAAGTTGTTGGAGCGGTGATTGTGCCAAAGGCAGGCGAAACGATTGACGAAGAGGAAATGATGGCTTATTGCAGGAAGCATTTGGCGGGCTATAAAATTCCGCGGAAGTTCCTCTACACGGACGCGCTGCCGCGCAATGCATCTGGAAAGATACTTAAATACCAATTGCGCGAACTTCACAGCAATGAACCGGCTTGAGTGTATGAACTAAACAGGACAGCTCCTTTGTTGCGGGAGCTGTCCTGTTTTTATTTCTTTTTCAACACGCCTAAATAAGCTTCCCAAGGTCCGACATCTGTGCGGTAGCGTTCGGCCATTACCCGCACGATTTGAGTGATGTGGGTAAGGTCGTGGACGGCCCACGTCGACAGCAACTCCCGCAGTTTCACGAGGCCGAATTCCGGGTGCAGCCCAGTTTGTTCAAAATCAGTTTCAGGTTGGATCCACTGCTTTAACATTAGGATATTTTTGCTTCGGATCATTCGGAATTCCTGCAGTTTTTCATCGATGGGCCGGCCAGGCGATTCTTGCAAATGGGCAAAGCGGTCAAATGGCGGGAAGGGATTGTTTTCGCCTTCTTGGAGAATGGATGCGATACGGGGCATCCAATTGGTTTTTTCGGCTTCGATCAAATGGCTGACGACTTGTGCCGCGTTCCACGTTCCTTCGCCTTCATTATGGTGCAGCCAGCCATCCGATAAACCGGACAATAGCGACTCCACTGTTTTCGGTGTTTGTTCCAGCACTTCAATAACTTCATTCAGTTGGAAATTCAATTAGGTGGCTCCTTTCTGCACGAGGCTTTGTTAGGTCCGCTGCCTGTACAGCAGCAGCGCTCTATTATATAGTAATACAAGGTGATGAAATGAAAACGACTATTTATTCAGATAATGAAAAATTTATTTCAGGAATGACCATAAAAGATCAAATGGAACCGGAACAAAACAATATGGCGCTGCATGTTTGCGAAAATCCGGAGGCCATTTTGGATAACCGCAAAAAATTAGCGGTTTTTTTGTCATGCGGACCTGCTGATTTTGTCTGTGCCAATCAAACGCATAGCGCCAATTTTCATAAAGTGACGTCTGCTGACAAAGGGCTGGGCGCCGCAAATGCCGATACGGCGATTAAGGATACGGATGCCCTTTACACGTATGAACCGAACTTGGTGTTGACCAGTTTTTCAGCCGATTGCGTCCCGGTGATTTTTTACCACGACACGAAAGAATTGGCGGGTGTCGTGCATTCGGGCTGGCAAGGAACGGTAAAAGAAATCACACCGAAGCTGTTTGCTCACTTGAAAGAAGAAGAGCAGTGCGAACCGAAAGACTTCCGCGTCCACATTGGTGCGTCGTTGAGTCAGGAGAAGTTCGAAGTGGATGAAGATGTGTACGTGAAATTCAAAAACTTAAGCTATGCGGATGACTTTATTTATTTGAATGAAAAGACCGGAAAATACCATATCGACAACCAGCTCACGGTGAAAAAACAATGTGAACTGGCTGGCATCCCTGAAGACCGCATTACGGTTGAACGGGTGTGCACGTTTACGAGTCCAGAGGGCTTTTCGTACCGCCAAGACCGGAAAAGCGGCAGGCATTTGAGTTTCATCATGAAAAAAGACAAATAAAGCCGAAGCATCAAGTACCGGAATAACCGTTTCGGAACTTGATGCTTGTTTCTTGTAAAAGGCGTTAATTTAACCGAAACGGGGAAAAGGGGTACTAGACCCTTACTAATTTGCCTTGTGCTGCTATAGAAAAAAACAGAAAAAGAGGCGATCCCATGACGAAGAAAACGGAAAAAACCGAAATCGGCTGGAACTTGGAACATAGCTACTCCAGTCTGCCGGAAACCTTATATAGCCGCATCGACGTAAACCCCGTGCCTTCACCGAAGCTTGCCGTCCTCAACCGTCCATTAGCCGAATCACTTGGATTGAACAGCGAAGCATTGGCAAGCGAATACGGGGTGTCCGTGCTGGCAGGCAACGAAGTGCCAGAAGGCGGCCAGCCGCTTGCCCAAGCGTATGCCGGACATCAATTCGGCTCGTTTACAATGCTAGGCGATGGCCGAGCCTTGTTGTATGGCGAACAAATCACGCCAAGCGGCGAACGTTTCGACATCCAGCTGAAAGGGTCGGGACGGACGCCGTATTCACGCGGAGGAGACGGCCGTGCTGCGCTTCGGCCAATGCTGCGCGAATATATCATCAGTGAAGCGATGCACGGCCTTGGCATTCCAACGACCCGCAGTTTGGCCGTCATTGAAACAGGCGAAGCCATACTACGTGAAACCCGCCTGCCGGGTGCTGTCATGACGCGTATCGCTGCAAGCCACCTGCGCGTTGGCACGTTTCAATACATTCGGAATTTCGGCACAGTAGAAGAACTCAAAGCGTTGGCTGATTATGCGATAGAACGCTATTTTCCTGAAGCGAAAGAAGCTGACAACCGTTACCTTGCTTTATTCCAAGAAGTCGCCAAACGCCAAGCCTCTTTGATTGCTAAATGGCAGTTAGCAGGCTTTATCCACGGTGTGATGAATACTGACAACATGGCGATCAGCGGAGAGACGATCGATTACGGCCCGTGTGCGTTTATGGACGTTTACAGCCCGAAAGCGGTATTCAGTTCGATTGACCACGGCGGACGCTATGCCTATGGCAACCAGCCGATGATTGCAGGCTGGAATTTGGCGCGCTTCGCCGAATCCTTGCTGCCGCTTCTTCACAACCAGCAAGAAGAGGCGATTGAAATGGCCCAGCAAGAACTGTCTGCATACATTGAGCTGCAGCAGTCGCTTTGGCTGTCCGGGATGCGGAAAAAGCTCGGTTTGTTCAATGAAGAACAAGAAGACGAAACATTGATCGACAAACTGTTGATTTTAATGGAACAGCACAAAGCGGATTATACGAACACGTTCCTTGCGTTGACGACCGGGCGCGTGCGGGATGCCAAACTATTCGAAGCGGCCGAATTCATTGAATGGCGGGGAATTTGGGAGACGCGGCGCGAAAGACAAACGGAATCGAGCGAGGCATCTATGCAATTAATGCGGGCCAGCAACCCGGCCGTCATTCCGCGCAACCACCGGGTCGAAGCAGCTCTTGCTGCTGCGGAATTCCAGAATGATTACAGCGTGATGGAAAACCTGTTGGCCGTGTTAAAGGATCCTTATGCCCATTCAATTGAGCAAGAAGAATACGCCGATCTTCCGGATTCACCAGACGGCCCTTACCGAACATATTGCGGAACGTAAAAAATGCACCTTGCCATTTTCAGAAAAATGCGTTAGTATATAAAACATTCAGCAATATCAACTTCATACAATTATTTCTTATCAAGAGAGACGGAGGGATTTGGCCCTGTGAAGTCTCAGCAACCAGCCTTTGGGCACGGTGCTAATTCCAATAGGCAATTGCCTAAAAGATGAGAAGATGGTGTTTCTTAAACAGGGCCTTTCTTCTTTTTTGGAGAAAAGCCCTGTTTTTATTTTGAAGGAGGTTTTTAATATGGGAGATCATTTGGAGACGGCATTTATCCATGCAGCTGGAGTGGACAAACAAACTGGGGCGGTGAACGTTCCGATTTACTTATCATCCACGTTCCATCAGGAAAGTTTTGACGAATTCGGCCCGTTCGACTACAGCCGTTCGGGCAACCCGACGCGGCTGGCGCTGGAAGAAACCATAGCGAAACTTGAAGGGGGCACGCGCGGTTTTGCATTCGCTTCCGGCATGGCGGCGATTTCTTCCGCTTTCATGCTGCTGTCAAAAGGCGATCACGTGCTCATTTCAGAAGATGTTTACGGCGGGACGTACCGCTTTGTCACGGAAGTTTTGAATAAATTCGGCATCGCATACACGTTTGTCAACATGACCGATCTCGGCGAAATGGCCGAAGCAATCCAGCCGAACACAAAAGTGGTGTACATTGAAACTCCGTCCAATCCGACGATGAACATCACCGATATTGAAATTGCAGCGAAACTGGCAAAAGCGAACGATTGCTTGACGTTTGTCGACAATACCTTCATGACGCCGCTTTATCAAAACCCGCTGGCGCTTGGCGCAGATCTTGTGCTTCACAGTGCCACGAAATTCTTGTCCGGCCATAGCGACATTACCGCGGGGCTCGCCGTCACCAAAGACGAAGAACTGGGCAAGCGGCTGGCGTTTATCCAGAACTCGTTCGGTGCTGTGTTAGGAGCACAAGATTGTTATACATTGATTCAAGGTATAAAGACCTTGGGAACACGTTTAAAGCAATCATCCGAATCGGCACAAGCAATAGCGGAATTTTTGCATCAGCAGCCAGTGATTGAAGAAGTGTACTACCCGGGATTTACGTTTCATCCGGGACATCCCATTCACATTCGTCAGGCAAAAGGATTTGGCGCGGTTTTATCCTTCCGGCTGCCATCAAAAGAAGCGGCGCGAATCTTCAAAGACAATTTGCGTATTCCCATTTTTGCAGTGAGCTTAGGCGCGGTCGAATCGATTTTGTCATATCCTGCGACCATGTCCCACGCTGCAATGCCGAAAGATGAGCGTGAGAAGCGGGGCATAACAGACGGCTTGTTGAGATTGTCGGTCGGCTTGGAGCATTCAGATGATTTACTGGAAGATATCAAACAAGCGCTGCAAAAAGTCCGGCAAGCGGAAGGGCAATTGGTTTAGTGAAAAAAGAGCTGCCCAAAGCCGGATATTCTGACTTTGGAACAGCTCTTTTGATTAATTGGAAATGGGCGCTTTTTTCAGCGGAAGAAGGTATTCGAATGCTTCTGCCGGCACGGGTTTTGAGAACAAATAGCCTTGCCCGAAGCGGCATTTATTTTCCAGCAGAATGTTCATTTGCCCTTCATTTTCAATCCCTTCGGCGATGACGTTTAATTTCAAGGTCAAGCCGAGGTCGATGATGGCTTTCATCATCAATTGATGATCTTTTTGTTCGATGTCATCAATAAACGACTTATCGATTTTGATCGTATGGATCGGCAATTTGGGAAGGATATGCAAAGAAGAATAGCCCGTTCCGAAATCATCAATGGAAATCTTCACCCGCATTGCCCGCAAGCATTCCGTGATTTCAATGCTTTCTTTAATATTTTTCATGATGCTTTCGGTAATTTCCAACTCGAGAAAACTCGCATCGAGCTGCGATTCTTCTAAAGCAAGGCTTACCGTTTTTAGAAAATCTTCTTGCTGAAATTGAAGAGCAGAGACGTTTACGGAAACACATAATGGCGCTAAGCCTTTGTCTTGCCATGTTTTATTTTGCAGACACGCTGTTCTTAATACCCAAGACCCGATGGGAACGATTTGCCCTGTTTCTTCGGCGATGGGAATAAATTCCGCTGGAGAGACTGAACCCAGTTCCGGGTGGTGCCAGCGCAGCAAAGCTTCCATGCCAATCATTTCTTGGGTTTGCATATCGACTTTCGGCTGGTAGAAAAGCGAAAATTCGTCTTTAGCGATGGCTTTTCTCAGCTCAGTCTCGATAATCATTTTGCGGGTCATCGATTTATGGAGTTCAGTATTATAGAAACTATAGCGGTTTTTGCCGTTTTCTTTTGACAAATACATAGCCGCATCCGCATTTTTGAACAAGTTTTCGCTTGTTTTTCCGTTTTCCGGATAAATGCTGATCCCGATGCTTGGCGTTACGTTGATGTCATAGCCATTGATCGCCAAAGACTCCTGAAAGCTCCGGACAATAGCATCTGCCAATTGAAGGCAATCCTCTTCTTTGGAATCCGGAAGAATAATGACAAATTCATCGCCGCCCAACCGGAATAAGGCAGAAGAGGGAGGGGATGCTTTTTTCAGCCGCGCTGCTGCTTTTATCAACACTTGGTCGCCGACATAATGGCCGAGTGTATCATTGATCACTTTAAAACGGTCCAAATCAATGAGCACCAACGCCATGTTCTGATCCTTGGCGCCAGCAATGGCTTTTTCAATTTCTTTTTGGAAGGAAATCCGGTTGTTTAACCCCGTCAACGAATCGTGATAAGCCAAGTATTTAAATTCATCCATGAGCTTTTCGTTTGTGCGGATAATGAGCAATTGCCGACCCAGAATCATAATAAACGAAACAAGCAATCCAAGACTTAGTGCGTTTAAGCGAAGCTGATAATCGGAAATGACGATTGCCAGCAATACCAAAATTGCCGCATACGGAAAAATAAAGCTTTTTTCCTCGAAAAGATTTTTAATTGAAGGCGGATCTTCATTCATGTTTTTGTGGCTATAAAATCCTGCTAAACCAATAAGCAGCACGGATATCATCCAAAAAAGCTCTAAAACAACTCCTCTGCCTGCAGAATCTTGCAAGAAAAGATAAGAGTAAGCCCAATCACTGACAATCAACATAAACTGGCTCAATATAACATAAAGCATGAGATTTTTTTGTTTGCTTTGCTGGCTTTGATAATACAGCACAGTAATGGCATACATGATGCCCAAATCCACAAGAGGATAAATGGAAGTTACCAGCGAAATTATTAAGGATGAGTCCGGATCTACTAAAACCGGTTGGATAATAAAATGGAAGCTGATTGAAATAGCGGCAATCATGAACATCCACATATTGAAAAAATAAGATTTTTTTACAGCAGTAGCGCGCAGCTCTTTTACTTTATATAACAAAGCGGATAAGAAAGAGCCATTCGATAACAGCCATATCGCATAAACCGCTTCGGAAGGGTCTAAAAGATCTTGCGTAAGCTGCAAATAAATTCTCCAGGCACTTGTCCCGATAAAAAATAAGACGCCCAGGCTTAGGAGAAGCCAAAATGGCCCTTGCTTAGCCTGCCGTTTTTGAAAAGCTTGAGAAAGCCAAACAAAACTCAAGAGGCCGACCAAGATACGAAACACATCGATGCCGATAAAAGCCATCCATTCATTTTCTTTAAAAGCTATGTTCCATGCTGCGAACAATCCAATGGTTATGGCTACTAAAAAGATGGGGAAGCGCCCTGTTCTTAGCATAGTTGTTTTCCTCCTGTATACACCGGGTGATTTCTGAAATGGAAAAAACCCACATCAAACGGTTGGGGATTCCCTGGAATTTCTTTCGATTTTTACAAAAAGAAAGATTTTTATCATCTTATTATTTTCTTCGTAGGGATATTATACCTAAATTTCATTCGAATATATAGAATTATTTACTAATTTTCGAAAAAATAAACTATTCTTTTGTGAGTGGTTAAATGTAAAAAATATACACAAACAGATAGCTCTCTTATGTGAGAGCTATCTGTCTTATTTACAGCTTTATTAAATCTCCGAACACCGCAATTAGCAGTAGACTGACTGCTCCGACTGACAAGGCGGCAATCATGCCAATGTAAAAAGGCTTCAGGCCAAGGCCTTTGAATATTTTGAAATTCGTGGATAAACCCACTCCTGCCATGGCAAGGCCAAGCATGTATGTCGAACCGAATGAACTCCAGAAGCTGTAGAAGCTTTCCCAAGTTGCCGGCGAAAACAAGGCGAATGCTTCTCCAGAAGAAGATACGGTGGCGTCGCCAATGGTCCGCACGAGCGACAAAAACAAAAATCCAAGGATGAACAACGGGAACAGCTTGTACCATTTCGGCAGTTTGCCCGCTTCGCCGTTTTTTGAGCCGCTGCGGAAAAACAAATACGACACAAACGGCACGACCGCAATGATAAATACATTTCGCGTCAGTTTGGTGATCGCCGCCACATCCACCACCACGTCCGAGTCGTACAATTGGTCATAAATCAGTGCCGCTCCCGTCACTTGAGCTGTGTCATGGATAGCCGTTCCAAGAAACAAACCGGCTTTGACAGGCTCCCCGGCAAAAAAGAAATGCGCCAAATATGGATAAAACAGCATGCCGATCAAGCCGAAAATGGTGATGTTGGCAACAGCATAGGAAATTTCGTTTTCTTTTGCTTTGATGACCGGAGCTGTGGCCATGATCGCTGTCACTCCGCAAATACCGGTTCCGGTAGCAATCAATGTACCGAGCCTATTTGATTGATGGAGTTTTTTTGTGAAAAACAAAGTGACAAATAACCCGGCGGAAATGCACGCAACAATTAATGGTAATCCCCAGGCACCCAGTTTTAAGGCTTCTGTCAAACTGAGGCGAAGCCCAAGCAAAATGATGCCGGCACGCAGTGCGTACTTTACGGAAAAGCCGATGCCAGTTTTGAAAAAATCCGGCAAGCCAAGAAAGTTGCGGATCAAGATGCCGAGCAAGATGGCAACGAATATGCCAGAAATGGGGCTGGCGCCGCCTTTCGGCAAAATGCCCATAGCCAGCAGCAATTGGCCAATTTCTTTTGCGCCGTATATTCCGGCAAACATGACAATCAGGCAAGCGATTAAACCGGGCACGAGCCCGATGACGCCGTAGGTTTTTTGATTAGAAGCCATTTTATTCTCCTTACGTCCTGCTGCTAATAACAGACAGACTCATTTTGGAATAGTGCGGAGCACTTCTATAGTATATCCGAAGAACCAAAGGCAGGGGAATGAATCTATCCGTGGTATACTTATTGCATAAGCGAATAAAGTATGGAGGTTTAAACATGAAAAAAATTCATTTTGTTTTTTTCGTCCTGATTGTTTCGGTGTTAAGCGCCTGTTCTTACCTTGAGGATGCGAATAATACGCTCACTTACGCAAGCGAAGCGACAGAATACGCGAATGAAGCAACTGCTTTTGCAAAAGATACTCCAGCATTGGCCAAACAAGCCGTGACTGACAAAGAAGCGGCCAAAGAATTAGAAGCGAATCTGCAAGTGATGAAAACGAATATAGAAGAGTTTAACAAATTGGAAGCGCCGGAGCTGGCAGCCGATCTTCATCAGCAAGTGATCAGTCAAAACGAACGTGCACTAAAAGGCATTGACCTGTATTTGAATAATATTAAGGACGGAACGCTTGATCCTGCAGTGTTGGAAAACAACGAATCGCTGCAATCGCTGCAAGAAATCGGCACGATTGTGGATCAAATTAAACAGCTGGGTGAATAATGCAAAAAAGCAGCGCGCTTAAAGAAAGCATGCTGCTTTTTTGTTATTTTACGAACATAACCCGATCGTCCAATGGCTGAAACGGTTTTTCTTGTGGAAGAGAACCGGGCTTGCCAAATGGCAATTGCGCGAGCAGTTTCCAGCTGCTCGGCAAGTTCCACGTTTGTTTCACTTCATCGTCGATCAGCGGATTGTAATGCTGCAAAGTAGCTCCGAATCCTTCATGAGTTAGCGCTGTCCAAACGATATGTTGGAGCATGCCCGACGACTGGTAAGAAAAGAGCGGGAAATGGTCTTTGTAAGAAGGGAAATTTTCTTGAAGCGATTCAATTACCGACTCGTCTTCGAAAATTAAGATGGTGCCATAGCCATTGCTGAAAGACTCCATCTTTGCTTCGGTAGCAGGAAATTTTTCAGCAGCAGTAATTTTTCGCAATGTTTCTTTCGTTAAGTTCCACAATTTTTGGTGGTTTTCCCCTAATAAAACAACCACTCGGCTGCTTTGGGAATTGAAAGCAGAAGGAGCATTTTTTACGGCGTGGTGGATCACTTCTTGAAGCCGTTCATCCGAAATCACTGGTTCGTTGCTGATTTGGTAAACCGAACGCCGTGCTTCTATTGCTGAATAAAAATCCGTTGTCATCTTTTGGTCCTCCTAATTATATATCGAAATAATATTATAAGAATACTAAAGATTCTTATGGTTTTCAAAGAATTTTACAAACAGCACTTATTCCGCCTCAATTACGTAAGAGAAATGGTAAAATCAGCAAAGAAGTCTAGATGCGAAATGGGGTATTTGATGGGCTATATCGAAGAATTGAGAGCGCTGGTCGGACATCGGCCTTTATTGTTTGTCGGGGCCGTCGTGGTGATTGTCGATGAAACGGGGAAGCTGCTCTTGCAGGAGCGTACCTATCCAAAAGGCAAATGGGGCTTGGCCGGCGGGCTGATGGAATTAGGAGAATCAACGGAAGATGTGGCCAAGCGGGAAGTGCTGGAAGAAACCGGGCTGGCAGTTGAGGAGCTGCGGCTGATCAATGTTTATTCCGGGCCTGAGCATTTTGCCATTGCCGAAAACGGCGACGAATTTTACGTAGTGACGGTTGCCTATTACACCGACTGCTATACGGGCGAACTGACAATTGACCGAACCGAATCGGCGAGCGTTGAATTTTTTGAACCAGGTCAGCTGCCGGACTATATGGTGGGCAGCCACCGAGTTATCATCAAAGAATTTTTAGCGAAGCATTATGCGGCGTTGAGAAAATAAAAAGGTTGTGCGAAAGTCTTTCAAACTGACTTTCGGACAATTTTTTTGATTGAAAACCATTGTTGTCCAAGTTTCTGTGTAAGTGCCATGTTTGGCCGTCTTCCATGTGAGGGAAAAGAAGAACACGAGATATTGAAAAAGGGGAGATTTGCATGACAATTTTTGCGAAGGACGCATTGGCGCATAAACACGTATTGATCACTGGAGCAACAGGCGGCATCGGGTTGGCGACAGCCAAGCTATTGGTAGAAATGGGCGCGAAAGTAACGTGTACAGGGCGCAACATTGAAAAGCTCGAGCAGCTTGAAAAGGAATTGTCCAAAGTAGCAGAAAAAGGGCAAGTTTGTGTGCAAGAAGCTGAGCTGACAAAAAAAGAAGACAGGGACCATTTGGTGGCACATGCGGAAGAAAAATTCGGCTTCATTAACGGACTGGTCAATTCCGCGGGAATGGGAGGCGGCGGTGTTGTGGAGGATTTGGACGAAGAGACGCTTGCACAGGTGATGGATTTAAACTTCACGTCGACGTTTTTCTTGACTCAAGCGGTTTACGGCAAAATGCTTGAGAAAAAAGAAGGCGATATCGTCAACTTGGCTTCGCTGTCCGGATTAAGAGGGACGCATGGCAACAGTGCGTACGCCGCGAGCAAATTTGCAGTTATTGGCTGGACGCAATCGATGGCGCTCGAAGCGATCGAGCACGGCATCCGCGTCAATGCAGTGTGCCCAGGATATGTCGATACCGAAATGGCCTGGAACAGCATCCGAAAAAGAGCGGATGCCCAAAACATTTCCTTTGAAGAAGCATATCAGGACGCGGAACAAAGCATTCCATCCGGCCGTTTGTCGACAGCGGAGGAAGTCGCCAACACGATTGCGTTTTTATTGACCGACGCTGCGCGAAACATCGTCGGCGAATCGCTGAAGATTTCCGGGGGCAGCGTCATGCGGTAATTCCAGTCAATTGGATATACTTTCTGTTTTGGCATAAATACTTTCTGTTTTGTGAAAAATACTTTCTATTATGGATGAAATACTTTCCGTTTCAGCTCATTTACTTTCCAAATCAAAAAGAACCTCTTTTCTCATTTGCATCCTGAGAAAAGAGGTTCTTCCTTTTATGGCCGCTCGCTTCCGTACAACACCCACGGAGAAGGCAGCTTGAAGGGGTGTCCACTTGGCAGCGACAGCACTTGTTCTTGCGTCAAGTCCATCCAAACATACGTTTCGCCTTCGGTTTCAGCCGCCAGCTTCAAGTAATCCACGGAAACGGTTTCCCAGAAGCCGCTTTGTTCCATCAAATCATCAAATGGATAAATGGCTTGAAGGTACGTGTATTTTTTGAAGTCTTTTTTTGTAATCAACACGCGTGTGCCGGACTCGTTTTCATAAAAAGACCAGTCCATTAGTTTTTCATCGGCAAATAATTCAGGAGAAGCAGGAAACGGGTAATAGCATTCATACGGAAAGACGGCATCCGGCCCGCTATACAACTGGCTGATCCATTCTTTTTTCCGTTCAAGGCTGGAGATTTTATTCCAAGTATTGCCGCCATTTTCAAACATCGACACGTCTTTGGCTGTTGCGCCGTACAATGTCGAAAACTCTCGGAAACCGGTTTTTTCGAGAACGCGCCGAGCCGGGCCGTTCTCTTCTTGTGTATTCGCTCCAACCCAGTGGATGGAAGGCCGTTTGAATGCTTCGTCCCGGACAAAGACGGTCAGCTTAGAAGCAAGGTCATTACCCCGAAATCGCACATCGCTTCGGATTCGGCCGAGCATTGCATAGCGCTCGGCAAAAATGGTGTACCCGCAGACACTCGCCAGCTGGCCATCCACAAACAATCCGTATAAGCGGTTTTCCTCCGTGGAAACGAGCCGTTCAAAAATACGTTTGACGTAGTCATCTTCAATCCCCGTTTCCATCGCTTCTAAAAAAGGAAAGTCGTCTAGCGTTAATACCCGAATTGACTGATTCATTTATTTGACACTCCTTATCCGTCTATAAAAGCAAATTCAATAGAATCGTTAAAATAATTGAAAGAATAATTGAAACAATAAGGCTTCCCGCACAACCGATCCGCATACTTATCACACCTTCTTAGTTGATAAAGTCCATTACCCTTTAATAAGGCATCCTCAAACAAGGAGAAATTGGTATAATAAATGCTAGAAGCCATCACTGTTTACAGGGAGGAAATCGCATGAAGCCAAGAATGAGCAGAAGAGATTTGATCCATACCGCCGATATTTGGAACGCGGTCATCGACACGATTAGCGATTATGATTATCCAACAGGCAACCAAATTGCGGATGATGCTTATTTGGCGTTTCAATATTATTCCGAACTCGAAAGCGGGGGTCACGAGAGTTTGTTGACGTGGTTCTCTGAACATGTTGAAGAAGTAGGCATCATTAATTACATAGATGAACTGGCGCGCGTATTGGAGACAATAGGTGCACATGACTATGCAGTCATCGAGAAAACTTACGGGCTTGTGTTGTGGAGCAAATTCAAAGCGTTAGAGAACGAACAAATTGAAGAAGCGGAATTTTATGCGATTGTAGAAAAAGCAGACAGCGAATACCAGCAACTGGATGGTGTCATACAGGAACGGATGGAAGCATTTTTCGTAGATGTCCATACGGAATTGATTGACGTTACAGAGGATTAATCAGATTTGCCAATAAGAAACAGCCACGCTTTTCAATAAAAGCGTGGCTGTTTTGATTTCTACGCCCACCACATTTGGCCGACGGATTCTTTTACGAGAAGCGGTTTTAAATTTTCTACGGCTTTTGTAAAGCCTTCTTCAATCGACATTAAGCCATCTTCGTGTTCAATACTGACGACGTAATCATAGCCGTAAAGCCGCAATGTGCTCAACATGTCTGTCCAAGCTTTTTGGTCATGGCCAAAGCCGACGGTGCGGAAATACCAGGCGCGGTCGCGCATCTCTGCATAGTCGGTCATATCGGTCAAGCCGTTGCGGTTCGTGTTTTGTTGATCGATGATGGTGTCTTTTGCATGAAAATGATGGATGGCGTTTTCACGCCCCAAGATTTTGATGGCTTCCACCGGATCGATGCCTTGCCACCACATATGGCTCGGGTCTAAGTTGGCGCCAATCGCAGGACCGCACGCCTCGCGCAAACGCAGCATCGTAGCGGGTGTATGTACGGAAAAGCCGCCGTGAAGCTCCAAGCCGATTTTAACGTTGAGTGATTCGGCCAAATCGTTTTTTTCTTTCCAATAAGGAATCACTTTTTCTTCCCATTGCCATTTCAGCACTTCCTGGAAGTCGTGCGGCCATGCGGCAACCGGCCAATTGGGATAGAGCGCATTTTCGTGGTCGCCCGGGCAGCCGGAAAACGTATTGACAACCGGAACACCAAGTTTAGAGGCAAGCTGCATCGTATTGACAATCAGCTCGTCGGCAGGAACAGCGATTTGTTTTTGCGGATGAAGCGGGTTGCAGTGGCAGCTGAGCGCGCTGATGATCAAGCCGGCATCTGCAATTTTCTGTTTAAAGCTTTGCAGCTTGCCCTCGTTTTCTAAGAGTTCGTTCACTTTGCAGTGAGCGTCTCCCGGATAACCGCCCGTTCCGAGTTCTATTGCTTCAACCCCTTTGGATGCGACAAAATCCAACATGTCATCAAAACTCTTATCGGAAAATAATACAGTAAAGACACCTAGTTTCATCCAAATCCCTCCATAATAAAATTTCAGAATATACTGTCATGTAATCCATTACATTCTTAACATATAGAAACTATTCAAGTAAATCAATAGTTTTTAAACGGAAAAAATTATGTTGACAGATAATTCTGAACAAATTACTATAAAAATGTAATCGATTTCATTTTAAGTTTTAATGGAATCTCAGAAAGAAGGAAAAGAACATGGCAAATATCCAACAAGTCGCAAAGCAAGCAGGAGTCTCTGTAGCTACCGTCTCACGAGTGCTGAATGGACAAGCGAAAGTAGCAGTAAAAACCAAACAGAAAGTCGAGGAGGCGATCAAGCAACTTCATTACGAACCAAGCATGCTTGGGCGCAACTTGCGAAATTCCGAAAGCCGGATTGTCCTGATTTTGATCCCGGCCATTTCCAATCCATTCTACTTTGAAATCATAAAAGGAATCGAAAATATGGCATTGAGCCAAAATTACAGCATCCTGTTATGTGAAACGGACTCCAAACCGGAAAAAGAGGATATTTACTTTGATCTTGTCCGAAAAAAAATGGCGGATGGCATTATTTCAATGGATCCGGCCATCAACGTAGAAACTTTAAAACAGCTGTCCGAAAAATACGCGATCATTCAATGCAGTGAATATGGAGGAGGGATCGGAATTCCATACGTGACCATTGACAGCGAGGAGGCGTCATACCGGGCCGTAAAACATTTGATTCAAATCGGCCATAGAAAAGTTGCGTTGATGAATACAGATGAAAAATACCTGTATGCCCGGGAGCGGAAAATGGGTTATTTGCGCGCATTGGAAGAACACGGCATTCCGGTGATTGAGGATTATATGCTGTACACCCAGCACTTGGGATTCGAGTACGGACAACAAGCGATGAAAAAGGTTTTGGCGCTGAAAGACCGCCCGACTGCGGTATTTGCAGTTTCTGATTTATTGGCAATCGGCGCATTAAAAGAAATAAACGCTGCCGGTTTGAATGTGCCGAGCGACATGGCCGTTGTTGGGTTTGACAAAATTGATTTTTCCAATATGACCAACCCGACATTGACAACGATTGCCCAGCCGATGTACAAAATGGGGACCATTGCTGCAAAAATGCTAATTGACTTGATTAAAGGGGAGCAAGTGGACAGCGTCATTTTAGAGCATGAACTAGTTATACGAGAGTCGACTTCAGGATAAATCAGCTAAGAACAGCGCTCTGTTATTAAGAGGAATTGATAATAGAGCGCTGGCCTTAGCTGTAAATGAAATCGTTTACAAAAAGGGAGAGCTTTTTAAAAAAACAAAGGGGTGTGAACAGAGTGAAGAAATTATTGATTTTATTTTTAGCGATCGTAACGGTATTTGGATTAGCGGCTTGCGGCGGGGGAAGTTCAGGTTCTGACTCAGGGTCTGGTTCTGGTTCAAGCGATGGAGAAGCGGATGACACATTGAAAATCGGCATATCCCTGCCATCTGCAACTCACGGATGGATGGGCGCTTTGATTGACAGTGCCGAGAAACAAGCAAAAGCACTCCAAGAAAGCGATGGCATTGAATACGTCATGACAAATGCAGCAGATCCCAACAAACAAGCAAACGACGTAGATGATTTAATTGCCCAGGAAGTAGACGTTATTGTCATGCTGCCGATCGAGTCAGCAGCATTGACTCCAGTGGGCCAAAAAATAAAAGATGCAAACATTCCATTGGTTATTGTTGACCGCGAACTTGAAAACGATGCAGCGACAGTTGTCGTCAAAGGCGATAACGAAGGAATTGGCGTTAATGCTGGCAAGTTTTTTGCTGAACAGTTAGGCGGAAAAGGAAAAATTGTTGAAATTTCAGGTCCGCCAAGCTCGGTTACAGAACAGCGGGGATCCGGTTTTAAAGAAGCGGTTGAAGCTTCAGAAGGCATGGAAATCATCGCCTCCCAAAGCGGCGACTTCTCAACTGAAAAATCGCTGGAAGTCATGCAGAACATTTTGCAGGCCAATCCACAAATCGACGCGGTATTTACACAAGATGATGGAATGGCATTAGGTGTTTTGCAAGCCATTGAAGAAGCAGGACGCACCGATATTCAATTCGTAACAGGTGCAGGCGGTGCAAAACAAGTATTTGAAGACATCAAAAACGACGGCTTGATGAAGGCAACATTCCTCTACTCACCAACGATGGTGGAAGATGCAGTGAAAATTGCAGCTGATATCGCGAAAGGCGAAGAGCCGGCAGAATCAATGGTCGTCAAAGAAGCTACTCAAGTAACAAAAGAAAACGTAGATGAATTCTACAATCCAGAATCTAAATTCTAAGTTCGGCGTAAGTCCGCGTTTCCGGAATATCAAAACCACTATTAACAAAGTTGAATTCCAACTAAATGCCGGGAAATACGATGCCAGCCATTGTATTTCCTCTTTTCCTATATAAGGAGGATCGTGCCATGACTTCAAATCCTTTTGTCTTAATGAAAAATATCGAGAAATCGTTCAATGGCGTCAAAGTGCTGAAAGGCGTAACGCTGCAAGTTGAACAAGGGGAGATCCATGCGTTGCTTGGTGAAAACGGAGCGGGAAAATCCACGTTAATGAACATTTTAGGCGGTGTCCACCAACCGGATAACGGCGAGATTTTTATGCAAGGCGAAGAAGTGAAAATGGTTAATCCTCGGATTTCACAAGAGCGTGGAATCAGTTTTATTCACCAAGAGTTGAATATGGTGTCGGATCTTCGGGTCTACGAAAACATGTTTTTGGGTTCAGAGCTGCGCAACAAAATCGGGTTTTTGGATGTTGAAGAAATGTGCCGGCAAACCCATGCCATTCTCGCAGAACTTGGAGTTGACCTCAACCCAAAAGAATATGTACGCAATCTTGCAACGTCCTATAAACAATTGATCGAAATTTCAAAAGCGCTGCTTCATAAATCCCGCCTCATTATTATGGATGAACCGACCACATCGCTTGCTGAACACGAAGTGAACCGGCTCTTTGAACTTATGAAAAACTTAAAGAAATCCGGTGTTTCCATCATTTACATTTCCCATAAGTTAAAGGAAATCAAAGCAGTATGCGACCGTTTTACAATTTTGCGCGATGGCGAGCTTGTGAAAACAGGCAGCCTGGAAACGGAAGACATTGAAACGATTACTCGGCATATGGTGGGAAAATCGATTTCGCAAGACCGTTTTATGCATGAACATGAATTTGGCCCGGTGGTATTGGAAGTGAAAAACTTAACGAGCCCAGGATTGTTTGCGGGGATTGATTTTACTGTTAGAAAAGGCGAGATTGTCGGGTTTACAGGACTCGCTGGAGATGGCAGAACCGAGCTTTTTGAAAGTTTATTTGGCTACCGAAAAAAATACACGGGCGATGTCTTGATCAATGGCCAAGTGGTAAAAATAGATCATCCACGCAAAGCTTTAAAAGCTGGAATTGGATTTGTGCCAAGGGACCGCAAAGAAAATGCCATCATCAAAGATTTGAGTGTCATTCACAATATGAGCTTGTCTTCAATGGGAAATTTTGAGAAATCCGGTTTTATTAGCGACAAAGAAGAACGGTTGAAATTCCAGGTATATAAAGAAGCGTTGAACATTAAAGTGCATAATCCGAGCATCACCATTGATAAATTGAGCGGCGGGAATCAGCAAAAAGTAATCATTGCGAAATGGCTGGAAGCCGAAACGGAAATTTTGATTTTCGACAATCCAACGCAAGGAATTGACGTCGGCGCTAAACAGGAAATCTACCATCAAATTGTGGACTTGGCTAGGCTTGGAAAAGCAGTGATTATCTTGTCTTCTGAAGCACCTGAAGTGATGCGCATTTGCCATGCGATCAACGTTATGTTCCAAGGCGAAGTTACGGCGCGCTTTACTGCTGATGAGGCAACGGAAGAAGAAATCATGCAATACGCCACTGGCTCGAAAAGGGAGGTCGAAAAAATTGGCTAGTACAAATATTAAAGAATACAACCAAGAAAAAGCGACGACGAAAAGCCGTCTTTCCTGGTTGTGGGCAGAGTATAGCGTCATTATTGCTTTTATCATTATTTTCATTGCATCGTCGCTTATGAATCCAAGATTTTTAGACCTCAACAACCAATTGAATATTTTAATGCAAGTATCGATTATCGGGATTGTGGCCATGGGGATGACTGTGGTGATGCTGTCAGGAGGCATCGATTTATCGGTCGGTTCCGTGCTTGCATTGGCTGGTGTTATTTCCGTGTTGGCACTAAATGCTTCAGGCAGCATTCTCGTTGGAATTTTCACAGCGCTGCTCGTCGGTTCGTTTGCCGGATTCTTGAATGGGCTGATGGTGGCCAAAGGAAGGATCGCTTCGTTTATCGCCACGCTCGGGATGATGGCCGGCGCACGTTCGCTCGCTTTGTATATAGCGGACGGGGGCAGTGTGTCGGGGGAAGTGACTGGATTTACCGCAATTGCCAATAGCGATTTATGGATATTCGATGTTCCGGTCATCATTTTCCTTGTTATGACGGCATTGGTATATGTGTTGATGCACAAAACCCGCTTTGGGCGCTATGTGTATGCGCTCGGAAGCAATGAAAAAGCTGCGCTTCTCTCAGCCATCCGGGTCGATCGCATCAAAATTGGTGTTTATACGCTAATTGGGGCCTTAGTAGGCGTAGCGGCGATTATTGAAACGTCGCGTTTAAATTCCATTTCCTCCTCGAGCTCAGGCGTTCAGTATGAATTGGATGCCATCGCTGCGGTCATCATCGGTGGAACCCGTATGACAGGCGGCAGAGGGAAAATTATTGGCACACTGTTCGGCGTTTTGATTTTGGGCATCTTAAACAACATGATGAATTTAATGAACGTATCGCCCCATCTGCAAGGCTTTGTAAAAGGGCTTATTATCATTATTGCTGTTGTATTCCAAAAAAGAGAGTAGGGGTTGTGTATGGGGATAAACGTTGGCATTATCGGTTGTGGGTCGATTACGAAATTTCGGCATGCGCCTGAATACAAAGCAAGTCCATATGTGGACGAAATCGTGTTTTACGATCGAAACTTGGATCGTTCAGAAGCGCTGGCAGCCATATTTGGCGGCCGAGTTGCAGAGACGGCCGATGACCTTTTCAATGACCCAAATATCCACATCATCAGCGACTGTTCGTCCAATGAGCACCACCATTTGTTTTCCACAAAAGCGTTGTTGAGCGGCAAGCATGTGCTTTGCGAAAAGCCGATCGCGCTGACGGTCGAACATGCCCGAGAGATCATCGAGGCACAAAAGATATCGGGCAAGAAATTAATGGTGGACCACAATCAGCGCTTTACGCGCGCGCACCAAAAAGCAAAAGAAATTCTCCAAAGCGGTGAATTGGGAAACATATTAACCTTTCAAACGACGTTCGGACATTCCGGTCCGGAAGACTGGGGATTCAATAAAACCAATTCGACGTGGTTCTTCAAGAAAGAACGTTCAGGGCACGGTGTAGCAGGAGATTTGGGGATTCATAAAGTGGATTTGCTGCATTATTTATTGGATGACGAAATAGAGCAAGTCAGTGCCTTTCAAGGAGCTCTCCATAAAAAAGATGAAAACGGCAATCCGATAGAAGTGTGCGACAATATTGTCGCCACTTTGAAAACAAAAAAAGGAAAGATCGGGACCGCCTCTTTTTCGTGGACCTATTACGGAGAAGAAGACAATAGCACCGTTATCTACTGTGAAAAAGGAATTTTGAAAATTTACCAAAGCGAACAATACCAGATAGAAGTGCTGACGAAAAATGGGGAAAAAGTGCATTATGAACTTGAAGCCATTCAAACAAATGACAACCAAACTCCAAGCGGCGTTATTGACGCATTTGTCGAAAGCGTTCGCTTGGACCAGCCGCCATCTGTCACCGGGGAAGATGCACTGGCATCATTAAAAGTCATCCTGGGAATTATTGAGGCGGCCGAAACAGAAAAAGTCGTCACGATTCAAAGCGAAACGCTCTTATCGCTATAAAGTTGGTCCGTAAAAAGAAAACAGCAAGGGATGAAATCTTTGGATTTCATCCCTTGCTGTTTTTGTGTTTCTTCATTTTTCTCAGCAATTCTGCAAACAAAAAGACATAAAGCACAACAACCATCAAAACTAACGCTAAGGCAATTTTTTGGTACAGATGGCCTTCCCAAGTTAGAAAAACACCGGTTTGAGCGACAATGACGCAAAGGAAGAGAACCAAGTAAAACGACAACATCCGCTGGTACATGTTTTTAATAGAAGATGCGTCTGAATAAATTCGTTGATCGCCAATTTTGTCTTTTTCGGCGCGGAAATAATGGAATTGGCTGATAGCCGTGTGGACATGTTCCCATCCGGCCAGTTCGTATAATTGAAAGTATTCGTCATTCGGTTCTTGGAAATCGGTTTGATAAATATAAGATTTAGTGGAGTCTTCCTCAAAATAATAAAAAACGCCTTTGTGCTTCACAAAATGAAAGCCCTTCTCCGACATTTGGGTCAGCCACTCGGCTTCTTTTTCTAAATCGGCACTAAGAAAGAGTTTAAACTTTTTTAACGTCTTCAACTTTCTTCCACTCCTTTCAATAGATCGTCACTGATGGCAATCATCTTTTTAAAGCGGTTGTACTCCGTTTCGAACGTTTTTTGTCCTTCATTGGTCAAGCGATAAATTTTCTTTTGGCGGTTGTCTTTTTCAACGGTGACCAATTCAATGAGTTTTTGCTTTTGCAAATTGGTCAGCACGCCGTATAACGTTCCGGGAGCCAACACAATCTCGCCATCGCTGTACTGTTCGATTTCTTTTATGACGCCATAACCGTGCAAAGGTCCTTTTGCCAGCGCCAATAAAACCAAATACGTGGACTCAGAAAGCGGCTGCATGCCATCACCCCTTTTTATATCGTTATCCGATATATCGTTACTCATAGTATAGGTGTCGATATATCGAGTGTCAAGGTATAATGGAGAGAAAATAAAAAACTTCCTCTTCGCGATGGAAGAAGAAGTTTTGCAGTTATTCATCAAATTGCAAGTCGTCCATCCATGTGGACATATGCGCTTGAATTTCTTTGTTTTTTTCAGGATCGACCGTTTCCAGCAAATCGATTTCAAATTCTCTTAAGTTTGTGTTCTTTACGTAAGTGGCTGTGAAGGCCGGTTCTTTAATGGAAATGACGGTCGAATCGGTGTCTGTGGTTTTTTCGACGGTGAGATGAAGAATGCCGCCAATTTTTCGGTACAATTCATCTTGGTGGGACAAGAAATTGCCGAGCGAATAAACCACGAAACTTTTTCGTCCATCTGCGGTTTCGATCCATTCAGCAGGCTGAAGAACATGAGGGTGATGGCCCAAGATGATATCGGCTCCTTGTTCAGCAGCAAAATGCGCCATTTCTTTTTGTTCCGCATTTGGCATTCTTTCGTATTCTGTCCCAAAATGAAGGCTGAGCACGACAACGTCTGACTGTTCTTTTGCTTTGGCAATCTCTTTTTGAAGATTTTCTTTATCAAGCCGGTTCACTAAATAGCTTTTTCCGGCAGGCGATTCAATGCCATTTGTTCCATAGGTGTACGATAAAAAAGAGAACGTAATGTCATTTCGAGTAAGAGTTGTAATTTGAGATTGATCTTCCTCGGAAAGGGAAGCGCCGGAATGGGCGATTCCGATTTTGTCCCAATAGTTGATGGCGTTTTTAACCGCCTTTTCTCCCCGGTCAAGTGTGTGGTTGTTTGCCATCGAAACTACGTCAATACCCGCATTTTTCAACGCGTCCCCGACTTCATATGGGCTATTGAAAGAAGGGTAAGTGGACACGCCGATATCGCTTCCGCCAATAATGCTTTCGGAATTGGCAACGGTGATATCCGATCGTTCCAAGTAGGGTTTTACTTTTTCAAACATGGGATTAAAATCATACCCGCTTTCCGTTTCGGCGTCCAAGTAAACCGAGTCGTGGATCAAGACATCACCAATCGCAGAAAGGGAAGCGGTGCTCGTTTTGACAAGCTCTTCAGGGACAGTGGCGACCGGCGTCTTGCGGTTTTGGCTGTCAGTTGCCGGACTGCCCTGATGGGATGCGCAGCCGGCAACAAGCAAAACCATAATGACCAGAAATGAAGCGAGAATCGTTTGTTGTAATTTCATCCTGTACCCTCCGAATTCTTCATCTTTTTCTTCTATTCCTATTCGTCAAAAGTTAAGTTGTTTATCCATGTAGACATATGCGCTTTGACTAAGGTGTTTTTGGGCGGATTTACATTCTTTAATAACTCGATTTCAAAATTTCGATAACCGGAATGTTTAACGAAAGTGGTTGTAAATGAAGGATCTTGTATAGCAATCATCGTTGAATCGGCGGTGGTGGTTTTCTCGACGGTTAAGTGAAGAATCGCTCCGATTTGCCGGTCCAGTTCGTTTTGTCCAGACAGGAAATTTCCTAACGAGTAGACCACAAAACTTTTTCTGCCGTCTGCCGTTTCGATCCATTCGGCAGGCTGCAAGACATGGGGATGGTGCCCCAAAATAATATCGGCTCCTTGTTCAGCTGTAAAATGGGCCAAGTCTTTTTGTTCAGCGGTCGGCAATGGTTCATATTCATTTCCAAAATGCAGGCTGACCACGACGACATCCGATTTGCTTTTTGCTTTTGCTACATCTTGTTTGATTTTTTCTTTATCGATTCGATTGACGAGAAACTCTTTTCCAGCAGGCGCCGCAATGCCATTGGTGCCATATGTATAGGATAAGAACGAAAACGTAATGCCATTTTTGGTCATCGTTGCAATGCGCGCGCTGTCTTCTTTGGAAAGGGCAGAACCCGTATGAACGATGCCGATTTCATCCCAATGATGAATGGCGTTTTCGATGGCTTTTTCTCCTCGGTCGAGCGTATGGTTGTTCGCCATGGACACAACGTCAATGCCGGCGTCTTTCATGGCATCGCCTACTTCAAAAGGACTGTTAAAAGACGGGTAAGAGGACAAGCCGATTTCACTGCCGCCGATAATGCTTTCGGAGTTGGCGACCGTGATATCGGATTTTTCCAGATAAGGCTTCACGTTTGCAAACATCGGATTAAAGTCATAGCCGCTTTTGGTTTCGGCGTCTTTGTAAAGAGGCGTGTGAATCAGGACATCGCCGATAGCTGAGAGAGAAGCGGTACTGGTTTTTACAAATTTTTTGGTAGGGAGACTCACTGGCGCTTGCCTTGATTCAAAGCGGTCTTCTGCTTTTTCCTCAGCCAATGTGGCGTTTTGAGAACCGCACCCTGCCAGCAATGATCCGCTTATCAGCAGAAGAAGAAAATATGATAATTGTGTGAATTTCAATTGCTTCACTCCTATCGTGAAAAATCAGTGAGAAAGTAACAGTGCTAAAAATAATGAGATAAAATAAAAAAAGTACAAAAATACAATTTTTTTCTCGTAACTTACTACTAGATTAATCTAAAAGCGATGAATAAACTACTTATTTTTGAAGAGATATAGTTAAAATTGCTTTTTGTTTTAGGTATTTTAGCCTTCATTCTAGCTGTTGAAAAATTACTAAAGATTTATGCTTAAAAGACAGAATATTGACAATTTAAAGAAAATTATTATCATAGGAGGTAGCAAGCTTATGTGAAACTTCATGAAGCATATCAAACCAAAAGGAGGAAAAAGCCTTGACGATTTTCGAGGAAAAACAGCCTGCTGTGTCGCTGGAAAAGCTGAAATGGATGTATGAACACATGGTGAAGATTCGGTATTACGAAGACCAGATGGTGGATGCTTACAGTGAAGGGAAGACGCCGGTATTTAATATTGGTGCCGGAACTGTGCCGGGTGAGATGCATTTAGCGACTGGCCAAGAACCCGCAGCGGTTGGCGTTTGTGTGCATTTGACTAAAGATGATACGGTCACAGCACCTCATCGTCCGCATCATCACGCCATTGCAAAAGGCGTGGATCTGAAAAAAATGACCGCTGAAATTTTTGGGAAAGAAACCGGGCTTGGCAAAGGAAAAGGCGGCCATATGCATTTGTTTGACCCAAACGTCAAGTTTTCGTGCGGAGGCATTGTCGCGGCTGGTATTCCACATGCTGTCGGTGCAGCTATGGCCAGTAAAATGAAAGGGCATGACTGGGTGGCTGTGGCCTTTATCGGTGAAGGGGCTGCAAATGCTGGTGCTTTCCACGAATCGCTGAACTTGGCAGCACTGTGGAATTTGCCGTTGATCGTTGTGGTGGAAGACAATTCTTACGGAATTTCCGTAGCGAAAACCGATTCGACAGCGATTGCTTCAAATGATTTGCGTGCAGCGGCATATGGCATTGCGGGTGCTTACGTAAAAGACAACGATCCGATTGCAATGTATAAAGCGGCAGAAGAAGCGGTGGCCAGAGCACGGACCGGGCAAGGGCCCACCATCATTGAAATTCAGACATACCGGTTCTTAGGCCATTTCCAAGGAGATCCGGAATTGTACCGCGACAAAGCGGAAGTGCCGGGGCTTCGCCAGTTGGACCCGATTCTCAAATTGCGGAAGCAGTTAATGGAAGCAGAAGGCATAAACGAAGCGGAACTCGAAGAAATTGAAACGCGTGCAAAAAAAGAAGTCGATGAAGCTTACCAATTTGCGCGGGACAGCCAGTTCCCGAAACCTGAAGATGCACTTCGCGATGTGTTCACATCTTAAAAAACGAAAGGGGCAAATCCGGAATGGAGACAGCGAAAAAAAGAATACTGACAGGGAATAAAGCAATGGCTGAAGCAATAGCGCTTGAAATGGAACGGGATCCGAATGTGTTCGTACTCGGAGAGGATGTCGGGAAATACGGGGGGATCTTCGGTTCGACTCAAGGATTGATTGATCGCTTTGGGAAAGAGCGGGTACTTGATACACCGATTTCAGAAACCGCCTTTATCGGCGCTGCAATTGGAGCAGCGGCAGAAGGAATGCGGCCGATTGCAGAATTGATGTTCGTTGACTTTTTCGGCGTCTGCATGGATCAAATTTACAACCACATGGCGAAGATCCCGTATATGTCAGGAGGAAATGTCCGCTTGCCGATGGTATTGATGACCGCTGTCGGAGGCGGCTATAACGATGCGGCGCAGCATTCCCAAACGCTTTACGCCACATTCGGCCATATGCCCGGCCTGAAAGTGGTCGCACCATCGAATCCCTATGATTTAAAAGGCATGATGATTTCGGCGATCCGCGACGACAATCCGGTTTTATTCATGTTTCACAAATCGCTTCAGGGGCTTGGTTGGATGGAACAGCTGGATGCATCAGTGGCTCATGTGCCAGAAGAAGCCTATACGGTGCCGCTCGATAAAGCGAAAGTAGTGCGGGAAGGCAAAGACGTAACCATCGTCGGAATTCAAATGATGACGCATTATGCGGTCCAAGCAGCGGAGCGCCTAGCAAAAGAAGAAGGCATCGAAGCGGAAGTCATTGATTTGCGATCTGTTGCGCCGATTGACAAAGAAACGATCCTTCAATCCGTTCGGAAAACGCGGCGATTGTTTGTCGTTGACGAAGATTACCGCTCTTATGGCATGACGGCTGAAATCGCCGCGATTGTGGCCGAAGAAGCATTTTATGATTTAGAAGCGCCGATTGGCCGGCTTGCGGTGCCCGACGTGCCAATTCCTTACAGCGCGCCGCTCGAAGATTTCGTCATTCCGGGACCGAATAAAATCTTTGAACACGTAAAAAAACTGGTGCATGAGGAATAGCGAGGAATACTGGAGGTGGGGGAATGTTTGAAGTCCGGCTGCCGCAATATAGGGAAGACATCGATGAAAGCTTGATTGTGATCTGGTTCGTTTCCGAAGGGGATAAAGTGAAAGAAGGCGACCGGCTTGTGGAGGTGCAGACCGAAAAAGCCATTACCGAAATCGAAGCGGAAATTAGCGGAACCATCCGGGATATTCTCGTCGAAAGAGGCGAATCTGTTAAAGCAGGTGAAGTATTGGCAACGATTGATCCTGCAGGCGGTGTAAAGGAAGAGGATGACTATAAAAAAGAGAACGTAACTCAAGTAAAATCGCAGGCAGCCATAGAAGAAACGCCGACGGTTGAAGAGAGCAATATGCGCGTGGCTCCGGGACTGCGGCGGCTCGCCAAAGAACTGGCCGTTCAATTGCCAATGGTCGGCGGCACAGGCAGAAACGGAAAGATTACAGAAGAAGACATTCGCCGGGCGGCGGCTGGGAATTCCTTGGAACAAAGCGAAATACAGACGAACAATCTAAATGAAGGAATTCCATTTGAAGGCATACGTGCTGTAATTGCTAGAAGGATGACAGAAAGCCTAAAAGACAGCGCACAATTGACGATTACATCGTGGGCAGATGTAACCGATCTTGAGGAAAAAAAAGCAGCAATTGATGAAGTGATCGGGTGGACCGCATTGATTGGAGCGGCAGTCGCCCAGACACTTCCCGCTCATATGGCGCTGAATGCACATGTTTTTGAGGCATCTGTTCAGCCAAAATCATACATTCATCTCGGATTTGCGATTGATACGATCCAAGGCTTGCAAGTGGCCGTTGTCCGAGATGCCAATAAACAAACGCCGGCTGACTTGCACAAAACCTTGATGGAACTTGCTGAAAAAACAAGGAATGGAAAGCTATCGGTCAATGAAAGCTCAGGCAGTACGTTTACAATTACAAGCCTGGGGCAATACCACATCCAATTCTTTACACCCATTATCAATCCTCCGGAAGCAGCGATACTGGGGATTGGGCAAATCGAGCCACATCTTGAACTGCGTGATGGAATAATGGCAGAAAGGATGCGGTTGCCATTAAGTTTAACATTTGACCATCGGGCAATCGACGGGGCACCGGCTGCCCAGTTTTTAAGTGATCTCGTACGAGTGATTGAAGAAACGGGACGATTACTAGGGAAATAATTTTGAGTCCTTTGGAAACTTGGCGCATTAGGCATATTAAAAAACATTAAGGAGATGGAACAGATGGCTGGCTCCGGTTTTATCTTTCAGACAACCGCTAAAAATGTTGGCGGACCAGGTGGCGTCAGTTTTTTGGCAGATGGTTCTTTTTCGGCGCGTGTGGCACACCCGATTGAAATGGGCGGCGAAGGAGACGGCAACAATCCAGGACAATTTTTGGCGCTTGGCTACAGCACCAGTTTCAATTTTACATTAGCCAGAATTCTAAAAGAACAAGGAATTACTGGGGAACCAATTGTCGCCTCGACCATTGAATTGCACCCAGATCCATCCGACAATGGTTTTAAATTGGCGGTAAAAATTGAGTTAGCTATTCAAGGGTTGGAAAAAGAAGAAGTTCAACTTTTAGCGGACAAAGCGCATTTGCTCTGCCCCTATTCCAAAGCTATGAAAAACAATATTGAAGTAACACTAACGGCTGTTTCTTATGTGGCCATGGCTTGATTGGACTTGCGAATAAATGGCTTTAAGAAGGAGAAGAGTTCTATGCTCTACAACGTCGTGTTATTCCTTCACATTTTAGGAGCGGTAACCATGTTTATGGCTATGGCCATTCTTACTGTAGCAATGCTTTCAATGCTGCAGGCAAAAGAAACAATAGCAATTCGGCAATGGTCCAGCCTTGCTGTAAAAACCGATGCGCTTTTTCCACTCAGCACATTAATTATTCTTCTGCCAGGACTGTATTTGGTGTTTGCTGCTTGGGGATGGGGAACCGCTTGGATCAACGTATCGCTGGCCGTGCTTCTCGTTCTCAGTTTTTTAGGGCCGGTCATCAATCTTCGCCGTTTGAAAGGAATACTAGAGGCTGCCGAGTTTGAAACCGAAACGGTTCCTTCTGCTGAATTGATGAGAAAAGTGAGAGACCGGGGTCTTTGGACTTCCGTTTCTACAATGGCAATGCTCGTCGTTGGCATTCTGTTTTTAATGGCTGTCAAACTGCCGCTTATTGGTTCACTGGTGACCATGGTGATTGCCGCAGCAGCTGGAATCATGTTGTCAAACCGGATACTGGCTAAAGCCAAACCAACAGAAGCGCCAGATACGGCCTCGTTCCGTTGAGAAAATACAGGTCAATAAACCCGTTTAGGAGAATATCCTAGACGGGTTTCTCAAGAAAACAGAACTATATAAGTTGAACTAAGTATTCGACTTGTCGATATTCCGCAAAACAGCTGCAAAGATATGAACCAAATGGAGTTTGGGTCATATCTTTGCAACGAGCTTGCGCAGGAGCACTATTCTTTGCTCTTCCCAAAGCGACCGAAGCGGCTTATAAAAAGCACCTTCTTTAGTTCAACTTATATAGCAAAATTTCAGATAATATTCCTTGACAGGAATATTCAATTCGGCGTATATTATAGGCATGAAAACACTGTTGACTTCATTAGCTGAACCCAATCGTTTAAATATCGTTGAACTGTTAAAGCAAGGGCCCTTAACCGTGGGAGAAATAGCAGAACGGCTGCATCTTCGGCAGCCGCAAGCATCCAAACATCTCCGTGTGTTGAGTGAGGCCGGCATTGTTGTTGTCCATCCAGTGGCGAATCGCCGGGTGTATGAATTGAATCCCGAGCCTTTTATGGAGCTTCAAAAATGGGTGGAAAGTTATCACCACCTTTTTGAAGACCGGTTCAGCCAATTGGAGCAATACTTAGAGGACGTACAAAAACAAGAAAAGGAGGGAGAAGAGTCATAATTGCTGCTTGCTTTTGGGATTAAACCAACAAGGAGGATTTTCAATGTCCACTAACCGCGAATCCAACGCTTCTGTTTCAAGAGTCGAAGGGCTTGAACTGATTATGGAACGGTTTTTTGTTGCCCCAAGAGAGTTGGTCTTTGACATGTTTGTAAATCCTGAGCATATTGTCAATTGGTGGGGGCCGCATGGCTGGACGACAACTAATTATCAAATGGATATCCGGCCTGGCGGAGTTTGGCATTATTGCATGCGTTCCGAGGAAGATGGAACGGAAGCTTGGGGCAAGGCGGTCTATGAAGAAATCGTCAAACCGGAACGGCTCGTGTATACCGATTCTTTCAGTGATGATAAAGGAAACAATGTGGATGGGATGCCCATTATCAAAGTCATCTCTGAATTTTTTGAAGAAGGAAACGGAACAAAAATCATCAGCAGATCGTTGTTCGAAACCAAAGAAGAACTTCAAAGAGTTTTGGATATGGGCGTAGTGGAAGGCATGGACGAAACATTCGACCGTTTGGACGGGTACTTGAATTTACAATAAGAAGAGGAAATAAAAGAGTGGGGTCTTTGCAAAGGCGCTGCTCTTTTTTGGTTCACAATAAAGCCATTTTATCGACTAAATGGTAGGTTTTATTCTCCCCACACCGGCAATAACAAGAACAACAACACTAAAAGTGCGAGGAGGGTCTAAATGGACACAAGCAAATATTTGGTGAAACAAGATCAAGAAGTGGATCTTAAAACATTCGCAAGTTCGGAACAAAATGGTTTGAATGAAGAAGAATTACGTGAAAAACTGATTCCTGAAAGCATAGAAAAACTGAAAGAACTGCATTTGAAACTTCAAGCGGAAGAAGAAAAGGGCATTGTTGTTGTTTTGCAGGCAATGGACGCTGCGGGAAAAGACGAAACCATCAGCTATATCTTTTCTAATTTGACCGCCCAAGGGCTGAAAGTGACATCGTTTAAAAAGCCGACGGAAGAAGAATTGGCACATGATTATTTGTGGAGATTCCACAAAGGATTGCCGGCAAGAGGCGAAATCGGGGTGTTTAACCGTTCTTATTACGAGGAAGTCATTGCACCGAGAGTCCATAATTTGCTGGAATCGACGCCGCTTCCGGATGAACTGATCGATGAAAACATATGGGACATCCGTTACCGGCAAATCAATAATTTCGAAAAATACTTAGTGGAGAATGGCTTTCCAGTCGTCAAGTTCTTTTTCAATATGTCGAAGGAAGAACAGAAAAAGAGGCTGCTTGAACGCATGAAGAACCCGGATAAAAACTGGGAGTTCTCATTTAACGATGTAAAAGAACGACAGCATTGGGACGGCTATCAGCACATATTCGAGGACATGCTCAACCACACGTCGACTGAATATGCCCCGTGGTACGTCCTGCCGGCAGATGATGAATGGTATTCCCGGTACATTGTTTCGGAAGTTATGGCGGAACTGCTGCAAAAAATCAATCCGCAATACCCGGCAATTACTGGAGAAGAAAAAGAAGAGCTGGATAAAGCAATCAAGATTTTGGAAAATGAGTAATAAGTTAGAAAGCCTGCTTGAAAATCATTTGATTTTCAGGCAGGCTTTTTAGCTTGGCGCTTTAGTGGAAGGATTCAAATTTCTTTAGCAGCTTACCCAGTAAATAATCAATTTTATGATTGGAGGAGGTAAAAAACGATGAACGTTCGTAAAGTGTTTTAGCTCATTTACGAACGTTTTCTGATGTTTTCCCATCCTAAAAAAACGAACTGACTTCTTTTCTGAAAAAGTCAGTTCGTTTTATTGGCGTTAATTTTTATATAAAGGGCTTGAGCCGCTTGATCAATCGACGTGTAATATTCGGCCTGCTGCTTTTCATTGGAGGTAACTTCTAGCAGGTACGTATCTTTTAGGCACTTCACGGTTAGCGTTTCCTTCTCGCCAATTGTGAAGGAATGACTGATGGAAGAAAAATTGAAGGTGCACGAAAGCTGCAATAGACTTTTAATGTGTTCCAACTTCATAACAATCGCGTTCTTTCTTTCTGTGACGTAGTGTTTTCAGCTCCAAGAGATGCCAGTTCTTTTTATAAGTTTTTTACCCGGTTCTTTGCCATTTAATCAAAAAACTCTTGAACTATTTAAACAAACAGATGGAATAGTTGGAAGCATGGCCAAAGGAAAGTGGCCATCTGCTGTAAGTATAAAAGAAATGGGATTCACGAAGGGAAAGCAAGGGTAATAAACCTATATCACCTAAACGTTCAGCAGTAGAGGCAAGGTGAATCGGCGGTACTTGCGTATCAACTAGCTCTTGTCCTTCGTGACTCTACAAATAAAAGAATTTGCCAAAAAGGAGCTTGAGTTATGACAAATGATAAAACGGTCCAAACGAAAATCGAAGACTTTATCTCTTCTTTTTTGCAGAGCCAATTCGGCGAAGCTCCAAACTCTGTGAAGGCAGCCATCCGAAATCCTTTTATTGCGATCCACCTGATCGGTTTTTCACTTCCGGGTGAAAACATTCTCTTAAAAAGAAAGGAAGCCAAACGGGTTGGACAGACAAGGGATCTCTTGCTTAACGCCGTCAAACCGGAACTGTTCCAAGAGCTGGCGAAGCTTGCAGGATTTAGCGTGAAGGAAATCTACGCTGACTGGAACTTTGAAAAGGAAAGCGGCCTGCTGATTGCGGTGCTGGATGTGGAAGCAGACCCAGCGTCTTTTATTTATCCGGAAGACGTAAATCAAGAAGCCCTGCACGAGATCGTCATCAGAATCAGTAAAATCACGCAAAAAGCACCCGAAACGATTAAGAGCTATTGGTTGAATGACACCACGGTCTTGGTTGAGCGGAGGGGCATCATGGTTGATATTGAAAAAGAATTGATCAAAAACGGGGTGATTGAAGAATTGAGGTTGGCCAAGCGGCCGCTCGAACACCGCGTAATGAAATTCTTTAAATTGGAACCTGTAATGAATCAAGAAATCGACGACTTGTTTGTCGACTGGAATTTCATTGAGGACAAAGCCTATATGGTCTTCATCTTGGGAGCGAAAACAAACTAGGCGATACAGGCCACTTTTCTTCTCCTCCAATGAAACCCACGGCTAAAAGCGTTTACTCAAAGAAAAGGGGGCGATTGAATGTCAAAAGAAAAAACAGTCCAAGCTGAAATCGGAGGCTATATCTCCGGTGTCTTTCGCAAGCATTTTGGTAAAGGCCCCACATCGGTCTATGTCACCATCAACCGTTCATTTGTCACCGTCCATTTCCGCGGACTCCTCGCACCGCCAGAACGACTTCTGGTTAAGCAGAATGAATTGAAACGCGTATTGGAAACAAGGGATTTGATGATGGTGGATCTGAAGCAGGAAATCATCGAAGGGATTAAGGAAGTGGCAGCGGTTGAGGTGAAAGAACTCTATGCCGATTGGGACCTGATAAAAGAGACGGGCATGATTATCGGGGTCCTAGAAGAAGAACTAGAAGCAGGGAAATGGACAGACGATGCAGTGGAGCAGGCCTTTAAGAAAGAAATGGAAGAAGCGAGCCGAAAGGCAGAAAAAGTGCCTGGCCGTGTTGAGTCGTATTGGCTAAGCGACCGGGTGTTGCTGGTCCGCCGTTCTGAGATTTTGGTGCAGATTGAAAAAGAATTGATCAAAAACGGTTATGAGGAAGTATTGAAATTGTGCAAGCGTCCGCTGGAGCATCAAATGCTTGGCGAGGTTCAGATAGAGGCCGTATTAAACCGGCGCGTAAGTGAAACCTTCTTTGACTGGAACTTCGAGGCGGATGTGGGTTATATCGTGTTTTTATTGGAACCGAAAGGGCTTGAAGCGAAGCAATAAGAAAAGCCTCGATTAAACTTCCCTGTAAATGAGAACTGCCCCTCCATTGTTAAATAACTTCAACTAAAGAGGGGCGGATCATTTTTAATTTTTTATCTCAAATAAGGTTGAGCTTGCCTTAAACCTGTTCTGTTAAACCTTGAAAGGATTGGCAGTTGGGGCATTCACTATAAGCATCCTTTTCTTCTAACTGATAAATATACGTATGAGAATCTGTAAATTCTCTTTTGCCGAACGGTGTAGACATAAATCCACAGGCATCCCCTGCAAACATCCGGCGATGAATTTGTTTTTTTAAGTGATCAACAAAGTAAGTCATTCGTGTGCACTCCTTCCCTTGAACTAAGATTAAGGACGAAAAAAACCGAAAAACATCGATAACGATGTTTTTCGGCTTTATTAGCAGCGCTACTGTCTGCAACAGATTACCATATATCAGATTCTATTTTAGTTCCTATAAATTCCTTAGTTAAAATGGTTCTTTTTTTGTACGGTTTAATTCGAAGATGGAAACGCTACTGTTTTCCAAGTACGTTTATTATACTTGATTTTCTGTTTGAAGGAAAGAGTAGAAGTTGACTTATTTGAGAAAAAATACCCTAATTTTAAAGAAGTTGTATGAAAAAATGAAAAGGAGGTGAGAGACTTGGTTGATAAAGAAACACAGATACGAATCCTTCTTTATGGGAGCGCCTTGGACTTTGCATGCAAAACCTTAGGCGTGAACAATATGATGATACATAAATACTCTGAAGTTTTTACGGTAAGTAATGAAGAAGTGTATGAATACACAGTTGTCCATGGACTCCCACAAAACGAGTTTTCAAGCAAAGATGCGCTGGTTGAAGGCTTTCACTATTATAGGGAAGATGGAAAATGGTATACCTTTTTCAGGGAAAGAGGGCATATCTTTGATAAAAAGTACTTTGATGAAGAAGAGCTTGCTAAAAGATACATTGTCAAAACCTTGCTGCAGTTAAGTGGAACGGGGCTATATTAATAGTTGCAGAAGTCTGCATGCACTTATGGTACTTTTATCTATGAAAAACAAAAATGAATCATCTATACGAAAACAAAAGATCTATCCAACGCACCCCAGCAATCCATTACCAGAGGATTGCTGGGTTTTTCAATTCGTTTAAAGAATTTGTTAAATGAAATCATGGAATGTTAAGAAAGTATAGGCAATGCTAAAAGATTGCTAGTGATAGCGCTTTCATAACGGCTCTGCCCCGATATAATTAAATTTGTAGGAAATGACAAAACAGTTTGAGAGGGGAATGGATATGAAGAAAACGAGCAAAAAGTTCTCGCTTCTGCTCATGCTTATGATTGTTGCATTAATCACAGCAGCATGCGGCGGCGGAGGAGAAAGCGGCAGCGGCAGTGAAGGGGGAGGCGGCGGTGGCGGTCAAGTTGACGTCGGCATCGTATTGCCAACTAAAGATGAACCAAGATGGGTGCAAGATGAGCAGCGCTTTAAAGATGCGTTAGCTGAAACGGACTATTCGACTGAGATTTTATTCAGCCAAGGATCTTCTGCGAAAGAAAAAGAAAACGTGGATATTTTGCTGAACAAAGGAATCAAAGTTTTGATCATCGCGCCGCACGACGGAGCAGCGGCAGCAGCGGCAGTAGAATCAGCTAAAAAAGACGATGTTACGGTTATTGCTTATGACCGTTTGATCACTGACACTGAAGCAGTAGATTACTACGTAACGTTCGACAGCTTGGCTGTTGGTGCAGCTCAAGCGCAATACTTGATCGACAATGCTGAAGGATCAGGCGTGCCATTGTACTTGTATGCGGGCGCTTCTTCTGACAACAATGCGTTCTTGTTCTTCCAAGGAGCATGGAGCGTTCTTCAGCCAAAAATTGCAGATGGCACCTTTAAAATTGCCAACTCAAGCGAAGCGGAAGCATTGAAAGATACTGCTGAACTTTCACGTGATCAGCTGGGCAAAATTTTGGGCCAAGTTACAACAAACTGGGATCCAAATGAAGCGAAAAACAAAGCACAAACGCATTTGACTGGCGTGGGCGCAGATATGAAAGGCGACATTGCGATTTTGGCGCCAAACGATGGCACAGCGCGCTCAATCGCTGACGTATTCGCATCAGACAGCGAAGTAACAAACTACACAATCACTGGGCAAGATGCTGAAAAAGCTTCTATTCAGTACATTATTGATGAGAAACAATCGATGACGGTATTCAAAGATGTCCGCACACTTGTAAAAGATGCGATGGATATGGCTGTAACTGTTCTTGAAGGCAGCGATCCAGAAACTACTGGGACATACGACAACGGTGTAACAGAAGTAAAAGCAAAACAAACAGATGTAATTACAGTAAATAAAGACAACGTTAAAGCTGAATTGATTGATTCCGGCTACTATGAAGCAAGCGAGTTCACAGGGTTGGAGTAAATAACTATAGCAAAACGCGAAATAGTGATGGATCCGTCTATCACTATTTCGTCATTGCTTTTGTTTTTTGTTAAAGGAGGGATATCGATGAGCGAAGCTATTTTAGAGATGAAAGGGATTTCCAAGGAATTTACAGGAGTCAAAGCGCTCAGCAATGTCAATTTCAAAGTGGAAAAAGGCGAAATTCACTGTTTGATCGGCGAAAATGGGGCTGGAAAATCTACGTTGATGAAGGTGCTGAGCGGCGTTTATCCTTATGGTACATATCAAGGCGACATCGTTTATGAAGGCAAGGTGCAGCAGTTCAACAATATAAACGATAGCGTCAAAGACGGAATCGTCATCATTCACCAGGAACTGGCGTTATTTCCAGATTTAACGGTGTACGAAAATATTTTTGCCGGCAATGAAGTGAAGCGCGGCGCATTTCTTGATTGGAACGAAACAATCGTTCAAGCAAAGAAATTGCTGCAAAAAGTGAAATTGAATGTCAATCCCGAAACGCTGGTTAAAGATTTAAGCGTCGGGAAGCAGCAGTTGGTGGAAATTGCAAAAGCGTTGAGCAAAGACGTCAAGCTGCTGATTTTGGATGAACCAACGGCCGCACTTAATGAAGATGACAGCGAAAATTTATTAAAGCTGTTGAAAGATTTGCAGCAGCAAGGCATCAGCTGCATCATGATTTCGCATAAATTAAAAGAAGTGATTTCCATTGCAGACAAGGCGACCGTGCTTCGCGACGGCCAAACCATTTGCACCTTGGATGCTTCAAGCGAACCGATTTCCGAAGCCGTCATTATCAAAAACATGGTCGGCCGCGAAATTGAAGACATTTATCCGAAACGCGTCCACAAAACATCAGGAGAAGAAATTCTTCAGTTGTTTAACTGGTCGGCGTATGATGCCGAACTTGGCCGCGAGGTCGTAAAAGACGTCAACCTTCATGTGAAAAAAGGGGAAATTGTCGGCATTGCCGGTTTGATGGGATCGGGACGCACGGAACTGGCACTCAGCGTTTTCGGAAATCCGAAAGCGTATAAATTGCAAGGTGAGCTTTTATTGAACGGCAAACCGAAAAAACTTCCTCATACGCAAGACGCCATTAAGGCAGGGATTGCTTACGTGACCGAAGACCGTAAAGGCAATGGCCTTTTCTTGCTGCAAGACATTAAAAACAATGTCACCGCCGCGAATTTAAAAGGCATTTCATCAAATGGCATCATCAACGACAACGAAGAAATCAAAGTAGCAGGCGAATATAGAAAATCGATCAATATTAAAGCGTCTTCGCTGGAGCAGAACGTCGGCAATTTGAGCGGCGGCAATCAGCAAAAAGTATCGATCGGCAAATGGCTGTTTGTCGGGCCCAAATTGCTCATTTTGGATGAGCCGACGCGGGGCATCGACGTAGGGGCGAAGTTTGAAATTTACACGATCATGAACAAGCTCATCAGCGAAGGGTTAAGCATTATCATGATTTCTTCTGAACTCGGCGAAGTGCTCGGCATGAGCGATCGCATTTACGTGATGGGTGAAGGAAAAATCAAAGGCGAGCTGGCAATAGAAGAAGCCAGCCAAGAAAAAATTATGGAGCTTGCGACGCAATAGGGGGGAATAGCGGTGACTTTTTTTAATGAAGCGAAATTTCTAATCAAAGAAAATATACGTGATTACGGGATGTATATTGCCTTGTTCATCATCTTGGTAACGTTCTCGATTTTGACAGACGGGTTGTTCATGTCTTCCCGAAATATCAGTAATTTATTGGATTCAGCAGGGTATATCGCCGTATTGGCAGTCGGGATGACGCTCGTTATTGTGATACGCCACATTGATTTATCGGTCGGATTCGCTGCTGGATTTCTCGGTGCGATTGCGGCGATTTTCCTGACGCAAATGGGCGTGTCGGTGTATATCACAATTCCGGCTATTTTAGTATTTGGCATCATTGCCGGCTTGTTCAACGGATTTTTAATCGCTCAGCTCGGCATTCCGGCTTTTGTCGCAACACTTGCTGCGATGCTTATTTACAGAGGGGCGCTGCTTCTCGTAACCGAACGGACCGGAACGATAATCGTCAATGACGATAAATTCAATGCGCTCGGCAACGGATTTATCCCGTCGCTTGCAGAAGTGAACGGCTTGCATTTGTTGTCATTGATCATCGGTTTGATCGGCATTCTCCTTTATATTTACAGTGAATTCTCAACCCGCCGCAATAAAATCAAGTACCAATTTGAAGTGGTTTCAAAAGGCATTTTCGCCATGAAACTTATCTTGGTTTCGGCAGTCATTGCCTATATCACGTATATTCTAGCGGGTTACAACGGTTTTTCATGGACGGTAGTCATTATGCTGGTCGTTGTCATCATCTATCATTTCCTGACGACCAAAACGGTTCTAGGCCGCCACATTTATGCAGTGGGAAGCAATCCGGAAGCTGCCCATTTAAGCGGCATCAACGTAAAAAAAGTAACGTACATTGTTTTTGGTTCTATGGGAATGCTTGCTGCATTGTCAGGAATCTTGTTCACTTCCCGCCTTCAGTCTGCAACAACGACAGCCGGTACGCTGTTCGAGCTTGATGCCATCGCTGCCGCATATGTCGGCGGGGTATCTTCTGCCGGCGGTGTCGGAAAAGTAACCGGCGCCATTATCGGGGCCATCGTTATGGCTTCGTTGACAAGCGGCATGAACTTGATGGGTGTCGGAATTTCCTATCAATACATCATCCGCGGCGGCGTTTTGGCCGCAGCTGTAATTTTCGATGTTATGACCCGCAAAAAACGGGGTTAATCTATATGGAAAAAAGAGAGGCTCTAGCAGTCTCTCTTTTTTCTTCTATATAAAAGAATAAACTATATTGAACTAAAGAATTAGATTTTTAAAAACTGCTTCGGACGCTTTGGACATGGCTCTACTGGTTCTTATTTTAGCGAGTAGCACTCCTGTCTCTGCACCGCATCGCTAGCTTCGAAACAAAAAACCGTTGCAGTGCTGCGCACTTCGTCGCAAAGACATCGACCGAACTTCCTTCGGCGCGAGCCCACGGCGATAAAACCTTGTGCTCCTGCGCAAGCTCGTCGCAAAGACATCGGCCAAACTTCCTTTGGCCAATGTCTTCACAGCTGTTTTGCGGAATATCAATAAGTACAAAACAACGTCGTTACTAAAACTCTAAGCTCCGAAACAGCACCTTGAACCCCGTTGAACCTATGGTATGATAAAAATAATTCACAATTCGAAAAAGGAGACACTTCCCTTGCGAAAAACCGGCATAGTTTTATTGTGTTTCTTATGCGCCCTTCTTTTTTATTTCACCTTCACATCAGCCGAAAAAGTGTTTCGTTCTGATTGGCAACTGCCGGCATCGACGGATTTACAAGGGCCGCAACAGCGTCTCGTGCTGATTTCCAAAAACATGAAAACGCCTTTTTGGGACCAAGTTGCAAAAGGCGCGATGGACCAAGCACAGAAAAAAGGGGCGAGCCTTGAAGTATGGGGAAGCTATGGCAATAATGAAAAGGAATTTTTAGAGAAAATTGAACTAGCGATTTATTCGAAAGTTGATGGCATTATTGTCCAAGGAATGGATACAGCAGAGTTTAACGAACTGACAAAAGTAAAAGCTTCTTTTTACGGGATACCCATCATTACGGTCGCAAATGACGTGCCGATGGAAGAAAGTTTGAGAAGAACCTATGTAGGGTCTGACCAGTATTTGGCAGGCAAAATGATTGCTGAGCAGCTATTGATGGATATGGGGCCGAATGGAAATGTTGTGTTGCTTAATGATAGCCAGCAAGAGCATTATCAAATGCAGCGCCTTCAAGGCATCAAAGACATTTTGCAAAAACAGCCGGGAGTAAAGATTTTGACAGCGAAAACCGGGAACACACGCGAACAAATCATTTCAGCGACTCAGCAGGTGCTGAACGAAATGCCGGATGCCGATGCGTTTGTTTCCATCAATGCCGATTTTTCCGGAGTGATGATCCAAGAAATTGGAAAGCGCTTTCAAGTGGAGCCGTTTTTTATTTATTCATTTGATGATGGGCCCGACTCGATGGCGCTGTTGGGTCAAGGCAAGCTTGACGGCATAATTGAGCAATCGCCCGAAAAAATGGGCAGCACCAGCGTGGAACTAATTTTGAAATGGCTGGATGATGAAACCATGCCTCTGGAAATGGAAGGTTATTTGACCGATATTCAGATGCTGAAAGCGGTGGAATCCCCATGAATACCATCCAAAAGAAAATATGGAAGCTGACTCTGGTTGTTTTGTTTATCATGGCGATCATCTGGATCGCGCTTACGTATTACAATCAGAAAACACTTGATCAATATAACTCGGTGCTGCAGCGTTACTTGAATTTGAACGAAGTTACCGTTTCCAGCCAACAAGTCATAACCGATTTGAACAACTATATGTTGGAACCGTCTCTTAAGAGATATGACCAGTTGCAGCGCAGCGAAAAAAAGGTTCAACAAGTGAAAGCTGAAATCGGGGATTTGAAAAATGAAGAAAATAATTTTGCGTTGACGAATTACATGAACTTGATCGATAGCTTAACGGAAACGACTGGAAGAGCGCAAATGTATCGGGCGCAGCAGGAAACCGAAGCTTCTGCCCGGGAATTTTCCGAAGCGACCCGGATATCGAATTACATTTCAGAAACGACGCTTACGCTGATTGATAGCGAACTGAAAACGTACGAACGCTTTTACCGGGGCATCATGGAACAATCGGCCGAACTAAGGCAATTGGGGATATGGCTGTTGCTGCTCATTACATTTGTATTATTGGTCATGACGTACTGGTTTTCGATGAGCATCACAAAGCCTGTTCAAAAGCTGACGCATTCGGCGAACGAATTGGCCAAGGGCCGGTTTGATCTGCCCATCAAAGTGGAGTCGAATGACGAAATTTCGTTTCTTGCGGAAACCTTCGAACGCATGCGCATCAACACGAATAATTTGATCGTGGAAATCCAAGAAAAGGCGCAGCTCAAGCACGAGTTGCAGCGCAGCAAATTGTTGTTGCAGGAAAGCCAGCTGCGAAGCCTGCAAAGCCAAATCAATCCGCATTTTTTGTTTAATACCTTGAATATCCTTTCAAAAAAAGCCTATTTGGAAGGCGCTGAGGAAACAAGTGATTTGCTCGTCAGTGTTGCAGGCATCTTGCGCTATAATTTGAAACGCCTGGAAAAGCCCGTTACGCTTCGTGAGGAAGTAATTGTCTTGCGGCAATATATGGATATTCAAAAAGCCCGATTTACCGACCGGCTGCATTTGGAGATGGAGATTGATGAATCGTGCTTGAATGTCCAAATACCTGGACTGACACTTCAGCCTATCATAGAAAACGCGGTTATCCATGCAATTGAGCCGAATGAAGAGGGCAGCGCAATCTGGTTTCGCATTATCGATGCTGTCGACCAAGTCCGTATTGAAATTGAAGACAATGGCAATGGAATGGAAGAAGAGAAAATCAAGCACGTGCTGGAAGAACGCCAAGGGGAAACAGAAGGGCATACGTCCGGAATCGGTTTCAGCAACGTTGTCAGAAGGCTGCGCCTTTTTTACGGCTGTGAAGACGTGATCGAAATTGACAGCGGCTTAGGAATGGGCACAAAAATCGTGTTAAAAATACCGAAAATAAGGAGAGCTGAATAACATGATGAAGCTCCTAATTGTGGATGATGAACAACTCGAGCGGGATGGTTTGCAAGCGATTTTGCAAAAAGCCTATCCAGAGCTGGTCATTAAGCAATCAAAAAACGGTAAACTTGCTGTCGAAATGGCCAGTGAATTCAAACCGGATTTAATTATGATGGACATTAAAATGCCGGGAATGAGCGGGCTGGAAGCGGTGGAGCGGATAAGTGCAGAGCATCCGGAAATCAAATTTGTCATGATTACGGCATTTGATACGTTTGACTATGCGCGGCAAGCCATTAAACTCGGGGTCAAAGATTATTTGCTGAAACCGAGCAAAGCTAGTGAAATTGTAGCGACTGTTGGAAAAGTATTAAATCAAAACGAAGAAGAGCGGAAGTTTTTAGAGGCCAGCCAAGCCCAGCAAAACTCGCTGCAAAAAGCCTTGACGCTCGTTGAAACGGATGTGGTGACGCAATTGCTGTTCGATCATGTCCATGAAGTGCATTTGGACATGCTGGTCGAAATGCTTGATATCCGCTCAACCAATGAAAAATTTGTCATGAGTGTTTTATTGCCGGAAGGTTCAGGGAGCTATTATTCGGCCATTAAAGAAAAAGTGCGAAAAACAAAGAGCGGCTGGGTCGGTGCGTTGTATGGCCGGCAGCTCCCCATTATTGTATTTCGGGAGCCCGAAAAATCATTCCGTTCCCAAGCAATTTCACTTGCAAAGGACATTCTTTCGGTGTCAAAACTGGAGCAAGGAACCGAGTGGTTTATTGGCGTCGGCAATGTCTGCGGGTCGTTGGAAGAAATTCGCCAATCCTATCAGGAATCTTTAATCGCTACGATGGATTCAAGCTTGCCCGTTAAATACCGTTTTTATGCGGACGTGCCGGATATCGGGGAAGGGCAAGGGGGCAAACTCATCAAACAAGGGGAAAAGCTGTTGTTTGACCAAATTCGCCTTGGGCAATGGGAGCAAGTCCGGACATATGCAATGGACATCATTCAAAGCTACGAAAACGAAGGTGCGGACCTTTTGCAGATTCAGCAGCGGGTATTAGAATTGTTGTGGATTGCCAGACGGGTCATGAGCGAAATCGGCATCGAGGCAGAGACGCCTTTTTATACGTTCCAAGCCCAGGACAGCCGGCAGCTGCGTGCGGAAACCGGCCATTTGCTTGACCAAATGAAACAGTCGTATTTGCTGCATTACGGGCAGCTGGAAGCGGATGCAATGCATCAAATCAAACAGTATATTAGCGACCATTCGCATCAAGACATTTCACTTGAAGCGCTTGGCCAAAAAGTGGGGTTGAGCCCGATTTACATCAGTAAAATGTTTAAAGAAAAACTCGGGGTCAATTACATCGACTTTTTAACAGAATGCCGCATTGAAAAAGCGAAAAAACTGCTCGCAGACCCTTCGAAAAGCATTAAAGAAATTACGTTCGAAGTGGGTTATCATGAGCCCAACTACTTCAGCAAAGTATTTAAAAAAAATGCATCAGTCTCGCCGAAAGAATACCGAAAAACGCTGCTCGGCAAGAAAAGTTTGGCGGTTGTTGAATAGTGGCGGAAAGGAGATCGCCAATGGGAAGGTTCGTTATCCAGGTTAAACTTGCTCTTCTGGCAGCGCTGCTGATAGCCGGCGTTTCAGCTTGCCAAGAAGAAGCAGCTGTTCCTGCAGAGCAGCACCAAAAGCCGGCAATGGCAGAAATCCGAAACAGTGAAGATTTGCGAATAGACGATCCCGTTAAAATCGGATTTTCAATGGACACGCTTCTTGAGGAGCGGTGGCTGAAGGATCGGGATTTATTTAAAGGCGCCATTGAAGCGCTCGGCGGCGAAGTGGAAATATTGGCAGCGAACGGCGACGATGCCCTGCAAATTTCCCAGGCAGAAACGCTAATCAGCCAAGGCGTTGACCTTCTCGTTGTGGTGCCCCATAATGCAGAAGCAACCGCTGCGATTGTGAAAAAAGCTCACAAAGCCGGCATTAAAGTGATTGCCTATGACCGGTTGATCAATAACGCGGAAATCGATCTGTATGTATCGTTTGACAATGTGAAAATTGGCGAGCTGCAAGCAAAAGCCATTTTGGAATTGGTGCCTTCCGGAAATTATGTCTATATTGGCGGTGCCGAGACGGATAATAATGCCCGTTTGTTGAAAGAAGGCGTATTCAGTGTGCTCCAGCCTTATATCGATAAAGGCGACATTACAGTCACATATGACCAGTGGACTGAAGATTGGTCGCCTGCCAATGCCAAAGCCAATATGGAAAGGGCGCTTCAAGCAAACGGCCAAAAGATAGATGCGGTGATTGCGGCAAACGATGCGACTGCAGGCGGGGTTATTGAAGCGCTCGAGGCAGCCGGTCTTGCTGGAGACATTCCGGTTGCGGGACAAGACGCAGAACTGGCGGGAATTCAGCGGATTATCGAAGGCACCCAAACGATGACTGTATACAAACCAATCAAACTGCTGTCGGCAGAAGCGGCAGAACTGGCAGTGAAGCTGGCTAAAGGGGAAAGCATCGCAGCGGGACAAAAAATTAACAACGGAAAAATTGAAGTGCCTTCTGTTTTGCTGTCTCCATTTGCAGTTGATGTCCGAAACGTAAAAGAAACGGTGATTGCAGATGGGTTTCATTCCGAGCAAGATGTCTATAATTTTGCGGATAAATAAGCGCAGCGAAAACAGCCCGTTCAGAACTCTGAATGGGTTGTCGAGAAAGTTGGTATAGTCTTCTCACTGCACTTCAGGCGGACGCTTTCCGCGGGACGCAGCCTAAGCCTCCTCAGCCGCTTCACGTCTTGCGGGGTCTCAGGCTCACGTCTTGTCCGCAGGAGTCGCCGCCTTCCGCTTCATTCGAAGAGAAAGCTCACTTGAAATGTTTCCAATAATAAAAAATAAACAAAGGCTAGCACAGGTGAAGTTTTCTGCTTTTGCTAGCCCTTTTGATACCGAGAAGCTATTTCTAGTAAGCTATGGAGCAAACCAGCGGAGACGCCTGCGGGATAGCGAAGTGCCGAAATCCACTCGGGCGTCAGCCCGAGTTAGTTCGGCGCGAGCCCGCGGCAAGCGCAGCTGGTTTGCGGAATAGCAAACAGGAAAAATTTTTCCGCCTGTTGAAGAGTTTTACTATTGGAAAAACAAGTGGTCATTTTCAAAAATATACGAGTAGCTGATGTCGACAAACAAAAAGAATTGATTGGACAACGGATAGCTGAACGTCCGGACCATTTCGCCGGTTTCGATATCTGAATAAGTTTCCGACAAAATGCCTTGATGCCACGTTTTCATATGCATCATATTTTCCAGGAAATAAGGGCGAAAAGCCCAATGCGAACCTTTTTGACTGCCTTCAACTTCCCAGATGGTATGGCGTTTTCTGAAATTGGAGGAAACTTGTTGGCCATTGCTGTCGCAAATATACAAGCGGAAACTTTCTTTATGGAAAGAATCTTTTACAGCTTTGATAAAAGCGTCTGCTTGATCCGGGCCATGCCATTGCGGCAATAATTTTTTCACTTTTTCTTCACACGAAAGGATAAAGGCGAACCTTGCCTCAATCCTCGCTTTTTCGCGCTGCACAAAATCCTTCACCTTTTCCCCCATATCAACAGACAAAGCATCCGTCGTCAAAAAGTTAAAGTCTGGTTTTGCCAAATAAAATCCTTGGTAATAATGCCCGCCATGCTTCCAAGCAAAATACAATTGGTGGTTGTCCTCAATGTTTTCATACGCCAGTTTGGCGCCGATTCTTCGAGCCAATACAGCGAGCGATGAAATGATGTCTTGAAACACATCCGGGCTGTGCTTCCGGAAAATGCCCGCATCGATTTTTAAAATATGCGGGCGAAGCTGCCGGATCCGGTCAATATTGGAACTTTTGGCGCCGACATTGTCAACGGCTACTTGGATGCCGTACGTTTTGTAATACATGAGCAAGTGTTCGAGCACTTCAAAGTCTTCATCAAAATCGTGCTCCGTTATTTCCAAGACGATGCGGGTCATGGCAAATCCTTTTTTCTCGAACCCTTTCAAGGTTTGCAAAAAGTCTTCTCCACTATTTACAAGCAATTGCTTGGCATTGCGGTTGATAAACAGTGTGCACTTATTTTCTTCTTCCAGCATTTTTTCTATGGCTAACTGCAAAATATAGTGGTCGACTTCAATTTTATACTCATCGGGCACATCTGTATCATGAAAAAAATCACCGAGGCTGATCCATTCGTCTTCAAAATGATATCGCCCCAGCAGCTCATAGCCGATGATCGTATGTTTGACCGCGCTGATTACGGGCTGAAAAACCGGTTGGACTTTATGTAAATTTTCAAGAATATCTAAAGGATCCACAGCTGCTCATCCTCCTTTGAAGTAGTGTAATAAAAAAAGAAGGAACATAAAAGCGGACAGAGGAAGAAAAAAGCGGGAGAGAAGCCTCTTCCACTTCATTAAAAGAACGAGGCCGTAAGAATATCAGGAATTCCCTTTAAACTTCATGTCTTTGGCAAGAAGGGCTTCACGCAGAATTCCAAACGCTTTCGGTCCCACGCCATGCATTTTCAACACTTCTTTCTCGCTCATTTCCGTCAACTGCTCGAGCCGGTAAATTCCGACAGCAAAAAGGGCTTGGCGAGCAGGTTTTCCTATGCCTGCTGGAAAATCGCTGTTCAACGAAGCGTCCTGTTCAGTCATCGCGATTCCCTCCATTCTAAAATAGATAAACGGATTAGTAGTGAAATAATTCGATGCCCGAATTATAAACTCCTTCTTTGTTTACAAACTGTGATAAGCTTCCTTTTTTATTTCCGGAATAGCAATCTGTTTATCATTAAAATTTTTCAACAAAAAAACAGCGGAATCGCTCCGCTGTTTTTCATCTCTTAAGAAATCAAGTATTCTTTTAATGCTTGCTGTAAAGTGCCGAGCGTTTTTGTTTTAGGGTCGAAAGACAAACCTAAGTGGATCATTTTTCTCACTACTTCTGCTCTTAATCCAGTAATGACGGTCTTGCATCCCATCATGCCTGTCCCATCAATGATTTTCATCAAGCGATGGATGACTTCAGGTTCCATATCGGCAATTCCCGACAAGTCCATAATTAGTGTATGAATGCGGGATATGCCGACTTCGGTCAAAACTTTTTCTTCAATAACAGATGTACGGAAAGAATCCATAGAGCCGATCAACGGTAAGATCGAAACAGATGTATTTATTGGAATGATTGGAACTGAAAGATTTTCAACCATTTGACGGTGCGCTAGAATCAAGGAGTCTTTGTATGTAGAATAGCTGATGAAAAATGTGTTTAAAAACGCATCAACGCGCGTGTTGATGTCTTTTTCCATGCTGAAAAAGTCGAACGCTACTTTATTAAGAGTCGCATCATTGTATTGTTGGAGGAACGTCCAAATGGTGCGGCGAATGGCTTGAACCCATTCCAACTTAAAGGAAAGTTCAATGGAGTGCGTCGCCCAAGCGATGCCTTCTTTTTTCGCGAATTGTATAAGTTCTTCTTCTTGCCCTTCGATTATATAACCGACTACTGTATGGGCATTAGTCACAAGGTCAATATTTCCAATGGCCAGAATTTCATCAATTTTGTCTTTTACGTTAACGGCTTCTGCTAATAATTTTTCCTCGAATGCTTCTTGGTATTTGTGGAAAAACTTTTTGATTTCTTCTGCATTTTGCAATGGATGTGTCATTTAGCTTGCTCCTCTATAATAAAATTTTAAAATAATAGATAGTAATTTAATTAAAGCACATAGCTCGAAAAAATAAAAATTATAGTAGATAATATTACCCTTTTTTTAAAAAAAACGTTATACAAAGATTTTTTCTACAAAATCTAGAAAAAGCCCGGGGAATAAGTCTCAAATAGCATAGAACTCTATAATCCATCTTTTTCAGCGTGCCGACAAATCAGTATCAACGTTTTAACCTAAAAGCTTAGGGTAGAATAAAACTATACAGAGTTTTAAAGGAGGCTATAATATGAATGAAGATCAGTTGCTGGCGACAGCCGATATTGAATCAGTAGATTCAGCGTTAGATGGATATGAAGAGGGTGCAGCAGTGCACGTGCATCAGGAAATGCTTAAACGGATGATGGAACATTTCCCAGATGTGTTTTTAAAAGAGGGAGATCTTGTTCTCTACCGGGAACAATACCCGATTTATACTCACGACCGAGAAGACGGGGATATCGATGTAAAGGAACGCCTATAAGTGAACGAAAAATCCGACCTTCATATGAGGTCGGATTTTTTAGCAATGGTTTACGAAAGAGCGCGTTCTTTTCTTAGCCTTTTGTGTGCAGAGCTTGTCGCAGGAGTGAGGGCTTCTAAGCCGAATGCTTTTGATAAGCCGAACTTTGCCATATTGCCGTAAATCGATTCCGACTGGCCGGAATTGATTACATATGTTTCGTGATAAATGCCGACTGCATCGTTATTGCCAACTTTTTTATTGAAGTTCTTCCAGGCGCTTAAATGCTTTTGGCCTTTGGCATATGCCATCAATTCTTCTTCCGAGCGCCAATATTGAATCATTAGCGTTGTCCGCAGCCCGAAAAAGTTTTCCATGGAGAGGCAGCCCAGCTCTTTATGGCTGTAGAGCTCTTTAATCATGGGAGGCATGGCCATAAAGACCGGCCACCATTTATGGATGGCCCACCATTTGTTGATGCGTGTACCGATGAGAAAAACGACAAAGCCCTCAGGGGTTTCTGCCGTATACCGGCCTGGGTAGACTTGTGCGCTCATCACTGTTCCTCCTTTTTGAGTAAAAGTTTTTGGGTTTCTTTGCACCAGTCAATGGCAGCTTGGGTCGTAGACAATCCATAATCCAATGTAATGATCCAATAGGGCGCATCTTCCTCATTAAATAGTTGCGTAGAAATCATTTCTTTTATTCCTCGGTAAGTGAGCAGGCGAGCCGATAATTTTTCTTGGTAGCTTTTTAAGTGGCGTTGAATCGTTTTCGGTTCTTGGTGGCGGCTGAAAAACACTTTAAGCAGCAATTCATTTTTTTCCGCCGGCAATTCCACAATAGGCTGTTCCAGCCAGTTTTTTAACGCCTGTTTTCCGGAAAGGGTGATTTGGTATTCTTTTTTGTCTGGTTTTCCTTCTTGAGCCAAATCCTCGACAGTGACAAAACCTTGTTCGGCCAAAAGTTTTAAAGTCGGATAAATTTGGCCATAGCTGATTTTCCAAAAATGATTCAAGCTGCCGTCAATCATTTGTTTCATCGAATAGCCGGTCGTACACCCGACAGTCAAGAGTCCGAGAATTGCAAACTGTGTATGATTTTCTTTAGCAATAAAAACCACTTCCTATATCTTTAAGATATATATCTTTTTAATATATACATTATAGTTTCAATAATCTGAAAAGTAAAGGAGGGTTCAGTTTAAAGTAAATAAATGTATAGAAATATTTCTCTGAATAAAGCAGGCAAATTGCTTTACTTAATGCCGCTATTTTTATAATATAAAATTACTTAAAAGAAAAGTTTTTAATCGCTGCTCAATTAACTTTATATCACGGTAAAATGTTGTAGACTTTAGCGCTGACAGCAAAGCCGAAAAGAATCCGTTGGATTCTTTTCGGCTTTTTTTATTCAACGATTAATTGCCTTCGGGTGTAAATATAGGAGGGAATGAGTCATATGCAGAGAAACCAGCCCTTATTTTTTGATAATGCTTCTTATTATTTCACTCGAATCAAAGACACGCACGAAGAAGATGGCCAGCGCCGCATTACTTTTTTTGGACGTTTGACAATAGAGAATGACTGGGACTCTAAAAGCATTTGGGTCGAGATCGAACAAGTGAAATGGGAGCAGGCAACTGAAAAAATGAAGGCCCTGCCCGACAGTGTGCAAATTTATTCGGTATCGGCAGCTGTTTTTCAAGAGCTTGAAAGGCTATCGGGCATTTGCCACCAAGAACTTTACTTCATCACACCAATTTACAAAACCAATCGCTCAAGAAAATTAGCATAAGCATAACAATGGTAAATGAAAACATGGGAGAAATGAAATTTAATTCTTCCAGAGGACCCCTTAAGAGAAATGGGTTTATGAAAACGAGCGGGAAATAGTTTATATGTGCCCTTCATCAAAATCCCCTCGAATGTCTTGCCCCTTTTAATCCTGCTGTTTCATTACCCCATAAATGAAGCATCAGGCTAAGGAATACAAATTGCTCCTGTATCCCCCCGCGGAACTTATCCGCAAGGAGCACAATAGAAACGGTCAGATGATGAGAATCATTTGGTCGTTTTTTATTGGCAGTAATCATTCTTTTTCGGTTTTAAAGACTTTATTCCATTACCAGTGAATATAATTGGTTATGTGGCTTTCTCCATGAAATTAGAAAAGAAATGAACGGCGAGTGGGGCATCCTTCTGGTTCTTTTAGTGGAAAAATTATTGACTATTTAATAAGATAGTCGTATACTTGCCAATGAAAGCGCTTTACTTACTGCTGTTTTATGTGTTTTGTTGAACGCCTCTAAAAGCCGTTTTAAACAAAGCATATATATTTTTACTTTTTACAAAAACGTTTTCGTAAAAAGTTTTGAAGCTTTTTTCAGGAAAGGGGACTCTCAAAAATGATGGATTATCAACAAGGTTCTGGAGAGTTCAAAGATTGGATCGTATCGGAAACGTCGTTTTCTTCTGATCATTTAGGGAAGTGCGAAGCGATAATGTCTCTTGGCAACGGGTATATGGGCGTGCGGTCAGCTACTGAAGAACCTTACATAAAAGAACAACGAAATTTGTTTGTGAATGGAACATTTAATAAAGCTCAAATTAATGAAGTGACGGAGCTGCCCAATATAGCGGATGTTACCCGAATTGACATCCAAGTAGACGGTGAGCGGTTTAGCTTAGAAATTGGGAACACTGAAAATTACATACGCCAGTTAAACTTAAAGACGGCCCATTTGACTCGGAGCTTCGATTGGACTTCGCCGAAAGGGAAAAAATTGCGCTTTCATTTTCAGCGATTTGCATCACTCGCCAATTTGCATTTGCTGGCATCGAAAATGGAAGTAGAAAGCTTGACTCACTCTGTTGAGTTTTCCTTTGAATCTGGCATTAATGCACAAATGAACAACTCCGGATCGCAGCATTTTCTTGAAGGCGAGCGCCGGGTATTTGATAAACAGTTGATCCAACTGGTGCAGACAACCAATGAATCGAATGTAGATGTCGTGGTGAATACCACCCATACCATCAAGGTGAAAGGCGAAGAGCTGCAAGTCGAACCGGATATGGACATGTCCCGGCGGAAAGTCTGGCTCGGTTATTCTATCAATTTACAGCCGCACGATCGTCTGGCCGTAGAGAAATTTACGACCATCCATACAAGCCGTGATTTGGATGCAACGGAAGCGGAATACGATTTGCTGCAATTGCGCGAGTCATCACTTGGAGCTTTGAAATTAGCTGCACTTCAAGGCTATGAATCGCTGTTTGACGCACATCAACAAGCTTGGCAGCAGAAGGTGTGGGATGTTTACAACATAGAAATCAACAGTGCCAATTCATTTGACCAGCTGGGTTTGCGTTTTGCGCTTTATCATCTAACGGTGATGACGCCAGCACATGACGCACGCATGGGAATTGGGGCAAAAGGATTGAGCGGCGAAGGCTATAAAGGCCATTCGTTCTGGGATACGGAAGTCTTTATCTTGCCATTTTTCACTTTTTCCAATCCAGAAGTTGCCAAATCGCTGTTGACTTACCGCTATCTTGGCTTGGCTGGAGCGAGAGCAAAAGCCATCGAAAACGGCTTTAAAGGCGCGATGTATCCATGGGAAATGGCTTGGCCGACCGACGGAGAAGTAACGCCTGTATGGGGAGATATTGACATTGTTACCGGGGAACAATCCAGAATCTGGTCCGGTGCAATCGAGCAGCACATATCCGCAGACATTGCGTTTGCGGTTTATCAATACAATGAAGTAACTGGCGATCAAGAATTTTTGGATCAGTTTGGGTATGAAATTGTTTTTGACACCGCCAAGTTTTGGGCAAGCCGCTTGGAATGGAACGAACAGACAGGGCGCTACGAGATTTCCAATGTGATCGGCCCCGATGAATACAAAGAACACGTAAACAACAACGCGTTCACGAATTACATGGCGTATTTCAACTTAAAACTGGCCATGCGCTATTATGAAAAATTAATGGAAGAAAACCCGGCATTGCTTGAAAAATTTGCAGGGCCATTGGAATTAGCCGTAGCTTACCCGGACTGGCAGGAAAAGGCTGGCAAGCTTTACTTGCCGGAGCCCCGTGAAGAAGACCGAGTCATCCCGCAAGATGATACGTATTTGCAATTGGAAGAAATCGATTTGACAAAATACAAAAACCAAGAAAAAGTGCGGACGATTTACCGGGATTTTAATTCCGAACAAATCAATTCGTTTCAAGTGACCAAACAGGCAGATGCTTTGATTTTATTGTACTTGCTGGAGCAAACTTTCTTGCACGACGATCCGCGTATTTCAAAAGAAGTAAAACGAGCCAGTTTTCACTACTACGAACCGAAGACGCTGCACGATTCGTCGCTCAGCTTGGTTACCCACTCGATCTTGGCCAATGACATCGGCAAGGCTGATTTGGCTTATGAGTTGTTTCAAAAGTCGACGGAAATTGATTTGGGCCCTTCGATGAAAACCTCAGATGAAGGCATTCATGCCGCTTCGATCGGCGGAATTTGGAAAGCGGCCGTCTTTGGTTTTGCAGGAATCCGGCTGGCTGATGGCCGGCTCCGGATCAATCCGAAATTGCCGAAGAATTGGCAAGGAATGAAGTTCGCCATTCAATGGCATGGACAGCGGGTGAAGATTTCCATCACACCGAAGATGTTGTCGGTCGAAGTGGAAAATGAAGGGGTTTTGTCGTTCGAGGCGAATAATCTTATTCATGAGTGCAAGGGCTATACCGAGATTTCGCTTGCTTAAGAAAAGCGGGAAATCGTTCATGCAAGAAAACTTAACTCGGTAGTTATAAAATGATGGATTTCATTTTATTTACTATAGCAACTCAAATTATATAAGGGGGAATTCACATGAAATTCCAGAAAAAAACGTTAGGCAGTTTGGTATTAGTTTTCGTATTGCTTTTGTTGGCTGCATGCGGCGGCGGGAGCGACGAAGGTTCGACAAGCAGTGAAGAAGGCGGAGCGAAGAAAATTACGATTTTCCAAAGTAAAGTCGAAATTTCTGATCAGCTTTCAGCATTAGCTAAAGAGTACACAGAAGAAACAGGCGTTGAAGTAGAAGTTTTAGGTACGACAGGGGATGACTACTTCCAGCAATTGCAAATCCGCTTGAACAGCAACCAAGGACCGTCTATTTTCAGCCTTCAGCACGCGATGGAAGCTGAAAAGCTGAAATCGTATGTAGTGGATTTAAGCGGTGAAGAATACGTGAAAGACATTGCACCAAACATGGAATTGAAATTGGAAGACAAAGTTGTCGGAATTCCATACGGCGTTGAAGGTTTCGGAATCATTTACAACAAAGATTTGGTGAAACCGGAAGATGTAAAAGACTTGGCTTCATTTACAAGCACATTAGAAAAATTCAAAGGCCAGGACATCAATGGCTTTAGCTTAGCTCAAGATGCTTATTTCTTGATCGGCCACATCAGCAACTACCCATTCTCATTGCAGCCGGATCCAACAGATTTCATTTCTAAATTGAATGCTGGCGAGGTCACTATGGCTGAAACACCAGAATTCCAGGAATTTGGACAGTTTATGGAAGCAATTAAAAACAACACACCTACACCTTTGAGCGTTACTTACGATCAGCAAGTCGGTGATTTTGCATCAGGCAAAACAGCGATGATCCACCAAGGAAACTGGGCTGGAGGCATGTTGAAAGAATTTGACGTGGACTTTGAATACGGCATGCTGCCATTCCCGTTAAACGGAAATGACAAACTGGCTGTCGGAACAGGAAACAACTGGGCGATCAACAGCCAAAAAGATGAAGCAGAAGTTCAAGCAGCAAAAGATTTCTTGAACTGGATGCATACAAGTGAAACTGGAAAACGCTATATTGTAGAAGAATTTGGATTTGTTCCAGCTCTTACAACAATTGAGCCAGGCGACTTGGATCCATTGTCACAAGCAGTTTCTGACGCTTCAAACAGTGGCGAAACAATTCCTTGGGCACAAAATGCTTTCCCAGCGAACATTGTTCCAAATGATTTGACGCCATTTGCGCAGCAGTTCTTCTCTGAAGACATGAACGCTAAGCAATTTGTCGAAGAATTTGATAAAGCATGGCAAAACGCTCAATAAAAAGAACCTTTAAAAGAATATGAGTAAGCACAAGCATGGACACGCCATTATTGGCGTGTCCACTGCTTACTTTAATAGGTTTTAAAAACAAATAGAAAGAAGGGGTGGACATGTCAGGCAAAAATAAGAAAAAGTGGTTTTTATTGTTTACAGGTCCTTTATTGGTCATTTTTATAACGGTTGTCATCATTCCTTTCATTATCGGAATTTATTATGCATTTTTTGAATGGGACGGCATTGCAGCAAATCCAAAAACGTTTGTCGGATTTGAAAATTTTGCAAATTTGTTTGAAGACGAGCGGTTCCTCAAATCGGCATGGCTGACCACATTATTTACTATTTTATCAGTGATTACCATCAACGTAGTGGGCCTTGTTTTTGCTTTGCTGGTGACGTCTAAAATCCGCACAGCAAATGCAGCGCGCACCATGTTGTTTATGCCATATTTAATCGGCGGCTTGATCTTGGGCTATATTTGGCAGTTCGTCTTTTTGGATGTTTTTGAACTGTTTGGTGAAATTACGGGTCTTGACAATGTCTTCTTCAATTGGCTGGTCGATCCACAGTTTGCCTTATATGGATTGGTTTTTGTGTTCACGTGGCAAATGGCTGGATATATTATGATCATTTATATTGCCGGCTTGCAAGGCATACCGAATGATGTCATTGAAGCGTCGAAAATCGACGGAGCGAGCCCTTGGCAGCGCTTCAGAAAAATCACGCTGCCTTTGTTGATGCCGGCTTTGACGATCAGCTTGTTTTTAACGCTTTCTTCAGCGTTTAAAATCTACGATGTCAACTTGTCGTTAACCGGAGGCGGACCGGCCAATGCTACCGAAATGTTTGCGATGAATATTTACAACGAGATTTTCGGCAGCGGCAACTATGGCTTTGGCCAAGCGAAAGCCATCGCCTTCTTTATCATTGTAGCGGCCATTACGCTGACTCAAGTGTATATTACGAAGAAAAGAGAGGTGGAAATGTGATGGGGAAATTCGCTGGATATATAAGAGCCGCCTTGCTTGTGGTGCTTGCTTTGCTATTTTTGTCTCCCATCTACATCATCTTTGTAAACTCTTTTAAAGATCGGCAGGAACTTTACGATAACGCATTATCGTTTCCTACTAATTTCAGTTTCCAATATTACATGGAAGCGATGGAAAAAATGAATTTCTTGAGCGCAATTGGCAACTCGCTTTATGTGACGATTGTTTCGGTATTGATCATTGTGGTGTTGTCTTCGATGACCGCTTGGATGTTAGTGCGGACGGAAAGCAGATGGAGCACCGTGATTTTCATGACGTTTATCGCCACTATGCTTATTCCTTTTCAAACCTTGATGATGCCTTTGATGCAATTTATGAGCACGATCACAGAGACTTTGAATATTCCGATGTACAATACGCGCGAAGGGCTCATCTTCATGAATGTTGGCTTTCACGCGAGCCTTTCAGTGTTTCTCTATCACGGTTTTATCAAATCGATTCCCATCACGCTTGAAGAAGCGGCGACCATTGACGGCGCGACAAAGTTTGGCGTTTTCTGGAGAATCATTTTCCCCATGCTAAAACCCATTACGGCAACCGTTATGATTTTAAACGTTATCAGCATTTGGAATGACTTCCTTTTGCCTTCGTTAACGCTTATTGATACCGGGCTGCGGACCATTCCGTTATCGACGTTTTATTTCTTCGGAGAATTTTCAATTCAATGGAATTTGGCGATGGCCGGTTTGACATTGACCATCATTCCCGTCGTCATTTTCTACGCACTGGCCCAAAAACATATCATCAAAGGAATTGGAGAAGGGGCAGTCAAGTAAGTTTATACATGCAGGAGGGAACCACATGCGTGATTTTTCAGGACTAACGGAAACTTTATACATTGCCACTGAATGGATCATGCGTTTTTCTGTCATTAATATTTTGTGGTTTATTCTCAACATTCCCATTATGTTTACCGTTGCAAGCTTCTTTTTGGGAGAGGGAAAAAGCGGTGAGATGGTTTATTTGCTGCCGCTCGTGGTATTATTGCCTGCTTTGTTCGTTCCAAGCACCGCAGCCATGTTTGCCACAGTGCGTGAATGGATCTTGAAAAAAGACCAAGTTTCTTTAATAAAAACGTATTTTTCTCATTTGAAGGCTACGTATAAAAAAAGCTTTGGTTCCGGTATAGCATTGATGGTCTTTTGGCTCGTCTGGCTATTGGATTTCCTGTATTTCAAAAATGAAAACGATGTGCTAAGCATGGCTTTTGTTGTCATTGGATTGATCTTGTTTATCTTCACGATCAATTTCTTTTCATTAAATGCTCATTATCAAATGAGCAATAAGCAATTGATGAAAAATGCTTTTTTTGTGACGCTTGGCAATCCGCTCTTAAGCCTGTTCATCTTGGTCAGCAACTTATCAGTGTTTTATGTAAGCGCTACGGAGCTTTTGTTTTTACTGCCGCTTTTTGCAGGAACGGTCAGCGCGTTTCTTTCTTTTTTGGCTTTCTACCGCTTTGCGTTAAAAGTGGAGAAAAAGGCTTTGGGAAGAAAAGAGGGCTAATTTGCTAGTAAAGCGGCATCCGCTTATTGAGTTGGCCTCCGTGCAGGAGCTATTATTTTTCAGGATGTGATGAGCATGGCTACCATTAAAGATGTGGCTAAAAAAGCGGGCGTATCGATTAGCGTGGTTTCAAAAACCTTCAATAATTATGTAGACGTCAGCGAAGAAACACGGCAGCGCATTTTCACTGTCGCAAAAGAACTCAATTATACGCCGAACATCGTTGCAAAAAATTTATCTTCTAAAAAGCAAATGACGTTTGGGCTGATTTCTTCAGGCGTCCTTAACGATAACGTAAAAGACAATAACGCGTTTGATATTTTCAAAGGGGTTTACCGGGAAGTTTCGGAAAGTAGATTTGAGTTGTCCATTTACCTCATCGATTCCCAAAAACAAAAACAGCAAAGCTATGTGCAATATTGCCGCGAGCGCAATATTGGCGGAGCCATTTTGCAGGGCATACGGACGGATGACCCGTACTACAAAGAATTGATCAACACCGATATTCCGTGTGTGGTCCTTGATATTATGAACGAAACGAAAAACGGCATGATCGGCAGCGTCTCTATTGAAAACGCCCAAGCCAGCAAAGAAATGGCGCTTCATTTATTGAACCGAAATCACCGGCGCATTGCCGTCATGTGTGGCACAAAAGAAACATACGTCAACAAGGAACGGATGAACGGGCTAGAAGAGGCGCTGCAGTCATACGGCATGAGCTTAAGCGATGTAGACGTATTGGATGCCGATTTTTCGGAAGAAGCAGCTTATGAACTCACCAAAGCTTTTTTGCAAACGAAACAGCCGACCGCCTTTTTGTGCTTTAGCGACTTAATGGCTTTTGGTGTTATGAAGGCTGTGAAAGAAGCAGGCTTGCGGATTCCTGAAGACGTTTCTGTTACCGGATTTGATGATTTGGTTTTTAGCGGTTTTACAACGCCGCCGCTTACTACAATTAAACAAGACTTTGTTGAAATTGGAAAAGCCGCCGCAAAATTGCTTCAAGACATAAAAGAGAACAAGTTAGAGCGCCAGCATATATGGGTCAAACACGAGTTGATGGTGCGGGACAGCGTAAAAACCTTGTCCAGCCATTGAGCGCTTGAAAAAGAAAGGAACTTGCTTGCATGACACACTATCCAAAAGTTTTTATATACGATCTTGATGGAGTCATTACCGACACAGCGGAATTTCATTTTTTGGCCTGGCAAAAACTTGCCGAGGAATTGGGGATTTTGTTCGACCGCCAATTTAACGAACAGCTAAAAGGCATCAACCGCATGGATTCACTCGACCGAATTTTACAATTGGACGCTTCCCAGCCTGAATTTTCTTCTGAAGAAAAAGAAAAGCTGGCCGCCCGCAAAAACGACTATTATTTGGAATTGATAGAAGCGATCAATCCATCGCACATCCTTCCGGGAATTGAAACTTTGCTAAAGGCGAATAAAGCCGCAAACGTCAAAATTGCACTTGGTTCAGCCAGCAAAAATGCACCGGCAATTTTGGAGAAACTTGGCTTAACAAGCTATTTTGACTATATCGTGGATGCATCAAAAGTGGAAAAAGGAAAACCGGATCCGGAAACGTTCACCACGGCAGCAGAGGCTTTAGGAATTTCGTACCCGGATTGTATTGGACTTGAAGATTCAGCCGCTGGAGTAGAGGCTATAAATAAAGCGAATATGTATTCCGTCGGCGTCGGGGATCCTGCTCATTTATCCCATGCCCATTACTTAGTAGCGGATACTTCCGCATTGATGTTCGATGAAATCATCAAACAGTACCAAACGCAGCAAGAGCGGGAAAAATGAGAAACAAGCAAGGAGTGAACAGGAAATGACCTGGAAATTAACGAAGTTTGAACTGGATAACCAAAACTTGCTGATAAATGAAAGCCTTTTATCTTTAGGGAATGGCTATTTAGGGGTCAGAGGGAATTTCGAAGAAGGATATAAAGAAGATTTTAAATCCATTCGAGGCGCATATATTAATGCGTTTCATGATGAAACGGAAATCAATTATGGCGAAAAGCTGTACGGTTTCCCGGGAACGCAGCAAAAGATTTTAAACGTGATCGATGCCCAAACGGTCCAAATTTACTTGGATGAAGAACGATTTTCCGTATTTGAAGGAGAAACCCTTTTCTGCGAACGCAACTTGCACATGGATGCCGGTTTTGCGGAGCGCATTGTCCACTGGATTTCCCCGAAAGGCAAAGAAGTCAAGATTTCCTTTAAGCGGCTCGTTTCCTTCACGACAAAAGAATTGTTTGCCATAGACATCACCGTAGAGCCGATCTCACCAATTCATCAAGTGAAATTCGTTTCTTCAATCAATGGCGACGTTTCAAACTTTGTCGACAAAGAAGATCCGCGCCTGGCTTCCGGACACGCCAAGCGGCTTCATGTGACGGACGTGCGGCAAGACGGCAGAATCAGCCTGGTAAAAGATACAACATACGTAACAAAATTGGAAGTGGCATGCGCTTCTTCTTCAATTATCGACTCCGAAAAACATACATACGACAGCAAACTGACCGATGCGCAAATAGAAGAAACTTTTCTATGCGACAGCACAGCGCCCATCCGTTTTACGAAATACAATGTTTATACCGATACATTGCGGCACGGCGAAGCGGTCGCTGAAGAAGCGGTCCAAATACTGCAGCAACAGCAAAGCAAAACGTTCGAGGATCTCTTGGCAGAACAAAGAACCTATTTAGACAAATACTGGGCAATTGCAGACGTGGCAATTGATGGCGACGAACAAGTGCAAGAAGGCATCCGCTTTAACTTGTATCACCTTTTGCAATCGGTCGGCAAAGACCCGGCCAGCAATATTGCAGCAAAAGGATTGTCCGGCGAAGGCTACGAAGGCCATTATTTCTGGGATACGGAAATTTACATTTTCCCTGTATTCTTGATGACCAATCCTGCAATCGCCAAAAACCTCTTGCTGCACCGCTACTCGATTCTCGACAGTGCAAGGCAGCGCGCGAAAGAAATGGGCCATGAAAAAGGCGCGTTGTTCCCATGGCGCACGATTACTGGATCGGAAAGCTCGGCATTCTTCCCTGCAGGAACGGCACAATACCATATCAGCGCCGATATTGCCTATAGCTATATTCAATACTACTTGGCAACCAAAGACGAAGACTTTTTGAAAAACTACATGGCTGAAGTGCTATTCGAAACGGCTCGGTTGTGGGCGGATGCCGGACATATGCAAAACGGCCAGTTCCGCATTGATTCGGTCACAGGGCCGGATGAATACACATGTGTCGTCAACAACAACTACTACACCAATGCCATGGCGAAACATAATTTGTTGTGGGCATCAAAAGTGTATGGGCTGCTGAAAGAAGCAGATAATGAAAGCTTGAAGCAATTGGCGAGCCAACTGGAACTGACGGAAACGGAAGTTAGCGTTTGGCAAAGTGCAGGCGATAACATGTATTTGCCGTACGACGAAACGCTTGGCATCAATGCCCAAGATGACAGCTTTTTGCAAAAGGCCCGCTGGGATTTGAAAAACACGCCAACGGAAAAATTTCCGCTATTGTTGAATTACCATCCGTTGACGTTGTACCGGTATCAAGTGTTAAAGCAAGCGGATACGGTGCTTGCTCATTTCCTGCTTGAAGACGAACAAGACTTCGAAACGATCAAAAATTCTTATGACTATTATGAGCAAATTACGACGCATGATTCTTCATTGTCCTCGTGCGTTCACAGCATCATGGCTTCAAAACTGGGCTACCAGGAAAAAGCCTATGATTATTTCAGCGAAACTGCCCGCTTGGATTTGGAGAATACGCACAAAAATACAAAAGACGGGCTGCACATGGCTAATATGGGCGGAACATGGCTTGGCATTGTCTACGGATTTGCAGGATTGCGCTTGAAAGAAAGCGGCCTTTCGCTTGCTCCTAATCTGCCGGCAGAGTGGAATTCCCTGACGTTTCAGTTGCAATACCAGGGCCGCTTGCTAAAAGTCCACAAAACGAGAGAAGCTACCGTCTACACACTAGTGGAAGGAGACCGGTTTACCCTGTCTCATAACGGTGCTCCGCTGGTTCTTGAAAAAGGAAAATCGGTTGAAGTAGAGTAGCCTTCAGAAAGTATAAAAAGAACAGCTTGTCTTAGTATATTTGAATCATGTATAATGAATTTGCTTGGAAAACAATAGAGTTTCCAACTTACTTTATCTGTGTATAAATCTTTCTAAAACGATTGCTCAAGTGATGCTATTGTGAAAATACAATTAAATGTGTTGGTATAGTGATGCAGACAATAGAGCTGTAGCAAAGCCGAAAAGAACTCCCGATTAAAGGAGGGCTTTTCGGCTTTTTTTATATGGTTAAAACTTTGCTTATAGCCAATCGGAAAGAAGAAACAGACAAGAAAGGAGGTTTCGGATGGAGAATGAAAGAAAACTGCAAATAGAAGTGGGATCCTATATTTCCGGCTTGTTGCGGACATATTTTGGAAAAGGGCCGAAATCGGTATATGTAGCTATTAAGAGCCCATATATCATTATGCATTTCCGGGATTTTGTCACGCCCATGGATAAATTTCTATTGCAGCAAAACGAAACGAAACGCATTTTAGAAACCCGGGAAATGCTAATGGAGAACATGAAAAAAGAAGTTGTCGATGAACTTTGGGAAATTGGGGAACTCAACGTAACGGCTATTTATTCCGATTGGAATTTGGAAAATAAAACAGGAATCATCATCGGAAAATTGGATGGCAATGAAAAAGACCAAAGTTTAACATGGCCAAAAGATCTCGACGAAGAAGCGTTTCGCAATCAGTTAATTGAAGCAAGCATCCTTTCGGAAAAGTCGCCGGAAGACCAAGAAATTTATTGGCTCGATCACCGCACCATTCTCGTCCAGCGCTCCAATATTCTCTTGCCAATTGAAAAAGAATTGATCAACAATGGCCACGCAGAGGAATTGAAACGGGCGAAATGGGAATTAGAGCAAAAGATATTAAGCGGCCTTGAATTCGAAGACATTCTTAAAAGGCCGGTTTCCGAAGCATTCCTGGACTGGGATTTTGCTGAAGATGTTGGCTATATTGTTTTTATTGTGAAATCATAATCCGGTTTTACAAAACAGTAGAATATGAAAGAAAAGGATATTCCACCAAAAGTGGATTTTTTGATTTTAGAAAGACTGCAGATAAGTAAATGGAATGGCTGGTTGACAATGCTCCTGCATATAAAGCAGGTGAGCAAAAGGCCGTCTCAAAAAAGTGGGCGATGAAAAATCATTGATTTTTCATCGCCTGTTTTTTATTGAAAGCATATTCATTTACATCGCAAACGATGTAGTTTATATTTATATCGTATACGATATAAATAAGGAGGAAGATTAATGAAACCACTTTACGAAACTACAGTAATCAATACAGGCGGCAGACAAGGGTCGGTATTTACGGAAGACAACATCTTTTATTTGGATGTAGCGAAACCAAAAGCGTTAGGCGGAGATTCCACAACAGCAACCAATCCGGAGCAGCTGTTCGCAGCGGGGTATAGCGCGTGCTTTAATAGCGCATTGGAATTGGTATTGGAACGTGATAAGGTGAAAGTGGAAAAAAACGAAGTGAAAGCGACAATCGCTTTGATCGGCGATCCGGAAAATGGCGGCGTGAAATTAGCTGCGAAACTGGAAGTCGATATTGTCGGCCTGAATGAAGAGCAAAAGCGGGAGTATGTGGAAAAAGCGCATCAATACTGCCCATACTCAAAAGCAATCAAAAATTCAGTCGATGTAGAGATTGTCGTTCTCTAACTTACTGGATAGGTGGGATCATATGGCCATGCCCTCAAAGCTTGACCAACAACTTTGTTTTGAAGTCTACAAAGCTTCAAGTAATTTTACAAAATTATACGCACGGGTGCTGCAGCCTTTTCAGCTGACCTTTTCGCAATACTTGGTGCTGCTCGTGTTATGGGAAAAAGACCAACTGCTGACAAAAGAAATCGGCGAGCAGCTTGGCCTTGGCATTGGAACGCTGAATCCGATTATCGGGCGCATGATTGCCCAAGGCAGATTGGTGAAGGCGCAATCGGAAACGGATAAACGCGCATTTGTGATTTCGTTGACAGAAAAAGCCAAAAGCGAACAGCAAGCAATTGAGCAAGCGGTGTACGATAAATTGGTCAGCTGCAATATCATCGATACGAATGCAATCGAGCTGATGAAGAATTTAAAAAGCTTGAATGCAGCCTTTGCTGAAATGGATTTATAACCTCAACTGGAAGGGGGAAAAAATATGAGCATTTACGATATCGACGTGGAAAAAGCAACTGGGGAAGCCTACTCACTGAGCGAATACAAAGGCCAGCCGATGCTGATTGTTAACACGGCAACAAAATGCAGTTTCAGCAACCAATTCGACAGCCTGGAGAAAATCTACAAAAATTACAAAGAGGAAGGGCTTGTCGTTCTCGGATTTCCATCAGATCAGTTCCGCCAAGAATTGAAAAGCGCGGAAGAAGCTGCAGAAGCTTGCCGCATGAGCTATGGCGTCAGTTTTCCAATGCATGGCATCGTCGACGTCAACGGGAAAAATGCCCATCCGTTGTTCAAGTATTTAACCGAGCACAGCAAGGGCTTGCTGCTTAACAGCGTAAAATGGAATTTTACAAAATTTCTTGTGGATGCAGAAGGCAATGTAGTGGGAAGATACGCGCCAAAAGACAAACCCGAATCATTTGAAAACGAAGTGAAAAAAGTGCTGGCGAATAAAAAAGCATAATTTCTAAATTCAAAAAACTGTTTTGCCAAGGGGCAAAGCGGTTTTTTCGTTAAAACCATAAAATGGCGCCAACGTATTTCAAAAAAAGAAGTAGTTGCTTAAACTTTTTATTTAAAGCTGCCTAATTCATATATAGTAATACTAAAGATGGCAAAATATTCGATATATGCCGAAGGGAGCAAGAACATGAATCAAGAGGCGAATTTAGCAAAAGCGCTAGCGCATGCCAGAATAGACAAATCGAACACCTCCTTTTTAGGGGAAGGTGCGTGGCATTATGCATGGAAAGTATCAGCAAAAAATGGAGACTTTGTTTTGCGGATACCGAAACCGGTTGCTTACGGCGAAGCGGTCGCCTATGACAAACAGGAGTCCATGCAGGAATATACCGGAACCGAGTTGTATTACCAGAACGTTAATCGGGCCGTTCAAGGGGCGGCGCCGGAATTTTTTTGTTTTCACGTATCGGAAGAAGTGACGTACACGTTGGAATCCTTTGCGGGCAACAGCGTGAACTTTCGGGCTTTAGCTCCGGAAAAAGCGTTTGAAATCGGGCAGCAAGTGGGCAGCATTTACCGCAAAACAGAAGAAATTCCTCATGGATTGGAAGGATGCGGCTACTTGAGCTGGAGCGAAGAAGGCGGGCTGATGGGGTCGTTAAAAGAAAATCCGCTTGAGCTTTTGGTAGAAGAAAGCCAAGAATTTTTAAGCGATTGTGATTTGTTAAGCCAGGCCATTCCGGAATTTGCTGGCGGAACGATTAAAGCTGCGCTTGAAGAAGCTGCCCAGATTCGTGAGCAAGCTTTTACGGAAGTTTGCCTCACCAATCAAGATGCTTCCCCTGAAAACATTTTACTAGACGGCGGCAGAGTCCGTTTGATCGATCCGTTTCCAATAGTTTATTATCCCCGCGGAATGGCTGGAAATTTCATGAACTTGTACGAAACTCTTTTTGCTCTTTTATCAGATACGGAACGTTACAAAAAGCATCAGTTTGCAGCTTATACTGATCAACTTCACACCGTTGCACAAGGGTTCTTAGCAGGCTATAGCGGCGGTGACAAGGAAATCCAAAGGCAGGTGCGGGCAGAACAGCTGCTGCAGCTGCATGAAACGGTGTTCACCCACCACCAAATGCTTGAAGAAGAGCTTTCAAAAGCTCGGAAAATCCGGTTCGGCAACAAAGAGGACATTCGGAGACGCCTTGGTTTACTGGTCACGGAACTAAAAGAGTTTAGCAAGCTTTTTTTGGAGGACAGCCCGTTCAAATACGTGAAAACTGCACCGCATCCAACAATTTCACATGATTGACATTTTGCGTTAATAGTTTGTTCATATTTACCCTTTACACTGTAGGCAAGGTGAAACAAAGCCTTTAGGAGGTTGAGGGCAATGAATAACACAAAAGACGGCAAGATTTCGTTGTTTTTATTCACAGAAGGAAGCCGACGGAACATTACGCGCGTAAAATCGTCCAATGAAATTGTGGAAAGCTTGAAAAACAAAGGCATTCATGCCGAAGTATGCAAAAGGCATGATCGCCAATCGTGGAAGTAAGAAAGGGCCGATAGTTGTGGTGCAAAAAACAACGATGAATGCAGAAGAAATGAAAATCATGAAAACGGAGATTACCCGTTTTATGATGGCCTATAAATTTGGGCTTGATGAAGTGAATACAAAAATCGATATCTTAAAACAGGAATTTGAATACATACACGAATACAATCCCATTGAACACGTTGAATCCCGGTTAAAAACGTTTGAAAGCATTTTGGACAAAATCAACCGGAAAAACTATGAGTTGTCACTAGCTTCAATTAAAGAAAATGTCCAGGACATCGCTGGAATCCGCATCACGTGTTCGTTCATTTCTGATATTTACAAGGTTTGCGAAATGCTGCAAAACCAGAAAGACATCAAAACCTTGGCGGTCAAGGATTATATCCGAATTCCGAAAGCCAATGGCTACCAAAGCTTGCACTTGGTTTTGCAGGTGCCGGTCTTTATGTCGGACCGCGTGGAAAATGTATGCATTGAAGTTCAAATCCGGACCATTGCCATGGATTTTTGGGCAAGCCTTGAACATAAAATCTTTTACAAATACAACCGCGCTGTTCCTGAAAACTTGCTGAAAGAATTAAAAGATGCTGCAGAATCGGCAGCGCAGCTGGACCAGAAAATGGAGCGGATCCATTTGGAAATGAATAAAGTAAAAGCGGCGGTTGCAGAAGAGCAGGATCCATCTGAATGGTATATTGAAAACGATCGTTTGTCGGTGCCGCTCAGCTATTTTTCTTCTTTGATTAACGGATAAAATTCTGTTGAATTATTGAAGAAAAAACGCACCAAATCAATTGACAACCTAATGAAAATGAATATAATTTTGATTAGAAAATAACAATGTGATATCTAGAGGAGAAAGGAGCGGCACGGCAATGTGGGCCAAGAAGTTATTGGAGTGGGAAGGCACAACGCTGCGCGGCCAGCCTTCAACGCAAGTAGGCAGTCACTCTGATATTTGTCTATTTAGCCTTGCACAAAGAAAAATTCAATAAAGGAGAAGGTAACCATGAACACATTATTTCCAAGAAGACGGAATGAATTATTTCCCAGCTTTTTCGGAAGTGGGTTGGAAACTGACTTTTTTAATAAATTTTTCGGGGAAACTCATTTTCCACAAGTAGACATTAAAGAAAAAGACAACCAATACGAGTTTGCAGTCGATTTGCCAGGCTTTACGAAAGACGATATTGACGTGGAATACAAAGACGGTTATTTGGAAATCCGCGGCAAAAAAGAACAAAAGCGTGAAATGGAAGAGCAAGACGGCCGGTTTATCCGCAAGGAACGTTCATACGGGTCGTTCAGACGCAGTTTTTACGTAGGTGAAATCGATCAAAACAAAATCAGCGGATCTTTTAAAGAAGGTGTATTGCTGCTTGAAGTGCCGCGTCCGAACGAACAAAATGGCCAAGATGGCGGTCACCGCATTATGATTGAATAACAAAGAATTTGAGGAAAGGGGCCTTATACAGGCTCCTTTTTTATGGAAGAAAACGACTCGGCGACATTTTCGAGAACGCATAGACAGAGTAGTGATGTCGTCTTGACAATCAGTAGAATAACCACATATTAAACGTGAAAAAGGGCTGAGAAACAGCCCTTTTTTACATGTCTCTATTCTCTAAAATTTCCACATAGCCTTCAGAACCGTTGATCCGGATGAGCTGGCCATCTTTGATTTGTGTCGTTGCGTTGGCCACGCCGACAACGGCAGGAAGCCCGTATTCCCGGGCAATCACAGCCCCGTGCGTCATCAATCCGCCAACTTCCGTGACTAGCCCTTCGATCGAAACAAAGAGCGGCGTCCAGCTTGGATCCGTAAAAACAGTAACGAGAATATCGCCTTTTTCGAAAACGGCGTCTTCCATTTTTAAGACGACCCGGGCACGTCCTTCCACAACACCTGAGGAAACGGCGACTCCGGCCAATGCGCCATCCGGCAGATTTTCGACTATAAACTGCCCGGAAAAAACTTCGCCTTCTGAAGTCATGACTCGGGGAGGCGCCAGTTTTTCGTAATACGCATACTCCACTTTTCGTTTTTGAATGGTGGCTGCGTTAACGCGTCCGGTTCGAACTGCTTTGCGGAACTCGTCAAAACTCAAATAAAAGACATCTTCTTTTTTTTCAAGGACGTGTTTTTGTTCCAAAATTGCCGCTTCTTTCATCAATGCTTTCTTATAAAAAAAGAACCGCTGAATAAACGCAAATTTTGGATACTCGCGGTAACCGATGAAATTTCGCAAAAGGCTTATTTGTTTTTGAGTCTTTTTGGCTTTTTTCTTGCCTTGTGGCAGCTGTTCCAGTTGTTTCAGCAAATCCCGTTCTTTTTGTTTTGCTTCCTTCCGGCCTTTCTCCAGCTTCTCCAGCCGGGCGCCCGGTCTAAAGTTATGGATATTGCTTAAAATAGCCGGAACGAGAGCGGTGGGCCGTTCACTCCAACGCGGAGTGGTAATATCGATTTCCCCGGAACAGCGTACGCCGTACTTTTCAAGATAGCTCTGTATGGCTTTGCTGGATTCAATGCCTCCCGTTTGTTTTTCCAATTCGTCGAAAAAGTTCTCGCCTTTGGCTCGTGCCAAATAGTTTATTACTTGTGGATAGGAACGTATGGCGTCCGCGACATCCAATAATGCCAAACCCATTTCAGAAGTGACATTATTCGGAACCGATTGGGTCAATGCATCCGCTGCATTTTTAACCCCCAGCCATTTTTCCATTTTGTCGTTGAGCCAATAAGAAGCATTCACACCGATCAAGATGGCGGCCATACTCTTTGGGTTGTACAAAATTCGGACCAGCTCTTTTTTTAGGTCCTGTTCAATAAAAGCAAAAAGTTCATCCCCTGAAATCATCTGAATGTCGCGTTTGAGTTGTTTGATGGAAGCTTCATTATCCTTGATCAGCTGCTGGACGAACTGGATGTCGTTGTTTCGGTACAGCTTTACTAATTCACCCGGCAAAGCCCATGAAAATCGCTCTTTGCCCATTTGCAGCATTCGCTTTCCTTTTGGGAGCGGATTTTTCCGGCTTAAAAAAGTAAGCAGGGCATTATAGACAAGCGGATCATTTCTCCGCATGGACGACAGGATAGCCCGGCGCGCAAGAGGGGAAGCCAAATCATGCGTCAAATCCACGAATAGGCGGCCGCCAGCCTTGTTGATCGGATATTCTGCAAGAAAACTAAAAAACGACATGCCGAGCGGCCGGATCGGCTCAGTCATCATTTGTTGATGGCCGACCGACAAAAAAATGCGCATTTTGCCATCCATTTTATCTGGCAGTGGATACAAGCTGGTAATGGGGCGGCTTTGAACAAAATAAATTACCTCATCGGCTACACACCATTCAATGTCTTGCGGCGAGCGGAAATAGCCTTCAATTTTTCTTGCCAGTTCCTCCAAATGCAGGATTTGCTCATCGGTGAGAGTTTGATTTTTTTGCTGGGCAATGGAGATTTCCCGTTTGTCCACGCCGCCACGATCTAGCGGAACAACGGCTACTTTTTTTTCAGCAATCGTTTTTCCAAGAATCCTTCCTTCTTTGACTTTGTAATTGTCAGCACTGACAATTCCAGCTACTAACGCTTCTCCTAGCCCGAAGCTTGCGTCAATCGATACGACGCTGCGATTCGAAGTGACGGGATCCGCTGTAAATAAAATGCCGGAGGCTTCGGGATAAACCATGCGCTGAATGACGACCGCCAAATAAACTTTTCGGTGGTCAAAACCATTTTGGATTCGGTACACAATCGCCCGCTCCGAAAAAAGGGAGGCCCAGCACTTTCGAATATGCTGCATGAGATCTTTTTGGCCATGAATGTTCAAATACGTATCATGCTGGCCAGCAAATGAGGCTCCGGGCAAGTCCTCAGCCGTTGCACTCGAGCGGACGGCATAAAAGAAATTTTCCCCGAAATCTAAGAAATAGCGGAGAATATCTGCCGACACAACGGCAGGGATTACCGTTTTTTCAATCGTTTCCCTGATTGTTTGGGAGAGTTCCCGAATCTCTTCCGTATCCTCTGCAGTTAAAGGCGCGAGATGCTCAAGCAATTCGTTGATTTCCGGATAGTGTTCCAGCATTTTTTTAAAAGCTTCAGTCGTCACGCAAAAGCCCAGCGGAACCCGGATTCTTGGGATTTTTACCAATTCAGCAAGGTTCAGTCCTTTTCCGCCTACGAGCGGCAGGTCTTGTGATTCAATTTCCTGAAAGTCCAGTACATACTTTTTCAAGATGGCTCCTCCTCAACAAGTTGCTAAGGCGTCTCTCTTCAAAAAACAGGTTTCTTGAAACGGGTGTGAAAAAGCTTGCTTAAGTTTTATTGAAAGATATAATTTCGATTTTTATAAGATCATTATATTCTTTATTTAGTGAAATATCACAAATAATTAGGAATATGACGCAAAAATGTTTATTTCGATTAGTTGGAAAGAAAAGGCTGATAAGAACAAGAGAGGAATCTGTAAATGAAAGTAGGGAGGACAAAATGAGAAGAATTCAAAAAAAGGCGAGAGAAAGTTTAGTTAAAAAATATTCGGTAAAACAAATAAATATGCAGGGATTTTTCACTTTGATGTCGAATTGTTTTAATAAATAAATTAAAGAAAAGAAATCACAATGAGAGTTTGCTTAATCAGTTGTATGCCACACAAATTAGAGGGGGAAAGAAAATGTTGATGAGTTCAAATGAATCCTTTATGACGGCTGCATTTCCGGTAGAACTTCAAAAGCTTTATGATGAAATGTTGGAATATTGCTATGCGTATGGACCAAAAAAGGAAGATTTGGAAGAGGATGATGAGGCGTCAATCATTTTGGACGACATTAACTTTTTGCTCCCCTATAACAAAGAAAGCTATATGGAAGCAATCAAGCTTCTTCATTACTTTTTATACGAATACAGCTGGCACGAAGATTTGGCAATCGAAGAGAAAATTGATGATCTCTTAAAACGGGCAAAGGAAATCCTGCCGGTAGAAAAGCGCCCGCGCCGTACAATGCGCAGATGGATCATGCAGCTGGATGCTAGAAAATAACGTAAGAAAAAACGAGTTGCCCTGCTGATGAAAAGCGGGACAACTCGTTTTTTACTTTAATTGATACGGGGCAGCACTGCACTGTCTTGGAATTCCTGGAATAGCTTTATAAACATTTCTTCGGTATCTACAAATTCCATAAATCCGAATTTCCGGAGTTTGGTCGTGTCAGACATGACATCGTAATTACAGTTGAAAATAAAGTCGCCAAATCCCCATAACGCTAACTTTTCATACGGAATGTTTTGCAGCTGGTACTTATCAACGATTTCTTGCCATAATTCTTCTTTATCCGCCATCATGCGCGTCAGCGAAATCGGCGGTTCAGGAGGGGCTGCTTCCATTTCGAAAAACAGGGCTATTTGCTTCCACATGTTTTCCCATCGGAAAAAATCCCCATTCGTTACATTGAACGTCTCGAAGGCACAGTTGTCTTCCAATGCGGCCCACAATGTACAGCGCGCCAATAAAGTCGCATCCGTCATTTGAGCCAAATATGAGTAAGCCGTACCAGGGAAGCGGAGCGGCAAGCCAAGTTCTTTGGAAATAGAGGCATAAGCTCCGATCACCATGGCGAGATTCATCGGTTTGCCGACTGAAAAGCCGCAAACCACGTCAGGCCGTAAAATCGTCCACGTCCAACTTTTCCCTTGCTGGGCTTTTTTCATATAGTCTTCTTGGCTATAGTAGAAATTCGGCGGCATATGCCGTGCATCACTTTCTTTGGCCGGTGTTTTAATGGGGCCAAGATGGACGCCGTAAGCTTTTGCGCCTTGCATCAAAATGACGCGTTCCAGCTGCGGTGCATGCTGTTCGACGGCATCCAAGGAATTTTTGAACATCGCCAAATTTACTTCCACTTGCTTCTTGGTATCTGTCTCGTAATCTTGATAAGCTGCGTAGATGAAGTGGGTAGCAGAAGACAAGCCCGTCAATTTTTCTTTCATATCTTTAGCATCCAGCATATTGGCCGAAATATACGTGACGTTCGCTTCATCTTCTGGCACATTGCGGGCAAGGCCGATGACGCTCCAGCCTTCTTGTTCTTTAAAATAATCAATGATGTATTTGCCAATGACGCCTGTAGCCCCGGCAATGACTGCGGTTTTCTTCAAACTGACGGCCTCCTTAGAATAGTTTAGTATTTTGTTTACCCCGAATGGCAAACGTCTAACATCTCGCGGAGGTGTGCTAGTGAGAAAAAATAATATGGAATGGAAATAAATAGATATTCAAAAACTTTTTTACTAATTACTGTTTCTAATTACAGTTAATTGATATTATGTAATTAAAGGAAAACGAATTTTTAAATTATTTGTTAAATAACAAGTCGAGCGCAACTACTAGGAGGCCAGTAAGATGGGAAAAGAGCATGCAAAATCAAATTCCCTTACTTCAACAATGAATACGGCAATATTGCAAGGCGAAGCGGAAGCAAAGAATTTTTTGTATTATAAAGAAATGTTCGAGACGCTCATTCAAAATGCCCCAGTCAGTATGTACGTATTAGAAGATTGGGTGTATAAATTCGTCAACAGCCATTTCACCGAACTTATTGGCTACACAGAAGAAGAAATTATCAAAGGGAAAATCACGGTCGAACAAATCATTCATCCGGATGATTTGCCTTTGGTGCATGAAAGTGTCAAAAGACGAATGGGTGGCAAAGAGAAAAATGCACGCTACCGTGCCCGCGCATTCAAGAAAAATGGCGAGTTGCTGTATGTTGAAGTGCATGCTACGAAATCAGTAGTGGATGGAAAAATAATATTGTTTGGAACGGTATTCGACGTGACCGATGAAGTTACGGCAAAAATGCGCTTGGAAGAAAACCAGGAACGCTTTCACTCTCTTTTCTATAACAATCCGGATGCTGTTTTTTCATTCGATTTAAAAGGGATGTTTATCGACAACAATAAAGCATGTGAACTTTTGACGGGCTACACAGAAGAAGAATTGTTCGCAATGTCGTTTGCTCCGCTCATTGTTTCCGAAGATTTAGCAATTGCACTTCAAAATTTTGAAGAAGCGATAAAAGGCGGAACCCGCACATACGAAGTGACGATCACGCGTAAAGATGAAGCAAGAAGAAGAATCAGCGTAACAAATTTTCCGATGTATTTAGCAGGAGAAATTATTGGCGCCTATGGCATCGCAAAAGACATCACTGAAAAAATTGAACATCAAAAACAAATGGAAGACTTGATTTTTTATGATATGTTGACCAAGCTCCCAAACCGGAAATTGTTCGAAGATCGTTTGGAACAAGTGTTGAAGTTTTCCAACGAAACCGAGCATCAGCCTGTTGTTCTCTTTTTGGATTTGGACCGCTTTAAATTCATCAACGATTCACTCGGGCACCATTTAGGCGATGAATTTTTAAAACTAGTATCGCTCCGTTTGAAAGAGCTTGTCGGAAAAGCCGCAACCGTTGGAAGGTTTGCGGGAGATGAATTTGCGATTTTATTGCCCCATGCGGAAAAAGAAAAAGCGATCCAATTGGCTGAACAACTCAATCAAACACTTTCAGCACCGTTCGACATCGAAGGGCATTCCGTTTCAGCTTCGGCAAGCATTGGGGTGGCATTTAGTGAAGGCAGCGGAGAAACCGTAGAAGGATTGATCAAAAAAGCTGACATTGCAATGTACTATACGAAAAAATACGGAAAAAACAACTACACGGTCTATTCAGAGGAACTGGAATTGACAAATGAGAACAAGTTGACGCTTGAAAAAGGCTTGAAATCAGCTATTTCCAATGAAGAATTCATTCTTCATTATCAACCGATTGTCGATTTGAAAACAGGGGAGATCAAGGCTATGGAAGCTTTGATCAGGTGGAACCACCCGGAATTGGGTCTAGTGCCGCCGGACAATTTTATCCCGATTTCAGAAGAGAGCGGGCAAATTGTGTCTATAGGGAAATGGGTCTTGCAGACAGCTTGTTCTCAAAATAAAAAATGGCAAGATCACGGCTTTCCGCCTTTTAAAATCTGCGTCAACATTTCCACGATTCAGTTGCAGCATCCGAATTTTGTCAAAGTGGTTCAATCCGTTTTGGAAGAAACTGGCCTGGAGTCAAGATGGCTGGAACTGGAAGTCACGGAAAGCATTTTAATGGAAGACACAAAAATATTAAAAGAAAGCCTAATAAATTTGAAAGCATTGGGCATCTCCATGTCGATTGATGATTTTGGCACAGGCTATACTTCGCTTAGTTATTTGCGGCAGTTCTCGTTTGACCGGGTGAAAATCGATCGCAGTTTTGTTAGCGACATTAATAGTGATTCCAACGGAAAAGCAATCACGTCAACCATCATTGCTCTCGCCCATAAATTGAATATGGGCGTCATTGCAGAAGGCATTGAAGACGAAACGCAATTGGCTTACCTGATTGGGGAAGAATGCGACGAAGGGCAAGGCTATTATTTCAACCGCCCGCTTCCAGCAAACCTTCACGAATTGACGCTTGAAACGAAAAAATATTGGTGACAGACAACCGCCAGCCGGCATCCACTTGGGATGCCGGCTGTTTTTATTCTATTCTTAAAGAACATGTAAACGAGCAGGGTTTCGCGTAATCGATAGAGAATATCAGGAGACATAGGCGTTACTTTATAGAAGGGGGATGGCGAAACGTGGAAGAAAAGCAGCTGGTCAGCATCATCGTCCCTGTCTATAACGCGGAAAAGTATATAAGCCAGTGCGTGGAGAGCATATTAAGCCAAACTTATGGACACATTGAATTGCTTCTTATCGACGATGGCTCCACGGATAGCAGCGGTAAAGTTTGCAAAGAGTTCGCTGCAAGAGATCCCCGCGTGAACGTGATCCATCAACCAAATGCCGGGCCATCTGCAGCAAGAAACCGCGGCATAGCTGAGGCGAGCGGAACGTTTATTCAATTTGTGGACAGCGACGACAGCATCGATCCCGAAATGACGGAAACGATGGTGAACGCCTTGGCGCCAGATGAGCAGCTGGTCATTTGCGGTTACAAAAACATGCTGGAAATAGACGGCAAGCCGGTTCCGGAAAAAAGTTTCAGTTTCTCCAAAGCTGGGAGTTATGAAAAAGCCGAGCTGCTGGCGTATTTCGGCGAACTGTACCGCGATTACTTTATTCATTTTAATTGGAATAAACTATACAGTGCCTCTCTTTTGAAAACACATCACTTATCGTTTGACACCGAAGTGATCCGCGGAGAAGACATGCTGTTCAACCTCAGCTATTTGGAGCTTTGCAGCAGAATACGCATTATTAAAGAGCCGTTTTACAATTATTTGAATTCCAACAGCGAATCAATCACCAGCACGTTCCGCCCTAATTTGTTTGAGAATCAGCAGATGCTGTTTGAAAAAACTAGGGAGTTTTTGCGGGAGCATGGGGTTTATTCGGGGGAAAACAAAGAATATGTCGAAGAATTTTATACATCTCGGATTGTGGCATGCTTTAATAACCTGTTTCACCCGTACAGCACGTTAACACACAGGCAAGTGAACACCCATATATTGAAAATTATGTGGGACGAGCGCGTCAGCGAGAAGCTGGAGTATTTTTTCAAAGGCACCATCGAGAAAAAGCTGCTTGGCTATGCGATAGTCAAACAGCTTGTCGAAGCGATCTATTGGTATTTTTATGTAAAAAGCTGGATCCGCAAAAAAATGAATGCCATCGGGAAAAAATCAAAAAAATGGATTTAAAACCAGCTTCATCTTAGATTTCGTTCACTTGCTTTGACTGCTTTCACCAAAGCTTTTTCAGGCTGTTGAATCATTTTTCCATGGCCGACTGCCAGCAGGCGCGGAGAAAAGCTTTGCAGCTTTTTGGTGCTTTCAAGAGCGGCTTCTTTGTTCCAAGTGGCAAGCGCCGGGAAAGGAAAGAGCGGCTTGAGCGTTCCGGAAACAGCAATTCCGCCTCTCGTTTGAAGGGCATCTCCAGCAATTAAATAATCATTCCGGAGGTCCAAAAGCGAGAGGGAGCCGGGCGTGTGCCCAGGCGTGAAAATCACTTCCAATGAACCGATGCGGTCGCCTTCTTTTAAAAGACGGTCCGGCTTCGATTTGATGTTTTTCGGTGCCCCTCCCGGAATGGACGTGCCGGCTTCGTGTTCAAGCAAGCTGTTATCACCTGCCAACAAGCGGGCGTCCCGTTCAGAAATGCTGATTTTCACATGCGGAAGAGCGGCCTTTAAGGCATCGAGCGCGCCAACATGGTCGGTGTGAGCGTGGGTTAATACAATATTGGTAATCGGCTTTTTGAGTTTATTGGCTGCCCGCAAAATGCCTTTTGTGCTGAACGGCAGTGCTGCATCTATCAAGGTCAGTTCCTTGTTTTCCTCGACTAAATAACAGTTGACGGGAAAGAATCGAGGCATAAAAGACAATTGGTAAAGGGTGCCGAATTTGGTTACGCGCATGGGCCATCCATCTCCTCTTCCGCTTTTATTTTGTAAAGGCTTTTTACCATTAAGGCAGATTGTTGAAAGAAAAAACCAAATATTTTTACATTTATTATAAGCTAAAAATCAACGGAATAATCAAGGGGCTGCGAATTATTTTTGTGGGCGCTGATTAAGATGAAAGCGTTTAAGAGATGTCGAATCGGCAATAAGAGAAATCAAGGGGGAGTGAAGATGAAGATTCGAATCGATTGGAACTACCGTACTCCTAAAGGAACAGAGACGCTCTTCCGCTCTGAAGACATGCCGCCGGCGCAAGCCTTGCTGCTGGCAGAAGATTTGGAACGAACCGGACGGACGAAACTGCTGTCGTTTACGGACAGCTATGACAGCACGTGGACGCTCAAGGAACTGAAAGCCTATGTAAAAGGAATTGAAACAGAGCCGCATAACATCACGGTGTTTTTTGACGGAGGCTATGACCGGGAGACGAAAGAGTCGGGGCTGGGCTGCGTCATTTACTACGAACAAAACGGCAAAGCGTACCGCTTGCGGCAAAACGCTTCGGCTTCTGAGATTGAATCGAATAACGAAGCCGAGTACGCTGCGCTTTACTTAGGCATCCAAGAACTCGAACTGTTAGATGTCCATCATTTGCCTGTTCGCTTTGTTGGAGATTCCAACGTGGTGATCAATCAAATGAGCGGCGATTGGGCAGTTCCTGAAAAAGAACTGGCAAGTTGGGCTGACCGGATAGATGGGAAGCTAAAAAAACTGGGCATCCAGCCGGAGTATGAACTGGTGCCAAGGAAACAGAATGCGGAAGCGGATCGGCTCGCCACACAAGCGCTGAACGGCATTGAAATTACGGGAACGATGGAACTAGCGGCAGATGAGCGGAAATAAAGCCGAAATAGAAGAGGGTTTTGAAAAAAAGAGCGGAATGGGTATTAAAAGAAAACGGCGAGGAGGAACAGTATGGACGAACAACTTTTTCTAAAAGGCTTCCACGGCAAAGGGGTGCATGTGGACACCTCAACTGTTTTTGATGGATTGGACTGGCAAAAGGCGGGAGAAAAACCCGAGAATTGCCCGCATTCAGTTTGGGAAACCTTGTTCCACATGAATTATTGGCAAGATTTTATGCTGTCTTACTTAAAAGGCAAAACGCCTAAAAGTCCGGAACACGCTTCAGAATCTTGGCCGGACTCCCCAGCGCCGGCGAGCGAAGAAGAATGGCAGTCTGCGATTGTCCATTTCTTGGATGGCTTGAAAGAAGGCGAGCATGAAGCGGCAAAAGATTTATTGGAACAAGGATTTGGCGGCCCGGAAAGAACCCGTGCTGACTGCCTGCTTTCCATCATGCTCCATAACACGTACCATGCCGGACAGGCCGTCTTTGCCCGAAGAACCATCGGGGCTTGGCCGCCTCCATCTGGTGGAGATACTTGGTGAACAAGCAGACTATAGAAGCAAAAGAAAAAAGGAGAAGCACTTTGGCTTCTCCTTTTTATGATCAATCATGCACGTTTTCATTTTCTCGTAATTCACGGTTCGTTAAAGGATAGCCCATAGATACCCATTCGGAACGGTAAGTTGCGTCCAACTCCGTCAATCCGATTTCTGCATGGTCGTATGCAGCATTCGGGCTTTCCCGGTGGTCGACTTCGTTGCTGTTTCGGATATCATGGTCTGCATAAATCCAGTACGTATTTTTTTGTTTTTTATAATTGCGCAATAAAAGATAAATGCTGGCGGCCGCCACTCCGGCGTAAATGATGTTTTGGGTTGTGTATTTCTGCATTCAAGTTCCTCCATTCAAAATTGCTGTTTCTTCTGCAATTCCCTTTTAACGGAAAGTTAATCATTTCTATTCTGTGACAGCGGGATAAATGCGCCGTTTTCGAGTGGGTATTTCGAGCATTCTAATTTTCAAAGCTTTATAATTAATGGGAATAATCCAAAAGAAAGGGTGTTTACATGAATTTTTCCACGTTAAAAAAGTCGGACATTCAAATTTCTTCTTTAGGCCTAGGCACAAACGCAGTGGGGGGCCATAACCTTTATCAAGGGTTAAGAGAAGAAGACGGAAAGAATTTGGTGCGCGCAGCCATCGACCATGGCATTACGTTTATCGATACAGCAGACGTCTACGGCGAAGGCCGCTCAGAAGAACTGGTCGGCGAAGTGCTGAAGGAATACAAGCGCGATCAATTTGTCATTGCGACAAAAGGCGGCAGCGATTGGCGCAACGGAACGAAAAACAACGACCCAGCTTATCTTCGAAACGCCCTGGAGGATAGCTTGAAACGGCTTCAATTGGATTACGTAGATTTGTATTACATTCATTGGCCGGACGGGAAAACGCCGCTTGGCGAAGCAGTGGCTGAACTGTCCCGCTTAAAACAAGAAGGGAAAATTAAGGCGATCGGCGTTTCAAATGTGTCGCTTGAGCAGTTGAAAGAAGCGAATGGCAGCCTTGAAATTTCGGCGGTGCAATTGCCGTACAATATGTTCCACCGGGACATTGAAGAAGACCTTCTTCCTTATTGCGTTCAAAACAATATTTCAGTTGTGGCATACGGCCCGCTTGCTTATGGAATTCTTGGCGGAGAATACTCAACCGACTTTACGCTGGAAGAAGGCGATTGGCGCCAAAGCCTTCCGCTGTTTCAGTCGGGCACGTTTGAGAAGAACATCGGCAAAGTAGAGCAGTTGAAAAAGATTGCGGATAAAAAAGGCACGGACGTTTCCAATTTGGCGCTTGCTTGGCTTTTGGAACAGCCCGGCGTGGATGCCGTCATTCCGGGAGGGAAAAAACCGGAGCAAGTGTTATCGAATATTCCGGCAGCGGAAATCCGGATTGAATCCGAGTTAATGGATGAAATTGAAGCGATTCTCCAAAGCTAACTAAAAACCGTTGCTGACAGTCTTGATTGCCGGCAACGGTTTTCTAGTTTGAATTTCCGGGTTGTGAGAAAAATTTTGACGTCTATTGGCTGATCGGGGTTGGTTGTAAAAAGAAGGGGAATTAAAAAACACAGCGAATAAAATCTAATGGACCATGTCGGCTATAAGACTTGCTGGTTCCAACAAGTGAGAAAAAAGTGAGGTTGTTAACATGTTCTTTCTGCAAATGGCTGGATTTCCGGGTTCCGGAAAATCGACGCTTGCCCGTGCAATAGCCAGCAAAACGGGTGCTGTCATTGTCGATCACGACATAGTCAAAACAGCATTGCTGGAATCCCTCCAAGCGAATGAAGTGAATTCCGACAAAGCAGGAAAAATCTCTTATCAAATTGAATGGTCGTTAATTGGCTTCCATCTTGCCCAAGGCCACTCGGTCATATTTGACAGCCCTTGTTTATATGAAGAAATGTTGGGCAACGGAATGCGGTTAGCCGAGCAGCATAACGCCAAATACAAATATGTCGAATGTTACTTGCCGGATTTTCAGGAAATCAACCGGCGATTATCGGAAAGAAAACGGCTGGCAAGCCAAATCGAGCGAGCGCATTCCGAAGAAAGTTTTGCGGTATACGTGAACTTAAGCCAAAAGCCGTTAAATGTCGAACACTTAGTCGTGGATTCAGGGCAGGCATTGGAAACCTACTTGGATGAAGTTCTTTCGTATATTGAAGCGTAATGGAGGAGTCGTTCGTCGCTTACGCTAAAAACAAAAGGAGAAGCCGTATGCTTAATCAAACCGTTGTGAATTGGGGTGGACAGGTAATTTCCTTAACCTGGCAACCGTCAAAGGAGATTAAAGAAACCGATCAAGTGACGAGCGTCCACGGCTACTGCTTTGATCAAGGGAAAATCGTTCTTGTGCATGTTAAAGGGCGGGGGTTTAACGTGCCTGGCGGGCATGTGGAAAAGGGCGAGTCACCGGAAGAAGCGCTGCACCGGGAAATTTACGAAGAAGCGTACGTTGAAGGAAATGCGTCATACATAGGTGCTATTGAAGTGGATCATACCGATAATCCGTATTTTATCGAAGGCGGGCTTTATCCGAAAATTGGCTACCAGCTATTTTACCGGGTAGACATTGAAGCGTGCCTGCCATTTTTACGGGAAAACGAAACGTTGAGCCGCATTTGGGTGGAGCCGGAAGAAATTCCCTATATAATGGACGATCACGAATTGGCGTTTGCCATCGCAAAAGAAGCAGCCAACACGAAGCAAAGATAGAAGAAAAACGTGCGAAAGTCCATTATACTAATAAGCAAAATGGCTATAACAAGACAGGAGCGAAAATCATAAATGAAACCATTAATCGGAATATGCGCCAACTATTCATCGGAAAGTTCAGCTGGGTTAAAAACAGGATTGGGCCTGCCGGGGCAAGAGTGGCAGCTGTTGTCGGATGATTACATATTGTCAATTGAACGCGCAGGTGGCATTCCAGTCATCTTGCCGGTTACCGAGAGCGCTGAAACGGCAGAATTGCTGCTAGCTAAATTAGATGGCATCCTTTTCACTGGCGGCTCTGACGTCGATTCCCGCCTGTACGGAGAATACCCAAGCTATGAGCTGGGTGAAATTGAGCCGAAACGTGACCTGCATGAAGTGGCGCTGGCTAAAAAGGTTTTATTCGACAGTGATATTCCGGTTTTAGGGATTTGCCGGGGAATGCAGCTGTTGAACGTCGCAGCCGAAGGTACGCTTTTTCAAGATTTACGCAAGCAGCGTCCGGATTGCTTTAACCACTCGGTCGTTAAATCGCCTATCTACCATTCGGTCCACGATGTCACGCTCGATCAAAATTCAAAGCTGGCCCATATCTATCAAACGGAAACACTGCCCGTCAACAGCTACCACCACCAAGCTGTGAAAGACTTAGGGACAGGGTTCGAAGCAGCGGCGTTTTCTCCTGACGGCTTAGTGGAAGGCATGGAATGGACAGGCGATCGGTTTGTCTGCGCTGTTCAGTGGCATCCTGAAATGATGGCGGAACGCGTGCCGGAGGTTATGCCTTTGTTCACCGCATTTGTCGAAGCCTGTACAAAAGCATCCATCGCAAATTGATTCAAAAAAGCAGCTTTTTGCTCGTTTAACGACGAGTCAAAGAGCAGTTTTTTTTTCGAGACTTTTCCCCATTTCATACGTCTATTTGTGAAAGGGGGGAGAAGCCAATGAGAAAAGCTATTTTATTTATTGCCATTGGACTGATTGTGATAGGAATCATCATTTTTGAGCCGTTTCGTTCAGCGCCCCCTTCACCTGAGGTTTCCACCGAAAACACTGGTATTCCGCTTACCCAGGGGTCGTACTGCTGGATGGGGCTTTTGCGTGGGCAATGTGTGGATTATGTCTATACCACACCGATGGAAATGGCACAAAAACACAATCCGACGATCGTTTCCCCAAATGAAGAAGTCACGATCGACTTTAAGAAAAAGCCGATTTCTAAAACGCTGCAAGTAAATCAATGGATTGATGAAAACAATGTACAAGCCATTCAAATAGAAAATGACGTTATACGGGCTCCGAATGAAAAAGGGATTTACATCTATCATGTAGTGGCAAATTGGAAGCAAGGCGATGGAAACTGGGCGTTTTCAATAGAAGTAGAGTGAATTGCAGAATTGAAATAATTCAGACTATTAACTATACTTACAGAGGTAACGGTTATCCATTTCACCATAAAAGGAGCGAACTAGATGAAAACAACAGAAACGCTTTTTCCAATCAATGAAGTGAGGGAACAATTTCCTGCATTAAAACGTACATACAATGGCCGCAGCGTCGCTTATTTCGACGGACCAGGGGGTTCGCAAGTCGTAAAATTCGCGATTGATGCCATTGCGCGCTATATGGAAAACGGCGGAGCGAATCTTCATGGCTCTTTTCCGTCAAGCTGGGAAACGGAAGAAATTATTGCGAATGCCAAGCAAGCAGTGGCAGATTTTTTAAACGTTCAAACGAATGAAGTGGCATTTGGCGCCAATATGACGACGTTGACGTTGGCTATTTCGCGCGCGCTCGGAAAAAAATGGGGAGCGGGCGATGAAATTGTCGTAACTGAAATGGACCACCGGGCGAATGTTGATCCGTGGCTATTGTTAGCAGAAGACCGAGGCCTTAAAGTGCGCTGGATTAAAGTAAATACCGAGTCCCTGACATTGGATTTAAGCGATTTAAACGAAGTCATCAATGAAAACACGCGTCTTGTCGCGATTGGCATGGCTTCAAATGCTGTAGGAACAATCGTTGATATGGAGCCGATTACGAAACGCGCCAAGGAAGTCGGCGCGCTTGTCGCTGCAGATGCCGTTCACGCTGCGCCGCATATCGCCATCGACCGCGACCAGCAAAATATCGACATTTTGTTGTGCTCTGCCTATAAATTTTTCGGCCCGCATATTGGAATCGCTGCAATAAGAGAAGAAACTTTTAAAGAGCTCGAACCGTATAAACTGGTGCCTGCCCCAAGCAATTATCCAGACAACCTGGAAACAGGCACGCAAAACCACGAAGGCATCGCGGGCATTGCACCGGCGATTGCATTTTTCGAAAGCTTTGGTGAAGGAGCGACAACGAGAGAACGCATCTTGTCTGGCATCGAACACATTGAAGCCCATGAAAATAGCTTGGCTGATCGCTTACGCGAAGGACTGCGCGCATTGGCTAACGTAACATTGTTTGAAGCTGCACATGACGTTCCAAAAACACCCACAATCGCTTTCCAGGTAGCGGGCGTTGCACCGGAAGAAGTGTGCAAAATCATGGCTGAAGAGCACAGCATTTTCATCGCTTCTGGCCACTTCTATGCATCTACCTTAGCGGACCGCATAGACATCAATAAAAGCGGCGGCTGGATTCGTGCCGGGCTGGCTCCTTACAACACCGAAGAAGAAGTGGACCGCTTGATTCAAGCAGTAGCGGCACTTTAAAGGTTGGCAGAAAAAATCAAAATCCATCCGTCGATTCTATTGAGCCTGACGATCAGCGCTGTTGCTATGGGTGTGTTTGCATATCAAAACTATAGTCTCGGGAATAGAGGAGACACCGCTATTTTTATTGGCCTTGCTTTTTTCTGTGGGGCGCTAGTGGTGTATGGGATTTTCAGAAATCGAACAATGAAAAGAACACATATGTAATCGCAAAATTCGCCTTTTGTTCTTTTACCCCCGAAGATGGTATAATGGGAACAACTTGTTCTGTGAACGGGAGATCGACCCATTTTCTGCAAAAGAAAATGAAAAAAGGAGAATGACATTTTGACTGAACAAAACACTAACAACTTACCGCCAAATTACGACGAACTGAAAAAAGCGATAAACCGCAATGCCAACTGGAAAGAACGTTTGGCTGCAGTGGAAGAACTAAGCAAGTGGAAAAGCGAACAGACAGTTGATATGCTGACGCGCCGCATGGAAATCGATCCTGTGTATCAAGTGCAGGTAGCCGCTTATGAGGCGTTAAAAGGATTTGGCGAAGACGTGCAATTGCCGGAACGAAAGAAATTTGATTTGATCAAAGACGCATCAAAAGTGTTGCTGCGCATCAAAAAAAGCTTGCCGGCAGATCACACGTACGAAGAGTACAAAGTGAAATTGCAAAAAATGCGTTCTGATATTTACGATACGTATAAAGGCGATAAAGGTGAAGACTTTGACCGATGGTTGGAAGACCAATGGAAATCCATGCCGACCAAATATAAAAAGTAAAAGCCATCTCCGGTCTTAACAGACTGGAGACGGCTTTTTTTGTGATTAAACAAAATCCCCTACATAAAGTTCTCCGTTGCCAACGGCTACAGAAGTACCGCCGATTTTGATTTCTTGGAATTCCGTCCCGTTTTTCCTGATGGCTATTTCAATGAAACTCGGGCGCCCCATTTCCATGCCTTGTTCGCTTCGAATTGCATAATTGCCGCTTTCTTCAAATGGCACGACGCCATGCTCCACCAAATAAGCGCCGAGCGGACCGCTTGCGGCACCCGTTGCGGGATCTTCCGGAATTCCCATAGCAGGGGCAAACATCCGGCTGTGGACGGTGGAATCCATTTCTTCTGTTTCAGTTGTGAAGGCAAAAATATGCTGCGCATTTGGATGGAGGCTAAAATGTTTTTCCCAAACGTCCGACCGGAAATTAATGTTTCGGATAGAAGCAAGCGACTTCACTGGAACAAACAAAAACGGCACTCCAGTAGATACGGTTTGAAGAGGAAGGCCTGGATCGAGCTCTTCGGCGGCTAAAGACAATAAATCAGCGGCCAATTGTCTCTCCGGAAAAACCTCTCCGAACGTTGGAAGGGGCTGCTTCATTTCAACCCGAGCAATTCGTCCGTCTTTTTTATGGACCATGACAGGTATGTCCCCAACCGTCTCTTCCAAAATCCAGTCGTTTTGCCCTTCGTCCGTTGGAATCAATTCTTGATCGGCCATCATGAACGCTGCTCCGATTGTAGGATGGCCGGCCATCGGCAATTCCATTTGCGGGGTGAAAATCCGCAAGCTTTTTTGGTTTTTTGGATGGTGCGGTGCACAAAGAAAAACAGTTTCTGAAAGGTTAAGTTCTCGGGCAATTTTTTGCATCGTTTCGGCTGACAGGCCATCGCCTTCATGAAAGACGGCGAGTTGGTTGCCTCCGAAAGGCTGCTTAGTAAATACATCGAACAATGAATAACGCAATACGTTCATCGTGGCCCTCCTCAAATTTCAATTTTCTTGTCTCTTTCCGTTGTAGCAATAACGGACAAAAAAGTCCAACTTCTTTTCCATTGAAAAACCCTTTCGCAAATCGGCGAAAGGGTTTTGATCGTGTATTTATTGGAATTTTCGAATCAACGGTTTTAAACGGAAGCCGAAAATGCCGGCAAGTACGGCAAGGATCAAGTCTTTTGGCAACGGCACCGCCATCCAGGCCCATGCCATTTTGTAGCTAAAGCCTTCCGGAGCAGCAAACCACAATTTATATGCGGCATACATCCAGTTGGTCCCGATTAAATAATTGACTGCGGTTCCCACAATCGCAGCAGCAATAAAGCCGGTGCGCGACGGGAATTTTTGGGCGATCATACCTGTAATGAAAGCGACAAAAACGAAAGATACGATAAAACCGAAAGTGGGGCTGATTAGTGTGTCCATGCCGCCTGAAAATTCGGCGAAAACCGGCAGGCCGGCCAAGCCGATAAATGCGTAAACGGCCATTGCAATGGCACCAAGCCGGCTGCCAAGCAAAATGCCTGCTAATATTGCGAAAAACGTTTGAAGGGTGATTGGCACTCCACCGATGACAAGAAAGGCAGAAATGTTGGCGCCGATTGCCATCAATGCGGCAAACATGGCAATTTGTACAAGCTGTAAGGTGCGGGTGTGATTGGCCGATCGTGTTGCTGTAATGGTCATATAGGTTCCTCCGTGCTCAGTATAGGAAAAGTATAAAAAAAATTGAGATTTCAGTCAACCTTTTTTGTTAATTGGTTAACACAAAGAAGCGTTAATAAGCCTCTTAACAACTAAAAAGTATAGAAATGAATAAAAAGTTTCTTCTGAAAACTTTGTATATATGTCAAATTTACCTGAATTCACTGAAAAATATAGCTCCATAGAATGATGGGAATCCTTGTAAATTTCTATTAATATTATATTTGGTAAATATTTATACGAACATCAAAAAAATGGAGGAATGGAACGATGAAAAAAACAATTAGTGGTTTACTGGCATTCAGCTTGCTCGCTTCTGCACCGTTGTCTACGGCAGTGGCACATTCTCCGAATACATATATTAAGAAACTTGAGGAGCAGGATGGCAGCAAGTTCAACACGGAGAATTATGATTTTGTGAAGTTCTCGGAAATCGGCGCGAAACTTCAAAAAATCGCGAAATCATCCAATCGCATCAAAGTGGAAGTGTCGGGCAAATCTTCCGATGGGTTGCCGTTATATGTGGTCACCATCAACGATCCCAAATCTGGCGGCAGCATGAATGAAAACAAAGCGCTAAGAGAACAAATGATCAAAAACCCAGAAAAAGCACAAGCGTGGATTGAAAAAAACAAAGACTTCAAAGTTCCAATTATGATCAACGGGTCGATACATGGCACGGAATTTGTCGGCAGCGACGCCGTTCTTGATTTGATCGAACGCTTTGCCAAGCAAAACGATAAAACGACCAAAACCATTCTGAAAAACAACATTCTCATTTTCAATGTCGTAGCGAACCCGGACGGCCGGGTCGACGCCACGCGCTTTAACGGTGAGGGCATTGATTTGAACCGTGATTTTATTACTCAGTCCCAGCCAGAAACGCGTCATACGGTCGATTTGATCACAGAATGGAACCCAATGGTGTTTTTGGATACGCACGGCTACGTGAAAAATTACGCGCCAAACAAGCAAGGGTTGATCGAGCCTTGCACGCCGCCGCATAACCCGAACTATGAATACGATTTGTACAATAAATGGGCATTCAAACAAGCGGAAGCGATGGAAAGCTCAATTATGAGAAACAAAGATGAGTTCGAAGGAGACTTGTATAAAGAGATGACGGGCGTTTACGTGCCGCAGCGCGATGACGAGGCAGGCTGGGACGATTACCCGCCGATCTTTACACCGATGTACGCCATGTACCACGGAGCTTATGGCCATACATTAGAAGCGCCGACAAACGATGAAGACGGCGTAAAGTGGATGAATGACGCCATCATGGGTGCACTTCAATATGCAACAGAAAATAAACAAGAGATGCTGTCCGACCAAATCGAAATCTTCAAGCGTGGCATCAATTTTGACCACCCGAACCACGAAGAAGGATTTTTCCCGGAAGCGTACGTGCTTCCTGTCGATGAAGACGATCCGACAGTGACTGAAAAAGCGGTCAACCACTTGATCCGCAATGACATCGACGTGGTCCGTGCATCAACGAGCTTTAAAGCGGGCGGCGTAAGATACGATAAAGGCACTTATATTGTTCACATGGACCAAGCGAAAGCGGGCCTTGCCAATACGATGTTGTGGGACGGGGAAGACATTACGGATGATACGCCTTCGATGTATGACATTTCCGCATGGAGTTTGCCGGAATTATGGGGCTTTGAAGCAAATCCGGTAAGCACAGAAGTCAACGTGCCGGCTAAAAACGTCCATCAAGTCGACGGGGAAGGATCGCTTTCAGGAAAAGGGCCGTATGTCGTGCCAAATTCTTCTGTTAAAGCGGTTGAGCTCGTAAATACGCTGCTGAAGCGCGGCGTCTCAGTTCGACGCGACAGCGAAGGCGATTTCTATGTGAATGCCAAAGCGAAAACCATTTATTCAGCAGTGAAAAAATCCGGTTTGAATATCGAGAGCGGGGTTGTGCCGTTTGATGCGAAAAAGCTGTCTAAATTGAAAGTCGCACTTCTGGAAGACGGCGGCATGAACAAACAGCAAACGCATTCGGGAATGACGCTGGCGCTTGAGCGCTTAGGTTTTGACGCAAAAGAAGTCACGCCTGTTGAAGTAGCGAAATACGGTTTGAAATCCTATGATGCTTTTATTTACAACGGCACGGAAAATCTGATTTCCACGAAATTGAATGCAGCCAACTTGGAGTTTGGTTTCCAAAATGCAGCGCAGTTTACCGCATTCCAGCAAAAAGTGAAAAGCTTCATTGATAGCGGCGGCAAATTTATCGCAGCCGGAGCAGGTGGATCACATGCCGCGAAAACGCTGGGCTTAACCGATGCCACTGTCCAAACCGGTGATTCCAACAGCAACGGAATCGTCAACGTCGACTATGATGGGACCGGTGTGACGGCAGGTTATGGCCAAGATGACATTGGATTCGTGTATCGGCCGACTTGGTATGGCGGCGTTGAAGAAAAAGAAGTTCTTGCCGCATACGATGAAAGCGACTTTTTTGTTGCAGGGCACTGGAAAGGCAATGAAAAAGCCACCGGCCAGCCAGTCATCATCCGTGAAACGGGCAAAGACGTGACGTTGATTGGACTAGAGCCGGCGTTCCGTGACCATACCGATTACTTGTTCCGCTTGGTATCAAACGCGCTTTATACAAAGTAAATTAAAAAAGGAGCAGCTGAAACCGGCTGCTCCTTTTTTTCGTCTCTATATCCTGTATAATGAGAAATTGATATTTTAATTTTTAGTCAGCCTGTGAACTGGTAAAATAAAGGGAACAAGAAGAAAATGGAGGTTTTGGAATGAACAAGCGAGTGCTCGCAGTTTTCGCCTTGTTATGTCTCTTCGTTCTAACGGCATGCCAGAAACAGGCAACACCGGAAGATCGGCTGAAAGAATACATAGGGCAGTGGAATGAAGGAAACTTCTCGGAGATGTATGCGGAGTATTTGAATGAAGGATCGAAAATGACCTACAGCAAAGAAGATTTTGCGGACCGGCAGGCAAAGCTGCAAGAAGATCTTGGCATTAAAAACTTGAAAGTGGCGTATACGAAACCTGCAGAAGACACAGAATGGGATCCGGAAAAACCGGCGGATTTCCGCATTCAAGTAAGCATGGAAACGCTCGCCGGGCCGGTGGAATTTGAACGGACCTTGACGCTGCTTCACGAGGCAAAAGAAAAAGAAGAAGGCAATTGGTTTGTTGAATGGAATCCTTCTTATATTTTCCCTGAGCTCGAAGCGGGCGACGCGCTCCGCGTTTCACGTACGGAAGCGGCACGAGGTGAAATTGTGGACCGCAACGGCAACAAGATTGCCGCAAATGGCAGCGGTTTTGACATTGGCATCGTGCCTGAAACAATCGAAGATGAATCGGTGAAAGATGAGCTGGCGGAAATGCTTGGCGTCTCCCGTGAATTTATTGACAACAAGCTCAAGCAAAGCTGGGTGCAGCCTAATTATTTCGTGCCGATTGCCCGAGCTTCAAAAAACGACAAAGACTTGCTGGAAAAAACCGATGCCTTGCAAGGCGTTGCACTTCAAGGTGTGGACATGCGGGAATATCCTTATGGAAAAGCGTTATCCCACTTGAGCGGCTATATTGCCGGCATTACGGCTGAGCAATTGGAAGAACGCAAAGCGGACGGCTATACAGCAAATGATTATATCGGCCGACAAGGCTTGGAATTTTTATTAGAAGACCGTCTTCGTGGAACTGGCGGAGCGCGCATTTACATTGAAAAACCGCAAGAAGGCGCTGAAACGATCACTGTAGCGGAAACGAAAGCGGTTGACGGCGAGACGGTCAAACTGACAATCGATGCCGAATTGCAGAAAAAAGCGTATGACGCAATGAACGGCGAAGCGGGAACGAGTGCCGCTGTAAACCCGAAAACGGGTGAAACGCTTGCGCTTGTCAGCTCTCCTGGATTTGACCCGAACGAGTTTATCGTCGGCATGAGCGGAGACCGCTATGCCGAATTGCAGGAAGATCCATTGAATCCATTGTTCAATCGCTTTGCAGCAACTTACGCACCCGGTTCGACCATCAAACCGGTCACTGCAGCCATCGGCATGGAATCCGGGCTATTGAATCCAGCTGAAGGATTGGAAATCAACGGAGCCACGTGGCAAAAAGACAAGTCATGGGGCAATTACCGCGTGGCGCGCGTGCATCCCGATGCACCAAACCCGATCGATTTGAACAAAGCGCTCGTTTATTCGGATAATATTTATTTTGCCCAGCAAGGGTTGAAAATGGGTTATGAAACGTTTGCGGAAGGATTGAAAAAGTTTGGGTTTGGCGAAGACATGCCATACTCTTACGGATTGAAAGCTCCGCAAATTTCAAATGACGGCAAGATCGGTTCTGAAGGGCAATTGGCGGATACGGCGTTCGGCCAAGGGCAAATGCTGACAAATATTTTGCATTTGGCTTCCATGTACGAACCATTCTTAACCGATGGCACGATGTACAAGCCAACCTTGTTTTTAGAGGAAGAAGACCAGCAAGTATGGAAAGAAAACTTGATCAGCGGGGAAAACGCTGAAATTCTGCGCAGCAGCATGCGCAATGTTGTCGTGGACGGCTATGCCCAATCGGCAAACAGCAAAAAAGTTCCGCTGGCCGGCAAAACCGGAACAGCAGAATTGAAAGCTTCATTGGATGAAGAAGGCGGCGCGCAAAACGGCTTTTTCGTTACGTATGACTCCAAAAATCCGGAATTCATCCTGGCGATGATGATCGAAAACGTGGAAGACAACGGCGGCAGCGATTACGTCGCCGGCTTTGCAGCAAAAGTTTTTGAAGACTGAGCAGGAAGAAGATCCGTTTCCGATGCCGGAAGCGGATTTTTTACGAATAAGTTGGCCGTTTCCCGCATCCTCCACAGCATCCGCAACGTCTTGTACTAAGGTGGGACATGTATGGGGAAGTCGAGCAAATAAAAAATGGCCACCAATTCAACATTGGTTTATGCCATAATAGAAAACAGCGTCTACGAAAAAAACGTTTTCGCAGAAAGAGGGATAACTTACGTTATGGAATTATTTGATTTATTAAAGGCATTGATTTTAGGCTTTGTAGAAGGCATGACCGAATTTGCGCCAGTATCTTCAACGGGGCATTTAATCATCGTTGATGATATGTGGTTGAAATCACAGGAATTTCTAGGGAAATATCCTGCGAACACATTTAAAATCGTTATACAATTAGGTTCGATTTTAGCGGTAGTCGTTGTATTTTGGAAACGCCTTTTCAGTCTTGTCGGCTTGTATAAAATAGAAGGACAGAAAACGAGCGGCCGCTTCAACTTGCTTCACGTTATTATCGGCATGCTGCCGGCAGTGGTACTTGGATTTGCTTTCAAAGACTTGATCGATGACCATTTGTTTGGCGTCGAGACGGTCATTTATGCATTGGTCGCTGGAGCGATTCTCATGATCGTTGCCGACAAATTCGGACCAAAAAATCCGCATATCAATTCATTGGATGAAATTACATATGTACAGGCGTTTAAAATCGGCTTGGTTCAATGTTTGTCACTATGGCCAGGATTCTCCCGTTCAGGCGCTACCATTTCAGGCGGCGTACTGTTCGGACTTAATCACCGGACGGCGGCGGACTTCACGTTTATCATGGCAGTGCCGATCATGTTCGGAGCAAGCCTCGTATCCGTTATTAAAAACTTGGATCAGCTGTCAATGGATTATTTATCGTTCTACGTTGTCGGCTTTATCAGCGCGTTTGTCTTCGCTTTGATTTCAATCCGCTTTTTCCTGCAATTGATTTCACGCATCAAGTTAATGCCGTTTGCGATTTACCGCCTTGTGTTAGCGGCAATTCTCGCAATTATCGTCTTTCTATAAGTTTCAAAGCCCTTGGCAATCCGTTGCCAAGGGCTTTTTCTATTTTAAAAACCCGTCCCATTCCTCCAATACATCTCCGATATTGCGGTCGTGCACCACTTCGTCTGCATAGCTGTCGAGCTGCGTCGGTTCGCGGTTGACGATGATGACGCGGGCGCCGCTTTCTTTGGCGATGAGCGGAAATTGGTTGGCCGGCGAAACGCTCAAAGAAGAACCGAGAATGATAAACAATTCGGCGCCGCTTGCTTCTTCGAGCGCCATTTCAAACGGTTGTTCCGGCAGCATTTCCCCAAAAAGCACGATAGAAGGCCGCAGCATTCCGCTGCACGCTGTGCATTGATTGGTTTTTTCTAAGTAAATGTCACTTTCATAAACCGTTCCGCAGTTTTGGCAAAACACCTTCTGCAGCGTGCCGTGCAGTTCCGCTATGTTGTCGCTGCCTGCCAATTGATGAAAGCCATCCACATTCTGCGTAATTATCGAATTCAAGAACCCTCGCTTTTGCCATTTTGCTAATAAATAATGCCCTTTGTGAGGGGCGAATTCTTTTAACCCAACCATGCGGCTCCGGTAAAAATCGGTGAATTCTTCCGGGTTTTGCTGGAGCGACTGAATGCTCGCGACTTCCGCGAGGTTTTTTTGTTCCCATAATCCTTGATTCGCAGAGCGGAAGTCCGGCAGCCCACTTTCCGTCGACATGCCGGCACCCGTGAAGACAACTGTATAATTAGACTCTTTAAGCCATTTTTTAATCAAAGCAAACGCCTCCCGAAACAGTTTTCTTTTTCTTTACCCATTCTTTAGCAACTTAATGGGCATTCTGCAGAAAAGAACCTTGATGAATAAAAGGATTATCTATACCATATTGAATAAGACCGAAATCTGGCAAAACAAAGCTTGAGTATTTGTGAAGCTGCAAAAGAAAGAGGGTAACTATGGTAAAAGTATTAGGTGTGGACATTGGTGGAACGAAAATTCGCATAAGCGTAGTAGACGAAGCTGGAACAATCACGTTGGACGAGAAATTGCCGACTGAGTTTCCGCTTTATCCGTATTTGGAAAAACAAGTGCTGCGCTTTCTTGCGCAAGATCCAGAAATCGAAGCAATCGGCATCGGCACGCATGGTTTTGTCGATCCAGCGGAAGGCAAAGTCATTTACGCAACCGATACATTGCCCGGCTGGAGTGGAACGCAGGTAAAAGCTCAATTGGAACAAGCAACCGGAAAACGGGTGGCGGTAGACAACGACGCCAATGCAGCCGCGCTGGCAGAAGCGAAGTTTGGGGCGGCCAAAGGCTACGGGCGTACTGTTTGCTTAACGCTCGGAACTGGACTTGGAGGCGGCATTATTTGGGACGGCAAATTATTGAGCGGCGGCAAACACGGCGGCGCTGCTGAAGTTGGCCATATGATTCTTTACCCGAACGGTGTGCGCTGCACATGCGGCCGAGACGGCTGTTATGAACAATATGTATCCGGCACAGCGCTTGTGCGCCGAATCAAAGAAGCGGGGCTCACCATTTCGCCTCAGGAACTTTTTGCAACGGCCAAAACGGATGTTGCGGCGCAGCAAGTTGTAGCAGGATTCACAAAAGATTTGGCGCTCATCATCAGTTCGCTTCAAGCGGCTTTTGACATGGACATTGTAGTAATCGGCGGCGGCGTTTCTGAGTCGGCTGAGCATTGGTGGGGCCAATTTATGGGCCACTTAGAACCGCTATTGTTAAATCCATTAGAAGTTAAAGTAGCTCAATTTGAAAACGAAGCCGGCATTTTAGGCGCTGCCTTATTGGTATTAGAAAACTAAATAGAGTCAAGGAAAAGAAGGCCAACCGATTTCGGGTTTGCCTTTTTCTTTATTTCTTCACTTAAAAAAGCCGGTGCATTCACTAAACAAGAAATGTATAGTAAGGAAAATAGCTTATAAAGGAGAGGGAGCCGATTATGTACAAAAAAGAATGCTTTGTTTTTGACGGAGAAAAACCGGTGAAAGCTGTCGTGCGCAACTACGAGGAAAAAGACTTTCCAGCATTGATTTCAGTTCAGCGAGAAAGTTTTCCTCCGCCGTTTCCGCCAGATCTTTTGTGGAGTGAGGACCAGCTCAGAAGCCACGTGCAAAATTATCCGGATGGAGCTGTATGTGTGGAAATCAAAGGAGAACTTGTTGGTTCGATCACAAGCTTGCTAATCAATTTTGATCTGAAAAATCCCCAGCATTCGTGGGAAGAGGTGACAGGAAGCGGCTTTATTTCCACGCACCAGCCTCAGGGCAAAACCTTATATATAGTTGATGTTTGCATCAAACCGGCGTTTCGCCGATTAGATTTAGGCAAACTCTTAATGCAAGCCATGTACGAACGAGTCGTTCATGACAACTTAGACCGCGTGCTCGGCGGCGGGCGGATGCCGGGGTACCACCGCCACGCGGACGATTTTTCGCCGCAGCAATATATCGACCAAGTGATTGCCGGCAAGCTGCGCGATCCCGTTATTACATTTTTACTGCGCTGCGGCCGTATGCCAATGTGTTTGCTTCCCAATTATTTAAAAGATGAAGAGTCGCATCACTATGCCTTATTAATGGAATGGCAGAATCCATTTAACTAAAAAAAGCAGAAGAATATTTTTTTATTAATATTTGGTTTTAATAGGGTATAATGGTCTTAGTTCTTTCTAAATAATAGGAGTTGGAAAATAAAATTGTTTGAATCAGCTAGCTTTTTTTTGGTAACTGTTTCTGTCTTTATAGCAGTTATCTCATCTTATACATCCCTTGTCCTTGTTGAACGAATTGTGGAGTTTCCTACAAAGAAAAAAGCCATCAGAACTTTTTCGGCTTCATTTATTATGGGGGCTGGCATTTTTTCGATGCATTTTATTGGGCTAATGGCTTTTCAGCATAATTCGCCGTTAAGTTACGATCCCCTCTTATTGTTTCTGTCTTATGGTGCAGCAACAATCGCTTCGTGGGGGGCTTTTGCTGCTTTAGTTTACGCGCCGTTCTGTAAAAAGAGGCGTTTTGCCAGTGGGGTCATTTTGGGGTTAGCTATCGCTCTGATGCATTATATCGGGATTTACTCTCAACTAGGGCAGGCTGGCATGGAGTTTAAACCTTTCTACTTTATCTTGTCCATAATAATTGCCGTTGGATTTTGTGCACTAGCTTTAATGGTGTTCTTCGGAAAAAATCCGCATAGCTCGTTCGGTGCACGATGGGCTGGAGCAGCTCTGCTAGGCGCTGCCATTTCGATCGTTCATTATTTGGGTGTAAAAGCCGTTGTCCATCCTGCCCGGATTTCAGGAGAATTGCCTTCGGGAATTCATAACGAAACAATGGCATTGATTACGACCATGGGCGTGTTGATCATTTTGGCAGTGGCTATTTTTTCCGCTTTTCTGGATTTTCAATCCATCCAAACTGAACGGGTTTTATTAACGAAAATGCAAGAAAGCGAAGAACGTTTTCGGAGAACTATCGAAGCTTCTCCTGAAGCCATTGTCATCCATAGCGGAAAAGAAATTGTTTTTGTAAATGAAGCATGTCTGAAAATGATCAAACGGACAGACAAAAATGAGTTTATTGGTAAATCCATAACGGATTATGTTCATCCTAAGTTTCAAAAGCTTGTCCAAGAGCGCATACAAGATATGAAGAACGGCTTGAAAGGAAAGCCGTTAGAAGAAAAAGTTGCGACACCCGATGGGAATTATATGGACGTCGAAATTAGTGGGATTGGCATTGAATTTGATGGGAAACCAGCAATCCAACTTATTTTAAGAGACGTCACTGAACAAAAAAAGACAAGAAAAGAATTGATAGAAAGCCAACAGCTTTATTTGTCTTTGTTTGAATACAACCCGGACATTGTTTATTCTGTGGACCGAGAAGGATGCATTACCAATGTGAACCGGTCCATAACAGCGATTCTTGGTTATACGGAAAATGAATTTATTACGATGAGCTTTGATAAAGTGATTTCAAAAGAAAACATTGCGTTATCGTGGTTGCATTTTGAACAAGCGCTGCAGGGGCAACCGCAAAATTATGAAATTGTTGGCGTTCATAAAAAGGGGCATCCGATTCCGTTGGATATCACCAATTTGCCGATTATGGTAGACGGTGAAATAACCGGTGTTTTTGGCATTGCCAAAGACATTTCAAGTGAAAAACAAGCCCTTCAGTTGCTGGAAGAGAATGAAGAAAAATATCGCTCGTTGTTTGATCATAACTTGGATGCTGTTTTTGAAATCGCATTGGATGGATCTTTCAAAAACGTCAACAAAAAAGCGGAAGAATTGATTCAATACTCAAAAGAAGAGTTATACGGCATGTCATATCCATCCCTTATTTTAGATGATGTGAAAAGTGTCTATAAGTCTTTTTTGAAAGTAAAAAAAGGCAACTCTCTGTATGTTGACCAAAAGCTCATCGATAGATTCGGCAATTTGATCGAAGTAGATGTCAGTGCTGTACCGATTAAAAAACAAGGGAAAGTGGACGGCGCTTTTTCTATCGTTCGTAATGTGACCGAAAAAAAACAAACGCAAAAGAAAATTCAAGAATTGGCATTTACGGACCATTTGACGGGGTTGCCTAACCGTCATTGGTTTTACAACAATGTCAGTGAAATGGTCCAAAAAGCCAAAAGCCAAAATCATTCCATTGCCATGTTGTTGATCGACTTTGATGATTTTAAAAGCATCAATGATTTATTAGGGCATCATGGCGGGGATTTGTTTTTACGCCTAGTTTCAAAACGGCTCAGTGCATGTCTGCGCGAACAGGATAAGATTTCACGCCTGGGCGGCGATGAATTCATTGTTCTGATAGAAGATATTTCGACGGAAGAAGTAGCCGAACTGGCAGATCGGATTTTAAGGGAAATGAATCGTCCGATTTTCCTCTTTGACCATGAAATTTTGACGACGTTAAGCATTGGAATCAGCATGCTTTCGGAATGCACAAGTAATGACGAAATGTTGATACGCCATGCCGATATTGCCATGTACTCCGCCAAAGAAAAAGGGAAGAACAATTTCCAGTTCTTCACGGAAGATTTGAACAGCCAAATCACACGGAAATTGCAATTGGAAAATGCCTTAAGAAAAGCGATTGAGTTGCAGGAGTTCCAATTATACTACCAGCCGCAGATTGATTTGCAGACAGGCCGCTTGATTGGCTTAGAGGCATTGATTCGCTGGCATTCCGGTATTGGCGTGATTTCTCCGGCTGAGTTTATCCCGATGGCCGAAGAGACGGGCCTCATTGTGCCGATTGGCGAGTGGGTAATTGAAGAGGCGTGCCGGCAAATGAAAGAATGGGAAAGCAAAGGGTTCCGGAAAGTGAAGATCTCGGTCAACGTTTCCGCCCGCCAATTCAAAGACCACAATTTCAGTAAAAAAGTAAGAGGCATTTTGGCGCAGCAAAAAGTCGATCCGTCTTCTTTTGAAATCGAAATTACGGAAAGCGTTATGCTGAATATTGAGGAATCCTCAAAACTGATAGAGGACTTGAAAAGACTCGGTATTAAAATAGCCATTGATGACTTTGGTGCAGGGTATTCTTCGTTGAACGTCATTAAAAATGTTGAAATTGATACGTTAAAAATCGATAAATCGTTAATTGATGAAGTGTTGGACAACCAGCGCAATATGTCGATTTTAACGGCAATTATTGAAGTTGGAAAAAGCTTGCATACCGATGTGGTGATTGAAGGAATTGAAACAAAAGATCAATCAGAAGCGCTTAAAGTATTTAATGTCATTGGCCAAGGCTATTTTTACAGCCGCCCTTATCCGCCGGACCATTTGGAGCAACTATGGAATAAAGAGTGGGTTTTGAAAAACTAATAAAAAGAAGCTGCCCGTTTCGGTATCCGAAATCGGGCAGCTTTTTTATATAGAAGCAAAGATGGAATTGGAAAAGGGGCGTCCTCGATGGGAGGACGCCCCTTTGATTTGTAAGGCAACATAAAATAATTTCGACTCAATTTTTCAACCCGAACAAACGGGGATCATTTCCATAGAAAGGGTTATCTTTCAGTGCCGCGGTCATAATTCCACTGGATGCTTTCTAACTTAAGCAACGTAAACCCTACCTTCTTTTACGTCCTTGCGATCCTCAAATCGCGCCAGTGTGAATAAGTATTCTCAAAAACTTTACGTAGAATGCCAGAATATCAAAATTCTTTTATATGCTACCTTAATGTTAACTTTATAATTATAACAGGTTTTTGATAAGGAGTCAAACGTTTCTTATAGAAAGGACTATTTTCTTTTATTATTATAGAAGAAATAGGGATTTCATTTAATGAATTTTCTCTACTAGTGTATAATTGGACTCATTAATGATGGCGGAAGGTGAGATTCGGATGCAAAAAGAATACAATGACGATAGCATGGCATTACATACCGATTTATACCAAATTAATATGACAGAAGCATACTGGGCTGATGGAATGCATGAGCGGAAAGCTGTTTTTGAATTATTTTTCCGGAAACTTCCTTTCGGCAACGGCTATGCGATATTTGCAGGGCTTGAGCGGGTTTTGGATTATTTACGGAATTTCCGTTTTTCCGATACGGATCTTGACTACTTAAGGAAAGAAGTTGGGTATAAGGAAGATTTTTTGGAGTATTTAAAAACGGTTCGCTTCACGGGCAATGTCTATTCAGTAGTCGAAGGCGAACTTGTTTTTCAAAATGAACCGCTTATCCGCATTGAGGCGCCTTTAGTGGAAGGGCAATTGATTGAGACGGCACTTCTCAATATCGTCAATTATCAAACTTTGATAGCGACAAAAGCGAGCCGCATCAAGCAAATCGTCAAAGACGAACGCGTCATGGAGTTTGGAACGCGCCGCGCTCAGGAAATGGATGCTGCGGTTTGGGGAACGCGCGCCGCTTATATCGGCGGCCTTGAAGCGACGAGCAACGTCCGTGCTGGCAAAAAATTTGGCATTCCGGTAGCAGGGACGCATGCGCATTCCTTAGTCCAAGCCTATAAAAATGAATACGAAGCTTTCCATTCATATGCGAAACGCCATAAAGACTGCGTATTTCTAGTCGATACATATGATACCTTGAAATCAGGCTTGCCAATCGCCATTCAAGTGGCGAAAGAGTTGGGCGATAAAATCAATTTCCTGGGCATTCGTTTAGATAGCGGAGACATCGCTTTCTTGTCAAAAGAAGCCCGTAAAATGCTGGATGAAGCAGGTTTTCCGAATACCCAGATTGTGGTGTCTAATGATTTGGATGAGTACACCATCTTAAACTTAAAAGCGCAAGGAGCGCGAGTCGATTCATGGGGAATCGGGACGAAGCTGATTACCGCTTACGATCAGCCGGCACTCGGTGCAGTTTATAAACTGGTGGCGATTGAAAACGACCATGGCGAAATGGAAGACACCATCAAAATTTCCGGAAACGCTGAAAAAGTGACGACTCCTGGTTTGAAAAAAGTTTATCGCATTATCGATAGGGAAAATGGTAAATCAGAAGGGGATTACATCGCGATGTACGATGAAGATCCAGCTTCTGAAAAACGCTTGAAAATGTTTCATCCGGTTCATACGTACGTATCAAAGTTCGTAACAAACTTTGAAGCGGTGGATATTCACCAGCAAGTCGTCAAAAACGGCGAAGTGATTTACGAGAACCCGCCGCTAGAAGCGATGCAAAAACATGCGAAAAAAAGCTTGGACTTGCTATGGGATGAATACAAACGTTCCTTGAATCCGGAAGAATACCCGGTTGATTTAAGCCAAAAATGCTGGGATAACAAAATGCGCAATATTCAAGAAGTCAGAGATTCGATTCATCAATATTCAGGTGACTGAGGGGGAAACGGCATGACGACGTTGCAACAGCAAATTATCGATGATTTAAAAGTGCAGCCTGCTATTAATCCGAAAGACGAAATTGCTAAAACGATTTCATTTTTGAAAAGTTATTTAACAAAGCATTCTTTTTTAAATGGATTTGTGCTTGGCATTTCCGGCGGACAAGATTCAACGCTTGTAGGAAAGCTGGCCCAAATGGCAGTCGACGAATTGAACGCCGAAACCGGAGAATCCAAATATGGCTTTTATGCAGTGCGCTTGCCGTACGGCGAACAGTTTGATGAACACGATGCACAAGATGCCATCGATTTTATTAAACCGACAAAAGTCTTCACCGTAAACATCAAAGAAGCGGTAGATGCCAGTGAACGAGCCTTGGTTGCAGCGGGCATCACGTTAAGTGATTTTGCGAAAGGCAACGAAAAAGCGCGCGAGCGGATGAAAGTTCAATTCTCAATTGCCGCGACGCAAGGTTTGGTTGTGCTCGGCACTGACCATGCGGCTGAAGCGATTACCGGCTTCTACACAAAATTTGGGGACGGCGCTGCTGATTTAACGCCGCTCTTCCGTTTGAACAAGCGCCAAGGACGTTCGATGTTGAAAGAGCTCGGAAGTCCCGAACACCTTTACATGAAAATCCCGACAGCTGACTTAGAAGCCGATAAACCGGGGATTCCAGATGAAGTGGCTTTAGGATTGACGTATGACATGATCGATGATTATTTAGAAGGCAAAAAAATACCGGAAGATGCACGTGAAAAGCTTGAGGGCTATTTTTTAAAAACCCAGCATAAGCGCCATCTGCCAATTACGGTTTTTGATGATTTTTGGAAATAAACGATGAATGCAGAGCCTTTTTCCAAGGCTCTGTTTTTATTTGGAAAAAATTGATTTTAAGTGCCATACAGTTGAGTTCTGCAACGGAATTCGTTATGCTTAGTGAAATAATGTGACAATTTGCAAACTGCTATTATCACGTGATGGAGGAATTCAGAATGAAGGCAAAAGACCGCTTGGACAAAGTGATTGATAATATAGAAAAAGTAATTATCGGCAAACGGAATATTGCAGAGCTAAGCATAGTAGCCATGCTTTCTCATGGCCACGTTTTGCTGGAAGATGTACCTGGTGTAGGGAAAACCATGTTGGTTAGAGCATTGGCCAAATCAGTCGGAGCGGATTTTAAGCGCATTCAGTTTACGCCTGACCTTCTTCCTTCTGATGTAATTGGTGTTTCGATTTACAACCCGAAAGACATGGAATTTCATTTTAGGCCAGGGCCGATTATGGGGAATATCGTTCTAGCCGATGAAATCAACCGGACTTCTCCAAAAACCCAATCATCTCTTCTAGAAGCAATGGAGGAGGCTTCGGTAACGATTGATGGCGTCACGATGCAAATTCCGAAACCATTTTTTGTTATGGCGACTCAAAACCCGATTGAATATGAAGGCACCTACCCGTTGCCGGAAGCACAGCTGGACCGCTTTTTACTGAAAATAAAAATGGGATACCCTTCTTCGAAAGAAGAAATGGAAGTGTTGAACCGCTCCCAGATTTCACCGCCAATTGAAGATCTGCAATCCGTCATCTCATTGGAAGAATTGCTCGATCTTCAAGAGCAGTCGAAACTGGTGAAAGTGGACGAAACCATTCGCAGCTATATCGTAGAATTAGCGCGGCAGACGCGTGTAGAGCCCTATGTCTATTTAGGTGTGAGCCCGCGTGGTTCGATTGCTTTAATGAAAGCTTCCCAAGCATATGCTTTGCTGAAAGGCCGTGATTTTGTAACACCTGACGATGTCCAGCATTTAGCAAAATTCGTATTCGGCCATCGCATCATGCTTCGATCAGAAGCCCGGTATGATGGTGTAACTACTGAGGAAATCACCGATCGGATTTTGGCGAAAACCCGCGTGCCGGTTCAAAGGTATGTCAGCCAATGATTCAAATAAAAAATTTCCTTGCTTTATGGGGACGGCTTCTTTTCGTGCTGTTCATTCTTGTATTAACATTTTCATTTGCGATGTTTCAAGGGGGCTTTGTTAGCTGGTTCATTTTTTACATGGCTCTTCCTTTTGCTCTCTACTCCTTATTGCTCACGTTCTATCCACTTCAAGATATACAGATGTCCCGAAAAATTCATACTGCCAATATTCGAAAAGGCGGCAGGTTTTCGGCAACGATAGACATTCGCCGCTCATTTCCTTTTCCGTTGCTTTATACCGTCCTAAGTGAAAACACAAATTCAGTCGCTTTGCGAAAACGAATTGAAGATGACCGCAAAAACATGATCGTTCCAGGTTTTAGGAAAAACTACTCCTGGACGTATGAAATTGAAAACATGCCCAGGGGGGAGCATGTTTTTGAAGGCGTTCAAATAGAAATCGCTGATTTTTTCGGCTGGGTGAAAAAAACTAAGCTGCTGCCTTTAAGGCAAACGGTCCTTGTTTATCCAAACGCAGTTGAAATGGCGTATCGTCCAATTGAGGCACGGTATGACCAGGGCGCAATGGCGGCCCCATTTACACTGGTTAAAGATACAACGACAGCTACGGGCATCCGGGATTACCACCCGGGAGACCGGGTTTCATGGATTCATTGGAAATCATTTGCCCGTACGCAAACGATGCGGACGAAAGAGTTTGAAGATCGGCAATCACAGGATTTATTTTTACTTGAAGACCGGATGCCTTCCGAAAAATTCGAAGTGCAAGTAGAACTGGTTGCTTCTGTATTGCAAGCTATCGTCCGTTCCAATTCAAGCGTCGCTTATTTGTCAGTTGGCAAAACACGCGAGTATTTTCCGGTTATCCAAACGGAAGAACATCTGCAGCGAGTCATGTATCATTTGGCAAAAGTCCAAGCGGATTTAGAGCGGCCAGCAGATGAAGTGATGAATGAAGACTTGCTTCATATGAAAGCGTCGAGTCTTTTGTATGTGACAAGCAAACTGACGGTAGACATGGTGACCAGTATCCAGCGGAACGTCAAGCACTTAAATCAATGCATGTGCCTGGTAGTTATGGAAAAAGGTGAACATTTTTCGGAAGAAGATGAAGCCGTTCATCAATTTGCACGTTCAAAAGGATTTATCGTGAAACGAGTCGGCCCTGAGAATTTTGCAACTGTGTTTACGGAGGTGAGCCGAAATTGAATTCCATTCGAAAAAACAAAGTATTTATGGCGGTTCTATATGTGCTGGTATTTTTGATGTTGGCGGAATGGCTGACTCCAGTAATGACTTTGACAGATACCGGCCATAAATCGCTTTTTCTTATATTTATTGGACTTGGATTGTTAATGGCTTTGTTGAAAGTGCCTTGGTGGGTTTCGGGTCCTGTAAAACTTCTTTATATTGCGTGGTTTATTGCTTATGTCTATACAGGCAGTTTGTTTTTTACAAGAAAGGCGATTGCTTTTATTTGGTCGGATGCTACGGCCAACTTGCTCGCGTTAACTTCCCAAAATTGGGCTGAAACAACAGATGTGTTTAGAACTGTCTTGTTCTTCTCGCTGTTATGGATGGCTGTTTATTTGATTCATTACTGGGTAAGCTTCCGTTTAAGCATCTTTTTGTTTTATTTATTGACCGTGGTGTTTATTGCCGTATTGGATACGTTCAGCCCATATGAAGGAGATACCGCAATTATCCGGATTATGGTCATAGGATTAATGCTTGCTGGACTGCTGCATTTGGTCAGATGGATCGAAACCCATCGCATTCCGGTTAGGACTGATAAACTAGCCGGTTTTGTCATCCCGCTTTTCCTCATGGTGGCAGGGTCGACGGCAATCGCGCTTTATTTGCCGAAAGCAGGTCCCATTTGGCCTGATCCCGTTCCTTATATTACATCGTTTTCCGGAGAAGGGGGAAGCGGTCCTGGCTCGGTCGGGAGAATTGGCTACGGGGTAGATGATTCTCAGCTGGGCGGTTCGTTTATAGGAGACGATACGCCGGTCTTTCGGGCGGAAGTGGAAACGGGCCAATATTGGAAAGTGGAGTCGAAAGACATTTACACATCCAAAGGCTGGGAGCTGACCGAAAATATCGGGGAACGAATGGTTTACAGCAACGATGAAACGGTAGAGACAGAGTTTCTTCCTGGAGATCCGGAAGAAAAGCAAACGGCTTTGCTGACGATGGAAGAAGGTTTTCCATTTGTTCTATATCCATACGGAACCGAATCGTTTCAAATGCATGAACGGCCGAATTACCAATATGATACAGCGGATCAGCGGTTTGAAACCTTCTTGGAAGGAGAAGTTTTCGAACCCCAAATGTATGAAATTGAATTTGCCAAACCAACGTTTAGTTTGACGGCGCTGCAAGAAACATCCGAAGCGGATCTGGAGGAATTGCCTGCTGAGTATGACCGCTACGTGCAGCTGCCGGCAGAATTGCCGCAGCGCGTTCGAGATTTGGCAATGGAAATAACTGCTGGATCCGACAGCATTTACGATAAAACCCGGGCCGTTGAACGCTATTTTAACAATGGCAGTTTCCAATACAGTCAGACGGATATTCCGGTTCCTGAAGAAGGTCAAGATTACGTGGATCAGTTTTTATTCGAAACCAAACGCGGGTATTGCGATAACTTTTCGACTTCAATGGTTGTTTTGCTGCGGAGCCTGGATATTCCAGCGCGCTGGGTAAAGGGATTTAATGAAGGCGAATTATTGAATTCCCAAGGCGGCCCGGATGTATACGAAATTACCAACAATAACGCCCATTCCTGGGTAGAAGCGTATATGCCGGGAGTTGGATGGATGCTATTTGAGCCGACAATTGGCTTTACCGGTGCATCAGATATCGATTTCGACTTGGAAACGGACAGCGAAGCACTGGAAGAGGTGGAAAAGCCAGATCGTCCGGATCCTCTTGAACCAGAAGAGCCTCAAGCAGATGAAGCGGCAAACAAGGATTCTGGCCCTTCATTGGCAAGCCGGCTGTCGACTTTTCTATCAGACAATAGCGGAAAAATTATTTGGATCCTGATTGGATTGGCCTTGTTATCCACTATTATGTACAAAGTACGGAACAAATGGATGCCGAAATTGCTCATTCCTTACTATCGTTCGAAACATGGCAGCAGCCAAACGTTCGAAAAAGCGTATTTGCGATTGTTGAAACAGCTGGACCTTTACGGCATTAAACGAAAAGAAGGCCAGACGCTTAAGTCGTATGCCGCCTATATTGATTCGTTTTTTGGAACGCACGAAATGTCCCGTTTAACATCCGCTTATGAGCAGTCCGTATATGGCGGCAGGGCAGATAGAGTGAATTGGCATGAACTGAAGGAAAGTTGGGAAAATTTAATCAATCGCACAAGCGGTTGATTTTGAGCGGTCTAGCTTGTACAATTGAGAAAATTATAATTTACAAGTGCCCTCATATATGTCCGATGATATGGATCGGATGTCTCTACCAAGTCCCCGGAAATGACTTGACTATGAAGGTGGATGCTGCATGCTTTTTTGGCATGCGCATTCACTTTTTTGATGTAGAGCAGGAGAACGCGAGGTCTTATTTTCGCGTTCTTTTGTTATTTTGGGAACTTATTTGAATAGAAGAGGTGAAGGCAGTGCCAGTGAGTCCAATGTTAAAAGAACAAAAGAAAATTGTCGTTTTAGATTTCGGCAGCCAATACAATCAATTGATTACGCGGCGCATTCGTGAAATCGGTGTTTACAGCGAATTGCATCCACATACCGTAACAGCCGAAGAAATCAAAGATATGAACGCAACTGGAATCATCTTTTCCGGCGGACCAAATTCTGTTTACGATAAAAATGCTTTCTCTGTAGATGATGCTATTTTTGAAATGGGCCTTCCGATTTTAGGCATTTGCTACGGCATGCAGTTAATGGCGCTGCACTTGAAAGGGAAAGTGGAAAAAGCGCAAAACCGTGAATACGGAAAAGCTGAACTTCAATTGACTAAAGAGACAACTTTGTTTAACGGATTGCCTCAAGAACAAATTGTCTGGATGAGCCATGGCGACTTAGTAACAGCAGCACCGCCAGGATTTGATGTAGTAGGCACAAGTGCAGGCTGCCCAATTGCAGCGATGGCCGATGAAAGCCGCAACTTCTACGGCGTCCAATTCCACCCAGAAGTTCGCCACTCGATTTACGGCAACGAACTGCTACGCCAATTCGTATTCGACGTTTGCGGCTTAAGTGCTGACTGGTCAATGGAAAACTACATTGAGCTTGAAATTGAACGAATCCGCGAAGAAGTGGGCGACAAAAAAGTTCTTTGTGCGCTTAGCGGCGGCGTGGACTCTTCAGTAGTAGCGGTATTGATCCATAAAGCGATTGGTGATCAATTGACTTGTATGTTTGTTGACCACGGACTTCTCCGAAAAGGAGAAGCTGAAAGCGTCATGAAAACTTTTGCAGATGGTTTCCACATGAATGTCATTAAAATTGATGCGCGTGAACGGTTTATGAAAAAACTTGAAGGCGTCAGCGATCCGGAAACAAAACGTAAAATCATCGGAAACGAATTTATTTATGTTTTCGACGATGAAGCTTCTAAATTGGAAGGCATGGACTTCTTGGCGCAAGGCACATTGTATACGGACATTATCGAAAGCGGCACAACCACTGCGCAGACGATCAAATCCCACCACAATGTAGGCGGTTTGCCGGAAGATATGCAATTCAAGTTGATTGAGCCGTTGAATACATTGTTCAAAGACGAAGTCCGCGCCCTTGGAACCGAACTGGGCATGCCGGATGAAATTGTTTGGCGCCAGCCATTCCCAGGCCCTGGCCTTGGCATTCGCATCATGGGTGCGATCACTGAAGAAAAATTGGAAATCGTTCGTGAAAGCGACTGGATTTTACGTGACGAAATCAAAAAAGCCGGACTGGACCGTGATGTTTGGCAATACTTCACCGTGCTTCCAGATATCCGCAGCGTCGGTGTTATGGGTGATGCCCGTACTTATGATTACGCCATCGGCATTCGTGCAGTTACGTCGATTGACGGCATGACATCAGATTGGGCGCGGATTCCATGGGACGTGCTGGAGAAAATCAGCGTTCGCCTAGTCAATGAAGTACAGCATATCAACCGTGTGCTCTACGACATTACGAGCAAGCCACCAGCAACAATCGAATGGGAATAAAACAAATCAACAAAAAAATCCTTTCTGACTTGGTCAGAAGGGATTTTTTTCCGAAAAGAAACAAGTGCCTATATTTTAAGGAAATACAATATTTATAGAAAATTCACGAACTTTAAATAGGGATTTTTTTTTATTGTTCGTGTTTTTTGTTGTTTAAAAAGGTGAAAGGTGTTATTCTACAGAAGAAATTAAATAACGTTGTCGTATAATGTCGGGAATATGGCCCGAAAGTTTCTACCGAGTTACCGTAAATGACTCGACTACGATTTTTATCCCTTCTTTGAAAAGAAGTGGATGCCTTTCGGCTGTTAAGTATCGAAAGGTTAAATCGAACGCATACGGCTAACGGCTGTATGCGTTTTTTCTTTTGTTGGCATGTGTGCGACAACACACGGAGGAAACAAGATGAAGAAGTATTTTCTATTTGAAGAACTGGGAACAAACTATCGCCGTGAAATAATTGGTGGCTTAACAACATTTTTGGCCATGGCGTATATTTTAGTGGTTAATCCATTGACATTGACCTTGGATTCGGTTCCCGATCTTGAGGCATCCTTAAGAATGGATTATGGTTCGGTATTTATTGCGACTGCCTTAGCCGCTGCAGTCGGATGTTTTTTGATGGGTATAATTGCCAAGTATCCAATTGCGCTCGCTCCAGGAATGGGTTTAAATGCATTTTTTGCTTATACGGTAATTTTAACTTACGGCATTCCTTGGCAAACAGCGTTAACAGGAGTTTTGGTTTCTGGCATTATTTTTATTGTACTTTCATTGTCGGGGATTCGTGAAACAATCATTAATGCCATTCCGATGGATTTGAAACTAGCAGTGGGAGCAGGAATCGGGTTGTATATCACTTTCATTGGTTTACAAAATGCCGGAATTATTGTCGCAAACCCTGCTACTATGGTTGGGCTTGGTGATTTATCTGCCAGCGCAACATTGCTTGCCATCTTTGGATTATTTGTTACAGTAATTTTAATGGTAAGACGTGTTAAAGGCGGAATCTTCTTTGGGATGTTGGGAGCTGCTATCGTTGGAATGATCTTCAACGTCGTTAATCTTCCAAGTGCCATTGTCGATTTCAGTGTTCCGAGCATTGCGCCAACATTTGGCGTAGCACTCGAACCGATTCTAAATGACCCAGCTTCACTGGTGAATATAGAATTTCTAATAGTCGTTTTAACTTTTCTTTTTGTCGGTTTTTTCGACACAGCTGGTACATTGGTGGCTATAGCAAATCAAGCGAAACTATTGAAAGATGGCAAGCTTCCTCGAGCCGGTAAAGCCTTGCTTGCAGATGCAATCGCTACAGTAGGCGGGGCAATCTTTGGAACGTCCACCACAAATACTTATATTGAATCAAGTGCAGGGGTGGCAGCAGGAGCGCGTTCTGGATTTGCCGCAGTTGTTACAGGAGTGCTTTTCCTGGTATCTATTTTGTTCTATCCCTTATTAGAAGTTATTACAAGCGCAGTAACAGCCCCAGCCTTGATTATTGTTGGAGTGCTAATGGTTTCAGCTTTAGGCCAAATCGATTGGACGAAATTTGAAATTGCAGTTCCAGCCTTCTTGACAATGATTACGATGCCTCTTGGCTACAGTATAGCAACAGGAATTGCCATCGGTTTTATCTTCTATCCAATAACGATGATTACCGCTGGCAAAGCAAAGCAAGTTCATCCGATCATGTACGGATTGTTTGTAATTTTTGTTTTGTATTTTATCTTCTTAATTTAAATAGTTAACCCGCCAATATATTGGCGGGTTTTTTATTTGGGCTAAGATTTGGATGGCTCACACTTTTTCTGTCCTCCAAGCGGTATCGATACTCGCAGATACTTGCATAGCGCTTCAATGCCTTTTGTATCTCGAAGCAAGCTTCGTAATAATTATCCAACACCAGCGGTAAGGAAATATTTAAAGGGGTGTTGAAGAGCTGGTTTCTTTAATGCAGTTTATATAGAAGAAAAAGATAATCAAGCAGATTGGGAGGAGGGTAAGGCGAAGGGAACCTTAAAACGGAAGCAGATGCAATGTAAAGAAAAATCTCCCTTTCATTTTTGTAACACTTTTGTAATTTTAATTTTAGAATATTCTGTTATAATAAAAACAGTAGCGAAATTAATAACTTTTTATTCGTTATATTATTTTTCTCTAAAGTGTTGACAGGTTTAATGAAGGCTGATATATTTATAACTGTCCCCAAAATGAAATGGTGAAAACAAGAATTAAATTGTTGACATCAAATTCGATTTAGGGTATATTGATAAAGTTGCTAATTAAGCAACCTGAAATGATGAACCTTGAAAACTGAACAGCAAAACGTCAACAAAAGACGTTTCAAGCGCTTGTCGCGAGAAACGGATTTCTGCGAAGGTCGCGCAAAACGGCCGGAGCAAACAATTACTGATCAGGGGTTACCCAGATCAAGCAAGAACGCGTTTTTCGAAACGGTTCTTGTGCCAGCATGAGCAATCAAGCTTCTATAATGGAGAGTTTGATCCTGGCTCAGGACGAACGCTGGCGGCGTGCCTAATACATGCAAGTCGAGCGGAATCGAAGGAGCTTGCTCCTTTGATTTAGCGGCGGACGGGTGAGTAACACGTGGGCAACCTGCCCTGCAGATCGGGATAACTCCGGGAAACCGGTGCTAATACCGAATAGTTTAGAGCCTCTCCTGAGGCTTTACGGAAAGACGGTTTCGGCTGTCACTGCAGGATGGGCCCGCGGCGCATTAGCTAGTTGGTGGGGTAACGGCCCACCAAGGCGACGATGCGTAGCCGACCTGAGAGGGTGATCGGCCACA
>NZ_JBOZWR010000006.1:0-192804 GCF_050864155.1 Planococcus sp. YIM B11945 | reverse complement strand
CTCGGGGAGCAAGCTCCCCAAGTTCCGCTCGACTTGCATGTATTAGGCACGCCGCCAGCGTTCGTCCTGAGCCAGGATCAAACTCTCCATTATAGAAGCTTGATTGCTCATGCTGGCGCACCAACCGTCCCCGAAAGAACGCGTTGGCGCTTGATCTGCATAAATGCTGATCAGTAGTTTAAGCCACAAACACCGAGACTTGGAAGACCATTGCTCCGATTGCCTAAAGGCAACCCTCGCAAAAGCCGTTCTCGCGCCAAGACGCTCGTGACGTCTTTCGTTGACGTTTTGCTGTTCAGTTTTCAAGGTTCATGTTTTAAAATTATGGAGCGGGTGAAGGGAATCGAACCCTCATCATCAGCTTGGAAGGCTGAGGTTTTACCACTAAACTACACCCGCATAAAAAGAAAAAATTTGGCGCGCCCGAGAGGACTCGAACCTCTAACCGCTTGATTCGTAGTCAAGTACTCTATCCAATTGAGCTACGGGCGCATTACGAGGTTATGGTGCGGCCGAGAAGAGTCGAACTTCCACGGGATTTCTCCCACTAGGCCCTCAACCTAGCGCGTCTGCCATTCCGCCACGACCGCATTGAATTATTTTTAGGGACAAATTCTATTGTACGCTATCTCTAACTCACTGTCAATGGAAAACTCCAACTTATTAAAGTTTCTAATTCATTCCACATCGTGGGTGTTTCATTTAAGAAAATTGGCTGGGGTACCTGGATTCGAACCAGGGCATGACGGGATCAAAACCCGTTGCCTTACCGCTTGGCTATACCCCAATAAAATGGCGGTCCCGACCGGGATCGAACCGGCGATCTCCTGCGTGACAGGCAGGCATGTTAACCGCTACACCACGGGACCATTTGGTTGCGGGGGCAGGATTTGAACCTGCGACCTTTGGGTTATGAGCCCAACGAGCTACCGAACTGCTCCACCCCGCGATAATATTATTTACGAAGATTGGTTATGCTTTACGCTTAATGGACATCTGCTTCGGCTGACGCCTGCATCGATGTTACTTCGCCGTCTTCGTACGGCTCGTTGCTCCACCCCGCGATAATATTATTAATGATATATACGTTGTTATTCAAAAATAACTTTTTCTTGTGTTGCTTATAAAATAATTGGTGACCCCTACGGGATTCGAACCCGTGTTACCGCCGTGAAAGGGCGGTGTCTTAACCGCTTGACCAAGGGGCCTTAATGGCTCCGAAGGTAGGACTCGAACCTACGACCATCGCATTAACAGTGCGGTGCTCTACCACTGAGCTACTTCGGAATAATGTTTAAGTACTTGTCGACTTTTTCTATTATAAAGAGGTATACGCGAATCGTCAACACCTTTTTTCATTTACTTTATATTATTCGTTTTTTAGTTGTTTTATTATTTTACATTAACAAATAAAAGAAAAAGAAGACGGGCGTAAATGCGCCGTCTTCTTTTCTGTCCAAGCCGTTGGTTTAGGATTTCGCAGCAAGTTTGCCGGCACATTTTCCGCACCGGTAACGTTCTGTATTCATTCGGATTTTTCTCACGTAATTGGTATTGCATGCCACGCATTCGTATTCGTAGCGCTTCATGGATCGCCGCTTTACGTTCTTTTCAATCGTCGAGCAGAACCGCGGAGAATTCGTTGCCTTCAACAGTTCTCGAAAGTCAGCGTCCCGATGCTTATATCCCCTGCCTTCTAGATGCAGGTGATAATGGCAAAGTTCATGCTTAATGATGCCTTCAAGCTCTTTATAGCCAAAGTTTTGATAGGAGCTCGGATTGATTTCGATATCATGGGACCTCAGCAAATACCTTCCGCCTGTCGTCCGCAGCCTTGGGTTGAATGAACCTTGATGCCGAAACGGCTTCTGGAAACTGTTCATGGATATCTCTTTTATCAGTTCTGTCAGTTCTTCGTTCGTCATGTTCGCTCTCCTATTTAGAAGCTTTCTAATTTTCGAGTGTCTGTTCTTTTGGCTGGAGCATCGTCAAGGCGATGCGCCCTTTGTCTTTTTCGACTTTTTCGACCCATGCGGTCACGATGTCTCCGACCGCCACTACTTCAAGGGGATGTTTGACAAAGCCTTTTTTCAGTTTTGAAATGTGGACGAGCCCGTCTTGTTTGACGCCAATGTCGACAAATGCGCCAAAATCGACGACGTTTCTCACTGTCCCCTGCACTTCCATTCCCGGAAGCAAGTCTTCCATCTTCAAGATATCGTTTTTCAAAAGCGGCTGCGGAAATTCGTCGCGCGGATCCCGGTTCGGTTTTTGCAGCGCTTCTAAAATATCCTTCAGTGTAATTTCCCCGACATTCCATTCTTTGCTTAACTCTGCAAGATTGAGCGTTTCTAATTTCGAAGCGAGCTCGCTTTTTCCGACATCTTTTTTATCAGCATCGACAAGGTCAAGCAATTTCCCTGCGATTTCATAGCTTTCTGGATGGATCCCCGTTGCATCGAGTGGATTTTTCCCTTCCGGAATCCGCAAGAAGCCAATTGCCTGTTCGTATGTTTTCGCACCAAGGCGCGGAATTTTCTTCAGCTGCGCACGTGATGTAAACCGGCCGTTTTCATTGCGCGTTTTAATGACGTTTTCTGCAACTGTCTTGCTAAGCCCTGCTACATATTGCAGCAAAGACGAAGACGCTGAGTTGACGTTGACGCCGACTTGGTTTACGGCCGTCTCTACCACAAAAGTCAATTGGTCGGCGAGTTTCTTTTGTGACACGTCGTGCTGATACTGCCCAACGCCCACCGCTTTTGGATCGATTTTTACCAGCTCAGATAAAGGATCTTGCAAACGCCGGGCGATAGACGCCGCACTGCGCTCTTCTACTTGCAGGTCCGGGAATTCGGTCCGTGCAATGTCTGATGCGGAATACACACTTGCCCCCGCTTCGTTGACAATGACATACGAAATGTCCGCTGACGTTTCGGAAATAAAATCAGCAACAAATTGTTCGGTTTCTCGTGAAGCTGTTCCGTTGCCGATTGCCATAATTTCAATTGGGTATTTATCAACTAACCGCTTCATCGTTTTCTTCGCACCTGCTTGATCGTTTTTCGGGGCGTGCGGGTAAATAACAGCAACTTCAAGCAGCTTCCCCGTCTCATCAATGACTGCCAGTTTACAGCCTGTTCGGTAGGCCGGATCGACGCCGAGCACCATTTTGTTTTTCATCGGAGGCTGCAATAATAGGTTGCGCAAGTTTTCCGAGAAAATATGGATGGCTTGCGTTTCCCCTTTTTCGCTTAGTTCGGCTCGGATTTCCCGTTCGACCGATGTTTGGATCAATCGTTTATAGCCGTCTTCAATGGCTGCCTCTACGATATCACTGGACGCATTGGAAGTTTTGATCCATTTATTTTTCATTAAAGTTAAAATACGGTCCACCGGTGGGTGAATCGATACTTTTAACACATCTTCTTTTTCTCCGCGATTAATCGCCAGAATCCGGTGAGGCACAATTTTTTGTACAGCTTCTTCGTAGTCATAATACATCTCAAACACTTGCTTTTCGTCTTCGTGATTCTTTTTCGCAGCGGTTATTACTTTTCCGTCTTTTCGTGTCATGTACCGTATTTTTTCACGAATGTCTGGATCATCAGCGAAAGTTTCAGCCAAAATGTCTTGCGCTCCTTCAATTGCCTCTTCAGAGCTCGTCACGCCAGTTTCTTCGTTAACAAATTCCGCAGCTTTGGATAAAGGATTTTCTTTTGAAAAAGTCATGAGCCAATCGGCGAGCGGCTGCAAGCCTTTTTCTTTTGCTACTGTCGCCTTTGTCCGGCGTTTTTGTTTGTACGGGCGGTATAGATCTTCCAGTCGCTGCAGCACCGTCGCAGCTTGTATTTCTTTTTCTAATTCTGGCGTTAGTTTCTCTTGCTCGGTAATGGACCGAATCACTTCTATTTTTCTCTGCTCTAAATTTTGAATGTATGTATACCGATCATCGATGGCTTTGATTTGTACTTCATCAAGCGAACCAGTCGCTTCTTTTCGGTAACGGGCAATAAACGGCACAGTATTGCCATCTTCGATCAAAGCAATAACTTGAGCCACTTGCCCAGGACGCACGTTTGTTTCTTCGGCAATCAATGATTGGATTTGCTGCATTTCCATAACGACACTCTCCTTCTTTTCACCCTTTATTTTATCACATAAAAAAGAAGCCTTCTCACTTCAGAAGGCTTCCTGCAATAAATGTGGCGTCATCGCCGGTTTCAATTGTGCTGAGTATATTGTAATACAGCCGCTCAGGAATTCCCGCTTGCCGCATCATCGCTTTCGGATTTCTTAAATCCACTCCATCGGAATGAATCAAAAACAAGTCGTTTTCAACATACGTATACAACTGGGTTCGCAATCTTTGGGGACGTCCGGACAAATAGCCCATAACCGGCAAAGGATAAATCATTTCACCCGTTCCTTTTCGGTACAAGTAAAAACGGATATTGCCGACACAACTGTATTCCAGTGTCTTCTTTTTAAAATCGACTTTAAAAATCGCTACTGCTGCACCGCGTTTTTGGACCATTAATTTATTAAAGCGCATCATCAGTTCATCAATCGTTTCGTGATGATATTCTCTTAAAATCTCCGGAATGACCTGTGACGATTCGCGCGCCACAGGTCCACTTCCTAACCCATCGGCAATGGAGCAAATGAAATAGTCATCCGTCAAGACAGTATGATAGCTATCGCCGGATTCGTAATTCCCTTTTTTTGCTTCATTAAAAATAAAAGCTTCTATAAAACTATGGTGTATCGTTTCCACTAAGAAACCCCGCCCGCAGCCAATATTGCTTCTTGGAGCTTTTTAATTGCTTTGCGCTGCAGCCGCGAAACATGCATTTGGGAAATCCCTAACTTATCGCCTGTTTCTTTTTGGCTGAGCTGTTCTATATACGTGTATTGAATGATTTGTTTTTCACGTTCAGAAAGCACATTCATCGCGTTAGCAACGAGCATGCGTTGGTCTGCTTTTTCATAGCCATCGTCTTCTTGGCCTACAACGTCAAATAAAGTAACAGTGCTGCCGTCGGAATCAGCCTCCAGTGAATGGTCCATCGAAAGAGCTTGATAACTTTTGCCCATTTCCATTGCTTCTAGAACATCATCTTCGTCGACATCCAAATACTCGGCGATTTCCCATACTTGAGGGGACCGTTGAAGCTCGCGTGTCAGCACTTCGACCGTTGCTTTAATGCGCGGCCCAAGTTCTTTTATGCGGCGCGGAACGTGGATGGCCCATGTTTTATCACGTAAAAACCGTTTGATTTCACCGATAATGGTAGGAACAGCAAATGCTTCAAAACTTCTTCCAAACGAAGGGTCATACCGGCGAATCGCACCAAGCAAGCCCAACATGCCGACTTGGGCAATATCTTCATGGTAAGATTTACCATTTGAATATTTCCGGGCAATCGATTCCACCAAACGTTTGTAGTTGTTCACTAAATTCGTTTGAGCTTCCTCGTCTTCGTTTTTTTGGTAAGCTTCAATCCACTCCAGAACTTGTTCTTTCGTCGGCTGATTAGGATGAGATCGTTTCGACATCCTCTTCCACCCGCTCTCCTCCAACGTACTTTGTCATAAAGACCGTTACGCCTTCTTGATGATGCACTTTGACTTCATCCATTAAAGTTTCGATCAAATACAGGCCAAGACCTCCTTCGCGAAGAAAAGCTCCTTCTTCCTGGTCATGGTAAGGGCCAACTTTTGCTTTTGTTTCTTCAAAGTCAAAACTTTGGCCGTGATCTGCTACCATAATTTCAATTTTATCTCCATACAACGCACAGCCGATAACAACTTCGCCTTCTTCACCTTCTACATATGCATGTTGAACTGCATTTGTCACCGCTTCACTTGAGGCGATTTTCAAATCTTCAATATCATCATACGTAAAGCCGATTCGGCTAGCCAATCCGGAAATCGTTAATCGGGCTACACCGACATATTGCGATTTGGCCGGAACTCTCATTTCAACATAATCAAAAGGGCGCATGTTAGTTCCCACCTTTTCCGGCGGCTTCGATATCCATAATCTCGCCTAAACCCGTTATATCAAATAGCCGTTTCAAACGCACTGAAAGCCCTTTTAGCTTCACGTGGCCGCCTTTAGCATTGACTGTTTTATAAAAAGCTACAAAAACGCCTAATCCTGTACTATCCATATAATTGACATCTGAAAGGTCCAATTCGGCTTGCAATCCTTCATGATGTTGGAATGTGTCTAATTTTTCTCTAAGAACTGGTGCAGTAAATGCATCTATTTCTCCGCGAATAAAGCCGGTTAGAACATTATTCGTCTCTGCTAGATCTACTTGAATATTCATCTTTTATTGACACCCCGTTTTTTGTAATTCACTCGAACTTAAAAAAGCCATCGTAGGTTTGTTTACCACTTTTCTTCGACAGTTAAACCTACGGCTAGATTTTTTTATAAATCACCAATGTAAAGTCATCTTTAAGTTCCGCATTTTGCATGCGTTCTAGTTCATCGTAAACGTATTGGACAATGGCTTGCGCTGGTTCGTCTTTTTTGCTTTCAATCAAATTGAAGATAACCTCGCGCTCGATAAATCCTTCATCGGTCCGTCCTTCCGTTACACCATCCGTCATCATAATGACCAAGTCATTTTGTTCAAGCGTGATTGTATGTTCTTCGTAAGTAGCGGCCGGCGAGACGCCCAGCAGCAATCCTTTTGCAGGAAGCTCAAAGAACTGCCGTGTGTTGGCGCGGTATAAAATAGCCGGTTCATGTCCAGCTGACCCGTAAGTTAAGCTAGAGCCGTCCGAATTGTACCGCCCATAAAACATTGAAACGAACATCGAATCATCGATGCTTTTTTCAACGATGCGGTTAATGGTTTCAAGCACTTGTTTCGGCATAGCCGTCGAATCATTTAAACTGTCCATGCCAAATTTGACCATCGACATGCACATCGCAGCCGGCAAGCCTTTGCCGATCACGTCCGCAACCGCGATTCCGGCGTGGCCTTCTTCATCACTTATAAAGTATATGTAATCTCCGTTCATTTTGCGGACTGGCACGGACAACAAGCCAATATCCAATCCGGTCAATGACGGCATTTTCGTTTTCAGCAAAGTTTCTTGAACATGGGCCGCCAAATCCATCTCGACCTTTATTTCTTCTTGGCGCTTTAAGAGGCTCTGCCGTTCTTGAAGAGCCAGTCCGTAATTAATCATCATTTCAATCAGAAAATCAAATGAGTGCCAAACTTCTTCCGGCATCTCCGCGTACAATTCCTGCATGGCAGCTTTGTGCATTGAGATCACTTCTTCAGGAGACGTGTTCTCAGAGATAAGCTGTCTGCTAAAGTTTTGCCCAACATACAGGTTTTGCTCTGACTGCCGCTTTATATACTGGCTCAAAATTTCTTTGTATTGACTTTCGATTTTATGAACCATCAGGCGTTCCTCCTATCGAAGCCACTTGGTAGCTCTTATGTCTGTCCCTTCGCCTAGAATCGTTTCAATTCTAAACTCATCCATTAAGCGTTTGACGCCTGGCAATCCGGCTCCTAATCCACCGGATGTGGAGAATCCATCTTCCATTACTTTGCGGACATCGGGAATTCCAGGCCCGTTGTCAGCAGCAATGATCAAAATGCCTTTGACTCCGTTTTCTGTTAATCGTTTAATTTCGATTCTTCCTTGTCCAGCATATAAATAAATATTGCGGGCCAATTCACTGATCGCAGTGGTGATGCGTGCTTGGTCAACTGTACCAAAGCCCAGTTCTTTCGCCACATTGCGCCCCAATTGTCTTGCGGCCACAATATCCCATTCCGTTAAAATTTCGACTGAGGATTGGTTGCTCATGTTTAAGCCTCCAATTCCAATTGAAGTTTATCCAAGCCATTTTCCAAATCCAGTGCTGTCATAACATCTTCAAGTCGAATTCCTAACTCGATCAAAGTGATAGCAACTGCTGGCTGAATACCGGTAATAACCACTCGCGCTCCCATAAGGCTTGACATGCTGATGACGTCTCCTAGGACTTTGGCAATAAAAGAATCGATAAAATCGACAGACGTCAAATCAATCACTACGCCACGCGCACTTGTTTCATGTAATTTCGTCAATAAATCCTCTTGAAATTGAATAGCCGTTTGATCGTCTAACTCCCACTGAATCGAGACGATTAATGTATCTCTTAACTTTAAAATTGGAATTCTGAAATTCATGATTCCTCAACCTCCACAATTTCTCGATTTGTCCAAGCTAATGCTTGTTCCACACCTCGCTGTAGCGTACTCGTTGTTGTATACTCGTTTAAATTAATGCCAAGTGTGACAATCGTTTGGGCGATTTCAGGACGAATTCCGACCAACATGCATTTTGCCCCGACAAGGCGAACAGCATCTGCTGCTTGAATAATGTGGTGAGCGACCATAGTATCGACTACTGGAACTCCTGTAATATCCAGCAGCACCACTTCTGCACGGTGCTTGACCACACCTTCTAACAAGTTTTCCATAATGAGTTTTGCGCGTTCTGTATCAATTGTTCCAACAAGAGGCATTACTGAAATTTTATCAAAAACAGGAATAAGCGATGCAGAAAGTTCCTGTAGCGCAATTTTTTGGAGGCTTACTGTCCGTTCCCAAGCTTTCGAGTACGCATCCACCGTGCTATCGCGAATCGGCGTCACCCATTGATAAAATTCTTCCATATAGCCCCTGACATTGTCTTCTTTGATAATGCCGTCCCGCTCCATGCCTTGAAAAACCACTTCCACAAAATGAGAAATCGCTTTAGTCACAAAAGTAATCGACCATCCTAAGCGCACAACTTTTTCCGAGAAATCCGTCAAGCGATTTTCATAAGCTTCATGGTGTTCCAATAAGTTTGAAACCATTAATTCGGCAAATTCCCGGCTTGTTTGGTTCATCAAATCGGTGGGCATCACTTGAAAAGATCGTTCACTATCTTCTTTTTTCATCAGATCTTGCCACGTTGAAATAATTTCAGTTAAATTGTCCTGAATATATCCAGCCATTCGCTTGTTCATCTTTTCAAAAAACCCTCCCTGTACCACTATGTATCAAATACGTGTCCTTTATACTCTCTCTATTGTATCGGAAAACTGTTGATTTCACATCTATTTTATCCATTGCTTTTCTGCCCTCTTACTAGGATAACAAAAAACACCCAAAGAATCGTTTCTCGGGTGTTTTTTCAGGAGTATGTATGCTTAGAACTTTACGAGACCCACACTGATTTCAAGTGCTTCATCTACTTTTTCCATCAACGCTTCGTCAAGTTGGGTAATTTTGTCAGTTAGCCGCGATTTATCAATCGTACGCAATTGCTCCAGCAAAATAACGGAATCACGTTCAAAGCCATACTTTTTGGCGTCGATTTCTACGTGAGTCGGCAATTTTGCTTTTTGAATTTGCGCCGTAATGGCAGCGATAATGACAGTTGGGCTGAAACGATTTCCTATATCATTTTGGATCACCAGTACAGGGCGGGTCCCACCTTGCTCAGACCCGACAACTGGTGATAATTCCGCAAAAAAAACGTCACCGCGTTTTACAATCAAGTTGTCACCCTCCGCTTACGAGTCGCACGGTCGTGTGCTCCGCTTCGTACTCCGCGTGAGAACATTCACAAGCGATCGATAGGTTAATTTGTGACATTTCCACATAGCCCTTGATCATCGCTTCCCGAATATGAAGGGAATCGTACATGTTTTTGGTTACCCGGCGAGTAGAGACATAAATATAATCTCCGCGCTCTTGAACTTGTTCATCTGAAAAAGTGGTCAGTTCTGAAATCATTTGTTTAGGCAATTTGACAACCACCTCTTTTGTTTTGGTTCTCTTGTACACAGCCGACACCTCCGAATTACCGTTCGTCTATCTCTACACCCCTCATCTTACCATCAACAGGCAGTGCTGAAAAGGCAAATCTGGAATTTTACTATTTAACGATAAAGACGAGGGACGCGTTTTGTTAAATTTACGGATATCTCGTAGGCAATGGTATTCAGTTTTTCTGCCCATTCTTCTATGCGGATCTGTTCATTTCCTTGGCGGCCGATCAACTGGACTTTTTCACCCGCCTGCATTTTTTCAGGCAAACGAATCATGCATTGGTCCATGCAAATGCGTCCGACAATCGGGCATCTTTTGCCTTGGACCAGCACATCCTGGCCTTGAAGCCCCCGCAGCAAGCCGTCGGCATACCCGATGGGGAGCGTGGCAATCCATTCATCTTGCAAGCAGCGATAGGTCGCTCCGTAGCTGATCGCCTCTCCTGCTTTCACTTGTTTTACGTGAATAATTTCTGTCTCTAAGCTTAATGCCGGCGACAAACTAAATGGCAAATGTTCTTCTACATGCGAAGAAGGCGCGATGCCATACATGGAAATGCCGATCCGAACCGCATCAAATGCCAATTCCGGATGCATAATAGCCGCTGCGCTGTTGCTGACATGAACCATAACCGAGGGATCTCCGATCTGTTCGACCACTTGGCTGATGGCGGCAACTTGGCTTTGAAACAATTCATTTTGTTCTTCGTCTGCAGTGGCAAAATGCGTAAAAATCCCTTCAAAAGAAAAGCGGTGCTTCCGCATTAATTCAAGCGCTTGTTCGATTTCATCCGGCTGGATGCCAACTCTGCGCATGCCCGTATCAACCTTTAAATGAACCTTCAATTCTGGAAGTCCTGCTTGAATATGATCCGTTGCTGCAGCGAGCCAATCAAGTGAAATGGCGGTCAATGTGATGCCTTGTCTTTGGGCAATCGGAATAAACCGTCCAGGCGCATGGCCCAACACAAGAATTTCCGCTTTCACTTTGTTCTCTGTTAAAACAAGCGCTTCGTCCGGCGTTGCAACAGCGAGAAAGTTCACGCCGCTTCCCACCGCTTTTCGGGCGATTTCCACGATGCCGTGCCCATAGGCATCCGCTTTGACGATTGCCATCACTTGGCTTTTGCCGATTCTCTTTTTGAATGCCGCTAAATTTTCTTCAATTGCCGTTAAACTGATGACCGCTTTCGTCGGCCGGTAATAGTCTTCCATGCGATCCCTACTCTTCTTAGTTTGATTGCAAAACAACTTGCGCTGCTGCATAATCTTTTGTATGTGTTATCGATACCAGGCCAGCTTCTATTTTCCGGAAAAAAATCTCCGGCTTCCCTTTATCGTCTTTCCGAATTTCAATGTCCTGAAACGAGCAGTCTTTGCCGATGCCTGTCCCTTTTGCTTTTCCATAAGCTTCTTTTGCTGCAAAACGGCCTGCAAGAAATTCAGTTTTTCTGAGGTCTGATAAGCATTCATACTCAGCCAACTCAAACTCAGTTAAAATGCGCTCCCGAAATTTCGGCGACTTTCCGTCCAAATTCCGAATGCGCGCGATCTCCGTAATATCCAATCCAATTCCGGTAATCATCAATGTTTCTCCTTTCAATCCTAAAGCCCAAAAAGGTATACTAATAAATATGAAATAGAGGTGACCTAATGTTTTTACGTACAGAAAGCTTTTCGCAATATATAAGGATGTATCCGGTGGTATCTGCTTTAATTGGGATTAACGTGCTAATTCATATTTTATCATGGATTCCAGCACTAGGAGTACCAATCATCAATTATGGAGTAGGCTGGAATCAAGGCATTTCCGAAGGTGAGTGGTGGAGATTTATCACCCCTGTGTTTTTGCATAGCGGGTTCGCCCATTTGCTGTTCAACATGTTCTCGCTGTTTTTATTCGGCCCGGAGCTGGAACGTTTGACCGGAAAAGTCCGTTTTTTCACCATTTACATTTTGGCCGGACTGTTCGGTTCTGCTGCAACTTACTTTTTACAGCCATTGGATTATTTCCACGTAGGTGCCAGCGGGGCGATTTTCGGTATATTCGGAGCTTTTGGAGCGCTGTTGTATTATGGCGGCCGCGTCTTGCCGCAGCTCAGACAAATTATACTCCCGATTATTGTGATTAGCATAGTGATGACTTTTTTAACGCCAGGCATCAACGCTACTGCGCATATTGCCGGCATGATTACCGGTTTTTTAATCGGTCTCAGCTATTTCCACCCAAAACGCATCGTCAGTTGGAAAGCAAAAAAATAAGGCTGGCTGGGTTTCCGGCCGCCTTATTTTTTATGCTTTTTTTCTTTCCAGCTTGCGGTTGGACGGTTCAAACCAAGCCAAAATCCGGCTCGCATCTTCTCGGTCCATGTGATTGATGCGCGCAGTGGCGCCTAGCATTCCGGATTTGATCGTCGCTTGGATGGAAGCCAGCTTTTTTCGGCGCTGGAAATAGCTTTCGGTCACTTCAATTGCTTGGACCCGCTTTTTCATCATGTAAAAAGTATTCTTGCTAAACGCACGAAACTCCATCGTCACTTGCTTTTCAGATAGTGCATACCCCACAGTGCGGTATTGCCAAATTGCCAACAAAATTGTCACCGGCACAATCAGCAATGCCAATAATCCGTAAGGATAAAAAAAGTAGCCGATTGCCCCGGTTACCGGAAGCATCCATATAAAGTCAAGGCGGTAAAAGAAATGGATGCTGCGTTTTGGCGCTTTTGTCAGCACCGGTTCCCAGTCCATATCTGGAAACAGTTCCTTTAAAACAGGAAGCATTTTCGTTTTCTTGGCAAGCGGCAATAAACGGATTTTCTCGTCTTTGTCGCCGACAGATCCCCCTGCACTTTCAACAGTTACCGTGGCGTAGCCAAAAAGTTCACGAAGCGGATTTTGGGTCACCTTTATTCCTTGAATCCGTTTAAATGGAACCGAGACTTTCTTTTTCTCCAACAGCCCTCTAGAAATGTAAATGTGGTCTTCGTCAGTCGTAATCGTGAATTGGTAGTTGGCGAAAATCGCTAATACAACGGAAATGATCCAAGCGATCACCAATCCGAAAAAGATGGTCAAAGCCACAATCAACGCACCAAAGCGCAAAAACAGCATGACTTCTTCATAAATGGCGCTATAGGGAATGATTTCTCCAAACTGTGAAAGAAAGACTGCCACTGCCGACAAGACAACCCCAATCCCGCCAGACGTCGTCGCGAGAATCACCAATTCTTTCATTGTCATCCGGTAAATCATTTTAATCTTTTTAGCCGATTCTGTCGCCGGCTCTGCCAAAACAACCTGCTCATTTTCAGACAGTGCTTCATGGGCGTGGTGTTTCGCATGTTCCATTTTCTTTTCGATGCGGTCCGCGTCTTCACGCGAAATGGCGGTCAGTTCCACTTCAGCTTTCCCAAGTTTTCCAGTTCCTGCAGTTTCCACTTTGACCTTCACTAAACCAAGCGGCCGGTGGAAAATACCTTCCGTATAGTTTAAACTTTGAATCCGTTCAAACGGAATGTATCTTTTTTTCTTAACAAAAAGCCCATATTCGACGCGAAGTTCGCCTTCTTCAAACCAATATACAAAACGCTGCCATTTTATCAATCCGCTGATCAGCAAAAAAACAAGTGCAACCGCTCCGATCATCAAAGGAATAAGGCCTTGCCATCCTTGGGTAAACATGCCAGTAATGCCGCCGTCCCGGAAGAAATTCACACCAAAAATCACGATAAACGGCAGAATAAGTTCTTTTAATCCTTTAATAAAATTTAAAAATGCAGAAATCGGATGAAGCTTATAGCGTGTCTCAGACATCATCTTCCGCCACCCTTGCCAGCACAGAAATCCGCCCTCTCAACTCGTCCGCTTCTGCCGTCATCAAAGCCGGAATCGTATGAGTCGTCGCGGCTGTGGAAATTGATATTTCCGCCAAATCGTATTTCCGGAGGATGGGCCCTTGTTCCGTATCCACGTGCTGGACGCGGACCATCGGCACCAATGTCCGTTTCACAATAAATAAGCCGTGCTGCAATTCAATTTCTTGTTCCCTCACTTCATATCGCCAGCGCTCCCAGCGGATCTTCGGGAATAAATAAACGAGCAGCACTCCGAAGAGAACAACGATGCCTCCATAAATGATATACAGCCATTCGGGCCATTCAAAAAAATAAGTTAAAACGCCTGCCCCAATTGCAACGAGCGCGATGATGGCGGTTTCGATCATGCCATACAACCGCCAAACGGTAAGCCCTTTTTTGGATATTTGATTTTTGGGTTGCTGGTTCATCCGCTTCTCTCCATTCCCTGTCATAATTACTATACGGTTTAACGCTCGTTTCGTTTCATTTAAATTGTACCTTATTATCCAAACACAACAAAGGCGGATCCAAAACAGTTGCCTGTTTTGGATCCGCCTTATCATGTTACGCTTTTCTTATTGTCTAGACTCCAGCGCCCAGATTCTCAGGGGCGCTTTCGTTTTTCTTACTTAAGACTCGTGACGACGCGTGCGTCCTGGACGTCCGCCGCCTGCACTTCCGCCTTCACGGCGACGGCTTGCGCCTGAACTTGCACCACGGCTAGAGCTTGATCCCGAAGGACGTCCGCCTTTATAGCCGCCGCTGCTGCGTCCGCCACTTCCGCTTCCGCTTCCGCCTTTGCCTTTATAGCCTCCGCCTCCGCGAGATGGCAATGGGCGCTCTTCTGAAATAGAAACCGGCACATCTTCCGGCTCTTTAGTCATTGTTTTAAGCGCAGCTGCAATCAAATCAACAGCATCGAACTTTTCAAGCATTTCTGCCGCATGTGTGCGGTAGTCGCCTAAATTGTTTTTCTCTGTCATTTCTTGCAATTGTTCCATTGCAACGCGTTTTTGGCCTAATACAGCCTCATCAGCAGTTGGAGGAATTAAAGCTTCCATTTTTTTCTTAGTCGTTCTTTCAACGATGCCCAAGTAGCCCATTTCACGTGGTGTTACAAACGTGACTGCGACTCCTTTTTTACCAGCACGGCCAGTACGGCCGATACGGTGAACATAGCTTTCAGGATCTTGAGGAATATCAAAGTTGTATACGTGTGAGACGCCTGAGATATCAAGACCGCGGGCTGCTACATCAGTTGCAACTAAAATATCGACTTTGCCTGCTTTGAATTGCTTCAAAACTGACATACGTTTTGCTTGGCTAAGGTCGCCGTGAATTCCTTCAGCTACGTAGCCGCGGATATTCAAAGCTTTAGCTAATTCGTCAACCCGGCGTTTTGTGCGGCCGAAAATGATCGCAAGTTCCGGTTGTTGTACATTCAAAAGACGTGAAAGGATGTCGAATTTTTCGCGTTCAACTGATTTCACAAAGAATTGCTCAATGTTTTCAACAGTCATTTCTTTTGATTTGATTTTAACGATTTCTGGAGTCTTCATGAATTTTTCAGCAATGCGTCGGATTGCATCCGGCATAGTTGCTGAGAACAACAATGTTTGGCGAGTGTCAGGAACACTTGACATGATTGTTTGGATGTCTTCGATAAAGCCCATGTTCAACATTTCGTCTGCTTCGTCAAGGATCAATGTGTTTACATTGTCCAATTTAAGCGTACGGCGGTTGATATGGTCCAAAAGGCGTCCCGGCGTACCAACGATGATTTGCGGACGGTTTTTAAGCGCGCGGATTTGGCGGCTAATTTCTTGTCCTCCGTATACGGAAAGAATGCGGACGTTTTTATCTTGACCAAGTCTGTAAAGTTCTTCAGAAACTTGGATTGCCAATTCGCGTGTCGGTGCGATGATCAATCCTTGAACATTGCCGTCTTTAGTGTCGATTTTTTCAATCAAAGGAATACCAAACGCAGTTGTTTTACCAGTACCCGTTTGTGCTTGTCCGATAATGTCCTTGCCTTCCATTCCAAGACGGATTGTACCTTCTTGAATCGGTGTTGCTTCTTCAAACCCCATGCGTTTTACGGACTTTAAAGTTGTTTCGCTAATATTTAACTCTGAAAATTTTACCAAATGTTTTCAATCTCCTTTTGTCTTCATCTTTTCTACAAATGGTGTACATTTTAGATGAAATCGTGACAAAGTCGAGCCTTTATGAGGAAGTTTCACGTCGAAAATCATACTCTGTAGTTTTAAGTCAGAGGGGATGTGTGAACAGAAAAAGCTCGGGCGTTGCCGAGCGGTCTGATCGGCGGACTTTTGATGCCCTATGAGTAGAACAAACCGTTTTGCTCAAAAAAATACTCTTCACAGGGAAGAGTGATTCAAAAATGTATCCATTGCTTTCATTAGAATAGCATGATTGTTTGCCATATGCAATCAATACGCAAAGGTTCTAATAATCAGTTTTCTCTCTCGCTTTTCATAAAATCCAATACTTCTTTAAACCAATCGTCGCAATCATCACTGTAGCAAATCAGATGCCGGCCGGTCTCTGAATGGATCAGCCGTTTTTCCGCTGAACCAAGCTGGTCATAGATAAACTGGGCAGCCGAGACTGGAACAATGCCATCCTGTCCGCCTTGAACGATGCAAACTGGAGTTTGGATTTTTCCATAATAGGGCTTGACCATGTCCACCACTCGAAGAAATTCAACGATCGCTCGAGGTGGTGTATGTGTCCATTTGTATTTATACATGTGCAAAAATCGATTTTCGCCAAGCTTCCCTTTGACTGCGTTTTTCACTACACTTTTTGCTTCTTTCAATAACTGCGGAGCACTGATGTATTTGGCCGCTGCACTGAGCAGCACCAGCCGGTCAATTTTATACCGGCTTGCCAAATGCAAAGCAATCAAGCCGCCCATCGAGAATCCTACGATGATGATGCGGCTTGCTTGTTTTTTCAGTTGGCGAAGGGCAATCTCCGCTTCCATCATCCATTGTTCAGCCGTGCCTTTTTTCAACGAAAGCATTTCGCCATGGCCGGGCAGCGTCGGAACTTTCACAATCCAGTCTGTCTGTGCTTCGATAAAATCAGCAAAAGGCTGAACTTCAAACGGTCCACCCGTAAAGCCGTGAATACATAAAACACCGGTCTTCAAACGGCTCTCCTCTTTTCATTGTTCCGTAAAAGGTTCGATAACATGTTCAAGCGCCATGCCGCGTGACCCCTTAACGAGGATGATCGAATCAGCTGAGATGTTTTCTTCAAGCAATGTGATAATCGGTTCGTAGTCCGATTCTGTCCACAACAGTTTCCCTTTAAATGAAAGCTCCAGTTTCTCATGGAGCCATTTCATTCTTGGTCCGTACAGGCAAACACCCGTGAGTTCAGAAGAAATAGACTTCCCTAACCCTTCATGGTATTCCCGCTCCTGATCGCCCAGTTCCAGCATATCGCCAAGCACGACCCATTTGTCTTCTTTCATTGTCGTCTCCCGAATGAAATTTAACGCAGCTTTTACAGAAGAAGGCGCCGCATTGTACGCGTCGTTAATGAACGTAGCACCGTTTTTAGCCGGAATAATTTGCATGCGCATATCCGTCAATGCAGCATCTTTCAAAGATTTCCGAATTTCTTCTTCAGACAACCCCGCTTCAAGAGCAATGAGGATTGCCGCCAAGGTGTTTTTCACTTGGTGGTCTCCGAGAACTGGAATGGTGAACGCTGCATCGATAATGCCGCTGACCATGAAACTGCTGCCATTTTCGGTGGCTTTAATATCAGTTACCGTCAATTCGTTTTCTTCATCAAAACCGAACGATACGGCTTGAAAGAAGTTTTTGACGTGCGGCCGCAGCAATGGCTCGTCGCCATCGTAAAACAATTTGCCGTGCGTTTCCAAACCGGCGGTAATTTCAAATTTCGCCTGGGCAATTCCTTCGCGAGATCCAAGGTTTTCCATGTGGGCTTCGCCGATATTGGTGATGATGGCGTAGTCGGGGCGAGCCAATTCCGACAAAAATTGGATTTCGCCAAACTCGCTCATGCCCATTTCCAATACCGCGAACTTCGTATCCGTATCCAACGACAAAATCGTCAGCGGCATGCCAAGTTCATTATTGAAATTGCCTTGCGTTTTTTGCACTTTAAAATACGGTTTTAAAACGCTCGCTACCAAATCTTTCGTGGACGTTTTGCCGTTTGATCCGGTAATACCGATAAAGGTCGTGGACAATTCATCTCGGTACGCGCGCGCCATTTCCTGTAGAGCGATTTTGCAATCGTCCACGATCAGCAAAGGCAAATCGCTTGGCGGATTGGGCTCGTCGCGCTGCCACAAAGAAGCCGACGCCCCCGCTTCGATTGCTTGCCTTACGTACTGATGCCCGTTGACTTTTTCGCCGCGGAACGGAACGAACAAATCCCCAGGATTCAGCGTTCTGGTGTTGATCGATGCGCCTGTCACTTCGATATCTTTTAAATTTGTTTTGATTCCGAGCCATTTGGCCACTTGCTCAATCTTTTTTTTCATATAGTTTCTCCACTCAATCCATTTTAACTTGCAATTGCTGCTTTTCTTCAAAGCGTTCAATAGCTAAATCAATCAATCGTTCAATCAAATCCGAGTACGCCAGCCCTGTATTCTCCCAAAGAAGCGGGAACATGCTAAAAGGCGTAAAGCCGGGAAGCGTATTCACTTCGTTGATCAGCACTTCATTTGCTGCCGTGACAAAAAAGTCCGCACGCACAAGGCCTGAACAGTCCAAAATCTTAAATGCTTTTTTAGCCGAAACCACAAGTTCTTCGTAAACTTCTTCATCAAGTTCCGCAGGAATGATCATCGCCGTATTGCCGTCTTTGTATTTCGCTTGGTAATCATAGAACGCTTTTAGCGGTTTGATTTCACCGGCAACGGAACATTCCGGATTGTCGTTTCCAAGAACACCAACTTCGATTTCACGTGCCACGACGCCTTGTTCAATAACAATCTTCCGGTCGAATTTCAATGCTTCTTGGACTGCAGCAATCAATTCTTCCTGATTGTCCGCTTTGTTGATGCCGACACTTGAACCGAGATTGGCAGGTTTCACGAAAACCGGCCAGTTCAATTCTTTTTCAACGCGGTCGAGCCAATGCTGCTGGTTCGTTTGCCATTCGTTTCTTATGAAATACACGTATGGCGTCTGCTTTAAACCAGCTTGTTCAAATAATTGTTTCATGATCACTTTGTCCATGCCTGCGGCTGAAGCCAGTACGCCATTTCCGACATACGGCAAGTTCATCACTTCAAGCAATCCTTGCACCGTGCCATCTTCGCCGTTTGGCCCGTGGAGAAGCGGAATGATGACGTCCAATCCTTTATCTTGCTCGGCTGGAAGGAACCCTGAAATGCTGTTTGGATTTGCGCCTTCTGCCAATTGAAGCTGCTCGATCGATTGGGACGGTCCATCAAGCAGCGAACCTTTGATCCATTCGCCTTCTTGAGTGATGTAAATGGGATATACTTCGTATTTATCGAAATTCAATGCTTGTGTCATCGCATGGGCAGTTGAGAGCGAGACTTCATGCTCTGCAGACTTGCCTCCATATAATAAGCCAATTTGTTTTTTCATCAGAAAAACCTCCGCTTTGTCCAGCTGCCAGCGCTGCTGCGCTTTTCACTTTCTCATTTTCGTTTGCATATTGCCTAGTTTATCACGAACCGGGATCAGCGAAAAATGTTTATCGGTTAACCGCCAAAAATTTTCAGCCCAGCGGCCCCCGCAATAATGCAGGCCAAAAAGAATAATTTCACCGGTTCTTTGCTTTCTTTGAAAAACAGCATGCCCACGAGCACGCTTCCTGCAGCACCGATTCCTGTCCAAACCGCGTATCCGGTGCCAACCGAAATTTGCGTCAACGCGACTGACAACATATAAAAACTAAGCCCGCCTGCTACAATCGACCAAAGCGTGTAAATTTTCACCCGAAAGCCGTCCGACAGCTTCATTGCTGTGACAAAAGCCACTTCGCAAAAACCTGCTGCAATTAAAATGAGCCACGCCATCATGCGTCACGCTCCTCTTCAAGCGGCTTTTTGCCGTCCACCATTTTCAGCCCAACAATCCCAAAAATGAGCAGCCCGAGAAACGCCAGCTTTTCAATACTGGCATTTTCATCGAACACAAAAATGCCGAGAATGGCCGTGCCTGCAGCTCCGATGCCGGTAAACACGGCATAAGCGGTCCCCACCGGCACCGTATCCATTGCCTTGGCAAATAGCAAAAAGCTGATGATAATAAACACGATTGTCACTACGGATGGCAGCGGATGGGTAAAGCCATTTGAAAATTTCAAACCGATTGCCCATACGATTTCCGTCAGCCCGGCAATCAGCAAATAAATCCACGCCATTTCTATTACCTACTTCCCTAATCAAATCACGTACTATATTGAACTGCCGATTATAAAATCGTAAATTTCCAAAACAAAAAAATAATACCCTGTAGCGAGTATTATTTCCATTGTTTTAATTTGCGGTCAAAAATAATTTTCCGGCTGATATCTTGTTTCGTGTAGTCCTGAATATTGGACCAGAATTCGTCCAAAAAAGAAATTTCCTCAATCGGCCGTACATGCAGCTCGATGGTGTTTTTCGTTTTTTCCGGATCAGCCAATGAAATCAAGATGCCCTCCCGGTAGCTTTTCTTCAAGGAATGCAAGATTTCCGGCGGCAATTCCGGAATCAAGTCTTTTGTTTTTCTGCGCCAAAAATTCTGGCCATTTTCTTCTCTTCTTATTAAATGGGTGAAATAATTCCCAACCAATTCATTCAAGCGATCCATATGCCGGAAATAAATTTTCGTCGTCTGCTCTTCCTCACTCGACAAATACACAAATTCATTTTGCAAAGTCGAATAAAACGGAGGGCGAACCGTTTCTTTTCTATGGCCAATATATAAAAGCTCTGCTTGCTCTTGCGGAGTCAATGAATTTAATTGTTTTTCACTTTTAAAATCAATCCAGCAAAATTCGGTCTTTTTGTTTGCGCGTGCTTTTCGCAGCTGGGTAAATTCTTCTTGAGAAACAAATTCCATGTATGTATGCATATTAAAAGATGCATCCTCATAAGGATGTTTCAGCAGCAATAAATTTTTGGGCATTTTCATGGCATCCAAAAAATGGGCGAAGGTAAGTCCACTGAAAAGAGCAAACTGGTCAGCTTCGTTCAAATAAACATAAAGATGTTGTATATAATAATCCGCGTTCAGCGGTTTCTTCACCATAGTCTTCACTCCAGTCTTTTTTATTATACGTCCAATCTTCCAAAAAATGAAACATCCTTGCTCTTCTATACGTCATTACTTTTGGAGCAGGAATATTTCAGGTGAATAAGTTATAATGTAAACCGACTCTCAATACTAAGAAGTACAGGTGAATGCACATGCAGACAAACAAAAGCTTCGCCGATCGCATCGATTGGTCGCTCGCTTTCATATTATTTTTATTTTTCGTCGTCAGTTTAATCGCAATTTCTTCCGCACAGACCACGGGGCAATATGGCACCAACTTTGTGCCAAAGCAAGCCATTTTCTATATTATATCCATTGCCATGATTGGCGCTATCATGTATTTCGATCCGGATCAGTTCAAGAAATTCGCTTATTATTTATACGGCTTCGGCATTGTGCTGCTGATTTTGTTAATGCTTGCACCGGAAGGGCAAGGCCAGCTTGGGCAACGAGTCAACGGCGCTAAAGCCTGGTTCCATTTGCCGTTCTTTAACCTTCAGCCGGCAGAATTTATGAAAACCTTCTATATATTGGCGTTGGCAAAAATGGCTTCATCCCATCATGAAAAAAATCCAGTCAAAACCTTGAAGACGGATTTTTATTTATTAGGAAAAATTGCTGTGCTATTGCTCATCCCGCTTGCCTTTATCATCCAGCAGCCCGATTTAGGGACAGCACTGGTGTTTATGGCCATTACGCTTGCATTGATTGTGGTATCGGGGATTTCCTGGAAAATCATTTTGCCAAGCTTTGGCGGTGTAGCGGCCGTTGGCGGTCTCCTGCTTTGGATGGCTCTCAACATGCAAGAATTCCTGACAGACAAGTTAGGCCTTCAACCTTACGCGTTCGCCCGGATTTATACGTGGCTTGACCCTTACTCGTATGCAGACAACGAAGCGTACAACTTAATCGCTGCGATGAATGCCATCGGTTCAGGTGAAGTGTTTGGGAAAGGCTATCAAGGAAGGCAAGTGTATGTTCCGGAGAACCACACCGACTTTATCTTTACAGTCATCTCAGAGGATTTCGGTTTTGTAGGATCAAGTATCGTAGTTATTTTGTTCTTTATGCTTATTTACCATTTGACGAAAATCACCTTGCAATTAAAAGATACTTTTAGCACGTATGTATGCGCCGGCATCATTGCTATGATTACGTTTCACGTATTCCAAAACATCGGCATGACCATCCAGCTTTTGCCGATTACCGGAATCCCGCTTCCCTTCATCAGTTACGGAGGAAGTTCGTTGATCGGCAATATGCTCGCTCTTGGAATTGTCTTCAGCATGAAGTTCCATCACAAAACGTATATGTTCGGCAACCACAAAGAAGATGATTGAACTACCCCCACTTACTCGCTAACACTACTTGAAGTGGGGGATTCCTAAGTTATCCATCCTAACGGACGAAAATTTATTAGGCTAACCCCGTAGTCCCTACGTTAGAAGCCGAATAGCTTCATTTTTGAGATTGATTCCTGCGTTAATGTCTCGGTCATGATGACTGCCACATGACGGACAATCCCATTCACGCAAAGCGAGATTCTTAACGTCTTTATGTTTGTGTCCACAATTCGAACATAGTTGACTGGATGCGAATGTTTTGCTAACGACAACGACTTTCTTCCCGTACCACTCGGATTTGTATTCCAGCATGGTTCTGAATTGTGACCATGATACCTCACTAATCGCTTTCGCTAATTTGTGATTCTTCAACATATTCGAGACCTGCAAATCCTCAATGCCGATAATGTCGTGGTTTTTGACAATCTCAGTCGAGATTTTATGCAAGTAGTCGGTTCGAGAATTGACGATTCTTTCGTGGATTCTGGCAACCTTAATTCGTTGTTTCTGATAGTTTTTCGCATCGACCAATAAACAATTACGGCTCTTTGCCAGTTCTCTTCGTCTGGACAGCTTCTTTTGTTCTTTTGCCAGCTTCTTTTCCATCTTTCGGAAATACTTAGGGTTACTGAATACAGTACCATCGGATAGAATAGCGAAATCTTTCAACCCCACATCGATTCCGACAGAATATCCCGTTTTAAGCTTTGATTGAACTTCTGTTTCCACTAGAATCGAGACAAAATAGTTCCCACTTGTCTTTCGTGAAATCGTGGCATTAAGAATCCGTCCTTCTGCTTCACAGCTTTTGGCATATTGGACAAGCCCAAGTTTTGGCAATTTGATTTTATTGTCAACTACTGCGATATTACTGTTGGTGCATTTTGTTGTATACGATTGCAGATTATTTTTCTTTGATTTGAAACGCGGGGCTTTGTTCTGCTTTTTGAAAAATCTCTTGAATGAGTCGTCTAAGTTTTTCAGTGAAGATTGAAGTGAAATACTATCCACTTCTTTGAGCCAGTCAATTTCTTTTTTCAATTGCGTTAATTGGGATGAGCAAGTATTATATGTCAGCCCCTTACCAGTCACTTTATACACTTCATTCCATTTATCCAAAAAGTGATTAAAAACGAAACGACTACACCCGATGGTTTTAGCAATGAGAATTTCTTGTTCTTTCGTTGGATAGATGCGAAACTTGTAGGCTTTGTTTCTCAGCATTGATTCTCACCTCCTGCTTCCATTAAACAGTCGGACGATAAGGACGGCTAAAGCCATCCCAATCCGAAGCCGATTCATTCCCCACTTATTTATGGGCTACACCCTACACAAAATTGAAGTGGGGTCTTCTCGGCTAAAATGATAAAAAACTCCGACGCCAGACGTCGGAGTTTTTTATGCTTGTGATTGCGTTTGCGGTGATTGCGGCAAAGCAAGCGCTCTCAATAATTCTACGCGCGATTTTGTGATTTTTGCTTGGATTCCCAGTTTCGATAGGTTTGAAACGATTTTGCGAACTTCTACGTCTTTCGCCATCCATATCACCTCTTTATATTTATCTATACTTTTATTAACGAATTTAGCCGTTGTTGGTTTCGTTCGTAACATATAAATATTTGACTTTTCTGTGTCTACGTATATAATACCATCTTTTCGGAGCTTTAAACTTTTCAATTTGATGACAATGTAAATTTTTTTTGAACTTTCTTCTTTGTTTTTATTTCGCATTAGCAAAACTGCAAATGAGGAAGTCAGTTCAAAAACTTCTTATTCAAGACATTTCTGAAGAAAAAGTTCTCATCTATGTAACTTGAACTAAAGAAGGTGCTTTTTTAGAAGCCGCTTCGGTCGCTTTGGGAAGAGCAAAGAATTTTGTCTCTGTATTGCACCTGCATCGCTGCGCTTCTTCGGTGCAGAAAAAACCGCCGCTGCGCTAGCTTCGAGACAGAAAAGGGCCTTGCTCCTGCAGCGCCATGCGCTTCGGCGCGAAGATACGGACCAAATTCCATTTGGTCCGTATCTTCGCAGCTGTTTTGCGGAATATCGAAAAGTCGAATACTTAGTTCAACTTATATAGAATCTTCCGCATATAACTCCGCGAATGTGGTGATCGATCGATCCAAGTTAAGGCCTCAACAGAACTTTAGGAGAAGCCGTTGTTGTTCATTGGAAACAGGAGTAATATGGACAAGAGTCTTTTTAAGAAAGCAGGATACATAATGATGAAAAAAACGATTTTACTTTTAATGTCCGTCCAGTTTTTTGTGTACTTGGGCTTTGGCATTATCATACCTGTTCTGCCAGAAGTTATCGTGCAGCAAGGCTATGCGGACATCCACGTCGGCGGCTTGATCACGATTTATGCACTCGCTTCATTTTTCACTGCTCCTTTATGGGGTGCTTTATCTGACCGGACAGGCCGGAAGAAATTGATCTTGATTGGATTAGCCGGATTTGCTTTAAGCTTTTTCCTGTCTTCCTTATTCTTGGATCAGTTGGTCTTGCTCTATGCAGCGCGCATCATCGGCGGCTTCTTTTCTGGAGCCCTTTACACTGCGGTAACCGGATTTGTGGCAGATATCACGACGGATGACGAACGCAACAAGTACATGGGGCTTCTCGGCATGTCGATCGGGCTTGGGTTTATTTTCGGGCCAGCGCTCGGCGGTTTGCTCGGCAGCATTTCGTTATCGCTGCCTTTCATGGCCTCTGCTGGTTTGGTCTTGCTGCTTATGGCGTATGCCGCAATTTTCTTGAAAGAACCAAAGCGCCGCGGCATGGCCACCAAACGTGCATGGGTCCCTGAAGGCGGTCGAATGCTTTGGCAATACCGCATCCGTTATTTGTTCGTATTTTCGTTCATGGTGACGTTTTTATTAGCTGGCTTGGAATCGACGTTCCAGTTGTTTCAAATCGACCAAATCGAAATCACTCCACTACAGCTCGGGTATCTCTTTATCGCGAGCGGTTTGGTTGATGCAGCGATTCAAGGCGGCGTCGTTCGCAGGATCAAAGACGGACAGGAAACAAAATGGATCATTGGCGCTCAGGTAGTCACAGCGGTTGGTTTATGCATCTTGCCCTTCACCTCCAATTTATTTTTTGCAGGTGTGGCGCTTAGCGTATTCACTGCCGGAAATGCATTGGCCCGCACTTCGCTCGTGTCGCTGACATCGAAAGAATCTGGCGGGAAATACGGCACCGCCGCCGGCATGACGTATTCAATGGATAATATGGGCCGCATCATTGGACCGTTGTTTTTCACTTGGCTGTTGACGATGCAAGCCGGTTCGGTGTATTTCGTATCCGCCGCCTTAGCCATCGCTGCCATTCTTTTGATCCTGCTTTACCAAAGTTCTCCCAAAACGCTCCGCAGCAATAAAAAAGCAAGTGCCTCGTCGTTATGAGGCACTTGCTTTTTTTAGATTGGCGTTCCGCCGTTAATGTGAAGAATTTGGCCAGTTACATAAGAGGAATCATCTGACGCCAAGTAGACATAGCCCGGTGCCAGTTCATCCGGCTGCCCAGCGCGGCCGAGCGGCGTTTCCGATCCAAAGTCTTCTACACCTTCTGCTTCAAATGTAGCTGGAATGAGCGGTGTCCAAATCGGGCCGGGAGCGATAGCGTTGACGCGGATGCCTTCTTTAGCAAGCGATCCGGATAGCGCCCGAGTGAAAGCGACGATGGCTCCTTTTGTAGAAGAATAGTCGATTAAAGACGGTTCTCCTTGGAATGCCGTAATAGAAGTGGAATTGACGATGGACGCACCTGGTTTTAAATAGTCGAGCGCAGCTTTTGTTAAATGAAACATACTGAAAATATTGGTGCGGAACGTCTTCTCCAGTTGCTCAGCAGTAATATCCTTTAACGAGTTTTGAGGATGCTGTTCAGCTGCGTTGTTGACCAAAACATCCAGCTTGCCGAATTCATCAATGACTTTCTGAATGGTTTCTTGGCAAAACGCTTCGTCGCCAATATCTCCTGCAATCAACAGGCAGCGGCGCCCTTGCTGTTCAACAAATTTTTTCGTTTCTTCCGCGTCTTCGTGTTCGTTCAAGTAAGCAATCGCAACATCTGCTCCTTCTTTCGCGAATGCTACGGCAACGGCACGGCCGATTCCGCTGTCGCCTCCTGTGATTAAGGCAGTTTTTCCAGGAAGGCGCTGGGCTTTTCCGGCAAGGTTCTTGCTGAAGTCCGGGCGCGGATCCATTTCCGTTTCATGCCCTGGCTGGCTTTCCTGTTCTTGTGCTGGAATGTGTTCCGGTTTGTCTTTTCCCATGTGCTTTCATCCTTTCGTGATTGGCATTGTCTCTGTCGATTTCCCTTTTCATTGCTGCCATAAACCTCCAAACTCTCATAATAAAACCCGGAACTCCTTTAAAGTGGAAATCCAGGTTTCGGGTTTATTTCTGTAATTCAGCTTGAGGCGGCACGGTTAGATCCAGTTCGGGATAAGCTTCTTTAATCACGGTTGGGCGCATCATATAGAGAGTCAACAAGACGAGGCATACTCCGCTTCCCCACACGACATATTGGCCTGGCATTTTGTCGTACAAAAGCCCAAATATCAAATAGCCGAGCGGCATCATCGCCATGGCCATCGATTCCAGTATGCCGAAAACGCGGCCCCGGTATTCTTCGTCGATGTCTTTTTGCATCATCACCCCGATTGGCGTGTTGACAAAAACATTGGAGACGCCAAAGGCAAACATCAGTAGGATCAATAACGCGACGTTGAAAATATAAGACAAATTGAATACCAATGGCAAAGCGACTGCTGCCAAAATCACTGACATCGCCAATATGGCTCTTTTTGAAAACAAAAGCGGAAATTTCACTTCTTTTCTCATCGAGAAGTAAACGGACGCGACCAGCATGCCCACTGCAACCATCGCTTCGATGACACCAAAATGAGTGGCTTCGATTTTCAATTGCTGAACCGCTATGAATGGCAGGCCAATCATCAAGGCTGAAAAAAAGAAATTCAAGCCAATGGCTGTCGTGACAATGACCATAATGACGCGGTTGGTTTTTAAATAAGCAAACCCTTCTTTCATTCCTTTGACAACTGATTTTTTTGCTTCGCCTGCCACGGCCTTTGTTGCGTTTGTAAACAATTTGAAATTCATCGTAGCTTCAAGCAGCACCGCCAGCGAATACGCTGCAATTTGGATAAGCAAGAAAACGTTCATCGAAACAAAGCCGAAAAGCATTCCGCCGATGACCGGCCCTCCGATAGAAGCGAGCGACATCGCGGACTGGTTAAAGCCCATCGCTTTTTGGATGCGGTCCGGATCGATCAAGTTTGCAATTGATGAAGAAAATGTCACGCTCGAGAGCATCGAACTGATGGAAATGAGCGCCGTGGTGGCATAGACGGCAACGAGCGACATGCCGTTCAATAAACTATAGACGAGCAACCCCGAAACTGCGAGGGCGCTTGCCAGCTGAGAAACTACGACGAGCATCTTTTTGGAATAATTGTCTGCTGCATATCCTGCAAAAGGCGCAAGCAGGCTGCGCGGCAAGATGCTGCAAATCAAGTTGACGGCAAAATTGGCGGCTGAACCTGTGATGGATAAAACGTAAAGACTGATGCCGAATGCATAGACGCTGCTGCCGAATGTGGAAATCAATTTGCTGATGGTGAAGGTATAAAGATGATACGTCGCTTTTTTCAGTTTCGCTGCCTCGCTCATGTTTCTTCTCCCCTTACAAAAGTTTAATTTAATTAAACAAAATATAACATGCGAAAACTAGTAATGCAATAAAAAGTTTAATATAATTAAACCTATATAAATGGAACTAAAGAAGGGGCTTTTTTATAAGCCGCTTCGGTCGCTTTGGGCTGGCCCTTATTTTAATAAAGAATAAATAAACCAAGTCTTAAATACATGAATAAGCAGGTGATCGAGTGGAAACTTTGGGCGAACGCATTAAGAAGTTACGGAAAGAAAAAGGTCTGACGTTGCAGGCGCTCGCAGGCGAAGCGTTGACGAAAGGCATGCTCAGTTTGATTGAAAACAATAAGGCGAATCCTTCAATGGAGAGCTTGGCTTATATTGCGGAACGTTTAGGTGTTGATCGGAACGAGTTGTTGGAGGAAGTGCCAACTACGGAGCTCCGCCATTTGCTGCAGGACGTCGAATTGCTTTACCGAAAGGAAATGGACGATTTTGAAGATGCCTTTGACGTGATTGTTCAAAAAATCGAGCCTTATGCAGAAAAACTGCCCTACCGTTATGAATCTGCCCGGCTGCTCGAACTATACAGCCGCTGTCTTTATTATGCGAATCAACCAGGCTGGGAAACTTCGTTGTCTCAAGCAGAGGAAATGTATGAAGGGCTTCATTTGATGAACAATAGCGCGGACGTCCATATGTTCCGGGCAATGTTGAAATTCAACGAACACCAATACGCAGATTCCTTAGTGATGCTGCAAGGCTCTCGGAAAGCATTCGAAGAACGGGATGTCGTATTGGATTCGCTGAAAAAATTGGATTTTGATTTTCTAGAAGCGCTCCTCTATTTGGCGATCGGCGAAGATGCCAAGGCTATTGGCATCATGAAAAAAGCGGTGGAGTATTCGAAAGAGCATCAGATTTTCTATAAAATCAATGATCTATACCGCGTTATGAGCTTTCATTCAATATTGAATAATGATGCGGAAAGTAAAGATTACTATGTAGGCAAATTGCGGTTGTTTGCGGAGTTTTCCGAAGATAAAAAAATAGACATGACGCTCGATTTGCTTGAAGCCCATTACCAAAATTCCTTCACGCATGATTACGGGGCGGCGTACGAAATTGTGGAACGTTTCTTAGCATCGAATTCCGAAGATGACGCTCCTCAATTTTATTTGGAAAAAGGAAAAGCCTTGTACGGAATGGGACGTTTAGAAGAAGCGCTGCCTTGGCTTGAACGCCACAAGATCTCCAAGTTCTTGCACCATCCGTTCGATTTATCGATGAACTACGAGAAAGACGCTTATCTGGCATTGATTCACGAACGTTTAGGAAATCATGATGCAGCGGTCCAGCATGCAGAAATGGCGAAATCAAACATTTTGCCGATGCCGGATTTGCCTTATAAAAAATTCATCCTGGATGTCTACGAGCAGATTGTCCAATAAAAAGGGGCTGTCTCAAAAGGGGCTGACGTCCATTTCAGCGGACGCTTTCCGCGGGCTTGCGCCGAAATCCCGCAGGAGTCGCCGCTTCCATTCCCGTCAGCTAGCTAAAAAACGGCAAAGAAAAGGATTACTTTTCTTTGCCGTTTTTTTAATTTTGTAGTTATGGGACAGGCCCTTTTTATGCATAATGGTAGGTGCTGTACAGTCGGTAGAATTTCATCAGCGAATCAAGATCTTCTTCAAAATCTGGCTGGATGCAGGAGATTTGGAACAAGCCCCGATCTTTCAAATAGCCGCTTTTCGCATGCAATTCAAAACCGGATAAATGGGCATCCTGCAAAAATCCGTCCATTCTGTCATCGGTTTTAAACGTCATAATGGTTGGAAAGCCTTCGGTTAACCTTGGCCATTCTTTTGTTTCCCGCTTTAAGGTTTCGAGTCGCTCTGCTAATAGTTCGTAGCGTTTCGGGTACACTTTTAACGCTTCGCTAAAGCTTTTCAATAAACCAAACGACAACGTAAATGGAATGGAATTTTGGTAAAGCCCTAAATCCATGTACGAAGGAAGCCGGTCATCGGACTTGATGCCGTGATGAGCAAACACGACGGCCACTCCGCTCATCGTCCCCACCGCTTTGCCGCTGACCGCTGTCGCGAGCCACACATCTTCTAAGGAAAACGGGATGGCTCCAAAACTGCTGACACAATCCACGCAAAGTTTGGCGCCGTATTTTTTGCAAATGGCCGCCACCCCTTCCAAATTATTTACCAGTCCGGTCGACGTTTCACCGTGGACCATCAGAACCCAGCCTGCCGCAGCTATTTCCGGTTCAAGCTCTTCCATTGAAAAAGCTGTTCCCCATTGTTCTTCCGCCACCACAAAATCGAGCTGCCATCTGTCAGCTTGCACTTTCAGCCGTCTTCCAAATTCACCGTTCACCAGGATGAGTCCTTTTGACTTTAATGCAGCTAGCTGAGCAATCATGGTTTCATTCGCTAAAGTCCCGCTTCCAAACAAAAAACACGGCTCGGCTTGCGCCATTTTCCGCAATTGCTTTTTCGTTTCATCCAGCACGGTTTCAAACAAAGCGGACCGATGTGAAACCGCTTCTTCTGCAAAAGGCGCTGCCAACTTTTTGGTCAACCGGACAGGTCCCGGAAAAAAGGGTCTGCGCTTTGTTTGCAGTCTAGCCGCTACGGATTTCCCGTATTGTGTGCGGGTGGTCACCATTGGAATAAAAACAGCATCCCCGGTTCCGACCGGTTCCGCAAACGGCTGAAAGCCCAATTGGCGGTACAGTTTTAATTGCCGGGTTGTGCCTGAGATAACAGCAGAGTCATAGCCTTCTTCGCAGCAAAAATCCGTCAGCGCACGGGCCAACAAGAAAAAGACGCGCCCATTCCGGTGCGCTTTCCGGACTGCGAGCAGCCGGATTTCACATACCTTGCCGATATCGGGCAGAAAGTTTTCGATTTCGCCAATTTTTATATCGAGCGAAAAAGGCCGCTCGGCACGAAGCGCAATCATGCCAGCAAGCTCGTTATCCGCCATGACGACAACGTACGTATTCTGTTTGTGAAAAGCGTCTACCCTCATGCCGCCTTCGTTTTTCTCATGCTGCGGAATTTCTTCCACAAAGGTTTCGTAATTCAATTTCGAAATTGCTTCAAACTCTGCTTCTGTCCGGGCGATTTTGCACCAATACAAGAAGAGCCCCCCTTATCTGTCCTGAAACACTTCCTCTATATTGTAAAGACTCAAATCCAGCTCAATAGGTTCCCCGAGCGCCAGGTTCGCAAGCTGCGCTCCGAGATAAGGCCCGGCAGTTAATCCTGAGGAACCGAGGCCGTTTGCTGCAAAGACATTTGCATGCCCCGGCACTTGCCCGATAAATGGCAAGGCACTCGGCGTGGATGGCCGGAATCCGGTAGCGGCTCCCGTCAGTTCTGCCACCGCCAACCCCGGAGCCGCCTCCAACGTTTTATCGAGAATGTGGTGGACCCCGCCGGCAGTCAAGGTGCTGTCAAATCCGGCATCGTTTTCATGAGTCGCTCCGGCCACTATTCGGCCATCTGCAAACGGCACGACGTACAAACCGTAAGGCACCATGGCAACCGGCCAATCCCCTGTTTCGTAGCCGTCTGCCTGTAAATACAGAATCTGCGCTTTTTGCGGTTCAATCGCCAGTTTCAACTTCAACGGTTCAAACAGTTCGGCTGCCCATGCGCCTCCTGCGGAAACAACGCCGTCAGCCAGCACTTCCGTTTCATCCGTTTTCACGCCGATGACGCTGCCTTCTTTCATGAGCAGCCGGGCATCGCCTTTAATGCGCTTAGCGCCTAATTTGACCGCTGCGCCAATTAACGCATCCCGTACGGACCGCCCGTCCACTCGTGCCGCTCCGCTGACGTAAAGAGATCCATAGCCATCAGAAGCAAATGGAAATAAGTTTTTCGTTTCTGCTGGCGACAATCTGCGGATTTCTCCCATTTCCGGCGCGTCTTCCCGCCGTTCATGCGCTTTTTCTTCCATTTTATCTAATTTGCTGTCTTCATGGATGCTGACAATGCCGACTTGCTTGTAGCCGGTTTCTTGTTCGCCTTGTTCTTCCAGTTCGCGGATCAGCTGCGGGTAATACGCCGCACCATTTTTAGCGAGGCCATACCATGCTTTGTTTCGCCGCTGAGAGATCCATGGACAGACGATGCCCGCTGCTGCCCTCGTCGCTTGTCCGGCATCTTCCCTATCAACCAAGGTGACATCGGCTCCCGCTTTCGCTGCATGGTATGCCACAGACGCCCCTAAAATTCCTGCTCCGATAATTACGATTGACTTCATTCTCAACACCTATTCCTTGAAAAATACTTATCTCTCTATCTTACTGGAGATTTAGCCTATACTCAAACCGGCCAATCTCTTCAAATATCGCTTCAATTGATTCAGATTCGGTTTTTGGGGTAAAGCAATAATAGAAAACGCGAGGCACAAAGGAGGAAATAGCATGGAGAGAAGTTCGTCAACAGATAAAGTACTTCCCGTCACATCTATTAAAAATGGCTCAGGCCGTGAAGTGACGAAGGACATTTATTGCTACACCACTCAAATCGTCAATGTTTATTTTATTGGCAATCCGGCGGTCAGCACAGAATGGGTATTGGTGGATGCCGGGATGCCCGAGTCGGGAAGAAAAATTTTGGCGGAGGCCGAAGACCGATTTGGCCCGGACCATAAGTTAAAAGCCATCATTCTAACCCATAGCCATTTTGACCATATTGGCGGCATCATTGACATACTTGAAAAATTCCCGGTTCCTGTCTATGCGCACCCTTTGGAATTTTCATATTTAAAAGGAATCACCGATTATCCGGAACCCGATTCCACGGTAGAAGGCGGACTGGTTGCCAAAATGTCCGCTGCTTTTCCAAAGGAATCAATCGACATCTCAAAGCATCTGCATGAGTTGCCGAAAGACGGCAGCGTTCCACAAATGCCAGGTTGGAAGTGGCTTCATACCCCTGGGCATTCAGCAGGGCATATTTCATTGTTCCGCGAAGAAGGCCGGATCGTCCTTGCCGGGGATGCTTTTGTTACAGTGAAACAAGATTCGTTTTACAAAGTGCTTGTCCAGAAAAAAGAAGTGTGCGGCCCACCGGTGTATTTGACGACCGATTGGCGCGCTGCCTGGGAATCCGTAAGTAAAATCGTCGACTTGCAGCCTCACATTGCCGCGACGGGACACGGAAAACCGATAAGAGGGCCAAAATTGGCTGCAGGCCTTGTCAAATTAGTGGACCGCTTTCCTGAGATAGCCATTCCTGACCATGGAAGATTCGTCGAAAACCGCTCGTAATATAGAAACGAAAACCCTTGGACTCTTCTTATCTGAGGGTTTTCTTATGCAATAAATTCAAAAATCACCCATAAAAAGGAAATATTTAGAGGTAAAGTTTGAACCAGAAATGCAAGGGGTAAATATAATTTTAGTCCGGTTTTATTTAAACTACGGATGCAATCTGAATGGAGATGAGCTGAAATGAGAAAAAGAGTGCTATTTGTTTCGGATCATGGCGATCCATTAGCAAAACTAGGCGGCAAACAAGCCGGCGGACAAAATAATTACGTCAAACAATTGGCACTGGCCTTGGAAAAAAGAGGTTGGCAAATAGATGTCGTCACACATTGGTGCGACGAAACAGCTCCCCGAGTGGAAACGTTCGGAAAATCTTGCCGAGTGTACCGCATCAAAGCAGGCTATAAAGGATTTGTTTCAAAAAATGAAATGTACAGCATGCTTCCTGCTTTTTACGAAGAATTAAAGCAAACTCTCCCTCTCGCTTCATACGACTTGGTGCACACGCATTATTGGCTGTCTGGGCTGATCGGGAAAAAATTGAAAGAAGAATTTGGTTTGCCGGTTATCTATACTTCACATTCACTTGGATGGGCGAAGGAAAAAGCAACAGGCATTCGGGATGAACGCCGCATGAAAGCCGAAGAAATCATTTTAAAAACGGCGGATCAAGTATTGGCAACAACCAAAAGCGAAAAACAACTCATTCAACAACACGTAGACTCTCCTTCTCCTATCAAAGTCATCCCCATTGGAGTTGACCAGGCATTCAAAGTGCAAGGCAACCGCAAACATTTAAGAAAAAGATTAGGTTATGCCCACCCGTTATTTGTTTTTGCTGGCAGATTGGAAGAAACAAAAGGCATTTACACATTATTGAAGGCGTTTCAGCTTCTTGTAGCAAAAGGCGATTCTTCTTACAACCCGCGTTTAGTCATTGCCGGCGGAGATGCAGAAGCTATTGATTCTGTAGCACGTCTGCCCCTTGATGAAAAACTATGCTATGCTTTAGAAGGAATTGAAGACAAAGTGGAATTTCTCGGGCCGAAATCCCAAGAAGAACTGGCCACGTTATTCAATGCCGCTACAGCGACTGTGGTCCCGAGTTTTTATGAATCGTTCGGAATGGTTGCAGCAGAAGCCCAAGCTTGCGGTAGCCCCGTGATCGCTTCGGATGTCGGCGGATTGAAGAATGTGGTTCGAGATGGCATCACAGGATTATTGGTTGAAACAAAAAATGAAATTGATTTGGCGATCGCAATGGAAGTATTGGCAGCTAATAACTTGCTTGCCGAGCGCTTAAGCCGCCAAGCGATTGATGTTGCTAACCAAGAGTTCCAGTGGTCATCTATTTCAGCAAAAATAGACGCTATGTATGGAGTGATGATGGATGAACGGAGTAACGCATTTATTAGCAACCGACTTGGACAAAACATTCGTCGGGGATAGAGAAGCCTTAACTGAATTGCTGGCATTTTTCGAAGAACAACCCTATCACGTGAATTTGGTCTACAATACTGGACGCCATTTTGGATCGCTGCAAGGATTAAGAGAAACCGAAAACTTGCCTGCTCCTGACATTGCCATTACCGATGTGGGCACGGAAATCCGGATTCGCAAGGGTGAAGAATTCGAGCTTGATGCTGAATGGGATGCCCGTATGACTGAAAATTGGCGCCCCGAAGAAATCGAACGCATTGCTTCCCAGTTTCCTGGATTGACAAAACAACCCGTTACCGGAAAAAATCGCAGTTCATATTATGTAACGGATGATGAAACGGCAGCTGAGTTTGGTAAACAAGTAAGCGATGCAGGTATTCCGCATAAATTCATTTACAGCGGCAGCAAATACGTGGATATTTTGCCGTTAAACGGCGGCAAGGGCCAAGCGCTGCAATACGTTGTGGAAAAATACCAGCTGCGCGATGCAAAACTGCTTGTTTCGGGCGATTCCGGCAATGACACGGACATGCTGACTCAAGGCTTCCCGTCTGTCATCGTTGGAAATGCGCATCCTGAGTTGCTTGCAATTCCGGAAGACCCGACGATTTACCGGGCTTCTCGCGGTTTTGCAGGCGGCATCTTGGAAGCGTGGAAACATTTTCATTCAAAATAAACAAAGCAACCTCTCTGCAGCCGAAAACATGCGGCCCGCAGAGGGGTTTTTTCTGCGCTGCCTGTTTTTCCTTTAGGGTAATCATTTGTTTTTTTATGTATTTCGTTTATATTTAGTAGAAAGGCATTTTCTTGATTTGGAACTTGCTTCCTGATCATCCTATATATAATTTGGTAGTTTGCCTATGAACAGGAGGAAATTGAGATGAGTAAAGTCGCGAATTTGCATAAAGAGTCCATGGTCATGTTAAAAGAAACAAGCCGGACTTTTTTCATCCCAATCAGTTTTTTGGAACCGACATTAAAAAAGACTGTCGCGTCCGCTTATTTGTGTATGCGGGCTATTGATGAAATTGAAGACCATCCCGAACTGGAAGACAAAGCGAAAACGCATTTATTGAAATCAATCAGCCACATGCTTCATACTTCGTTTGATCCGAATGCCTATAAATTATTGATTCAGCCATACGCGCATCTTTTGCCTCCTGTCAGCCAGCGCCTTGATGATTGGATTTCTTTATGCCCAACTGAAATTGTGGATAAAGTAAAAAATTCAACAGCCATTATGGCGGAGGGCATGGCCAAATGGGTGGAAAAAGACTGGAACATTCAAACAAAAGAAGATCTAGATGATTACACCTACTACGTTGCCGGTCTAGTCGGCACAATGCTGTCGGATTTATGGAAATGGCACGATAACACGGAAACCGATCCTGAACTTGCGATTGCATTTGGCCGCGGCCTGCAGGCTGTGAACATGCTGCGCAATTTTGATGAAGATTTAGAGCGCGGCGTCAGCTTTGTTCCGGCAGGATGGAGCCGTGAAGACATGTTCCATTACGCGAACGACAACCTTTCAAAAGCACAGTTATATGTGAAATCCATAAAAAACAAACGCATTTTGATGTTTTGCAAAGTCCCGCTGGCATTAGCGCACAGCACATTAAAAGCGCTGAAATCCGGCAAAGAAAAAATGACCCGCAATGAAGTGGAAAGCATTGTCGATCAGCTCAAGCAAGAAGAAAACTTGCAAGATTAAATGCAGACACGCCCTTTTTCGGGGCGTGTTTTTATGTATGCAATAAAACCCGCTGCAGTTTGAGTTTTCGACTTTCAGGAAAAACAGAAAGTAGATTGCACAACCTTTTAGGAGAAGTGGCTTATTCATTTTGACAATATTCTTCTTCCTTTCGTGCAATTAGTCTATAATTGAAGCAGGACAAATTTCAAGATAAGGAGAATACAAATGACGTTATCCATTATCGGGATACTCACGGCAGTTGTTTTAGTCTTGAATATCTTTTTAGCTACAGCACTCGTCTTTTTGGAACGCCGTGATGCTTCATCCACTTGGGCTTGGATAATGGTCTTGTTTTTCATTCCGATCTTCGGCTTCTTTTTCTATTTGCTCCTCGGCAGACGCCTTCGGGAAAAAACGCTTTTCAAGTGGGAGGGCCGAAAAAAAGTCGGAATTGAAAATTTGATTGCTCATCAAATGAATGCCCTGCATGACAACGAGTTTCATTTTCGTGATGAAAATGTCCACGCCTATAAAGACTTGGTTTATTTGCATTTAAGAAACAACGGGGCCGTATTAACACAAGACAATGCCGTTCAAATCTTCAATGACGGACGCGAGAAATTCGATTCGTTGATCAAAGACATTGAAAAAGCAAAAGACCATATTCACATTCAATATTATATCTTTCGCTTGGACCAGCTTGGTACCCGCATCATGGATGCCTTGACCCTTAAAGCGAAAGAAGGCGTAAAGGTGCGCTTGTTGTACGATGACATGGGCTCCCGCCGCCTCAGCAAACGGAAGTTCAAGGAGTTTATTGAAGCTGGCGGCGAAGTGGAAACGTTCTTCCCTTCCATCTGGCCCATCATCAATCCACGCCTCAATTACCGGAACCACCGAAAAATCGTGGTGATCGATGGACGAGTCGGCTATATTGGGGGATTCAACGTGGGAGACGAGTACATCGGCCTCAGCAGAAAATTCGGCTACTGGCGCGATACCCATTTGCGGATAGAAGGAAGCGCTTTGCATCCGTTGCAAACACGCTTTATCCTCGATTGGAACCAAGCTTCTGCCAAGCACGATATCGAATATGAGGAAAGCCTATTCCCCGTCATTCCGGAAAAAGGGGAAACGACGATGCAAATCGTTTCCAGCGGCCCGGACGAAGAATGGGAACAAATCAAAGACGGCTATTTGAAATTGATTAATTTGGCGGAAGACTATATTTACATTCAAACGCCTTATTTCATTCCAGATGCCAGTTTTTACGACGCAATCCGCATTGCTGCCTTGTCGGGCATTGACGTCCGCATTATGATTCCGAACAAACCTGATCATCCGTTCGTTTACTGGGCGACATATTCCTATGCTGGCCAAATGCTGCGGGCAGGCGCGCGGGTATTCATTTACAACAATGGCTTTTTACATACCAAAATGATTATCAGCGACGGCAAAGCCTCAACGGTCGGCACGGCCAATATCGATGTGCGCAGCTTCAAGCTGAATTTCGAAGTCAACGCCTTTATGTACGATGAAAAAGTGTCCAAAGAACTCTCCGAACTGTTCCACCAAGACATGGAGCTTTCGACCGAACTGACACTTGGGAAATATTACGAACGGACGCGCATGATCAAAACAAAAGAGTCGATTGCCCGTCTGCTGTCTCCAATTTTATAAAAATAAAAAAGCGGCCGCTAAAGGGCCGCTTTTTCATATGCCTAAATATTCTTCCAATGTAATGCTTTTCGCATAAACATCTGCTGCTACTTTTTTGCCGACATAGCGATAATGCCATGATTCATGCATATAGCCGGTGATGTTTTCTTTCCCTTTTGGATAGCGAAGGATAAATCCGTAGTTATGTGCATTTTTCGCTAACCATTTTCCGCCCGTGGTATCGCCAAATGATGCGGATGCCCAATGCTCTTCCATGGCAGATTCTCCAATATCAAAAGCAAGACCTGTTTGGTGTTCAGAGTAGCCGGGACGGGCGCTGTAACGGTCCGCTTCTGCTTGTCCATCTTTTGCAACATAGCCGTCATAAAGCTCTTTTTGGCGGTCAAAGCCGCGGAAGGTGCTAAAAGCGATCAAGTCGATATCTTGTTTCAGCGCATCCGCTCTCATGGATTCAAACGCAGCACGTGCTTCTTTTGACTCACCTGGTTCATAATCCGATGGAAGCGGGTGCTGTTTGTTGGCCACTAAAACCCCGTCGACGATGGTTGGTTCTTTAGGAAGCTTAACCTTCTCATCGTAGATGCGTGCATCTTTTGCATCTTCAGCTGCCGGTTTTTCTTCAGTTGCTTTTTCATCAGCCGGTTGTTCTTCCAGCTCTTCAGCTTTATCTTGTTTCGGCTCTTCTGTTGGGGCGGTTTCGGTTTGCTGCACGCCGCTTTCCGTCGTGGTTTTCGTAATGTTCCCCACATTCCAATCGTTCATATACAACCAAACGGCGCCTGCAGCTATTACTAAAATCGGCAAAAGGATTAACGACCATTTTTTATAAGGTTTCTTTTTTTTATGATTCATTGAATGGCGAGATTGCATAGTTCTCCTTCTTTCTGTTAACTTCTTACCCATTCTACCATTATTTCAGTAAAATTTCTCCAAAAAACGTCAAACATTCGCTATACTTTATACGAGACTTATTGAATAGATTCGAGGTAAAACAACTTGTACAATCAAAAATGGCTTTCCCTTAACTTTTTCGCTTTTTTCTTTACGTGGGGCGTGTTTCTCCCCTACTGGACCGGCTGGCTGACCAATGAAAAAGGCCTCAGCGTTGCCGCTGCCAGCTTAATTATGGGAGCCGGCATGATTGCGCGCTCGCTGTCGACGCTGGTGTTTTTCCCGCTTATGACGCGCAAGCTCCCCTTGTCCCGCACCATGCAACTGCTCGCGATTGCATCAGTCGCCCTCTTGGCATTATACATACCCGCAAATTCATATGCCATTCTTTTTATCATCACCGTTTCATTCAGTTTTATTTACCCAAACATGATGCCGGCGATGGAAAGCAGCGCCACTGTGTTAATGCAAAAAGAACGGGTTCATTATGGAAAAAGCCGGGCATACGGTTCCATCGGCTATACCATTGCATTATTGATGGTTGGAACGGCGACAGAGTTTTGGCAGGACAATGCGATTTTTTGGGTGATGTTTGCGGGCTTAGGATTTATGGCGATCACCCAGTCCATCGCTTCTCCGCCTTCTTTAAACGCCAAACCGCAATCTAAAAAAGGAGAAGCAAACGGAGCAGTTCGGCACTTATTGAAATCTCAGGGATTTTTAACGGTTTTATTGGTATCTCTTTTGCTTCAAGGAACACATGCCGCCTATTATAATTATGGATTTATTTATTTGCAGGATTTAGGAGTTTCCAGCTTTTCCATCGGCTTAATTTTAAACGTTGCGATTTTGTTGGAAATCCTCTTTTTTGCCAAAGCTGATACGTGGTTTGAAAAGTGGCCGGTGTCATCCATGTTTTTGTTGGCGGGGATTGGCTCTACGCTTCGCTGGATTTTGATTTTCCTATTCCCTTCCGTATGGGTGTTTATCTTTTCCCAATTGTTGCACGCCTTGTCATTCGGGGTAGCGCATTTTGCATTTATCCGTTATATTTTCAAACAATTGGATCCGCTTCACATTCCATCTGCCCAAGGCATGTATGCAGCACTGGCCATGAGTTTAAGCGTTGCCTTGCTGACGATTCTTGGCGGATTCCTATATGAAATTTCTCCGGGGCTGGCATTCCTCGGCATGACGGTTTTCTCCGTGCCTGCAGTTCTATTGGTTATGCTGACGAAAAAAAGATTTTCTTATTGATGGTTTTAAAATTCCACCCCCATAAACCCGTTGGCTTTTGCGAATAATTTGGCATCAACATCGCAAGGAGCTGGAAATGATGAAGCCAATATCCAAAAACGACGTCCTGGCTCTTCTGGGCCGTTTGGATAATTTATTAAAACAACGAGAAACAGAAAAATACGAATACGAAAAAACAGTGCAGACCTCTTGAGGCTGCACTGTTTTTTATATGACGACCGTGGCTAATACGACAAAGAACAAAACCGCGAAAATAATCGCCATTCCAAGCATCCACTTGGCTTCCCGTTCCATCCCTTGCGCTTTCATTTGCCGATAACGGAAACTGTTTGTCAAAACGAACAGCAGCGTCATTAACAACACGGCAATATTCAAATTTCCTTGGATAATAAAAACAAGCGACGCAATGCTTAGGACGGCAATCGCTATCCCTTGGGCCAGTTTACGGTTCATTTTTTAATCTCCTAAAAAAGAAAGCCGGCAATGGTTGCCGGCTCTCAACAGTTTATTTTTTTCCTTCAACTGATTCTAACGCTTTTTCTGGATGTTCTGAATAGAACTTGCGTCCGATAAACGTTTGGATAATCAGCAAAATCCCTCCGACTGCCCAGTAAACTGGCAAAGCCGCCATCGATGTAAACGACACGAACATAATCATGATCGGCGAGATGTAGATGAATAATTTCATCTGTTTCTGCTGTTGTTCCGGCATTGTCCATAAAGAGACGCGTGCTTGGAAGAAGTATACCGCACCCGCAATCAATGTCATGATAATATCCGGTGATCCAAGATTGAACCAGAGAAATTCGTGTGATTTGATTTCTTCAGGAGCATGCAGAATAGCAAAATAAAGGCCCATGATGATCGGCATTTGAATAACAACTGGCAAACAGCCCATATTGAGCGGATTGACCTCATGTTTTTTGTATAAGCCCATCATTTCCTGCTGGATTTTCATTTGCTCTTCTTTGTCTTTTGAAGCTTTTAAACGTTTTTGAATATCTTCCATCTCTGGACGCATTTTATCCATTTTCACTTTCATGCCTTGCTGGCGTTTGTAAGTACGCAGCATGAATGGCATTAAGATCAATCGAATAATGACTGTAATTGCGACAATCGCTAAACCGTAGTTGCCGTTAAACATTCCACCTAGGTATTCCAACGAGAAAGCGAAAGGCCGGACAAACGTATTGTAGAATATGCCTTCCTGGTTTTCTATACTGGAACAGCCGCTAAGCAAAACCACTGAAGCTGCCAATATAAGCAGCAATGTTAATTTCTTTTTCACTTTAGTCACCTTCACCTTTTTCAACTATTAAGAAGTATACCGATAAGCGGCGCAAAATTCAAATTGTGGATTTGCGATAAATCGGTTTTCGCTAATGTGTGACAAAATTACGGCTTTCTTTTTTCGTCAACCACGCAAAAAAAGGAGAATTGCTTCTCCTTATTTTGCGTTTGGCAAGGTGTAGCGGAAATACGGAATGTGTTGGCTATCCCGGAACTGTTTAGGTGTAACAGTCGTATATTTTTTGAAAATGCGCGTAAAGTAGCTTTGGTTGCAGAAATGGAATTGCTTCGAAATATCAGAAATGACTTTATCTGAATGGCGCAAATAATATTGCGACTCTTCGACCCGCCGCACATTCAAATACTCGACAAGCGTAATTCCAGCATGTTCTCTGAAGATGCGGGACAGGTGGCTTGTGGAAATATGAAAATGTTTTGCAATATCTTCCACAGATAAATCACGCTCAACTTCATCATTAATAAACATCACTACTTTGTTGACCGTTTGATGGCCAAAAGAAGGCTGTTTTCTTTCAGAAATAATCGATACGAAAAACTCGATCAATTCATCGGCAACATACAAAAATTCGGAATCGTTCATCCGGTTATCTACCAATTCAACACAAGCAGAATTAAACGCAAAGGCTTTTTTCGGCGGTACACGCATTTCATACAATTTGCGTGCCATCAATGAAGACAACACGATGTAGTAGTTTCGAACCGCGCGAAGCGTTTCCTTGCCTGCCCGCACAGCAATTAAATCAATCAAAATTCGTAACGTCTGTTTGGCTCGTTCTTTTTCGAGATGATGGATCTCATGGATCAACTGAGTTTCAATTTCAAAAAAGTTTTCCAATCCTTCATAATAATTAAGATTTTCGTTCTCAGTCATGAAAATTTTGGAAATCGTTTCTTGAATTGTTGGTGCAGCGATAATATTCATCTTTTCCCCGTCTTTCTTTTTACAAGTATTTGCAACCGCTCTCTCAACTATATACTGAAATGACAAATAAGAACATAGCCCTGTGACCAACTTTTTATATTTTTTTGTGTAATTTGGTTTAGGACTAATTCTCCGGTCGACTAACTATAAGGAAATATATTCCCAAAATATATACTATATATAACGAAATACTCTTAAATAGGTTTCATTTCGGGCTAGATAACTGGCAATATTTTTCAATAAAATGAATAGCAGCCATTTGCATTAAATGGCTGCTAAGGTCCTAGTTATTAACTTTTTGATCTTCTCATTCTTGTAATTCAGGCGGGATAAGGGCGCGAATATGTCGCGGCATTACTTCGATTTCAAATGGAGTCAAACATCCTTCGTCCCCATCAATATTGCAGGAAAGAGGATTGCTCGTATTTATTTTTACACGGGTGGTATGAATTACTTCGACTGCTGGATCTTTTTCTAGTCTTCCGATCAATAGCGCTCCAGCGATTCGAATAAAGGCAGGAAGTGCAGCATTTTTTACAATGTAAAGATGCAGCAAGCCATCGTCCGTCAGCGCTTCAGGAGCCAGCTTTTCAAAACCGCCTACAGAATTGGTCAAGGCAACCAAGACCAATTTCGCGTCGCCTTCCCAAGAACCGTGATCGTGTTCAATCTGAAAATACGTTTCCGCATCTGAAGTGACGGCTTTCAGCCCTTCGATAAAATAAGCGAATGCCCCTAATCTGGTTTTTTGTTCAGCGGAAACTTCGTACGTCGACTCGGCTATCTGCCCGATGGCCAGTATGTTCATAAAGTATTGCTTGCCAACTTTAGCAATGTCGACTTTCTTTTCCGTTCCGGTCATTAACGCTTCAATGGCTTCTCCGGGATCCAGAGAAATACCAAGTGCCCGTGCGAAATCGTTAACTGTTCCAAGCGGAATCAAGGAAAATAAAGGCTGATGAGACTGCTCGGCCAATCCTGTTACCGCTTCGTTAATGGTCCCGTCTCCACCCATTGCCACTACAAATTCGTATTTTTTCTCACAGGCTTCTCTTGCAAAATGAGTAGCATCGCCTTTTTTCTCGGTTTCCCGCGTATCTACTGTATAGCCCATTTGCTCCAGTGTGAATTGCACATCCACCCGGTAATCGGCTGCCCGTTCTTTTCCCGACGATGGGTTTAATATAAACATCGCTTTTTTCATTTGGTTTCCTCCGCTGCTTTATTCTCTTTAGTTAGTCTTTACCCCGTAAAGCGCTGGGTTTAATCCCACTTAGAGGTTTAATAAGCTGGCAAGCCAATAAAATAAAAAAAGGACAGGTTTCCCCATCCTTTAAAAATAAGCTATCACGTACTTTAGTTTTCAACTTTTACAAACCAGAGTGTTTTACGCTTCTGTTTTATCTTCGTTGTAATATTGAACGCGCGGCTTAGCAGGCGTGCTTTCGGATGTTGCGGAGCTAGACCCTTTAGACGTTGCTTCTTCAAATTCCTCAAGATTTTGAGATTCCATAAAGTCGTTTACTTTGAGCTTCGCGTTGTTAAAAGCGATTGTTGCTTTTCTTCGATTCTCTGGATTTCTTAAATAAGCAAATGCTCCCGCAGCGATGCCCGCAAGTAACAATCCTCTTCGTTTTGCCATTTCTATCACTCCTATCGGATATTATGTTTTATTTACCCTAAATCCCATAGATTAACCTAGCTTTCCTTTGCTGTAAATTTCATATCTACATGAGGGATGCCGTCTTCGTCATACTCATCCGAAATAGGCTCAAAACCGCAGCTTTGATAAAAGTCCTTCAAATACACTTGGCCTTGCAATTGAATTTCTGTTGCTTGCCATTCGGATAAAATATAATCCATGCATCGTGCCATCAATTGTCTCGCCAGCCCTTTGCCTCTTGCTTCAGGATGGACGATGACTCGGCCGATTGATGGAATGCCGTATTTGACGCCAGCTGGCACAAGCCGTGCATACGCTAAGGTTTTGCCGTTTTCGGTGTAAGCCACGTGAATCGACTCCTGATCCAAATCATCAAGTTCTGGATAAGGGCATTCTTGTTCAACTACAAATACATTGACCCGTAATTTTAGAAATTCATATAATTTTCCAGCTGAAAGTTCATTAAATTGATAAGTATTCCAATTCAAAAATTTCCGCCTCCTTTTTCTTTCTATTATTCCACATCAGTGGCTATTCAGGGTATTTTTTGATATGATGACAGAAAGAATTTTAGAGGTGATTGCATGATTCGCACAGGCACAACAGAAGATATTTCTTCTGTTCAGGAAATTGCCTACATTAGCTGGAATGACACCTACGAAGGAATCATTCCCTTCCCCGTCCAAAAAAGCTTTTTAGATAAATCCTACTCATTTCCAATGATGGAAATGCGTTTAAAGAAAACAATCATGCTCCTGGCTGAACACGAAGGCCAACCCGTTGGTTTTGCGAATTTCACAAAAGTTGATGAAGACGGCGATGCCGAGTTGATTGCCATGTACTTAAAGCCTGAACATCAGCGCAATGGTTACGGCAAACAACTATTGGCTAGCGGTTTGACTTATTTATTGAATGGCTCGCAATTGTTTGTATATGTAGAAAGCGAAAATTTAAAAGGCCGCCACTTTTATGAAAGCAACGGTTTTGAATTTGTCGAAGAATTCGAGGATCTGTTTGAAGGGTACCCGCTTTTAATCGCTAAATATGTTTTCAATTTAAAAGAAGCCGCTTTGTAAAAAGCGGCTTCTTTCTTTTTTGCCCTTTTTTTATAAAGGACGGTATGGTGTATCTTCTTTGTCGTGGATCGCGTCTTCTGTCCGATCTTTTGCATCAGTTCCACGGTTTTCCGCGTGGTCTTTATGGTGGGAAACATCATCTGAGTTTCCGCCGCGCCCATCATTGTAACGATTACGGTCATTAGGATTGCTGTAATCGTCTCTGCCTGGTTTTGCTTTGCGCACAAAACACATAATGGCTGCGATATAGAATAAAATCGAAGTCAACGATAAAATTCCGGCAAAAAGTCCAGCGATGATGAAAAAAGCACCTGCCAGTTTGGCATTTTTGTCTTTTCGCAAATTCAATAGGGCAAGAATCGCAAAGATTGTACTAATAGCCAACAATACGACCAAGGTCCAACCAATTGGCCCAATACTTGTTGTAAGGGTATCGATTACCATTTGGGCGTCTTCCGGGCTGCCCAGACTTGGATCGTTTCTCATTTCTTCTTCAAATTGTTCAAACTGTGGCGTTCCTTGGATTTGCCCGAAACTTGTAATCATGTAGACAAGAAGAGCAATCGTCAATAGATTAAAAATGATTCCGATAATGCCCAGCGCTTTTTCGCCGCCCCTGCTTATTCTTCCTTGGTTCATTCAAATCACCTCTTTTAAAATTTTCGACTTTTTCTTTAACACTATTCGCTATCTTTACTTCATTTCCCTTAAAAAAGTGAATAAAACCTGTTTAAAAAAGAGCTTTCCGGGTATTTTATTATTATCAAACATTTGAAAGGGGTTCTAAATAATGGAAAAAAAGCTTATTTTTAATCAAGCAGATTTTATGTACGGTGTTGGTGGAGCTTCCATTTTAACAGCAATCGTTTTCTTTATGACAGCTATTTAATGCGGAGGTACGAATGAATAATTACATATTAAAAACTTAGAAAAAGCAATCCACTCGATAAAACAGCGGATTGCTTTTTTTGATTTTATACTTTTACATCATCGTAGTCTTTATAGCGCTCAAATGCGACCACCGCATACGAACAAACAGGCTCCATTTTAAACGTATGCTCACGGGCATAATCTGCCGCTTGATCCAATAGTTTTTTCGCCAAGCCTTGATTGCGCATCGATTCATCAACAAATGTATGTTCAATAACCATGACATTTGCTAATTCCGTCCATGTAATTTCAGCTTTGATCTTCCCGTTTTCTTCGAGCTGGTAAGCAAATTCGTCATGGCCGAGTTCTTTCAGTTTAAATTCCATTTCTGAATCCTCCTCATTAAATTATTCGTTAATGGCCAAGGGACGTAAAGAAGCTTCTATTTGAGCTCGCTTCGGCTCTAAAAATGGCGGCAAAGCCAAATTGTTGCCAAGCTCTTCCATTGGTTCATCCGTTGCAAAACCTGGTTCATCTGTTGAAAGTTCAAACAAGATGCCATTCGGTTCACGGAAGTAAATCGCTTTAAAGTAATAGCGGTCTACTTCACCCGACGTCACAAAACCGTGCGAACGCAAATAGCTGTTCCATTTACTGTATTCCTCATAGGTCTTAACACGAAACGCAACATGGTGGACACTGCCTCGCCCGGGGCGTTCCGGCGGCAAATCCGTGCGCTCTTCTAAGTGTACTTCGCCAGCAGGGCCGCCTTTTCCTGTCGAAAACACCAAAATATCGCCCATGCCGTCATTCGTCGACGAATAAGAGCCAATTTGTTCAAATCCGAGGATGTCTGTCAAAACTGCTGCGGTTTTCTCTGCTTTTCGTACCGTCAGCGTTACATGCCCAAGCCCCACAATCGCAAATTCTTCCGGCACTCCTGCTTTCGTCCACGGAATGCCGTGTGCGATGCCTGAGCCATCATCGACTACAAGCATCAAGCGCGATCCTTCAAAATCTTGAAACGTGACTGTCGAACGGTTAAAGCGCTGCTCGACTTCGCCGTGAGGCACATTGAATTCGTCAAAGCGCTGAATCCAGTAAGGCAACGCTTCTTCGCTTTTTACCCGAAACGCGGTGTTGCTGATGCTCGACACTCCGGGGTAGGTTCTGCCAGCCATCGGAATATCAAAATATGTCATATCGGTTCCCGGCGTCCCGACAGCGTCTGCATAAAACAAATGGTAAGAAGATGTATTGTCCTGGTTGACGCTTTTCTTCACTAAACGCATGCCGAGTATGCGCGTGAAAAAGTCATGGTTTTTGTCTGCATTTGCTGTAATAGCAGAAACGTGATGAATGCCTTCTAATTTCATTATGATGTCCTCCTTTAAATTATCTTGAATTCGAGATATTATCCTAATACTAGCATGTTCTTTTCTCCTCTGCAAGAAAGCGAACTTAAAATAAAAAGGCCCATCAGCTAGTTGCTGATGGGCCTTTCGTTTTTAGCTTACTAATCCACGGATGCCATCGATCAGTTTGTTGAAAAAGTTCTTTACGCCTTGCCAGAAGCCGTCATCGTTTACCACGGTGCCGATTTTGTCTTCAATCGTTTTGCTCAAGCCTTCTAGTTCGTTCGACCATTTTGAGAAATCGATATCCAATTTGCGGATCCGGTCCATCAAATCAGTCAATAGTTTTCGGTCTTCCGGGCTAAGCTCAATTTGCAGTTTCGATAATTGCTCTTCAACAATTTTCTCTACTTCTTCACGCGTTGCCGGATTTTGCTCGGCAATTTCTTTTTTGATTTCCGTAAGCAATTCACTTACTTTTGCATCGTCTACGCCGCTATCAGCGATTTCCGTAGCTACTGTCAATTCATCGTTGGCTACATCGGTCCGTTCCGGATCCAATTCTTCACCGTTGACTTCATATGCTTTGTAAATGCCGACAAGCGCTGAATGGCCAGTAACCGGTTTTGGCGCAGCCACTTCAACGGTCGCGTTTTCGATTCCTGCAGTCAGCATGGCGTTTGCATACATTTCCGTCGTTACTTCCGTAATGTTGTCCGGAGTGACGATTTGAATGACCAAGCCTTCGCCTTCGTTCTTGCGGGTGATTTTAGCGGAAGAATACATGCGCGAGCGAGCATCACTGTCTTTAATGTATTTGGCAAGGTCCTGCCCCGTCACTTCGATTTCTTCTACTTCTGTATCGCCTGTCACTTCTAAGCTTTTTGCAACGCTTTCCTTTTCAGCAGCGGACAAGTTGCCGCCGAAAACAGCGATTGGCAAGCCGAATTTTTCATTGATGCCCTCATTGGCTGAGCCGATGGCGGGTTGTACGACTGATACCGCTAAAACTAAAGCGATGGCAGATAATGTTTTTTTCATGGTTTATTGCCCCTTTCTCCAAATTAATACGAATTTTGTTGGAAAAGGTTGCATCACTTGGTGAATTTTGTCCAACCTTCTTCTTGTACGATTTTTCGGGCTTTATACAATGTGCCGAGCGCGCGTTTGAAGGAAGCCTTGCTCATGCCGAACATTTCCTGGATTTCGTCTGGCGTTGATTTGTCGGTAAACGGCATTTGGCCGCCCGACTCTTCCAAATAGGCCATGATTTTTTCTGCGTCGCTCGACAAGCGTTCTTGTTTCCGAGGAAGCAGCGATCCATTCAATGTCCGGTCTTCTTTGACGCCAATGACACGGACTGTTTTTTCTTCCCCAAGGCGCGGTTCTTCTTCCCGTTCCGATTCGTGGATGAAAATCCGGTACATTTCCGGTACCGAAAGCATAAATGATCCGACAGGCAACAAACGATAAGCCCGTGCTTTCAAGTCTTTGTTGAATACTTCTTCCGGCGCCGGAGCCGACAATTCAATGACGGTTTCTTCCGTTGCAAGGCGTCCGTACAAGTCGCCATAGCGGTCTGTGCGGAGCGTCATGAAAATATGGTCACCTGGCTGCGGCCATAATTCTTCAACTTGCGGAAGATCCGCTGGGAGTACATACACTTCACGTGTTGTGCCGATATCCACAATCGCACCTTCACGGCGTGAAATTTTCAAAACTTTTGCCCAACCGTATTCACTCGGCAAAATATGGGGAATCATCGGCGTTGCTGAAATGCCCCCTTGACGATTTCGGTACATAAATACTTCAATAACGTCGCCAATGACTTGCCCTTCTTCAATTTCAGACGCGTTCATCAACACGTCATCTCCCGATCCATCCGTTAAGACCCATTGAGAAGTCGACCGGTCTTTAATGCGCAATGTTGCTTTTAATCCTGGGTGCAATGCCATAAAATAAAACCTCCTGTATCATTTATGATTCGTTTTGTTCGTTTTTCAGCTTTTCCAGTTCTTTTATAAATTCCGGATGCTCTTCCAACACTTGAACAAGATCGGCAATCCGGTTTATTGAATTCCAGCTAAGATGGTGTTCAATTCCTTCCACATCGTTGTAGATGCGTTCTTCGTCAACGCCAATCAATCGAAGAAATTGTTCAAGCAGATCATGACGCTTCACGAGCCGCTTTCCTAATTTCTGGCCTTGCGGCGTCAACACAAGCCCACGATACCGCTCATAAATCAAATATCCGTCTTTATCCAGTTTCTGGACCATCTTCGTCACGGAAGAAGGCAAAACCGATAAAGCTTCCGCAATATCTGATACGCGCGCATACCCTTTTTGTTCAATTAGTGAATAGATGATTTCAATATGGTCTTCCATACTTGGAGTAGGCAAAATCGGTTCCTCCCTAACGTGGCTCTATTCAGTTTACTATACCGCACACTATCGAACAACCGCGCCCGGCCGCTCCAGAAATAGATTCATTTTTCTGCTATGTCCATAATTGCGCCCTTTTAACTAAACAATGAACTGTTCTTTTACGGGTTCTCCCTTTCTTCTTATAAAGCCGGAGAAGAAGCAATTCCCTATTGCCAAATTTATACAGGTTTTATTCTCATTACACGAGGGTATCTAATACTATCGAACCAGAAAGGATAGGTGAGGAACATGGGACGCATTCTTTGGATTATTTTAGTTATTATTCTAGCATTTTGGTTAATCGGATTTGTAATGGACATTGCAGGCGGATTAATCCATATTCTCCTTGTCATTGCAGTCATCATTTTCATCGTAAACTTAATCTCCGGCAGACGGGGGGTTTAGGCAAAGAAAAGAGGCAGCTGGGAATTTATCCCGGTTGCCTCTTTTTTATGGCTTTATCTTTGCATAAACGCACGTATCGCGAAGTTTTCTTCCCACTTTGGAAATCGCGTCGTTTCGCAGTATGCCTTCCAATTCGAAGTTGAGCCGCTCGGCGACCGCTCGGCTTCTCACGTTGTCCGGGTCGCAGCGGATTTCCACGCGATTAGCCTCCAGTTCTTCAAAAGCGAAACGCGCAATGCGGTCAACCGCTTCTGTTACATATCCTTTGCCCTCAAAACGATTGTCCACCCAGTAGCCTATTTCAAATTTACGGACGGCCCAATCGATTCGGTGAAGGCCGGAAGATCCGATAAATTCCCCTGTTTCTTTCGAGAAGAAATGCAGCCGCAAATCTTTCCGCAACTGGAAATCCGCAATGGCTTCAATCAGGTTGGCTTCCATTTCTTCCAAATCCGGTTTGTTTTGCGCAAACGGCATCCAAGGACGCAAGGCATCTAGGGAATGAAGAACTGCCTGATAACTCAGTTTGGCGTCTTCGCGTTTCGGTGCCCGGATCAACAACCGTTCCGATTCAAATTCATCCGGGAAATCAAGCAGCACCGGATTAAACGTCGGCTCTTTCGGCGTGTCGATAGCATCATCCCAATGCACCGGCGTCGTGACGCCCGCTTGCCAGTCTTCCCGTGTCAGCCCGTAAGTCACGGCATCGTAATAGCGATTTTCGATTGGCGAAAACCATGCTTGGCGCAAATGGGCTTCTTTGGCAAAGCCTGCCCGCTCGAACGCTTTGCGCATCGCGAAATTGTCATGTCGCGTATTGCCTTCCAGACGAATTTTCTTTTCGGGTAAAGAGAAGACGTGATCGGCAATCATTTTAAGCGCTTTTGGCCCGTAGCCTTTCCCGCGATACGGATCGGCAATCCGCAAATCGAAAAGCGGAATGTCATCCTGCAAATCGAAAATTTTCACGAGGCCGACTTGTTCGCCTTGCTCGTTTTCAATCCAAAACGTAGTGACTTGGTCGGATTGATAGCCGCCTTCTTCAATCGTTTTTTGAATCAATGCCCGGACCGGGTGTTCAATCCCATGAAACGGCCATGAATTTGTCGTCATAAAACGAATCAGTTGTTCTTGTTCTTCCATTGTCCATTCTGTCAGTTTCACAACTTTATCCCCCATGCACTTGCTACTTCTGAATTTTCACTAGCCGAAGCGCATTTAAAATAACGAGCAGCGTAGCACCCATATCCGCAAAAATCGCAATCCACAATGTCAGCCATCCTGGAATAATCAGAAGCAAAGCAATTATTTTTAATCCCAAGGCAAAAATGATATTTTCTTTTATTATACGCAAAGTTTTTCGGCTGAGTCGAATCGTATACGGAAGTTTTTCCAAATCATCGGCCATCAGCGCAATATCCGCAGTCTCTAATGCGGCATCGGTTCCGGCTCCGCCCATCGCAATGCCAATGGATGACGCGGCAAGCGCCGGTGCGTCGTTGATGCCATCTCCGACCATCGCAACGCGTCCATACGTCTGTTGAAGTTCTTTAATGGCCGACAATTTGTCTTCCGGCATCAATCCAGCGCGGACATCGGTCATCCCCACTTTCGAAGCAATGGCGTTCGCCGTTGCCGGATGGTCGCCTGTCAACATAATCGTATGTTGGATGCCCATGTCTTTTAGATTTTTTATGATTTCCGGGCTTTCGCTTCGGATGGCGTCCGCCACTGCGATGGCGCCGATCAGTTCCATTTCGGAAAAGACTGCAGTCACCGACTTGCCGCTTTCTTGAAGTGTACGATATGGCGCTGGAATGGCAAATCCTTGTTCTTCAGCCCAGTTCAAACTGCCGACCGAAACGCGGATGCCGTTGACCAACGCACTGGCCCCTTTGCCGGTAAGCGATTGAAAGTCTTCATATGGATAAGTTTCATGCGCGCCGACCATGATTGCACGCGCCAGCGGATGCTGCGACATCGCTTCTACAGAAGCTGCAATTTTCACCACTTCTTCTTCCGTGTACCCGGATTCTGCAAACACATCGGTCATTTCGGGATAGCCTTTCGTCAATGTGCCGGTTTTATCAAACGCAATCGCCTGAATGCGTCCGGTTTCTTCCAAATGGATGCCGCCTTTAATCAACACGCCTTGCCGGGCAGCATTGCCGATCGCTGTGACAATTGCCACTGGCGTGGACACGACGAGCGCACACGGACAGCCGACAACGAGTACGGCAAGCCCTTGGTACACCCACAACTCCCAATTTCCGGTAACTAGACTTGGCACAATCGCCACTAAAAACGCGATGGCGATAATCGCCGGTGTGTAATATTTGGCAAAGCGGTCGACAAATTTCTGCGACGGTGCTTTTTCGGCCTGGGCTTCTTCGACCAAATGAATGATTTTAGCAATCGTTGTATCTTCCACGCGCTTCGTAACATTCACCTCAAGGGCGCCTTCTTCGTTAAACGTTCCCGCAAATACGTCGTCGCCTGGCTGCTTCGTTGCCGGAATCGATTCACCGGTAATCGCCGCTTGGTTGACCGAAGACGTGCCGCGCAGCACCGTCCCGTCCATGGCGATTTTTTGGCCCGGTTTCACAATTAGCACATCATTGATCCGGATGTCTTCCGTATCGAGCTCGAGCAGTTCGCCACTGCGCTGAATCAACGCACGGGCTGGCGCCAGATCCATTAAACCACGGATCGATTGGCGGGCTTTGTTCATCGAAAAAGCTTCCAGCGCTTCGCTGACAGCGAATAAAAACACCACAACGGCTCCTTCGCGCCATTCGCCGATGATGACGGCACCGATGATTGCGATGGTCATCAAAGTTTTCATGTCAAACTGCAATTTTGTTAGATTTTTTATCCCGGTCCAGAACATGCCGTAGCCGCCGATGAAAATCGACAAACCGAACAAACCGATTGCGCGAGGGCTGGTTTCGCTCGTTTGAAGCGACACAATAATCCCAATCGCCAACAGCACAAACGAAATGGCTGTTTCGATCGTCTGGCGCCGTTTGTAAAAAGGCACATGCTCGACTTGTGCTTTTTCGGGGTAGACACGGATATGGTCAAAAGCCCCTGCTTTCTCCAACGCTTCGATGGATACGTTGCCATCGACAGTTAGTTTGGAAGCTCCGAAATTCAAATTGACTGAAGAGGTTTCCGGAAGTTCCCGGACATTTTTTTCAAATTTTGCCGCACAGCTGGTACAGGACAAATTTTCAAGACGGTATGTTTTTTGCATCCTCAGCACCTTCTTTCGCATGTTCGTGGGCAATGGTTACGAGCTGGTACACATGGGCATCCGACAAGGAGTAATAAACTTGTTTTCCTTTCCGCACTGATTTCGCCAATCCTCTATCCCGCAAGTAGCGCAGATGGTGCGAAGCGGTCGCAGTTGAAGAGCCAATGACGGCTGCAATGTCGCAGACGCACATTTCTTCTTCTATTGTTAAGGCATAGGCAATATTCAACCGCGTTTCATCCGCCAGCGCTTTAAACAAATTGGCGACTTCCGTCATATCGGCCATTCGCGCTTGGACGTGGTCGACCACTTCCGGATGGACTTTTGTGATTTCGCAAATCTCTTTCATAGACTCTACCCACTTTCATTCAAACGAACATTTGAGTGTTTTTTATTAGTATAAATCTTCCGACAATAATAGTCAAACGCTCATTTGATTGTATGGATATTTACATGCGGAATAAAAAATGCTAAAGTTTTTACTATTGCGATTCCCCCGGGACTTCTCTGAGAGTGAGGAGTCATAAAATTTAATAAAGGAAGTGGAAATTTTTGAACACCCTATCTTATAAAGAGCAGTGGTTCGGCAATATCCGTGCCGATATACTGGCAGGGATTGTTGTGGCGCTTGCTTTAATACCGGAAGCGATTGCTTTTTCCATCATTGCAGGCGTCGATCCCATGGTCGGTCTGTATGCCTCCTTCTCAATCGCCGTCATCATTTCGTTTGTCGGTGGCCGCCCTGCCATGATTTCCGCAGCTACCGGCGCTATGGCGCTCGCCATGGTGTCCTTAGTGCGCGACCACGGCTTAGATTATTTACTCGCTGCGACAATTTTAACTGGGATTCTTCAAGTGGTTTGGGGAATGCTGAACATTGCCCGGTTTATGAAATTCATTCCGCGCGCGGTCATGATCGGCTTTGTGAACTCACTGGCCATTTTGATTTTCTTGGCACAAGTGCCCTTCATTTTTGGAATTAACATGATTACGTATGTATTTGTCGGCGTAACGCTCGCCATCGTTTACATTTTGCCGCGCTTTTTCACGGCAATTCCGGCACCGCTTATCGCAATTCTCGTGCTGTCCGCGATTGTAATGTACACTGGAATCGATATGCAAAATGTCGGAAGCCTCAGTACGATTTCGCAAGCGCTGCCGACGTTCTTCCTGCCGAACGTTCCGTTCAATTTTGAAACCTTGCAGATCATTTTCCCAACCGCTTTGGCGCTGTCCATTATCGGCTTGTTGGAATCGCTTTTGACGGCGTCGATCCTTGATGATGCCACTGAAACCGATTCGGATAAAAACCAGGAAGCACGTGGACAAGGCATCGCCAACTTCGTCACCGGCTTTTTCGGCGGCATGGCAGGCTGTGCGATGATTGGCCAATCCGGCATCAACGTTCAGTCTGGCGGCCGTGGCCGCTTGTCCACGTTTACGGCCGGTGCCGTCTTGATGTTTTTGATTATCGTCCTCGGCAACTGGGTCGTGCAAATTCCGATGCCGGTTTTAGCCGGCATCATGGTCATGGTATGCATCGGCACATTCGACTGGGGGTCGTTCAAGTATTTGGCGACTGCTCCAAAAGCCGACGCCATTGTCATGCTGGTAACCGTGATTGTGGTTGTTTACACGCATGATTTATCCAAAGGCGTTCTCGCTGGCGTCGTATTGAGCGCAGTTTTGTTCGCAGCGAAAATCTCCAAAGTAGACGTGCGAAAAAAGGAAAATGAAAAGGATGCGTCGAATGTTTATACAGTACATGGCCAACTTTTCTTCGCCTCTACCCAAGATTTCGTGGCATTTTTCGATACGGTCGACTCAGCTGACCACATTGTTTTGGACTTTTCAGATGCCACGATTTGGGACGATTCAGGCGTCGGGGCCGTAGACCGCGTGATGAATAAATTGCAGGCGAAAGCACAAAAAGTGGACATTGTCGGGCTGAACGCGTCCAGCCAAAAGCTGGTCGACAAACTGGCGACTTATGGCAAGGGCACTAAAAGTTCCAGCCAACATTAAGGGGGATTTTGGATGTATCAAAAAATTCTTGTTGCAGCAGATGGTTCCGACCATTCGATACGGGCCGCTCGCGAAGCGGTGAAAATGGCAAAAGCAAATCCCGATTCACTTATCACCCTTCTTTATGTCATCGATTATGAAAAAGCACGCTCTGAAATTCTTCACGGACAAAGCAGCGACGAAGTCCATTTTGAACGGCGCAAGCACTTGCTGCCGTTGGAAGATATTTTCCGTTCGGAAGGCATCGCTTTTGAAACTAAAACATTGCACGGCACTCCGGGATCGACCATTGTCCAGCATGCCAACGAAACAGGCTACGACATCGTCTTTATCGGCAGCCGCGGCTTGAATGCTTTTCAGGAAATGGTGCTCGGCAGCGTCAGCCACAAAGTGGCAAAGCGCGTGCAGGCGCCGGTTATCATCGTTAAATAAGAAACGGCCAGGCGCGTGAACATGCCTGGCCGTTTTATTGTTGGAGGAAGACGCAATTTCATACTCTGCGCGGCAAAATACGCACGCTTGTGAAAACTTATGCACGTTCAGGCGAAAATGCGCACGCTTATAAAAACTTATGTATGCTCAGCGGAAAATACGCACGCTTACGAAATCTTATGCACGTTCAGCCGAAAATACGCACGCTTACGAAATCTTATGCACGCTCAGCCAAGAATACGCACATTCAACCATTTCACCAGCTAAAAACGGCCCGCAAGCAAAGTTGCGGGCCGTTTTCTTTATTGAACTATCCAATAAGCAATGCTGAACAAAGCAATGCCGCATGCTAAGTTGGCAGCGGCATACAGCACTGCGCTTCCAATCTTTCCTTCTTCCAAATCCTTTACCACATCAAGCGCCATCGTTGAAAACGTTGTAAAGGCGCCGAGAAAACCCGTCACCCAAAAAACGTTCAGCTGCCCGCTGCCGATAAAAGCCCCGAGCACAAAAGAACCCAAACTGTTGACAAGCCAAGTCGCAATTTTCGGTCGCCACGCTTTGCTTTCAGCTAAAAGATAAAAAAGATAGCGGGCAATCGCCCCAAGAAATCCGCCTGTTGCAACGGCAATCATACGGACTCACCTCTTCTTCCAACCCATAAGCCGCCAGCTGCTGCCGCAATGCAGCCAAGTGTCATCGACAAAGCAAACGCCATTCCGAGAAAGATGGATGCATCCAAATAATGAAACCAGTCATTCGAGAAAGCGGAGAATGTGGTAAAAGCCCCAAGCAATCCGGTAGATACCAATAGCCTCAACTCAGCCGGTTTTCGGTTCAGCCGCGCTGCTGCCACACCGATGAAAAAACTGCCGACGAGGTTGACGGCCCATAACCCGAAACCGCCCGGGACTAAAGCGTATACCCAGGCCCGCAATAGCGAGCCAATCATGCCGCCAACGCCCACTGCCAAAATCTGTTTCACCAAACCGCCTCTTATCCGTTTTTCTCCATTATAGCTTACTCAGGCAACAGGGTTAATTCGGATCCTTTGGCATTCCCGTCAATCGCCGTTTCGTGGTAGTTGCCTTCCGCCCAATCGTCCACTTGGTTGTGGAAATAATCCGATTTCATGTGCCCACTCTGACCCGGCCCGACAATGTGATACGCCGAAGACAAATCGCTCAAATCGGCGACAAACCGCCAGGAAGCCCCGTGGTCAACGTTTCCTTCTGAATCAGACGCTGCCGCTTGAACGGTAATATTCGATCCGCCAATCGGCACGGGATCCGGATTCAAAAACTGTTCAAAAATCGGCGATGCTCCTGCCAATGGATGCGGGAACGTCAACTGGTGGCGTTCGCCCCAGTTCCAATCGTTGAATTTGTCGCCAAACTCGTCTTCGAGTTCCGATACTGTCGCTTCCAGCGAATCGGCCAGCCATTTGCCCGTGCCGCCGTATTCGGTTACCCACGCCCCTTCATTGCCCGCAAACGCATCGCGCATCATTTCATCGGTGATATGATTTTTCCCAGGCAGCATGCCAAACACATCTTCCGGGAACTCGTCAGCCAGTAAAGTCACCGGCAATTTCTTCATCCATTGATGGAAAACAAGCGGCGCGGCTTCGTCTTTGCTGTCCACTTGGTCCCACTGCTCCATCATATCGAGCAAGTCGTCAAAGTCATGGGTTTCACTTCGGACAGCGGCGATCATATCGTCCAAAAACTCCGCTGCATACAAATTCTTCTGGTCCATCTGCAGCGCCATCATATCTTCAGGCGTCAACTCGTCCGATGCTTCCAGTACTTCCGCAATCCGCTCATAGCGATACGGCTGCGCCCAGAAATCGGTGATATGGTACGGATACGAATCGTCCACCACTTGGTTGTTCGCCGTGGCAATAAACCCTTCTTTCGGATTGACCAGTTTAGGCAGTTCATCAAACGGCACATAGCCTTTCCAGCCATAATCCGCGGAATCGCCTGGAACCGGCAGCTGGCCATCACCCGTTTTGCGGATTGGAATGCGTCCATTCGCTTTATAAGCAATCGTGCCATCGGTTGAGGCGAATACAAAGTTTTGCGCAGGCGATTGGAAATCCTCCATCGCCGTTTCAAACTCATTCCAATCTGATGCTTTATTGAAACTTAGCACCGCTTGCAGTTCGAGTGTCGGTTCCAAAGCTGTCCACTGCATCGAAAACAGCGCCCCTGGATCTTCTTCCTCGTACAACACATTCGAAATAATCGGGCCGTGGCGCGTCACGACCACTTCAAACTCTTCCGTCTTGCCGTCTTTTATTTTAATCGGTTCGTTTCGAACTTCCGCTTGTTCCCATTTCCCTTCATATAAAAACTGAGTCGGGTTCTCCGGATTCGGCGTTTCAATGTACAAATCCTGTACGTCCGGCCCGACGTTCGTGACGCCCCACGCAATTTTTTCGTTATGGCCTAAAATGATGCCCGGAATTCCTGCAAAAATAACGCCGCTGACATTTTGTTCAGGCGACTCCAAATGCATTTGGTACCAAATGGACGGCGTGCTGAGCCCCAAATGCGGATCGTCCGCCAATAGCGGCTTGCCGCTTACCGTTTTGTCTCCTGAGACCACCCAGTTGTTGCTGCCGTTGAATTCCGGCGGGATGACCGAACCGTCAAACTCGCCTGCCACTTTTACCGGCTGCTTTAAATTCGCTTCAATAATAGCGGGAGCATTTTCCGGATACGTGATGAACAATTCTTTCGCTTTGTCTTCAGGGAATTCATTTAATGCCCAGTGGCGGATGGCAAGCGTCGACCAGTTGCCGCCAAGGTCGTAGGCCATGAACTTGCCGATCGTCAATGAATCCGTCGGCGTCCACTCTTCCGGCTCATAGCCAAGCAGCGTAAATTCAAAGCTTAACGTCCCTTCTTCTTTTGCTTCTTGCATGTAAGCATTGACGCCTTCTGCGTACCACTCGAGCACTTGCTTTGCTTCTGCGTTATAACCGTTCCATGACTTTTCAGCCGCATCCCTCAAACTAAACGTCCGGAAAAACTTATCCGTGCCAACAGCGGCCGCGCCTACAACTTCCGCTAATCGGCCGCTTGCTTGGCGGCGGGACAAATCCATTTGGAACATCCGGTCCTGCGCTTGCACATAGCCTTGCGCCCGGTATAAATCTGCATCGGACTCCGCCTGAATATGCGGCACGCCCATATCGTCCCGCGTCACCACCACTTCGCTGTCGAGAATGCTGACGGCCTGTTCCCCTTCAATGACCGGTTTGGATTTGTCTATGTAAACGTTTACAAAAATGAGCGCACCTACCACCAAAACCATCAGTACTCCTAATATGCCCAAAATCCATTTTAGCTTTCTTCCTTTTTTCGTTTGCTTCGCCAACCCCTACTCCCCCTTTTTCTTTCTGTTTTTTCATTCGACTGTTCAAACAAAAAATCCTTTATTAGGAAAAAATAAAAAACCCGCAGCTGCGGGTCAATGTCGCCTGTCTTCTTCGCCTAACACCATTTTCACTTTGGCCACTTGCTTTTTCTCGGTCAACACATAGAGCACATCGCCAACCCGGAGCTTTGTTTTGCCGGTCGGCATGACGAGTTTTCCCGAACGGATGATGGCGCTGATGACGGTCTGCTTTGGCAAACCTATCGTTTGAACATATTGCCCCGCAAATGGCGATTTGTCCGACAGCTCGATTTCCAGCATTTCGGCATTTGCCCGGTCCATCGAAACCAATTCCAGCGAATGAATGCGTTTTGGCTGTTGGCGGCCATTGAGCGATAGCTTTTTCGCCATAAACGGAATGGTCGACCCTTGAAATAAAGCAGATGTCAGGACGATGAAAAATACGATATTAAAGAACAAAAAGCTATTTTCCACACCTGCCAGCAAAGGGAACGTGGCAAGAACAATTGGAACAGCTCCTCTTAGCCCTGCCCAGGACAAGAAAATTTTTTCTTTTATGGAATAATCGAAGAAACTGGTGGAAGCAAAAACCGCAAGCGGCCGCGCCACAAGCAATAACACCAACGACAGCACTAGCCCTTTCCAAATCAAGTCCCAGTCCGCCAATTCCCTTGGAAAAACAAGCAAGCCAAGCATGACGAACATCAAGATTTGCATGAGCCACGCGACCCCTTCATGGAAGCTGACAATGGAATAGCTGTGCGTCAATTCCCGCGTCCCAATAACAAGCGCCGCGAGATAAACAGCCAGCAGCCCGCTTCCGTGCAGCGTCGCCGCAAAGCTGTAAATAAAAATGGCAAAGCCTGCTGACAAAACCGCATACAAGCCGGAAGCGTCCAAATTGCTGTGATTGATCACCCATGCCGCAAAAAAACCGAGCCCTAAACCGATGATTGCCCCGAGGCCCATCTCTAAAACAAAACTGCCGACCATTTCCCCAACCGACAAATCCGGCGTTTCGAGCAAATGGATAAACGTAATCGTTAAAAACATCGCCATCGGATCATTGGTTCCAGACTCCGCTTCTAACGTAGAGGAAATTTTTGATTTGATGTTTTGGCCTGCCAGAACCGAAAACACCGCCGCAGCGTCAGTCGAACCGACAATAGAGCCAAGCAAAAGTGCTTCGACCCAATTAATATCGAGGATATAATAAGCTGCTTCTGCCACAACCAGTGTAGTGATGACAACTCCGACGGTTGCCAAGACGAGAGATCCGCCCAGAACAGGCTTCATATGCTTCCAGCTGGCTTGCAACCCCCCTTCGAATAAAATAAAAATCAAGGCAACAATTCCGACCAATTGAGCAATTTCTGCGTTGGAAAAATAGATGAGCCCGGTTATGTCACTTCCTAAAAACATACCGATAATCATGAAGAGGACAAGGGAGGGAACACCGGCACGCGAAGAAACTTTTGTCATTAGTACGCCGGCTAGGAGGAAAATGCCGCCAATCAAAATAATGCCGTTCGTCGAAAGCTCGATCATCCCTTCCCCTCCTTTTTCTGAATAGTTAATTATATCACATTTATTTTGCCGAATAGCAGTGTTGTACTAGGCTAAGAATATTTTGCTTTGTCCGATTCACCAAATTAAAAGCGGCATGCCCAGTACAGGCACGCCGCTTTCTAATTTCTATTAAACTAAATCTTCTCCAACAATTTTCACTTCAAGTTCCAAATCAATATTGAATTTTTCACGAACTGCTGATTTAACCATTTCAATCGTCTGGATATAATCATTCGCTGTTGCATTGTTTTTATTGACGATAAATCCAGCATGCTTTGTTGAAACTTCCGCTCCGCCAAAGCCTTTTCCCTGCAATCCGCTTTCTTGGATCAGCTTGCCGGCAAAATTGCCGGGCGGCCGTTTGAAGACACTTCCTGCAGAAGGAAACTCAAGCGGCTGCTTGGTTTCCCGTTGATAGGTCAGTTCACTCATTTTTGCATCGATAACGGTTTGTTTGCCAAATTCCAATGCGAATTCCGCAGACAGCACGTAATAGCCTTTTTTCGTGATAATGCTTTTCCGGTAGCCTAGCTCCAAATCTTCTTTTGACAAAATAAGTTTTTCGCCTTCGCGGGTTAGGACGGTCGCTTGCTTGATGACGTCTTTGATTTCCCCGCCGTAAGCGCCGGCGTTCATTGCCATCGCTCCGCCGATCGATCCTGGAATGCCGCAAGCGAATTCCAATCCCGTCAGACGGTGAGAAGCAGCTGTCTTCGACACTTCCTTGATGTTTGCTCCGCCTTGCGCATAAACCGTAGCGCCGTCGATGCGAATCACGTGCAAGCCTTTCAAGTTTAAAACGATTCCCCGGACTCCTCCGTCGCGGACAACCATATTGGAGCCGTTTCCGAGAAGCAAAAGCGGAATGTTGTTGTCGTATGCATATTTTACTGTATAAACAGTTTCATCTTCAGTTTTCGGTGTCACAAAAATATCAGCTGGCCCACCCATTCGCGTAAGCGTGTGAAGGTGTAGCGGTTCGTCAACTTTCACCTGTTCTTCAGGCAAAAAGCCACGCAAATCTGATAACCATCTCTCTTTCGTCATTCAAAGCAAATCCCTTCTAATTCTTTTCATTCTCTTCAGTATCATATGTTATGCACCATTTTACAAGCGAAAACGGCATCTTCCGTTCAAAAGTCCGATAAAAAAATAATATCTCGAATTCGAGAATTATTAATTAAAACCTATTGACACTAAGATTTCTTTTGGCTATAGTGATTATAGAACAATAATCTTAGGAGGCAATACACATGAAAAAATGGACAGTAGACGCAGCTCACTCAGAAGTAGGATTTTCAGTAAAACACATGATGATTTCAAAAGTAAAAGGCTCTTTCGCTGCTTTCGAAGCAACGGTTGAAGCAAACGAAGAAGATCTTCAAGGTGCTTTAATTGATTTCAAAATTGATGTAACTAGCATTAACACAAACAACGCAGACCGTGATGCCCACTTGCGCAGTGCCGACTTTTTTGATGCTGAGCAATTCCCATACATCACGTTCAAAGCGAATGAAATCGTGAAAAAAGGCGACGAGTATGAATTGACTGGCGATTTGACAATGAAAGGCGTTACTCGCCCAGCTACATTTGAAGTGGAATATGGCGGCAAAGGCACTAACCCATGGGGCGCAGAAGTTGTTGCATTTAGCGCTGAAGGAAAAGTAAACCGCAAAGACTTTGGCCTTACTTGGAACCAGTCTCTTGAAACAGGCGGCGTCCTTGTTGGCGAAGATATCAAGATTTCTCTTGAACTTGAAGCAAACCCTGCATAAGAGTTGAAAAGCTCGTCCACATTATTTTAAATAAAAAAGCCGTTAATTCGTTTTCGAATTAACGGCTTTTTTATTTGCATCTAATCAATCTCCAAGTTTCTTCAGCGGTTTGACAGCCGGTCCTTCCATTACTTCACCGGTATAAGAGAACCGTGAACCGTGGCAAGGGCAATCCCATGAGCGCTCTGCTGTATTCCATGCTACTTCGCAGCCCATATGCGTGCACGTTGTATCGACAAGGTGGATTTGGCCGTACTGGTCGCGATAGCCGCCTGCTTTTTTATCGCCGACTTTCACAAAGGCGCCTTCATCTTTACCTAAACTATCCACTGTTTTTATCGGCATTTTCAGTTTTCCTTTGACCAGCTCTTTCGCCACTCCCGCGTTGTCTTTTATGAAGCTCGCAATGTCCACGGCTTTCATTTTCGGGCGAGTCGGATCATAGAGGCTCGCGTAGCGATTGTCTTGGCCTAAGATTTGGTCGGACAACAGCTTTCCAGCCACAGCTCCGTGGGCCATTCCCCATTTGTGAAAACCGGTAGCGACCAAGATGTTGTCATAGCCTGCTGTACTGGTTCCGATATAAGGCACTTTGTCGAGCGTCGTCATGTCCTGTGCTGACCAGCGATACGGAATTTCCTCAATCCCGAAATGCTCTTCGCCAAACTTTTCGAGGTTGTGGTAATGCTGCATCGTTTCTTTGCTTTTCCCGGTCGGATGGCCTTCCCCCCCGATCAGCAGCAGCTTTTCGCCGTCATCGGTAGTGGCATAGCGCAAAGAACGCGATGGCATATCTGCACTGACGTACATATCATTAGGCACCGGCCCTTTTGTTTTGACGCCAATAACATAAGAACGCGTAATATTAAGCCGTGAGAAATACATGCCGTCCGCATCGTTGAACGGGTAATGCGTTGCAACGATTACTTTATTGCACGACAAATGCGACATATTTTCCGTCTGGATGACCGGATCGTTTTTCTTCAAGATCTTCGTAGCCCGCGTGTGCTCGTAAATGTCAACGCCCATGTCTTTCAGTTCTTTCACAAGGCCTGCCAGAAATTTTACGGGATGGAACTGGGCTTGGTTGCGCATCACGATGGCTTCTTCCACCGGATACGGAAGCTCGACTTGCTCTTTCGCCAATCCGCCATCGATGCCAAGCTGAGCATACGCTTCCGCTTCTTTTTCAATCAGCTTGGCGGCAATTTTGGTTGTTGTGTAAACAAAAGCATTTTGATGCGAAAAGTCGCAATCGATGTTCAATTCCGCTGCCGTTTGCTTGATCCAATCCAACCCATCCAAATTCGCTTCGTAATAAAGGCGAGCTTTTTCTTCACCCATGATTTTAATCAATGGATAGTAGAACAGCCCATGCTGTGCAGTAATTTTAGCCGTTGTATTTCCTGTCACGCCATCCAGCAATTTTCCGGCATCGATCAACGTGACTTTTCTGCCCGCTTTCGCCAGCAAATATGCGCTGATGATTCCAGCGATTCCGCCGCCGACCACAGCTATGTCCGTTGATTGGTTTTCCTGCAATTTCGGGAAACTTGGAATTCCTTTCACATCGCGCCAATAAGACTTTGGAAATTCCGGGACGCGGCTTGTGTTGGTTTCATTTGACATATCCTGCCTCCTAACAACCGTTTTAGTTACTAACTACCCTCTGCTCTTAATTTTAATCAATAGAAAAAGCCCAAAAGCGAAGTTGCGCTTTTGGGCTTTTATAAGTTGGACTAAAAAAAGTATATTTTTATAATCCGCTTCGGTCGCTTTGGGCATGGCTCTACGCGATTTACGTAGCGAGTAGTACTCCTGTCTCTGCATCGCTGCGCTAGCTTCGAAGCAAAGGAACTGCCTCAAACTTCCTTTGCGGCAATTCCTTGCCTAGCCCGTGGACGCGCCGAAGCTAAGAGATTTCTTACTACTAGAAGAGATACCCAGCATAATAGCCATATTACTGCTGGCAGGTTAGAAGATATGGAGCAAACCCGCAAGAAAGCGGAGTTGGCTTGCGGAATATCGACAAGTAGAATTACCAGTTTAACTTGTATAGCTCATTATTCGGGATTAGGCTTTGACTGATTGAAGTGAACGAGCCGCTTCTTTTACACGCTCCATGCCTGCTTCAATGATAGAAGGCGCTGCTTCTGGATCAAGTGCATGTCCTTCAATAATCACTTCATTGATGTCTTGGATGCCAAAGAAGTTCATAATGTTGCGGATATACGTCACGCTCATTTCCGCTGGCGCCATTTCTGGAGTGGAATAAATTCCGCCGCGGGCATTTAAAATGATAACTTTTTTCTCAGGAACTAAGCCAACCGGGCCTTCAGCTGTGTATTTAAACGTCACGCCTGCACGGTAAATATAATCAATGAACGTTTGAAGCGCCGCAGGAATTGTCATGTTCCATAACGGGAACGCAAATACAACTACGTCCGCATCCATAAATGCGTCCATCGCTTTAGCAGAAGCTGTTAAAATACGCTGCTCTAATTCACTCATCGGCTCGGCATGCACTGATTTCCCCATAGCATCAAAGAAATCTTGGCCAAAATATGGCATGTCTTCTTTAAAGACGTCAAAGGTTTTTACATTTGCATCTGTGCCGATTTCGTTCATAAATACCTCATACATTTTACTAGAAACGCCTTCAGCGGCGGGACGGTTGTTTGCTTTTACTACCAATACATTCATTATTTATAAAACTCCTTTTATTCTAATATTATTTATCTTTAATTCAAGATAATTTAATTTTAAAAGAAAACAGAGTGAAAGTCAATCACTCTGCTTTCGGTTATGCATCGCAAGAATCTCCGGTGCAATAGCTTGTTTTGCTGCCAAGCGGTTTTAAGGCCGGTCGAATGCCTTCTTCTTCCGCAATTTGGATGATGGCTTCCACAAATGTTTCTAGCGGCTGCGCACCTGAAAGTGCATATTTCCGGTTAACCACGAAAAAAGGAACTCCTTGAACACCAATCTGGCGTGCTTCTTCAATATCATTTTCCACTTCCGCTTTAAATCGATCGGTTGCCAAGACGGCTTGCGCTTCGTCGTGCGGCAATCCAATTTCTTCTGCAATAGCGAGCAGCACATCTTCGCTGCCGATATTTCTCGCTTCCACAAAATAGCCGTGAAGCAATTTTTCCGTAACTTCCGCTTCTTTGCCTAAACTCTCAGCCCATTTCGCTAAGCGATGAGCAGCAAAAGTATTGGCGTGCATCATATTGTCAAAATCATACTCGAGGCCCACTGTACGGGCATGGGCAGCTACGCCTTGCGTCATCTCTTTTGCCTGTTCAATCGACTGGCCCATTTTTTGCGCCAAGTGTTCATAGGCGGATATCTCCGTATCAGGTGCTGTATTCGGATCCAATTGAAAAGCTTTAAAGGAAATTTCCACTTTGCTTTCAAAACCGGATTTTTTTAATGCTTGTTCAAACGTACGCTTGCCTATGTAACAAAATGGGCACACATAATCTGACCATATTTCTATCTTCATTTTATCCACCTCTTGCATTTACTATAACAACTGAAAAGAGGCTCCTCAATTTTTTTGCTCGCAAGCTTATTTTTTTCGCAGAAAGTTACTATATAAGTTGAACTAAAAAAACTAGCTTTTACACACCGCTTCGGCCGCTTTGGGCAGGGCTCTACGCGATTTATGTAGCGAGTACTGCTTCTACATCGCTACGCTAGCTTCGAGACATGAAAGAGCGTTGCTCCTGCAGTGCTGCGCACGTCGTCGCAAAGTATTGGCCGAATGCTGTTCGGCCCATACTTGCCTGCGGAATATCGACAATTGGGAATCATTAGTTCAACTTATATAGGCGAATGCAATTTATTTTGAATGCAGCCGCCAAGGAACGTTTACTGGTTAAATGGAAATCGCTTTAGAACCAAAAAAACTGACTCCCAAAAGGGAATCAGCTAAGTGCTTCTGTAACGACAGGAACGATTTGTTTTTTGCGCGAAACAACGCCTGGCAGAAGAACGCGGTTATCGACAACGCTTGATTTGAAAGCCGCTTCGATGACGCCTGCTTGTTTGCCGAGGACGATGCCGACTGAATCGTTTGTCAAAATGTCCGTGACGACAAACATGAACAAGCTCAATTCTTTTTTGGCGATGACTTGCTCCATCAACACTTCCAACTCCTTCTGGCGGCTGATGACTTCATCTACACCGATTGCGTTGACTTGCGCCACTTCAAAACGGTGTTCACCTGCTTCAAATTCTTTCGAATCCAAAGACATCAAATCTTCCAAGGTTTTATTGCTTAAATCAGCTCCTGCTTTTAACATGGCAAGCCCATATTCAGCAGCATTGATGCCTGCAATTTTTGCCAGTTCCGTTGCTGCTTGGACGTCTTGCTCTGTGCATGTAGGGGATTTGAACAACAACGAATCGGAAATGATCGCCGACAACATCAAACCGGCGATGTTCGCTGGAATATCCACGCCGTTTTCTTTGAACAATTTCAATAAAATTGTTGTGGTGCAGCCAACCGGCTCTGCACGGAAATAAAGAGGATCGGTTGTTTCAAAGTTCGCGATCCGGTGATGGTCCACCACTTCGATCACTTGCACTTCCCCGATATCTTCTGCGCTTTGCTGACGCTCATTGTGGTCGACCAAAATAACTTGCGACACTTCCGACGAAACGCGTTCAACAAGGCGCGGCGCTTCAAATTTAAATTCGTTTAACGCGAAAATGGTTTCGTTGTTCAATTCACCCAGACGAATCGGTTCTGCATCCATTCCAATTTGGTTTTTTAAATACGCATACGAAATAGCTGAACAGATGGAATCTGTATCTGGATTTTTATGGCCTAGCACAAATACTTTTGACATGAATTTTGCCTCCTGGTCGTTATAGGTTTCCGTGATTATTCTACCATAAGTCGGCCGAATGGAAAAACGAGTAAAAAAGTTCTATAAAACGAAAAAGAAAGTAGGTAATTTATAGAATTTTTAATTATTAAGGAAAATATATGTACTTATCAATAGGACTAATGATATAATTCTTATAATAAAAATTTCATTTAAGCGGAAAGGGGATAAATAATGACCATTTTACTGGAAAAGAAATACATTCCACTAGCGAATTATTTTTCAACAGCTTCAAACCCCTCTATTAGATTGAGTTTTACTGAAATTGAAAAAATCATGGGACAACAATTGCCAAACGCCGCTTATTTGAATAAAAGCTGGTGGAAAAAAATAAAGCCGCCAGCCAAGCATTTCCACGCTTGGATCGATGCCGGATATCTCGTAAATGAAGTGGAACCGAATCAATTTGTTGTCTTTGAGCGAATTGACCTGGCAAATGGCAATGGCGCAAATGACACCGACCCCAATGAAGACATACTTTTAATCCGCACGGCTGAACATGGAGATGCGAGTTCACTCGTTACGTTGCAAAAAACAGTGGAAGCAGAGTCCGATTTTATGTTGTACGGCAAAGACGAACGCATTCAATCCACACAGAAAGTAAGAAAACAAATCATCGAATGGAAGAAAAGCGGCAACTCCACTATTTTTATCGCCATTTTGAACGGCGAACACGTCGGCTATTTAATGGTAATCGGAAATTCAGCAAAACGAGCAGCTCACCGCGCAGCTATCGTGCTGGGCATCCAAGAACATGCACGCGGCAAAGGCATTGCCACTTCCCTCCTTCAACGAGCGGAAGAATGGGCAACCGCCAAAGGCGTCAGCCGGCTGGAACTGACCGTCGTTACAGAAAACACTCCTGCTAAAAACTTATATGAAAAAGCGGGCTACGAATCAGAAGGCGTCCGGAAACGATCGTTGATGATTGATGGACAGCCATATGACGAACTTTATATGGCTAAATTTTTGAAATAAAAAAAGGCTTGCCAACGCAAGCCTTTTTTTATTTTCCTGATTGCGCAAACTCTTGGATGCGTTTTTCCATGGCGTCCCGCACACTTTGAAATACGCTCCACTTTTCTTCTTCCGTTCCTTCTGCACGCGCCGGATCAGGGAATCCCCAATGCCAGCGAGTGACATGCGGCGGAACCGCCGGGCAATTGTCGTTGGCATCGCCGCAAAGCGTGATGACAAAATCGGCTTTTTTCAATAACTCCATATCCAGAAGATCCGAAGTTTGATTGGAAATGTCAACGCCCGCTTCCTCCATCGCCTTGACGGCTTTCGGGTTCAGCCCATGCGCTTCGATTCCCGCTGAGTACACGTCATAATCATCGCTCAAATACTTTTTACCAAAGCCTTCCGCCATTTGGCTGCGGCATGAGTTTCCAGTGCATAGAAAGTACAATACTTTTTTCATTCGTTTCCCGCCTTTTCATTAATTTAAAATTAACAACCAGAAATACAATCCGGTCAATGTGATGAACAAAGTCGGAATCGTTAAGATGATGCCGATTTTAAAGTAATAGCCCCAACTGATTTTGACGCCTTTGGCGCTCAATACATGCAGCCACAGCAACGTAGCCAGCGAACCGATCGGCGTGATTTTCGGGCCGAGATCGGAGCCGATGACATTGGCATAAATCAACGCATCGCGTATGACTCCTGTCGTATTGGTGTCTTGTATAGCAAGCGCATCAATCATGACCGTCGGCATATTGTTCATAACCGATGATAAAACAGCAGCGATAAAGCCCATGCCAATGGTCGCCGCATAAAGGCCATGGCTCGCTGTCCAGTCAATGACATCAGCTAACACGGCCGTTAAGCCGACATTGCGCAAGCCGTAGACGACGATGTACATGCCGACCGAGAAAAAGACAATCGCCCAGGGCGCACCTTTAATGACCATGCGCGTATGGACGGCTTCGCTTTTTCTGGCAATGGCCAAAAACAAAATAGCAACCGCTCCTGCGATAAAGGATACCGGGATATCAAGCGGCCCGCTAAGGAAATAACCGACGAGCAAAAGGCCCAGAACGATCCACGACAAGCGGAACAATTTCAAGTCTTTGATTGCCGAACTTGGGCTTCTGACCGCACTGCTGTCAAAGCCTTTTGGAATGCTTTTCCGGAAGTACAAATACAGCACCAGCATGCTTGCCAGGATGCTGAACAAATTCGGCACGACCATATGCAAGGCGTATTCGGTAAAGCCGATATTGAAGACGTCCGCCGAGACGATATTAACGAGATTGCTGATGATAAACGGCAAAGACGCCGTATCGGCAATAAAACCGGAAGCCATGATAAACGGCAAAATCATGGCATCTTTAAAGTTCAGCGCGCGCACCATGCCAAGGACAATCGGTGTTAAAATGAGCGCCGCACCGTCATTGGCAAACAGCGCTGAAACAATAGCGCCGAGAAGCGTTATGAGGAAAAACATCCGCAAGCCGCTGCCTTTGGCAAAACGGGCCATATGCAAAGCTGCCCATTCAAAAAAGCCGATTTCATCTAATATCAAGGAAATGATGATGAGTGCTACAAACGTCAGCGTGGCATTCCAAACAATCCCCGCCACGTCGCCAACATCGCCAAAATCCACGACGCCGAACAATAACGCAACAATCGCGCCTCCAATGGCTGAATAGCCAATCGATAAGTTTCTTGGCTGGGCAATAACCAAGAAAAGAGTAATGACAAAAATAATTCCTGCTAACCAAGCTTCCACGCTAAAAACAACTCCCTATTCACAAACTACGCGTTTTCCTTCCGCTTCCAACATTTCAATGGTTCGTTCCGGATCTGGCAATAAGCTCAATAAATGCAGCAAGATCGGATATTGCGGATGCTGCTTATTCAATGACCAAATCGTCCAACGACCTCTTTTTTCTTCCAGGACAAGCTCCGCCTGTTTGAGTTTCCGCATATGCTGGCTAATGGCAGGCTGCGTCATCTCAAGCAATTCCGTAAACTCGCAAATGCAAAGCGCCTCTTTTGCTAAGTATTTCAAGATAAGCATTCGGTTATGGTCGCTAATCGCTTTTAAATATGTTTCCAGTTGAAGATACTCCACTTTTCCACCTTCTTTTATTAGGGCTTGATTAATTATATAAGCATCTACTTATCAATAGCAAGAGCCGAAATGCAGAATGCCGAAAAATAGAGCTTTTCGCGTTAAGTTAATAGGCATGTTGCCTTTACTTGCGCTGCCCAAAAAAACCTCCACCTGGCAGCATGCCCGGCGGAGGTTTCAAGAATTCATTAAGCTAATTGTTCAAGCAAACGCAATGCTTCGCGGTTGAATGCCGGAATATCGTCCGGCTGGCGGCTTGTGACCAATTGATCTTGGCACACTGCCACTTCTTCGTCCACAAATTTGGCGCCTGCATATTCCATATCCACTCGGATCGACTTAAACCCTGTCGCTTTGCGCCCTTCAAGCGCTTTTGCCGTAATCAATAATTGTGGTCCGTGGCAAATAGCGAAGACGGGTTTTTTTGCATCCATAAATGCTTTCGTAAACGCCACAAAGCGATCGTCCGCACGCAATTGGTCTGGTGAAAATCCACCCGGCAAGAACAATGCATCGTAATCTTCCGGATTCGCATCGTCGATGCCTTTATCGATCGACACCACCGCTTCACCTTGTTTGCCGGTCACTTCTTTGCCAGCTTCCTTCTCAATCGTAAAGACTTCATGGCCAGCATCGTTGAATGCTTTCGAAGGATCGGTGTATTCCACATCTTCAAACATATCCGTAATTAGCGTTGCAATTTTTGCCATTCTTCTTCCACTCCTTTGGTTAAATACTCTTCTCTACTATTCCACGAGTCGAATATCTTAAACATAGCGTTTCTCCCGCTTTAACGGAATTTGGAAACGAATGGATTGTCGCTTTCCCAAAAACGGTACGGGTAATCGACGGCTTCGAGCGAATTGCCGATGCCGACGCGCGGTCCGACTGCCACCGCGTGAACCGGATCGCCTTCTGCGATATAGAGCGGCCGTTCCGAAAAATGATGGCCGTAATAGTCCATCGTAATGCCCATCGCTTTCGTCAATTTCCCTGGGCCGCTTGTCCATTGCTTGATCGGCATATGCTTGCCGCGCAGTTCCGCCATCAAATCGATGCCTTCAACCGGTTCGACCGCACGGATCAAAATCGCCCGCGGCGTGTCGACCGGGCCGCTGACCACATTGATCAGTGTGTGCGTATGCATTTGGTATGTGTAAACAAGGCCGGGACGGCCAAACATGATTTCGGTTCTTTTGGTGCGGCGGTTGCCGAAACTATGAGCCGCTCGGTCCTCAGCTCCCATATACGCCTCTGTTTCCACAATGCGTCCGGCGACAATGCCTTCCGGAAGCTCGTGGACCAGGATTTGCCCCAGCAAGCTGCGGGACAATTCCAGTGTTGGCGCTTGAAAAAAATCGTTTTTGAGCGGTTTAAACATCTGCATCCCTCCTACCGGCATTATACCGAAGAAGGGGCAGTCACTGCATCGATCAAGGGCACAATATCTTCGATTTTATTGTCATGAAAAGCTTTGACGATTGCTGATCCAACAATAAATCCGTCCACATCGCTGCGCAGCATGTCGACATGTTCAGTTTTTGAAATGCCAAAACCAGCATAAACCGGAACCGGGCTTTGGGAGCGGACGCGTTTCATGAAATCCCGGACTTCGAGAGCCAATTCATCCCGTGCCCCGGTGATTCCGGTCACGGTTACCGCATAGACAAACCCTTCCGATTCCTGCAAAATGGCTTTCATCCGCTGTTCCGTTGTGGTCAACGTGACTAGCTGGATCAGCACAATTCCTTCTTTTCGGGCAAATCCTTGCACGAGCTGGCAGTGCTCATAAGGCAAATCAGGAATGATCATGCCAGAGACGCCTGCGTTTTTACACGCTTTGACAAAGCGTTCAATGCCGAATTGAATGACCGGATTTAAATACGTCATAATGAAAAGCGGCACGGTAACATCAAACGTCCAGCTGGCGATTTCATCCAAAACTTTTTCCAGCGTTACGCCTTCTTTCAGCGCCCGATTGCCGGCCGCTTCAATGATCGGCCCATCCGCCACAGGATCAGAAAACGGAATGCCGATTTCAATGGCGGTCACTCCCGCTTCCTGCAAGTATTTTACGCGTTCGCCCAAGCGTTCCAATCCGCCGTCGCCTGCCATGATATAAGCAACAAATGCTTTTCTTCCCGTCTCCTTTAATTCCGCCAGCCGCTTCATGATAACCCCTCCAATTTTTCTGCATACGTCGCCATATCTTTATCGCCTCGGCCCGAGACGCAAATGACGAGAATCTCATCCGGCTTCATGTTTTTGGCGCGTTTTTCAGCTTCGGCAATGGCATGGGCCGATTCGAGCGCCGGAATAATGCCTTCCAATCGAGAAAACGTCACTACTGCTTTTAATGCTTCTTCGTCCGTAATTGCTTTGTAGGTCACCCGTCCGATATCTGCCAAATACGCATGTTCCGGGCCAACTCCCGGATAATCAAGGCCTGCAGAAATGGAATGCGCTTCTTGCACTTGGCCCGCATCGTCTTGCAGTAATTTCATAAAGGCTCCGTGCAACACGCCTTCGGTTCCTTTAGTCATCGTCGCCGCATGTTTTTCAGTATCCGTTCCTTCGCCAGCAGCCTCCACGCCGATCAATTCCACCGATTCATCTTTCAAAAACGGATGGAACATACCGATGGCGTTGCTGCCGCCGCCGATGCAAGCCAAAATTGCATCCGGCAGCCGCCCTTCGTGCTCTAAAATCTGCCGTCTCGTTTCATTTCCAATGACGCTTTGAAAATCGCGGACCATCGTTGGAAACGGATGTGGCCCAAGAGCTGAACCGATCAAGTAATGGGTGTCTTCCACATTCGTCACCCAGTAGCGAAGCGCTTCATTGACTGCATCTTTCAATGTCGAACTGCCTTTCGTGACGCTTTCCACTTTCGCCCCCAGCAGCTTCATCCGGAACACATTGAGTTGTTGGCGCTTGATGTCTTCTTCCCCCATAAAAATGACGCATTCCAAATCAAACAGCGCGCAAATGGTCGCCGTCGCGACACCGTGCTGGCCAGCACCTGTTTCCGCAACGATTTTTCGTTTGCCCATGCGCATCGCAAGCAGTGCTTGGCCGATGGCGTTGTTGATTTTGTGGGCGCCGGTGTGGTTCAAGTCTTCTCGTTTCAAATAGATTTTTGGACCGCCCCATGCCTCGGTTAACCGTTTTGCAAATGTCAGCGGCTGTTCACGCCCAACATATTCTTTTAAATAATGGTGATATTCTTTGAAGAATGCCGGGTCTTGTTTCGCTTCTTCATATGCTTCTTCCAATTCTTTGACGGCTTTCATCAACGTCTCCGGCACGAATTGCCCGCCGTATTTGCCAAAAAAACCGTTTTGCTCCATCGTCTTCTGCATCGAATCACCCTTTGCTTGTTGAATAAATTCCTGTATTTTCGCCGTATCTTTTTTGCCATTGGTCTCGACTCCGCTGGACACATCCACCATATACGGCTGCAATTGCTCAATCGCCGCATGGACGTTTCCAGGAGTTAAGCCGCCAGCCACAATGAGCCGGTCCTGGTCAATTCCGCTCTGTTCAAGCAAATGCCAATCAAATACCTGCCCGCTGCCGCCGCGGTAGTTTGTGCCGGGTGCGTCGACCAAGACGAAATCCGCAACTGACCGTTTCAGCTTCTCGGCATCTTTTTTCTCGCGAATTGAAAAAGCTTGGATGACCGGCACGCCAATGGCTTTTACCAACTCATCCGGCTCATCGCCGTGCAGCTGCACCATCGTCAGCGGCACCGTTTTCACAGCCCGTTCAATTTCTTTCAAAGATGCATTGACAAAGACGCCGATTTTTTCGGTATCCGCCGGCAGTTCTTTCGCCAATTCGGCCGCTTGTGCGATAGTCACTTGCCGTTTGCTCGGGGCAAACACAAAACCGACTGCGTCAGCTTGTTTTGCCGCTTGAACATGTTCGGCTTCCATCAACCCGCATATTTTTACTTTAGTCATTGGAACACCGTCCCCTCTGTAGCTTCTTTGATCCATTTGCCTGGATTCGCTGAACGCATCAACGCTTCTCCGACCAACACACCAATTGCACCACAGCGGAAAACGAATTCCGCATCCGATTTCGAGTGCAAGCCACTCTCGCTGATTAACATCTTTTGATCGCCAAAAGGAAACCCTTTTGCCAGTTGTGCTGTCCGTTCCAATGAAACGTCGAATGTTTTTAAATCCCGGTTGTTGATTCCGATCAGTTCCGCATCCAACTCGAGCGCTATCGCAAGTTCCTGGGCATCATGGACTTCCACGAGCACTTCCAAACCAGCTTCCGAAGCATACTTGTATAACCGCTCCAACTCTTCTTTTTCAAGCGCTGCTACAATCAATAAAACAATCGTGGCTCCCGCGTTTTTAGCTCGGTCGATTTGAATTTCACTGATCATGAAATCCTTACACAAAACAGGTATCGACACCGCTTTTGCCACTAGCCGCAAGTCCTCAATCGACCCTTTAAAATAAGTTTCGTCCGTCAAGACTGAAATGGCCGCTGCGCCGGCCTGTTCGTATTTTATGGCCTGCGCGACCACATCAACGGTGGTCGCGATATCCCCTTTTGAAGGCGACGCCCGTTTGATTTCAGCAATGACGCCTTTTTTCTTGCGTAATTGCTCAGCTAACAAAGGTTTCTCAGGAAACGCTTGAGCTGTCGGCTGGATTTCCCGGTAAGCTTTGATTTCTTTCCGTTTCGTTGCAATGATTTTGTCGAGAATCGTCATACCAGCACCCCCGCCGCAATGCGATGAAGTTCAAAAACACGCGCTGTGTCTCCGGAAACGATTGATTTTCGGGCTTGGTCAACACCTTCTCCGATAGAAGAAACTCGTCCGCTGACGTATAGCGCCGCTCCCGCATTTAATGCCACCGTATCCAAATACACACTTTCTTGTCCGCTCAACACATCCATGAAAATCTCGGCGTTTCGTTTAGGATCGCCTCCACGAATCGCTTCAATTGGCGCCACGTCAAGACCCGCTTCATTCGGATGTATTGTTAGATGCTGTTTGCCTTGTTCATTAAAAACGATCATTTCATTCGTTCCTGCAAGGGACAATTCGTCCAATCCGCCTGCCCCGTGGATGAGCGCTCCTCGTATCCGTCCCAAGCGCATTAACGCATCCGCCATCGGTTCCATCATGTCGCTCCGGTATACTCCCGTCATTTGAATCGAGATTGGCAGCGGATTCGCAAGCGGTCCTACCAGATTGAAAATTGTTGGTGTGCCGATGCTTTTTCGGACAGCCCGCAACCCGCCCAGTGCCGGATGGATGGCCGGCGCAAACAAAAACGCAATTCCCGTTTGTTCAATAATCTCGGGAATCGCCGCCACATTTACTGCCGTGGAAATTCCAAGTTCCTCTAAGACATCGGCACTTCCCGTTTTGCTCGATACGCTGCGATTGCCATGCTTGGCAACGGACATGCCACAACCAGCTAAGACAAACGCCGTCATGGTGCTGATGTTGAAGCTGTACGAACGGTCGCCTCCGGTTCCGCAGACATCAATCAATTCACCTGAAATCCCCGGAAGTTTTATCGCTTTTTTCCGCATCGCTTTGACCAGGCCTACCAATTCGTCCGCCGTTTCCCCTTTTTCGTGCAGCCCGATTAAAAATTCTTTCATGCTTTCTTCGTTCATCTGGCCGCTTAATAAATTTAGTGATTGCTCGAACATGTGCTGCTCGCTTAAATTCTCTGCTCTTCTCATCTCAATCTCTCCTCAGCTTGTTTTTGAATACAAAAATCCCCACAACCAGACGGATATCCGGTTGCGGGGACGGGTTAAAACCGCGGTACCACCACGCATTAATGCTTTTGCACTCACTTAAACAGGCTCTTCGCCTTTCCCTTTAACGCAGGGCATACGTCTCCCTTACTCGCTTCCGCTTTCAGGTTCGCTCTCATAAGTCCATTCGCGCAAAGAATCCAATCAGCTTCCACCAGCCGCTGACTCTCTAAATGAATTTCTCTGCCTACTCGTCTCAATCCTCGATTTTACGCTCTTCTATTCTGTGCTCTTCTGGGCTCTTCTCTCAAATAGACTTGTTTCTCGTACAACAAGTTGTCATTCATATTAAATTCTTTTGTTTATTCTGTCAAGTTGCTTTTTATCGAAAATACAAGTTTTATTTTCATATAAGTTGAGTTTAATTATTAATAGGCAGTTGATATTCCGCAAAACAGTTGCGAAGCTATTGGTCAAAGGAAGTTTGTTTGGCCATTAGCTTTGCGACGAGCAGCGCTCTTTCATATCTCGAAGCTAGAGCGCTGCAGAGACAATCGTCTTTGCCCTTCCCAGAGCGTCCGAAGCGACGTGTAAAAAGGATAATTCTTTAGTTCAACTTTGTACAGATGAAATATCTATATTTAAATCGAACTGAGATCTTTTTGGTCCGGCTCCCCCGTTTCGTAATAGCCGTCCAGCTGTTTGCGGAGCGCCGCTTTCAGAAATTTGCCGACGGACGTTTTTGGGACCTCTTTCAAGAAGACGACGTCATCCGGCACCCACCATTTGGCGAATTGGTTTTCCAAATACGACAGCAATTCCTGTTTCATTTCTTCGCCTTCACTATGCCCTTCTTTCAATACCACACACGCAAGTGGGCGTTCCAGCCATTTTTCGTGAGGGATCGCGACAACGGCAGCCTCGAATACCGCTTCATGGGTCATTAAAGCATTTTCCAAATCGACAGACGAAATCCATTCGCCGCCACTCTTGATCAAGTCTTTCGTCCGGTCGGTCAGTTTGATGTAGCCGTCGGGTTCGATAACCGCAATATCCCCGGTATAAAGCCAGCCGTCTCGGAACGCGTCATCGGTGCGTTCGTCTTTGTAGTATTCATCGGCAATCCACGGGCCGCGGACGTTCAGTTCACCCATTGTTTTGCCGTCCCATGGCGCTTCGCCTTGTTCATTGACGATGCGCACTTCAAGTCCCGGCATTGGCAATCCGGCTTTGGAACGCTTGTCAACGCGTTCTTCGAGCGTTAGGTTTTCCATGGCGGATGTCGTCACCGCTAGACTTACGAGCGGCGTTGTTTCCGTCATGCCGTAGCCGGTCACAAACGGCACGTTGTATTTTTCTTCGAACGCGCGGATCAAGCCCTTCGGCGACGCGGAGCCGCCGCAAATGATCATCCGCAGCGTTTCGATATTGCGCGGATTCGCTTCCAGTTCTTTTAACACGCCAAGCCAAATAGTCGGCACACCGGCGGTCAACGTCACTTTCTCCTGTTCAATCAAATCCAGCAGCAAGCCCGGAGCCATCCCCGGCCCTGGCAGCACTTGCGTCGTTCCGAACAACACGCAGGCAAACGGAAGCCCCCATGCATTGGCATGGAACATCGGCACGATGGACAATGCGACGTCGCGTTCAGACAAGCCCATCGCATCGTTCATGCCGAGCGCAAAGCTGTGAAGCACCAAGCCCCGATGCGAATACACGACGCCTTTCGGATTGCCGGTCGTCGCAGAGGTATAGCACATTCCGGCCGGTGTGTTTTCATCCAAATCTTCCGGGAACACAAAATCGCCGCTTTCTTCTGCAAGCAGTTGTTCGTAGGAATAGACGTTTTCAAGCGAAGTTTCCGGCAACTCGGTGCCGTCTTTCATGATGACAAAGTGTTTGACTGTTTTTAAATGAGGAGCTATTTTTTCAATCAGCGGGAACAAATCATGGTCAACGAGCAAAATCTCATCTTCCGCATGATTGATGACGTAAATGATGTGTTCAGGAGACAAGCGGATGTTGATCATGTGCAAAATGGCGCCGGCACTTGGAACGCCAAAATACAATTCCAAATGGCGGTGGTGGTTCCACGCAAAACTGCCTACTTTCACGCCTCTGTCCATGCCCAGTTTCGTCAAGGCAGCGGCAAGCTTGCGGGTCCGGTTAGCAAACTCCCGGTACGGAATGCGGTGGATCGTTTCTCCTGTTCGGGAAATGATCAATTTTTCGGGGAAATAGCGTTCAGCTCGTTTTACAAAAGACGATAACAATAACGGTGCTTGCATCATGTCACATCCAACTCCCTTTTATCCTTATTTTTTTGAATAAAAAACGGGTGTTCATTTCGTTCGTGAGCTGTCAAAACCGGCGCCAAGCAGCAATCGAGCTGCAGCGACAATTGATACCACTCACTCCATGTTTTTGTTTTGAAAAAAGCAGAAACTTCGGCATGTTCGCTGCTTCCTGTTGGTTTCATCCCCCACTCTTGCCAATCCGGTTTTTCGGCATATAAACAAAAATTTCGCCAAAACTTGTGTTCAAGCGCACCGATGGTCACGAAGCGGCCGTCTTTCGTTTCGTAAATGCCGTAGCAAATGCGCGACCCAGAAATCTCGGGTATGCCGATTTCGGAAATTCCGGCTTTTTTATACATGTCGTGGTTGCCCAGAAATTCAGCCATGACGCCGGCAAGCGCAATGTCCAAATGAACGCCTTGGCCGGTCCGGAATTTCCGCAAGAGTGCTGCGGCGATTTTTTCAGAGGCAACCAGCCCGCCAGTAAAATCTGCTAACGTATTGGTCGGATGAACCGGCCTTCCGGCAGCGTCTTTAAACTGGTCGAGCGCACCGGAAAGTGCCATGTAATTCAAGTCATGGCTCCCTAAAACCGCCATCGGTCCGCTCTGTCCGTATCCCGACAATGAACAATACACCAGATCCGGTTTGATTTTCGATAACGCGCCGTAACCCAATCCAAGCTTGTCCATAACACCCGGCCGGAACGTTTCAATCAGCGCATCCGCCGTCCTGACAAGTTCCAGCATCGCTGAGCGGCCTTCTGCCGATTTTAAATCAAGCGAAACAATCGTTTTTCCAAGATTGTTCGCTGCATGGACATAGCCGCCTCCCATATAGCGCGCAGGGTCTCCTTCAGGCGGCTCGATTTTGATCACTTCCGCTCCCATTTCGGCGAGCCGCATCGCGGCATACGGGCCTGGCAAATAATACGTGACGTCCAGCACACGGATTCCATTTAACGCATCTTTCATTTAAAGCCCCATCCGCTTCGCGACGATGGTTTTCATGATTTCATTGGATCCGGCATATATGGCAGCAACCGGAATGTCGCGGTAGCGGCGCGCAATTTTATACTCTTCCATATAACCGTAGCCTCCGTGCAGCTGCATGCACTCGCCTGAAATTTTCTTCGCCGTGTCCGTCAGCCAGTATTTGGCCATCGATACTTTCGAAACGATGTCTTTGCCGGCGATGTGGTCTTCAATAAGCGATTCCAGGAACGAATGGCCAAGTTCCACTTCGGTCGCCATTTCCACCAGCTTGAACTGCGAATTTTGGAACGAACCGATGGGCTTGCCGAACGCTTTTCGTGATTTTACGTAATCGAGCGTCATTTCCAGCATGTCTTCCGAAGCAGTTTGCGCGGCAATCGCGACCACAAGGCGTTCTTGCTGCAATTTTTCCATCAAATACGTAAACCCTTTGTTTTCTTCGCCGATTAAATTCGACACTGGCACCACGCAGTCTTCAAAAAACAATTCCGAAGTATCTTGTGCGTGAAGGCCGACTTTATTGAGTTTGCGCCCTTTGGTAAATCCGGGCGTCCCTTCTTCGACCATCAGCAAGGAAATGCCGCGGTGTTTCGGCTCCGCTTTCGGATCGGTTTTGACTGCTACCAGCACCAGCGTCGAATTGATGCCGTTTGTGATAAAGGTTTTTTGGCCATTGACGATGAAATTATCGCCTTGGCGCACCGCAGTAGTGGAGATATTCGCTAAATCTGAACCTGCTCCCGGTTCCGTCATGGCAATTGCGGTAATATGGTCCCCTGAAATGCAGCCGGGCAGCCAGCGCTGCTTTTGTTCTTCAGAACCGTATGATTCGATATAAGGAACCGTGATATCGTTATGCAGTCCGACGCCCGTCAAACTGGCGCCTACTCGTTCCAGTTCTTCGCCGATGATGACCGCGTAGCGAAAATCAAGGCCGAGGCCGCCGTATTCTTCTTCTACTTGCGGGCATAAAAAGCCCATCTCGCCGAGCCGTTTCCAAAACGATTTCGGGATCAAATGATCTTCTTCCCATTGTTCATATTGCGGCACGGCTTCTTTCTCTAAAAACTTCCGCAGCGATTTGCGGAACATGTCGTGCTCTTCTTCCTCAAACCGGTATTTCGCCATGTCAATTCCCCCTATTGTCAGTAAAAATTCGATTCAGTCAACTAACACCCAGCAAGGCCAATCCCTGCTGAGTGACGTTTTTCTTTATTTCGGCTGCATCCGAATCGCTCCATCAAGCCGGATTACTTCCCCGTTCAACATCGTATTTTCTGCAATGCTTTCCACTAATTGAGCATATTCATCTGGTTTTCCGAGGCGCGCTGGGAAAGGTACTGACGCCGAAAGCGACTCGATCGCAGATTCCGGCAAGCCGTCAAACATCGGCGTTTTCATTAAGCCTGGTGCAATCGCCATGACCCGGATGCCGTCTCTTGCAAATTCACGCGCAATCGGCAACGTCATCGAAACGATGCCGCCTTTTGACGCGCTGTACGCCGCTTGGCCAATTTGCCCTTCATACGCTGCCACGGAAGCCGTGGAAATAATGAGGCCGCGCTCCCCGTCTTCATTGGGTTCGTTTTGTTGCATGGCCAAAGCTGCCACCCGCAGCACATTAAAACTGCCGATCAAATTGATGCGGATAACTTTTTCAAACTGCTCGAGCGGCATTGCGCCATTTTTGGAAACGACTTTTCCCGGCGTCCCGATTCCTGCGCAATTGACGACTGCATTGACGCCGCCAAAATGGTTGACTGTTTGCGCGACATGTTGCTCGACTTGCTCGGCATCCGCTACGTCAGTTTTCAGGAAATAAACCGCTTCTTCGCCCAGTTCTTCAATCAAACGTTCCGCACGTTCTGCATTCAAGTCAAAAATCGCCGCTTTCCCGCCACGTGCCACAATGCGCCGTACCGTCGCTTCTCCAAGGCCAGATGCTCCGCCTGTCACAATCGCTTTCATTTCAGCTAATTTCATCGCCATTCCCCCAGTTATTCCAGTCTCTCGATAATTGTCGCATTCGCCATGCCCATTCCTTCACAAATCGCCAGCAGCCCGTAGCGCCCTTCAATGCGTTCCAGTTCATGGACGAGTGATACCAGCAATTTCGTTCCCGTGGCCCCAAGCGGATGTCCGAGCGCAATGGCTCCGCCGCCGACATTCAGCTTTTCCGGATCTCCACCGATATCAGCAAGCCAGGCAAGCGGCACCGGTGCAAAGGCTTCGTTCACTTCGTAGCGGTCGATATCTTCAATGGCCAGCCCGGATTTTTCCAGTACTTTTCTCGTTGCGGCAATCGGTCCCGTCAGCATCAACGTCGGATCTGATCCTACAACGGCACGGGCGATAATGCGCGCTTTCGGCTTTAAGCCAAGCTCTCTTGCTTTTTCTCCTGACATCAATAAAACAGCGGATGCACCATCGCTCATTTGGCTTGCATTCCCTGCCGTAATGACACCATTTTCGTCAAAGACGGTTTTTAATCCGCTGAGCACGTCCATCGATGTTCCCGGGCGCGGCCCTTCATCAACAGCCACTACTCGTTTTTCTCCGTTTTCATCTTCGACTTCTACCGGCACAATTTCTTTTTCGTATTGGCCGTTCGCAATGGCTGCTTGGGCACGGTCATGGCTTTGCACGGAAAACGCATCCAATTGTTCGCGTGTCAACTGCCATTTTTCCGCAATCCGCTCCGCCGACAATCCTTGGTTGATGATTTCATATTGTTCCATCAATTTTTTGCTTGGCTTCGCTCCTTGGACATTTGAGAACATCGGAACACGCGTCATGCTTTCCACGCCGCCCGCAATGACAATATCCATATCGCCCGCTAAAATTGCTTGGGCACCGAAATGAACGGCTTGCTGGCTAGATCCGCATTGGCGGTCAATGGTAACACCCGGCACATAGTCCGGGAATCCCGCAATTAGCGCTGCCGTCCGCGCCACGTTTCCGCCTTGTTCGCCGACTTGGGAAACGCAGCCCAAAATGACGTCTTCAACTGCCCCTTTTTCAATGCCCGCACGTTCCACCAATTCTTCCAGCACTTTCGCCGCCAATTCATCCGGCCGCGTGTTGGCATACATTCCTTTGCGCCGGCCGACTGCCGAACGGACTCCTTCTATAATTACAACTTCTCTCATGATCGTCCCCCCAATTTATCTGCGCACCCAATAAGCAAACGCTTTCATTATACTGAATTGAATGACTATTCATTCAATTATTTTCATTGTACAAGAACTTGAAAATAAATACTAGAGAGGTTGAACGCAACCATAGAAAAAATCCCGCAGAAACGTCTGCGGGATTTCTAATTATTCTTTAATCAATCCTTTGTCCACCAAAAAATCACGGGCGACGTCGCTCGCTACTTCCTGGTCTTGGTCGACCCGGGCATTCATCGCGAGCATTTCTTCTTCGCTGATTTGCCCAGCCAAACCATCCAGCACTTTTTCAAGCTCCGGATACTGTTTAAGCGCTTCTAGCCGGACAACTGGTGCAGCATCGTATTTCGGGAAAAACGACAGATCATCTGTCGTGGTCGCCAAATCAAACAAGCCGATGCGGCTGTCGGTGGTGAATGCCGGGATCACATCAACTTCCCCATTTTTCACCGCTTCGTACATGATGGCCGGATCAAAGCTTTCCGTCGCTGAAAACTTAAAAGGATAGGTGGCGATCATGTCGTCATAGCCATCCCCTTTTCGTTCGTAAAACGGATGCGGCGCTCCAAACGACATTTCTTGCTGTTTGGAAATTTCCGCAAGTTCGGAATAAGTTTTGGCATCATAGCCACTGTCTTTCGAAAAGGCAAGCGTATAGCCGTTCTCGAACCCAAGTGGCTCAAGCCATGTAGCGTTCAGTGTTTCTTCATAGCCTTTGCGCACACGATCCAATACTTCTTCTGACGATTGGCCAGAAACCGACTCTTCTTTCAACACATCCTTCAAGCCAGTGCCGGTATACTCCACATACAAATCAATATCGCCTTGTTCAAGGGCAGGCGTCAAAATCGAAACTTCGCCAAGCCCCTCTTTGTACTCAACTGCATAATCTGAATTCGCTTCAATATACTGCCCCAAAATTTGCGGCAAAATGTATTGCTCAGTCCAAGGCTTCCCGCCAATCACAATCGGTTCTTCGCTGTCCCCACTTGCCGAACAGCCTGCCAAAACCGAAGCCAACAGCAAACTCCCAAAGATAATCTTTTTCATGCTGCTTCCCCCTTAAGTTTTCATTCCTTTTGGCGTTACTTTTTTCTCGATCCATTTTAATAAAAGATCAAATCCGATGGCGAGCAAAGCAACCGGCAGCGCCCCAGCTAAGACAAGTGAATTGTTATAAGACTGCAGCCCCCGGTAAATGATATCACCGAGGCCCCCTGCCCCTACAAAAGTCGCAAGCGTCGCAATGCCGACCGTCAAAACCGCCGCTGTCCGGATGCCTGCCATGATAAAAGGCAAGGCCAGAGGCAGCTCGATTTGCTTTAAAATCTGTGTCCTTGTCATTCCCATCCCATGGCCCGCCTCGATTACGGATTGGTCAACGCCTGTCAGGCCAGTGTATGTATTGCGTAAAATAGGCAATAACGCATAAATGATCAACGCGATCAATGCTGTTGGAGAACCGATGCCTAAAATTGGCACCAAGAAACCGAAAAGTGCCAGGCTTGGAATCGTTTGAAAAACTGCCGTCACGCCGATAACCGGCTCTGCAAATCGGTGATAACGGGCAATCAGAATCCCCAGAGGGAGCGAAATTACAATGCCCACTGCCACGGCAATAAAGGATAAATAGATGTGTTCCAAAAACGCACTTTGAATCATGTCTTGCCGGGTTGAAAACGTTTTTAGCAATTCACTCATACCGTTGCACCAGCTTCCTTATAAAGAGCCGCCCGCAGCAAATCCCGTTCCGTGGCATAAGCGATGACACGCCCATCGTCTGTAAGAGCCAGCCGGTCTTGAGAACTTTCTTCCAATAGCCTAAATGCCTTATCCATCGTTTCTTCAATCGACAGCTTCACGGCATCTCCCGCCCATTCGGCCGTAAACAATCCCATAAATTCCTTCAGCTTCCGTTCCCGGAACGACCGCTTTTGATTGATGCGTTCAGCACCAATAAAATTGCGGACAAAGTCGTTTGATGGATCGTCGATCAATTGTTGAGGCGTGCCAATTTGTTCAACCTGACCTTGCCGCATGACGATGATGCGGTCTGAAATCTTCAGCGCTTCATCCATATCGTGCGTCACAAAGATAATGGTCTTCTGAATAGCTTGCTGCAGCTGCCGCAATTCATTTTGCAGCTGCTCCCGGCTGATTGGGTCAAGCGCTGAAAAAGGTTCGTCCATCAATACAATATTCGGATCTCCCGCCAACGCGCGGACGACCCCGATCCGTTGCTGCTGCCCGCCGCTCAGTTCGAGTGGAAACCGTTCCAAATAAATTTCCGGGTCAAGCCCGACTAATTTCAATAAGTTTCGCACGCGTTCGCTAGTTTTTTCTTTTGGCCATTCCAACAGCTTGGGAACGAGCGAAACATTATCCTCAATCGTCATATGCGGAAACAAACCGATGCGCTGAATCACGTAGCCAATGGAACGCCGAAGCTGAACGTCGTTTAATTCCGCGACCGGTTTTTCATCAATGTAAATACGTCCTTCTGTCGGCGTTTCCAATTTATTGATCATTTTCATTAACGTCGTTTTCCCACAGCCGCTTGGCCCAATAATGGCCGTCAATTCATGGGCCGGCAAACTGAGCGAAATGTTCTTCAGTGCTTCTGTGCCATCGGAAAACCGTTTGGTCACATTTTCGAAACGAATCATGAAAGCCCTCCTTCTTGCCACCCCTTCATTTTTACCCTGCTACCAAAGAATTACTCCCGCTAATCGTTGAAGTATATGCTTTCTACAAAAATATGATAAAATCCTGCTTCTATTACCGTTCTTCAAACGCTTTCCATTTCCCCGTCCAATTTCTGTTGCCACATTCGGAACTTCAATAAAAATAAAAACGGCTGCCAAAGGCAGCCGTTTTTCAACTCTTCTTAACAACTTTAATTTTTCGCACTGCGGATTTCTGCGGATAATTGAAGAAAGCGTGCATCCAGTTCGCTGTACTCTTTGTCACCTGGCTTCAACATTGATAATTTTCCTAGCACTGCTTGCCGTTCGGTTTCCAGCACCAAGAGCTTATCCTCACCGCTATCGGCCCTGTTGCGGTCCCGCTTGTTTTGCCACTCGCTATAGCTTCCATCGTATTTGATAAGGCGGCCATTTTCAAAGATCAATAACTTGTTGACAAACCGCTCCATGAAATAGTGGTCGTGCGTCGCAATCAAAATTGTTCCCGGAAACGTCTCCAATGTTTTTTCAAGCTGCTCCCGCGACGGCAAATCCAAATGGTTCGTCGGTTCATCTAGCAGCAGCACATTGCATTCGTTCAGCATGAATTCCATCAGCTTTAATTTGACTCGCTCGCCCATGCTCAACAAGTGGATGGCTCGTCCCCAATGTTCTTTATCAAAGCCTAAGTTGTTCATCAATGTTCGGATTTCACCGGTGCGCTCAAAGTTTTCCGGCGCAAATAATTCAGCAGGAGTTTTAGATTCCGGCAAATCGAATACATCTTGGCTCAAATAGCCAATTTTCGCGCCAGCTGTTGTCCACACTTCCCCGGAATGCTCTTCTTCTCCCCGCAGCATGCCAAAAAGCGTCGACTTCCCGCTCCCGTTATTCCCGACCAAGCCGATGTGTTCTCCGTGCTGGATAGTAAAAGAAGCAGAATGGAACAGCGTTCGTTTTCCAAAGGACTTTCCTGCATTTTTCAATTCGATTATGCGTTTTCCTTTTTTAGCGCTGCCCGCAATTTCGAAAACCACGTCTCGTTCGTCTTTCGGCTTTTCTACCCGCTCTTTGTCAAGTTCAGCTTCCAGCCGTTTTTGCTTGCTGCGGACTTGCACGTCCATGCGCTTTGCTTTCGACCGGTAATATTCTTTAGGGAATTCTTTTTTTGTGGAGTCGGCATGCGCTTTGCCGGACCAATCCTTCAGTTCCGCTATCTGATGTTCGACACTGGCAATCTTGGCTTGCTGCTTGTCATACCGCCGTTGCTGTGTTAACCGGCGATGTTTCTTTTCAGCTCGCGACTCGCTGTAATTGCCTTTATAAACAACGAGATTCCGGTCCTCAATTTCCCAAATATGCGTGGCGATCTTGTCGAGAAAATAACGGTCATGGGAAACAACAAGCACGGTGCCTGCATAATCCGCCAATTGTCCGCTGACGAGTTCCACACTTTCCGCATCCAAATGGTTTGTCGGTTCATCTAGCAATAAGACATTCGCTTTTTCTGCCAAGGCTTGGGCCAACCGCAGTTTCATGCCTTCTCCGCCGCTCAAATGGACGCGCATGTCGGGAACCTTCCATTTTGTTTCAAACTTTCTGCTTTCAGTCGTGCTCGAATCAATCGGCTGGCTCTTCACTTCCTGTTTCATATAAGCCACTCTTGGAAGTACGCCTGACCACTCTACGCCAGGCGCTTCAGTCGCAATCGCTTCAAGCAGCGAGGTTTTTCCAGATCCATTCGCTCCGATAATACCAATCCGTGCGCCTTTCGGGATGTCTGCCCCGGCTTTTTCCAGCAGCACGTATTCGCCGTATTGTATGTTCAAATTTTTTATTTTCCCTTGAATAGCCATTACAATTCCCCCTTGCCGGAGAAACAAAAAAATTCCTCCGAAATAATATCGGAAGAATTCGCATGCCCAAATAGCCCTCAACCGAGGGATGCTTAGTGAAAATAGGCAGACGAATCCAATTCCTTGTATACCAAATCTCTTCGGTTCCACAGAAACAGGATTACTTATCCATCGTCCACCCATCTTCCCTTCAGTTTGATGCTTCGAGTATATCACACTACTTCTGTCTTGGCACAAATTTCAAATGCACTGGGTTGGCGATTTGTTCATAGCCAATTTCTTTGTAGATTTTATTGGAAGTGGGATTTTGCAAGTCGGTGTACAGCATCGCAAAGTCATATTCCAACAGCAACTCTTCGGTCACTTCTGCCACTAATGACCGGGCATAGCCTTTTCGCCGGTGATTGTTAGGCGTGAAAACGAACGACACGGTAATGCCGTGTTTAGAAGGCCGCGTTTTTTTCATGCACGAAACGACTTCACCTTCTGCTTCCCACACATACACTTCTTTTTCTTCAATGAACAAATCGATTTTCCGCGCTGCTTCTGCCGGACCCGACATCTCGATACCGGTTTCTGATTCAAACAGCAGCATCCATTCCTCTAAAAGCGGTGCATCTTTTTTATTGGCTACGCGCCACGTTCCTGGGCTTTTCTCAAGCCTAGAAGCCACAGCGTCCGCCCGGTACAAGCCTTGGTTCATCAAAACGTGCGTTTGCTCACTAGTTTCCGCTGTCCAAAATTCGGCAAACTTATTTGCCGTATCTTGATCGCCCACTACTCCGCTCACTTCGGTTCCGGATCTCAGCAGCAATTTGGCAATGCCGCTTTCGATATCCTCAGCATTTTCGAAGTTGATCAATTGCAAAGGATGCGGCGGTGTCATCAGGCAAGCGGCTAGAGCACGTTCTTCTTGTTCGGCGATTGCCAGAAAATAATCTTCATAGCGCCCCGCTTTAACTTGGCTAAGAATACCTAAAAACAAACTGTATTTATCTTCGTGCTCATAAAGCAGCGGCTCCACTTTTTCAGCAAAGTCTTCCGGTTCTTCATATACCTTCCATTCCATCTCTTCACTCTCATTTCCCTAAATAATCGCCTTACCTAACTATTAGCGATAAGTGAAGAATGTCCTGCTTCATCTCATAATTTCCACCTATTTATTTTTTACTCGCCTTTTCTCTATGCAAATAGCCCAAACCATACGAGACAGTTTGGGCCACATTACTTAATTCAATTCGATTTGCTTGGTTTCCTTGCCAAGAAATGCGACGGCAAGTGCACCGATAATGACCGAGACACAGAAAATAGCGAAAATCCAATTGATTTCATAGTTTGCCGTTAGCATGAACCCTACTAAAAGAGGGCCTAAAATACCGCCGACACGGCCAAAAGAAGCAGCCATTCCAGTGCCTGTCCCTCGAATCACCGTCGGGTACTGTTCCGGCGAGTAAGCGTATAACGCTCCCCATGCACCTAAGTTGAAGAATGACAGGAAAGCTCCTGCAACAATCAGTGCAACAATCGTATCGGCATTTCCGAATGCCAATGCGCTCGCTGCTGTCCCCAATAAATACGTCACCAAAACGAATTTTCTTCCTGCCCGCTCGATTAGCCAAGCGGCTGAAAAATACCCCGGCAACTGGGCAAGCGTCATAATCAAAACGTATTGGAAACTTTGAATCAGCGAAAACCCTTTTAATACCATGACGCTCGGCAGCCATAAAAACATGCCGTAATAAGAAAAGACGACCGTAAACCAAACAATCCACAACATCAACGTTGGGCGGCGGTACGGTTTGGACCATACGCTTTTAATGTTTTGCGAAACGGATTGCAAACCGCTCTTTTTTGCTGTAAATTGCGGTGAATCCGGCAAATTGATCCGCAAGTAAAGCGCATATAAAGCCGGCAATGCGGTTAACAGCAAGGCAATGCGCCAGCCAAATGAAGGAATGATGAAATACGAAATAAGTGCTGCAATCAGCCAGCCGCCTGCCCAGAAACTTTCCAGCAGCACCACGACTCGGCCGCGCTCCGCTGCTGGAACGCTTTCCGAAACCAATGTAGAAGCGACAGGCAATTCTCCGCCTAATCCCATTCCGATGAAAAACCGCAAAATCATAAAGGCTGCCAATGTAGTTGTCAACGCTGACAAGCCGCTTGCTATTGAAAAAATCAATAACGTCAGGATAAACACTTTTTTCCGGCCAACGCGATCTGCGTAGATGCCAAAGACAAACGCCCCTACAGCCATTCCGATCGAATTGACGCTTCCAATCCAGCCCATTTGCTGGGTGGTTAAATTCCAATCTTCATGCAGCGCCGCAATGACGAACGACAAAATCCCTACATCCATCGCATCAAAAAGCCAACCCAACCCCGCAATGCCGAGAAGTTTGTTTTTTGAAATCTCCGGCACACTTTTTTCTACTGCTGTAGCCATTCCCACACCCCTTGTCTTTACACTTGTCGCAAACTGTCTTTACACAACTACTATACGCTTCAAGCCAAAAGGTGACAAGCGGCCAAGAAATGTTCCACTATTCAAAAAACTTCTCTTAATTCGAGCTATTATTCGAAGCGCTTATAGCAGCATTGACGCTTACCATCATGGCTGCTTGCTGGGCTTGCATCAGCATTTCCAGCGACGTAGAAAATGCCGCATTCGAGAGGCCGCGAACATCTTCTGCATCTTTCATGGCATACTGGACCACTGTCGGAAACACCATATCCGGAAACCAGCGATAGAGCTTTGTTTCTTTCAGCAGTTTTGTGTTTTCCACAATTTCCATTAATGCCGGCCCTTCCGCTTCCGATACAGCCAAAAATCCGATGACAGGATAATGGGAAGCCCGTATTTTAATTTCTTCGTTTTTGAAAAACTCTTTTAGTGCCAATACTCTTCCCACAACTTTCGGGTCGTATACTGGAGAGTTGAAGGTCATAACCTGGGAAAGCCATTGCAAATCGTTGCCCATCGTAAACCCTTGCTCCCGCAAGTCTTTGTAGTAAGCATTCATAGTAGCCGCCCGTTCTGCAATAGCACCTTCTTGCCTGCTCAAAAGAATCGCATATGGCACATCTTCTTGAGAAGTTAAAAATTTATGGTGGCTTCGCATCTCTTCATAAAGAAGTTTCGCCCGCTTGACATCATCGCCTTCCTGCATCAGCAATGCGGCCAAATACGTATAAGCGCTTTTGCTGAATCCGCCATCGTTTAATTGTTGCTGGCGGGCATTCAAAGCTTTCAAGCCCGTTTCCGGATCTTCTTGGCTAATCGCCAAAAACGCGGCTGCAATATGGTGCATATGCGCTTGCAGCGGAGAAAACCAGCCTTCTGATTTTTTGATCGTTTTTGAAGCCTTCTCATGTTCTTCTGCTTGGAATCCCGTAGTCTGAGTCAAATAAAAATTGGTGACCGATAAGGCAATGCGCTTGTCTACCGCCCACCCTAACTTTTTTGATATTTCGCTAAACGTTTCTTCCATCAATTTAATGTCCATGAAAAACGCCTCCCTGTTCCATAGTATACGGAACAAGGAGGCGTTGGTTTCATTTAGACAATCAAGACAAGGCTGATGGCCATCACTGCCATGCCCGCTACCAAACCATAAATGGAGAGATGGGCTTCATCGTAGCGTTTCGCTGCCGGCAATAGTTCATCCAACGAGATAAACACCATGATTCCGGCGACGCCCGCAAAAATGACGCCAAACATTGTATCGCTCATAAACGGCATCAAAATCAACCAAGCCGCAATTGCTCCGATTGGTTCGGAAATTCCCGACAGCACGCTGTATTGAAACGCCTTTTTTCGACTGCCCGTGGCATAATAAATCGGCACAGAAACGGCGATTCCTTCGGGTATGTTGTGGATAGCGACGGCAATTGCAATGGCGATCCCCAAATCCGGATCTTGTATAGCCGACATGAACGTCGCGATTCCTTCCGGAAAGTTGTGTATGCCGATAGCAAGAGCCGTAAAAATCCCCATTTTGCGCAAATGTGCGTATTGGTCGTTTGTCGGTCCCGCGTCCATATCTTCTACCGTCTTCACTTCATGCGGATTTTCCAATTGCGGCAAAATGCGGTCCAAAAATGCCATAAAAATCATTCCGCCGAAAAAGCCTGCAAGCGTCAACCAATAGCCGATTGTCTCGCCATGCGCATTCGTCAATGAATCTTTTGCTTTAAAGAAAATTTCGATCATCGATACATAAATCATGACACCGGCTGAAAACCCCAGCGAAACGGAAAGAAACTTAGTATTAGTCCGTGAAGCAAAAAAAGCGATGAGGCTGCCGATCCCCGTTGCGAGCCCCGCAAATAAAGTCAATCCCAATGCAAATAAAACCGTACTGTCCATAGACTCATCCACTTTCCATTCTGCTTGATTAAAATTATTGTACGCTAAAAGTTTCCTTAGAGCAACATTTTTCAATCGAGAAAGATATTCGACTATTTGTTTATTTCTTCACTTTTAGCAGTTCCCCTAATTTTCGCCAATCCTCATCTTTTAATGCCCTAACAGGCGGGTTATAAAACACGCTAGCCGGATGGAATGTCGGATAAATGTGGTAACTTTCTTCCGACAGTTTGAATTTCTGTGTTTCTTCGTCCCAAAGGAGAATTGGCGTTTCCATTAATACGCCATGGAGCTGGGTGACTTTTGCATGCGGCCCTATGAGGCGCTGCAGTCCGACATTGCCAAGCGTCACAATGACCGGCGGCCGAATATCCCGGATCTCCGTATCTAAAATGGGCGCATGGGCAATAATTTCTTTTTTCGTAGGCGCCCTATTGTATTTCCGTTCTGTTATATCGCCATTCCGTTCTTTTTTCTGGCCCCATTTGTACGGCCGGCTCCGAACCGCACTCGTTATATAGACATCTTCTCTCGTTAACCCAACGCTTTCTAAAGAAGCCATCAGTTCTTTTCCGGCCCTGCCGGTAAACGGGATGCCCGTTTGCACTTCATTTTCTCCTGGCGCTTCTCCAACCAGCATCAAGGCTGGCCGCTTCGGCCCTCTGCCTCGGACAAACCCTTCTACGGGATAGCCTTCTATGCGTTTCATTCCTAAAGCTGCCAGTTCTTTTGAAATGGTATACATCTTTAAATCACCTCTAAGTAAATTAGTAGTTAGTTCTATGTCAGTTTTCCTAACATAAAATTAAATAAAAGCTTGCATTAATCGAATAGTTTGACTATTATGTTATAAAACCTAACATTAAGGAGGAGCTTACATGAAAAAAATTGAAACCATTATCCGCCATTCTGTTTTTGCAGACGTTCGGCAAGCTTTGGCTCTTGAAGGCATCGATGGTTTAAGTGTCACCGAAATAGCCGGAATCGGCAAGCAAGAAGGCCGAGTCGGCTTGTTCCGGGGCAATGCCTATACCATGGAATTTTCACCAAAGCTGAAACTTGAAATGGTGGTGGAAGACAGCAAAGTTGAAGACATCGTTGAAGCGCTGCTGCAACATGCCGCTACCGGAGAAGTGGGAGACGGAAAAATTTTCATCTTGCCAGTCGAAGAAGCCATTCGCATTCGAACAAGAGAGCGCGGCGCTGTCGCCGTCGGATAAGGGGGAAATCAAATGGAAGCAGTTCAAAGTTCTGTTGATATGTTATGGGTAATGCTGGGCGCTATTTTGGTATTTTTTATGCACGCTGGTTTTTCGATGGTGGAAACCGGATTTACCCGTTCGAAAAACACACTAAATATTTTAATGAAAAACTTGCTGACAGTAGCAATCGGTTCCATTCTTTACTTTTTTATCGGCTTCGCCTTTATGTTCGGCCCTTCCGCTTTTGGCCTGATTGGTTCTGAAGGTTTTGCTCTGCTTGGCCGGGATGACATTGGATTTTTCGTTTTCCAAGCTGTTTTCGCCGCAACTTGCGCTACCATCATTTCAGGTGCTGTTGCTGAGCGCATGAAACTGTCTTCTTACCTTTTATTAACTGTTGCCATGACCGCCATTATTTATCCTGTAGTCGGGCATTGGGTATGGGGCGGCGGCTGGTTGTCGCAACTCGGGTTTATTGATTTCGCCGGTTCGACTGTTGTTCATTTGACCGGTGCCGTTGCCGCTTTTGTCACTGCTTGGAAAATCGGGCCGCGCATCGGCAAATATTCCGGAAAAACAGTCAACTCGATTCCCGGCCACAATTTGCCGCTCGGAGCTCTCGGGGTTTTCATCCTTTGGGTCGGCTGGTTCGGCTTTAACGGCGCCAGTACACTGGCTGCAGATCCGGCATTAGTGCCGCCGATTATCGCCAAAACCCTTCTCGCAGCATCCGCAGGCGTTTTGGCAACAGCCGCTTACACCCGCTTCCGCTATGGACGAATTGACGCTTCCCTTACATTGAATGGTGCGTTAAGCGGTTTGGTCGGCATCACGGCGGGCTGTGCCAACGTTTCGCTACTCGGCTCTATGGTAATCGGGCTGGTTGCAGGCATCGTGATGACCGAAAGCGTCCGGATCCTCGATTCGAAAATACGCGTCGACGATCCAGTCGGGGCGATTTCCGTCCACGGAATTGTCGGCATTTGGGGAACACTTGCTATTGGCTTGTTCGATACAACCGGCGGCCTTTTGTACGGAGGCGGCGCTGAAATTTTAGGCATTCAAACGATTGGCATCTTAGCTGTCGTCGCCTGGACTTCGCTCACTGCCGGCCTTGCCCTTTTTGTCATCAGCTTGTTTTTGCCGCTCCGCGTTTCTGCAGATGAAGAAGAAACCGGCCTCGACTTTACAGAACACGGATCTCAAGCGTATTCCATGCAAGATGTTTTCCGGGGAACCGGCGCTGCTGCTGATCAAAGTTTTGCGGCGCGCCTCAATCAATTAGGCGAAGATCCTTCCGTTCAAAAATTATAAAAGCTCCATTAACTAAAAGGGCCTCCCGAATATTTTCGGGAGCGCCCTTTTAGTTGTTTTGCATATGTTTTTTGAAAAAACGTTCGCGCATTTCATACCACACGGCAACGGCGACAAATAGCGAATAGCCTGCGCACCAGCCGGCCAAAACGTCTGAGAAATAATGTTCGCCTCCGGCAATGCGAGAAGTACCGACACCGAGCGCCAAACCGGCCGCTGCCAACCAGACAAGCCATTTTCCCATTTTCGATTCCAGGCGCTCAGTCAGAAAATACGCGATTGTGAACAAATACAATAAACCAACCATCGCATGGTTCGACGGGAAACTGTAGCTGTCCAGCCCGTGCGGCAAGTTCGGGCGCTCCCTGTCAAACAAACGCTTTAATCCTTGATTTAACGCATTGCCCACCCCAACCGCAAAAAACACAAACAGCATGCCCCGGTAATTTTGCTGATGAAGCCATAAGTAAAGTATGAGTAGAATGCTAGCAAGTAAAATCACCCATGGTTCTCCCAAAATAGACAAGCTATCTACAAAAGCATTTTCTCCGAGCAAATTGTATGCCGATTGATCGATTTGCCGAAATTGCTCGCTTGGAAAACTGATGAGAATTGCAAAAAAGCAAATTAACGTCGCCATCCCAAGCGGATAGAAAAATCGTTTGATGGCCTCCGCCCCCTTTACACGAACTTTGATTTCATTATAACCTACTTTCTTATCTTGCCCGAAGAAAACGGTAGCCAAAGAAGGACCAAAAGGATTTGGGACCTTCTTTGGCGACGAGCTTGCGCAGGAGCAGCGTACTTTCACGCAGTTGCTAATTCCTTAATTCAACTGATTTAGATTTTACGCATAAAGAAAAGGCGGACTGCTAAAAGTCCGCCTTTTCTTTATTTCATTGCATGCACATGATAGGTATCTTGAGAAGATTCAAGAATATGATCGGGTTTTGGTTTTCCGATATTGGCTTTATGGCCTGCGATATGGTCGAGATGCTTCTCCCAATTTTTCCAGTCACTTTCAGATTCCCAGCGGACGTAAAGAATGACTTCCTCGTCGCCGCGGCGTACGTTCTTCTTCAGAATTGTTCGGTCGATAAATCCTGGCTGCTCAGCCAATTTAGTCTGTCCTGAGAAGCGATTCAACACAAGGTCTGAAGTTCCTTCTTTAACAACAAAGCGTTTCATTTGTACAAACATTTTCATATCTCCTTTTGTTTTCTTTCTATAAAACAAATACTCAGCGGAAAACAGCCCGCTGAGTATTCGTAAAATTTTTGTCTAGACCCCAGCGGGCAACCCTTCGGTCTTAAACTGTCCTTCCTATGCGGCAAAAAGCTCCGCTTCGGAAGTTCATCTTAAGTCTCCCAGAGCTGAACGGCCGCTTCCGCTTTTCTTACTTGTATGCAGATTCGATGTCTTTTACCATTTGGCTGACTGATTCGAGCCCGCCGCCTGATAGGTACCAGAAATCTGGATCCAAGTAGATGATTTTATCGTTTTTATAAGCGTTTGTTTTTTGCACCAATTCATTTTCCAACGAATCTTTCGCACTTGCATCGTTGCCTACTGCGGCATTGCGGTCGATAACAAAGATCATATCTGGATTCGTATCCAGCACATACTCAAATGTAATGCTTTGGCCATGAGTCGAAGCTTCAATTCCTTCGTCTGCAGCAGGTACGCCAAATACATCATGGATAATGCCGAAACGTGAAGCTTTGCCATACGCGCTGACTTTGCCTTCGTTCGCCAATAAAATCAATGCTTTTTCATCAGAAGCGCTTACCGCTTCTTTTACACCTTCGATTTCTTTATCAATGGTTGCCAACTCTTCTTTAACTTGGTCTTCTTTGCCAAAAATTTCACCAAGAAGCGTCATGTTCCCAGTAAATGATTCCATGTAGTTGTTTGTATCAACTGCCATATGGATTGTCGGAGCAATGTCCGCAAATTCTTCGTACATTTCCGCTTGGCGGCCAGAAATGATGATCAAATCCGGTTTCATGGCATTAATTGCTTCAAAATCCGCTTCTTTCAACGTTCCCACGTTTTCGTATTTTGCTTCATCTCCATAAGCTTCCAAGTAAGCAGGCAATGATTCTTGCGGTACGCCTGCAACTGAATCGCTAAGGCCTAACTTATCCAATGAATCCAACACACCAAAATCAAACACGACTACTTTTTTCGGGTTTTTCGAAATTTCTGTTTCCCCAAGTTCATGTGTTACCGTCATTTTTTCTTCTGAAGGTTTTTCAGCCGCCGTTGTTTTTTCTGAAGCGCTAGATCCGCAAGCTGCAAGAAAAGCAACCATCATTAATGTGAATGTTAAAAGCAATAATTTCTTCATCTATTCCATCTCCTTTTATTATGAATTAAAGTAAACACAAATTCGGCAATTATCCATTTGCTGAATCGGGATATCCATGTCGTAAATTTCTTTTAAAGCATCGCTTTGAATAATTTCATCCGTTGTTCCGTCTTTGACCACCCGGCCGTTTTTTAAAGCGACGATCCGATCGGAATAGACCGAAGCGAAGTTGATATCGTGAAGGACAATAACAACGGTTTTTCCAAGTTCATCAACCAACCGGCGCAAAATTTTCATGATTTGGACCGAATGCTTCATGTCCAAATTGTTCAACGGTTCGTCCAACAATACATAGTCGGTATCTTGGGCGATGACCATGGCGATAAACGCGCGCTGGCGCTGGCCTCCGGACAACTCGTTTAAATAGGAATGCTCCATGTCTTTTAAATCCATGTATTCAATAGCTTGGTCCACCATTTTTTCATCTTCATCATTGAGGCGGCCTTTCGAATAGGGAAAGCGCCCAAATGAGACAAGTTCACGAATGGTCAAACGAACATTCATGTAGTTTGACTGCTTTAAGATCGATACACGTTTTGAGAATTCATTCGATTTCATCTTTTTGGAATTGGTTTGATCAATCAATACTTCACCTGTATCGGCATCGAGAAGCCGGCTGACCATGGAAAGAAGCGTCGATTTACCCGCCCCGTTCGGTCCGATAAACGAAGTGATCTTACCGTGTTGGATATCGACCGTGACGTTTTCTACAACTTGTTTCTTTCCGTAAAGCTTTGTCAATTCACGAACTTGTATCATTTAGACCGACTCTCCTTTAATAGTAGATAGATGAAGTAAATTCCACCGATGAAGTTAACGATGACGCTCAACGTAGTATTGAAAGTGAAGATTCGCTCCACTACCCACTGTCCGCCGACCAGTGCAATCACACTGATGACGATGGCACCGAAAATGATCGTTGAATGTTTATAGGACTTAAAGAACTGATAAGATAAATTGGCGACAATCAAACCGAAAAACGTAATTGGTCCGACAAGTGCAGTTGCGACAGCTATCAGCATCGCTGCCAGCACAAGCATGAACTTAACCAAGTAGTCGTAATTGACGCCGAGGTTGACCGCTGTATCACGGCCAAGCGACAAAACATCCAAGGAGTTGTTATGGCGCCAAGCATAAATGACTAGTGCGCCGATGACGATAAGCGATGTCCACACCAAATCGGCATTAACATTATTAAAGCTTGCAAACATCCGATCCTGTACAATCTGGAATTCATTCGGATCGATCAACACTTGCAGGAATGTGGAAATGCTTGAGAAAAACGTTCCACAAATGATTCCGACAAGCAGCAAAAAGTAAATCGGCTTGTCGCCTTTTTTAAAGAGGAACTGATAAAACAGCAAAGCGAATACCACCATGACCCCGATCGATAAGATAAAGTTGACTTGTTTGTTGATAATCGTGACGTGGTCGGAGCCAAGAAAGAAAATCAACAAGGTTTGAAGCAACATGTAAAGCGAATCGAGCCCCATGATGCTCGGCGTTAAAATACGGTTATGGGTAATCGTTTGGAACACGACCGTTGCATAAGCAATCGCTACGCCGGTCAGCACCATGGCGAATACCTTCACCCCTCGCCGCGGCAGCGCATAATCGAAACTGCCGTTCAAATCATGGAACAAATAAAGACCACAAGCAAGTACCGCTAAACCGATAAGAATCATCAGTTTATGTAAATCACGCATACGCTTTCCTCCTAAACAACAAGAAGAGGAAAATAAAACTTCCAATGACCCCAACCATTAAACTGATGGAAATTTCATATGGGTAAATGAGAACTCTTCCTAAAATATCGCAAAGCAATAAGAAAATGGCTCCAAGCATTGCCGTATGTGGCAAGGTTTTCTGCAAGTGGTCGCCTTTGAAGATCGAGACGATATTCGGGATGATCAATCCGAGAAACGGAATGACTCCCACGGTCAACACGACTGTCGCCGTAATCAACGCCACAAGAACCAACCCGATATTGACAACGCTTCGGTATTTCAAACCTAAGTTTTTGGAGAAATCTTCCCCCATACCCGCTACAGTAAAGCGGTTGGCATAAAGGTAAGCGATGATAAATACCGGAACACTAATGTACAGCAGTTCGTAGCTTCCTTTCATAATCATCGAAAAGTCGCCTTGCAGCCAAGCAGACATATTTTGAATAACATCTGCACGGTAAGCAAAAAAGGTTGTAATAGAAGATAAAATGTTGCCGAACATCATCCCGACTAACGGAATAAAAATGGCATCTTTAAATTTGATGCGGTTTAGAATTTGCATAAAGAGAAATGTACCTGCAAGCGCAAATGCAAATGCCAGTGTCATCTTCTCAAGCATCGATGCATTTGCAAACAACAGCATCGAAACGAGAATCCCAAGCCGTGTCGCATCCAACGTGCCTGCAGTTGTCGGAGACACAAACTTGTTGCGGCTTAACTGCTGCATAATGAGTCCTGCCATACTCATACCAGCACCCGCAAGCAAAATCGCTACCAGTCTTGGCAGACGGCTGATGAGGAATATTTGTGTTTCTTCAGATTGGAAATCCAATAAATCCATCACGCTGATACTGCTGACGCCGATAAACAATGATGCGAACGACAGTATGATCAATGCTGGTATTAAAAAACGTTTTTTCATCACTGCCTATCATCCTTGCCTATCGTTTTTCTATGCGCGGCAGTGATAATGATTATCACTGCCGCACAAGTTTTAGTATAGCATGTTGAATGAAAGAGTCAACGAATAACTGAGAATTATTTTCACTTAGATGAGAACAATCACATTCCCTTCAATATTCAGACAAAAATGAACGAAAAAAGAACATGCACTAAGGCATGTTCTTTCATCTGTACTATTAGTAAGAGAGTTCTTGAGCGTTATCCAAAACTTCTGCAGGGACAGTGATGGCGTCAATTTTATCGTATTGGCTGTACGTCGTCTTGACATCGGATTTCGTATTCATCGTCTCGCCTTCGATCGATATATCCATATCCATTTGAACGTTCATGCTGTTTGGCAAAAAGGTTTCTTTATCAATGAAAATTTCAAAATTAGCCGAATGGATCACCATGTCTTCAAGAAGCGACTGCGCCTCAATTTCCATTTGTCCCATCACTTGGTCTAATTGGCTATCAAGCAAAGCTTTGAACTCATCTCCTGATGCATCCAATTTCAAAATGTACTCGTCTGCTGACTGTTCAAAACTGAAATCGTCTTGAAACGCAGCAAGCTGGTCTAATTGTTCGGATGGATCAGCTGATTCTTGGCTCATCAAATCCTCTATCTCTCCCAAACTTTCTGCCGGCATTTTCACCCACGCATCCATTGTCGGTTCATACGTGAACAATCCATCTTCTGTGTAATACATTTCCATAGCCAGCGGATTTTCATTTTCAATATCCTCAGATAAAATCGTCGTTTCCATGGTCTGATAGAAAGCCAATGGATCTATTGTCATGTCCATGCCAATATCCATGTTCATTTCCATTTCCATGCCTTCTGCCCCCATGGCCATCAATTGATTGGTCGAAATATCCGCATGCAAGCTTTTAACTTTTTCGGAAGCCTCTGTCGACTTCGCAAAGACTTCTTGCAACGTCAACTCGCTGTTTTTTTCGGAGTTCTTGTCTCCTGAATTCCCTACCGGTTCCGCCGTACTGTTGCAAGCAGCCAATCCAAAAGCCAAAAACCCCGTGCCCATAACTGCCATCCATTTTTTCAAATTGCTCATCCTCTCCTATGTTTTTCCTACTATATAATACGAAGCGAATTGCCAAAAGTTTCAAAATAAAATATTCAGTGGAGAAGTTTCAATCGTTTATTTTGCGGTTTTCGATTATACTTTTCATTGTGGCAAGAAAAGCGTTGGCGCACCTGCCTATTAAACGGCGTACGAAGAGCCGGAAAATCTCGTTGGCAGAAGATCTGATAATTAAGTGCCAGGTTTATAGACAATAAAAAATATGAGGTGAAGTTTTTGAATTTAAAGCATTTTTTCAGCTATTATAAGCCGCACAAACGGCTGTTTATCATTGATTTTTCAAGCGCTATTACAGTAGCGATTTTAGAACTTGCTTTCCCAGTCGCTGTTCAATGGTTTATTGACGTTTTATTGCCGAGCGGCGAGTGGAACACCATTGTTACCGTCAGCGTGCTGCTGTTGGCTGTCTTCTTATTGAGCACGTTTTTGCAGTATATCGTGAACTATTTGGGCCACAAGCTCGGCATCAATATCGAAACCGATATGCGGGAAGAATTGTTCACGCACGTCCAGCGCCAATCTTTCCGCTTTTTCGACAACACAAAGACCGGCCATATCATGAGCCGCGTGACCAATGATTTGTTTGACATCGGAGAACTTGCCCACCACGGACCGGAAGATTTCGTCATCGCCATCATGACCTTCTTCGGCGCTTTCGGCATCATGTTCTGGATCAATCCGAATCTTGCACTGGTCACTCTGATTGTTATTCCATTCCTCATTTGGCTCATCACTTACTGCAACGTCAAGATGAACCACGCCTGGAGCAGCATGTATGGCAAAATCGCCGATGTTAACGGGCGGGTGGAAGACAGCGTTTCAGGAGCACGCGTCGTCCAGTCTTTCACCAATGAAGAATTTGAAATCAACCGCTTTAAAAAAGACAATGACAAGTTTCGCTTGGCAAAACTAGTGGCTTATAAAGTCATGTCGGCGACGCATTCCAGCATTTACATGATGACGCGCTTGTTAACGCTGATCGTCCTTGTATACGGAGCATGGCTCAATTACCAAGGAGATTTGACGTACGGGGAACTGGTCAGCTTTGTATTGTTTCTAAATGTCTTGATCAAACCGATCGACAAAATCAGTGCCTTATTGGAATTGTATCCGAAAGGCATGGCAGGTTTTGGCCGCTTCCGCGAACTAATCAACCAAGAGCCGGATATTTTGGACCGCAAAGACGCAGTTGCTGTTGATGGTTTGAAAGGTGATATTCATTTTGAAAACGTCCATTTCGGCTACGACGACCATAAAAAAGTATTAAACGGCATTGATTTAACATTGCAAGCCGGTGAAACAATTGCTTTTGTCGGACCGTCTGGTGCAGGCAAAACCACCATTTGTTCGCTCATTCCAAGGTTTTATGATATTCAAGAAGGCGCCATTACGATCGATGGCATCGACATTCGCGATATGACCAAACACTCGCTTCGCTCCCATATCGGCATCGTGCAGCAAGATGTCTTTTTGTTCACCGGCACTATCCGGGAAAACATTGCATATGGCAAACAACATGCCAGCGATGAAGAAATTTTAGCTGCAGCAAGAAAAGCCCATTTAGAAGATTTCGTCTCCAAGCTTCCAGAAGGCTACGAAACGCAAATCGGTGAACGCGGATTAAAATTATCCGGCGGCCAAAAACAGCGCTTAGCCATTGCGCGCATGTTCTTAAAAAATCCGCCAATTTTAATTTTGGATGAAGCCACTTCCGCACTCGACACCGAAACTGAACGTGTCATCCAAGAAGCGCTGTCTGAACTGGCCGAAAATCGCACGACGCTAATAATCGCCCACCGCCTAGCAACCATTCGCGACGCAGACCGCGTCATCGTAGTCACAGAAGATGGCATCGCCGAGCAAGGCGGCTACAGCGAACTGCTTGAACACAATGGCATATTTGCAAATCTGCACCGGATTCAGTTCCAACAATAAGTATGCCTCCTGAGGGGAGGCATACTTATCTGCGACAAAAAAGCATTGACGATCAAAATTTCAACAACAAGAAAGGACGCACTCTGTTTACAGAGTAGCGTCCTTTCTTTCTTATCTCCCTATCACAAATTCTTCAAATCGATCGTAGTCGGCACGGCTCAGTTCCACTTTTAGCAGGGTGCCATTTTCCTCGTACTCAGTTTCTTCAATTGTCGCATTTTCATTCAAATACGCAACAATGTCTCCGCGTTCAAACGGCAGGATCATCCGGCACATAACGTGGTCTGCAAAAATGCGCCGCTTGATTAGATCCAGCAGCTCATCAAGGCCGCTGTCTTCTTTGGCTGCAATCCATAACGAATCGCCTGTTACTTTAGGATGCGGAATGCCCGCTAAATCGGCTTTGTTGTAAATATAAAGCGTCGGGATATTTTCAACACCCACTTCATGGAGCGTTGAATTCGTCACGTCCATCATGTGGCGATATTCTTCATGCGAAACATCCACAACGTGCAGCAGAAGATCGGCGTTGCGTGCTTCTTCTAACGTAGAGCGGAATGCATTTACTAAGTGGTGCGGCAACTTGCTGACAAACCCGACGGTATCTGCCAATAAAAACGACTTATTGTCTTCTAACCGAATTTGGCGCACTGAGGTATCGAGCGTAGCAAACAGCATGTCTTTTTCAAAAACTTGTTTGTCTTCATGCTGCCCTGATTTCGTCAGCAATTCGTTCATGATGGTAGATTTCCCAGCATTCGTATAGCCAACCAGCGAAACGACGGGCGCCCCGGTTTTTTGCCGCTGTTTCCGCTGTGTCACGCGCTGGTCTTTGATTTGGCCGAGTTCTTTGTAAAGCTTAGATATTTGTTCTTCAATTTTCCGTCTATCAAGCTCGAGTTTCGTTTCACCGGCACCACGGTTTTGATAGCCGCCTCCGCTGCTTCCTCCTTGGCGCCCAAGAGATGCCCGCAAGCCGACTAAACGCGGCAGCATGTACTGGAGCTGTGCCAATTCGACTTGCACTTGCGCTTCACGTGTTTTTGCCCGGCGTGAGAAAATATCCAAAATCAGCAAAGTGCGATCGATAACTTTGCATTCCAGTTCTTCTTCTAAGTTGCGGATTTGAGATGGGCCTAGCTCATCATTGAAAATGACCAAATTGGCTCCTGACTCTTCGTAAAGCGCTTTGATTTCATCCACTTTTCCGGTTCCTACATAATGCGAAGGGTTAATGCGCTCTAGGTTTTGCGTAATCTCGCCCACCACTTCCACTTCACAAGCTTCCGCCAAGTTCCGAAGCTCTTCCATTTCATACTCAAAATGGAGATCTTTTTGAAGCTGCACGCCTACCAATATTGCTTTTTCAACTAATATGTCCATCTATTTATCCTCCTATTCAGTAAGGGGAATGTCTGCCAAAACTTTGTTGCTGCTGTTCAAGCCTTTGGAGTCCCACTGCAATTACATTACTAAATTATTCCCTTTTTCCGGTACCCAGTAAACCCCTTCTTCAAAACTCACTTGCCGGCTGCCGCCTTCAAATATCACTTGTTCCAATCGTTCTTTTTCCTGTTCGGTTTGCTTGAATTCAATCTGGCAATTGGCCAGCAGCAGTTCGCCGCCTAATAACGTTTGCCATTTCTCACTGCTTGCTTCAACATCCCACACACCAAAAATGCATTTTTCAACTTTCATTTGTTCGTTTTCCGCTTGAATCGCTCCACTTTTCTTTAAGTTTTCAATTCTCGTTAAATCGTCTTCTTGCCATTCAATAAAAAACGGCGAGGGCAATTGATCGGAAACCGCTTCTTTAACAAAAAGCATTTTCCATTGAATCAGCTTGCCTTCTTGCGTCCGGCGTTCGGCATTCATGACGCCCGACGTTTTAAATCCTTCTCCTTTTAACCGGCTATCCACTTGGTCAATTGCATTGGTACGAAGGCAAATCGTTCCGAATCCTATTTTGTCATGAAGCAGCAAAGCCGTCAGCGGATGATTCGCTTGTTCCGCAATTTCTGGTTTTTCCAACGAGAGCCACTCCACATAACTGTTTTTCGAGTAAAACAATGCATTATGTGTTCCCCACTTTATATGTTGGCCGCCTAACACAGCTGGAAATCCGAGTTGGTTCCAGAAATCCATGGCTGCCTGCGGCGATTCTTTTGTAAAATGCACAATATGATCCAAATACATGTTTTCCCTCTCCCTTATACCAAAGTTCTTTATACCGTTCGCCATAACAGGAGCAGACTCCTTTAACGAATGTACTGTTGCCGGCATTCAAATGAAGTACAAACACCACATAAAGAAAAAAGGCTTCAATTTCCATTCGTCCACGGAAATTGAAGCCTTTTATTCGTTAAATTTACGCTTTCTCTTTAATCAGACGTTCTGTCTCATCAAACTCAGCCGTAATTTCTTTGTTTGGTTTGTAAGTAACTAAACTTACCACTACAGTAACGATCAAGCACAGGAAGAATCCTGGAATGATTTCGTAAACGCTGCCGATAAAGTTAGTCGTCGCAGTAGCGCCAGCATCTGTTGCCACCGTACCGATGGAATCCCAAATGATAACCGTTGCCGCACCAACCACCATACCTGCAAGAGCGCCCCAAGTTGTCAACTTTCTCCAGAACAAGGACAACAAGATAAGCGGTCCAAATGCAGCACCAAAACCGGCCCATGCATAAGCAACCAAATCCAAAATTGTTGCATTTTGTTCCCATGCCAACGCAGCGGCAATTAAGGAAATAACCAATACAGCCAAACGGCCAAGTGTTACATATTGTTTGTCCGTAGAAGCTTTTTTGAATGCAATTTTATACAAGTCTTCCACCAATGCTGATGACGTTACAATCAGCTGAGAAGAAATTGTGCTCATGATCGCTGCCAGAACAGCCGCTAACATGAATCCAGCAATCAATGGATGGAAGAAGATTTGCCCTAAAACGATAAAGACGCCTTCCGGATCTTCCAAAGTTGCACCCGGGTTTTGCTGGAAGTAAGCAAGCCCTACTAATGCTGTAGCAACTGCACCGCCCAAGCTTAAAATCATCCAGCTAATACCGATGCGGCGTGCTTGACGCACTTCTTTTAATGTACTAATAGCCATAAAACGGACGATGATATGCGGCTGGCCGAAGTAACCAAGGCCCCATGCAACTGCCGAAATAACGCCTACAAGTGATGCGCCAGTCGTGAAGTTTAAAAGTGCCGGATCCACTTCGCGGATGCTGGCAGCGGTTTCACTAAAGCCGCCTGTCACAAAAATACCGATAACCGGTACAGCGATCAAGGCTAAGAACATCATTAAGCCTTGCACGAAATCTGTATAACTTACAGCAAGGAAACCGCCAAATAGTGTATACGCAACCACAACTCCAGAAACAATCACTAAACCAAGATGGTAATCAAGGCCAAATGAGCTAACAAAAAACACTCCGCCCGCAACCATTCCGGAAGATACATAGAATGTAAAGAATACGAGAATAATAATTCCGGAAACCACACGCAATAATCGAGAAGTATCTTTCAAACGGTTTTCTAAAAAGCTCGGGATCGTAATTGAGTCTTTTGTGATAAATGAATACACGCGCAAGCGTGGAGCTACGAAGAACCAGTTTAAATAAGCTCCGATTGTTAAACCAATCGCAATCCAGGCTTCCACGAGACCGCTTACATAAATAGCACCCGGCAATCCCATCAATAACCATCCGGACATATCCGCAGCACCGGCACTCAATGCGCCAACAGCTGCTCCAAGTCCCCTTCCTCCAAGCATATAATCTGTTAAATTGGCTGTTTTTTTGAATGAATACCATCCGATAAACAGCATAGCCGCCATGTATATGGTCAAAGCTATAATTTGATAAACTGAATCTGTCATGTTTTTTCTCCCCCTCCGTTTTTTAGTGTAACAGGTTCTTTATCCATGTCTACAGGTATTTTTTGGTTTTATTCTTCTTTGGAAGGGGGAAAAGAAAAGCAAGGAGGCGATCATTGTGCCATGGAGCAACGAAAATTATCCGGACTCATTTAAAAATTTGAACACAGAGGTACGCGGCAAAGCGATCGAAATCGCAAATGCGCTTCTTCGGGATGGATATGAAGAAGGACGCGCCATTCCAATAGCACTCGATCGCGCACGCAAAAGCGTTCACGGAGATGAAGAACAGCCGATTTATGAAATCAAATCCCACGACGAAGGATGGCAGCTTAAGAAAAAAGACAGCAAAAAAGCGATTTTAATCGAAGAAACAAAAGAAGAGCTGATGGGCGAAGCCAAACGCTACGTCAATAAAAACAATGGTGAACTGCACATTTACACAGAAGACGGTACGTTGGAACAAACTTTATACAAAGAAAATTAAAAGCAAAAATCCCGCTGCACATGCAGCGGGATTTTACTTGAACCAACCTTTTTCTTTGAACCGCGAAATTGCTTCGATGCGGTTGCCGACTTCCAATTTATCCAGAATCGTCGAGATGTAATTGCGGACCGTTCCCGTCGTGATGTAGAGTTCGCTTGCGATCTCTTTCGTGTTTCTGCCGTCCGCCACGAGTTTCAGCACTTCTTGCTCTCTCTCCGTCAATGGATTGTCATCCCCATACGCTAAATCTACCAGTTCGGGGGCATAAATGCGTCTTCCTGCCATGATAGAGCGAATCGAAGCAGCTAAATCTTCACTTGGGCTGTCTTTCAATAAATAGCCGCTCACTCCCGCTTTTCGGGCACGTTCAAAATAGCCGGACCTTGCAAACGTCGTCAATATGATGATTTTGCACGGTTGGTCTTTTAATATTTCCGCAGCATCCAAACCGCTCTTCATCGGCATTTCGATGTCCATAATGCAAATATCCGGCTGCAGCTTCTCGACAAGCGAAATCGCTTCTTCCCCGTTTGCCGCTTTGCCGACCACTTCCATATCATCTTCCAAATCCAACAGTGAGCCAAGCGCTCCGAGCATCATGCGCTGATCTTCCGCTAAGACAATACGTATCATTACGTTTCCTCCTTTGTGCTATAAAGAATGACGTTGGGAACGCGAATGTTTAAAATCGTGCCTTCTCTTGTCTTGATGTCCAATATGCCATTAACAAACTCAAGCCGCTCCCGCATGCCGGCGAGCCCATTCCCTTGAATGTGGGTATGGCTTTCTGGCATCCCGATGCCGTCGTCTTGAACTTGGACAAGCACTTCTTCCGCCGTTTGTTTGACCAAAATGCTGCAGCGCGTCGCCTCGCTATGCTTCACTACGTTGGTAACTGCTTCTTTTAAACACATGCTCAGTACATTTTCCACGAGCAGCGGTGTGTTCGTAAGCTGGGCATTGCCATATAAAATAAAATCAATATCTGCCGCTTTTAATATTTGCTGAATGCGGATCAATTCATCTTGAAGCCTGGCCCCTCGCATATTCGAAACGAGCTCCCGAACTTCTTTTAGCGCCGTTCGGGCCGTTTGCCGAATATCGTTGATTTCTTCTACTGCAGTTTGCGGATCACGCAGCACCAATTTGCTGGCTAAATCGCTTTTCAGCCCAATGAGCGAAAGTTTTTGCCCAAGCGTATCGTGCAAATCTCTGGCGATGCGCTCCCGTTCTTCAATGATCATCAGCTGGGAAATTCGTTTATTGGCATCTTCCAGCTGGCCTTCAAGCTTTTCACGTTTGTTGCGGTTATACGTATTGAATGGCAATAGAATGACTCCAATAACTGTAAGCAGGACAAACGGAAATTGGGTCCTATATAGTTCCCCGTGTTCCATGATCCCAAAAATAATTGCAAGAATCGCTGTTCCGATATGGATCCCATAGACAATAAAAAATCCGACTTTGTTGCGGATATTTCCAATAAAAAATGCCAAGAACAACGAAAGATACACATAACCGAATAAAAACGTCATACCGATATTGATAGCCATTTTCACACTGATCCACACATAAACAAAACCAGTTTTGGAATTGAACGAAAGCCGGTACGCCAAGAAAAAGAGCCCTAGCGATAAAATTCCAATGGCAATTTCTGTAAGCGAAGAAGACCGGAAAATAAAAAAGAAAGGCAAAACGCAAAATGCCACCCATGCATACAGACTGAGCCATGGGTTTTTAGGGAAAATTTGATACCAATTTTGCATAGGCTCCTCCTTAGCATTCGATACTATATATAATTCATCATATCAAACTATTAAGAAAAGCGCAGTTGCCCTGTCTACCTAAAACAAGCAGTGGACAAATGTTCGAAATCGGCATAGAAAAAACCATTCAGCGAGGAATGGTTTTTTCTATGTTAGTTATTCAACTGCTGTATTTCGATCATTTAACAAGTGTTTGATGTCTTTAAATGTAACGAATGTTTTGTTTTTCGCATCGTATACTTTATAACGCAAAGACTTCAAGCTTGATTTGATAGTAATGGTTGTTGCTTGCTGAAGCGGTGGAGTCGATTCATGAGCTTTTTCCAAGTTGTAGTTTGGAACTCTTGGGCTCAAGTGATGGACGTGGTGGAAACCGATATTTCCAGTTACCCACTGAAGCACTTTTGGAAGTTTGTAGTACGAGCTTCCTTCTACTGCAGCTTTTACGTAATCCCATTCGCTCTCGTCTTCAAAATAGGAATCTTCGAAAGTATGTTGAACATAGAACAACCAAATTCCGAATGCCCCTGCTACAAACATTGTCGTTCCTTGAACAATGACAAATGCCTGCCAGCCGATGGCCCAAATTAAAAGCGAATAAATGGCCACTAGCAAGAAATTGATCAAGTAAGTGTTATTGCGTTCTTTTTTGCGTGCATCTTTTCGGTTGAAACGGCTTGATACCAAAACTAAGAACAATGGCCCGAACCCGAACATAACAAGCGGATTGCGGTACATGCGGTATTTGAACCGCTCCCATTTAGATGCTTCTACGTATTCTTCAATTGTCATAACCCAGATGTCGCCGACACCGCGTTTGTCTAAATTGCCGCTTGAAGCATGGTGGATCGAGTGTTCACGTTTCCACTTTTCGTAAGCGAACAACGTCATAACTCCAGTTATAGTTCCTACTACAGCATTTGCTTTTTTATTTTTAAAGAATGATCCGTGTGTGCAGTCATGGAAGATGATAAACGTCCGAATAACAAACCCTGCTGCTACAATTGAACAAGCGATTGTTAACCAAATCGATACATCTAGTGCCTGATAAGCTAAGAACCAAAATAATATGAACGGTGGAATGGTGTTAATTAATTGTCTGACACTTGCTTTTACATCTGCTTTTTCAAAAGGCGCGACAAATTTACGTAGTTGTGCTGTTTTTTCTCTGCTCATGTCTTCCTCCTTAAACGAGCTTTTCTGCCCGAATAACTTCTTACCCTTATAATAAAGAGAAAAAGACGGCCAAAAAAGACATAAACGTCTAGTTTAGACATGACAGTTGTCATATCTTTTAGCATTTCCAGCTTTTTATTTTAATGAATTCGGGTATACTGTAAGAAATCAGAAAATTCGAAAGAGGAGTGAACAGCATGACAGGGCTGATAGCCGTCATAATGATATTTTCCATACCGCTCGCTGGCATCATCACCTCCCATTTACAGACGCAAACCAAACTGAAAACCAAAAGGATTGAAAGCGAACTGGAACTTGAGAGATTAAAGCACGAAAACTTTGTCATCGAAACCCAAAAGATGCGGCTGGAACTCGAACAAATGAAACTGGAAGATGCTAAAAGAGAACACGATCTGCTCCTTAAATAGAACGAGTTTAAATAAAAAAACAGGATGGCGAAAACTGTGAACTTCAACTGCACAGCTTCCGCCACCCTGTTTTTCATTAGGCAAACACGCTTTTTTCAATTTGTTTCAAACCGTAAAAATACCCTTTCTTCGCCATAAGCGTATCGTAAGAACCCGCTTCGACAATACGCCCTTGTTCCATCACAAGAATCTGGTCCATTTGTTCAAGACCAGACAAGTCATGGCTAATGACAACAAACGTATCGCTTTGGCCTTGTTCAAAAAGGCGGGCATAAACCGCACGGGCAGTAATGCTATCCAAAGAAGAAACAGGCTCATCGAGCAGCCAGACTGTCCCGCCTTTTAGCATAGCGCGGGCAATCGCAAGCCGCTGCTTTTCGCCGCCCGATAAATTCCGTCCTTTTTCTTCAACTTTCGCAGCCAACGAAAACGCACTCAGTTCCACTGTGTTTAAAACATCCATCATCTGCTCGTCACTCGCTGATTCATTGGCTAAAAGCAAATTGCTTCGGATAGTGCCAAAAAAGAAATGGTTTTCCTGCAGCACAGCGTTTAACTGCTTCCACAATTTTTCTTTGTCCAATTGTTCAATTGAAGTTTCGCCAATATGCAGCGAGCCGCTGCTTGGCTGAAGAATCGCAAGCAGCACTTGCATGAGCGTTGATTTCCCGGAGCCGCTTGGGCCAACAATCGCCGTTTTGGACCCTGGCATTAATCGAAAAGACACATCGGCCAGTGCCGGGCGTTCTTCATCTGGATAAATGAAGGAAAGCCCTTCCGCGATTATTGGAGGCACAGCTGTTGAAACCGATTTTGTTCCGCCTCTTTGCTGCGGTTCAGCAACTACTGAATCCAATCGTTTTGCCGCTTTTCGGCTTTCTTCAAAATAAGCGGGGAATGCTGCCATTGGCGTTACGTTTTCAAACAAGCCGATTGACAGCATGACTAGCATCGCCAAATACAATCCATCCAATTCGCCTGTTGCCACAAAATAGGCGCCAAGCCCAAGAACTAACCAAGAAACGAGTAGCGCGGCAAAAGCATTTACGGACTGGCTGTAGTTTTCTCCAAGCCCTGCCTTTTTTTGATCGGCTAAATACGTATCGGCCAACCGCTCAAGCTGCTGTTCTTTTTGTTCCAATTGCCGGTAAATTTTCAGTTCCCGGAAACCGTATAAAAATTCGGTCGCTTCCGTCGAAAAAATAGCCCGGCTTTCGCGCACCTTGGAGCCCATGCGTTGTTTTCGCAAGGCAAAAAAGGCCGGAATGAAAATGACCGTCAACACAAAGCCTGCAAACAGAACGAGTGCCAAGTAAATGGAAAAGAACGACGTGAAAAAGATCGTGCTCAGAAAAACGAGCGCCAAAACAACCGGCGGGTAAAACACGCGCAGCAAAAAGTTTTGAAGGCTTTCGACATCTCCAATGATGCGCGCCAGCAAATCGCCGCTTCTGTAGCGTTGGAACAGTCCAGGCGCCCGCGGAGACAGCTTTTCAAAAAAGGATACGCGCAAATTGCTGAGCATCGTAAACGTCGCCCGGTGAGAATACAATCTTTCCATATAACGGCTAATTGCGGAAACAAATCCAAACAATTTCAAACAAGCGCCCATGACCACAAGCGTCGTGATTTGATTGGTCAAAGAAGCTTTTGAAATCAAATAACCGCTCGAAGCAAGCAATGCCACACCGGCAAGGCCTGCGATAAAACCGAAGAAAATGGCAAGCGCTACATCTTTTTTCTCGACAAGCGTTAGTTTCAAGATGGATTTCAATTCACTCATCCTCTAACTCCTCCTTGCTGCACCGCAAGCATTTCACGATATGGGCCATGGCTTTCGATCAATTCCTCATGTCCACCGACAGCCGACAGCCGGCCTTCTGCCAGAAAGAAAATAAGATCCGACTGGCTGATGGTATGCAAACGGTGCGCCACAGTAAGGACGGTCGCCGTTTTCCCAAGTTCCGCTATCGACTGCTGCAAAATCTGTTCCGTCCGCAAATCGAGCCCGGTCGTCGGTTCGTCGAATAAAATCAGCGACGGCCTTTTCAAAAAGGCACGGGCCAAAGCGATCCGCTGCTTTTCTCCGCCCGATAACCCGCGGCCTGCTTCACCGATCGGCGTATCAAAGCCATTTTTGAGCGAGCGGACCAATTCTCCAATCCCCGCTTTTTCCGCTGCTTCGATCACTTCTTCATTTGTGGTTTCCCGGCTGGCGCCAATAACGATGTTTTCTTTGATCGTGCCAGAGAAAAGGTATGGATTCTGAGAGATGTAACTTAATTGATCAAACCACGATGCTTCGCTGATTTGTTCAAGCGGGGTGCCATTGGCTTTTATATGGCCTTCCGAAGGAGGCAACAACCCAGCAATCATATGCAGAAGCGTAGTCTTCCCGGATCCGCTTTTCCCGATAATCGCCACTTTGCTGTAAGGCGGAATTTCAACATTTACCGGATTCAAGGCAAATCCTTCATGATACTGAAACGCTGCTTGCTCTAATGTGAGATGCGGCGGTTCAGATGCCAGAATTTTTTCGCCCCACTTAACCGGCTGTTGTTCTTTTGAAAGTTCTTCGGATACTAGCTTCGCAGCCGATACGCTGCCGCGCGCTGTATGGAACGCACTTCCGAAATCTTTTAACAGGTTAAAAAAGTCCGGCACTAGAATCATTACGAAAAATGCCGTAAAGAATGTAATGTTTTGGAAAACGACAAGGCGCAAGCCAATTTCGAGCGCAATGATGCCAATGCCAAGCATGGAAATATACTCAAGCGTCAACGACGACAAAAACGCCGATTTTAACACGGCCATGGTCGCATCCCGAAACGACAGACTGCTTTTTTCAATCACTTTTTTTTGCTTGTCGGCTTGGCCAAATAAATGAAGCGTCGTCAGCCCTTGCAAAACATCCAAGAACGTTCCGGAAAACTGACCCAGCTGCTCCATTTTTTCATCTGCTTTTTCTTTTGTCCGTTTGCCGACGATGGCCATGAAAACCGGGATAAACGGTGCCGTGATCAAGATAATAACGGCCGTTGTCCAGTGCAGGTAGAAAATAACGCCGAGAATCATCAACGGAATGGTGTAGCTTTGCATCATTTGAGGAATGTATTTGCTGAAAAAGCCATCAACTTCATCAACCGCATCCAAAAGCAAGCTTACTTTCTGGCCCGATTGGCCATGCACTGACGCTTGAAGCGGATTCTCAGCGAAATTTTTGATTAATTTTTTTCGTAATTCGCCTTTTACTATTGCGGCGAGGTGGACACCTATTCTGCCAATGGCATAGCCGCTGCTTGCGCGCAGGATGATCGCCGCCAAAAGGCCACCTAAAAGTGGAAGGACATCTTCAAAAGGCCGGTTTTTCAGAAAAACGCTGTCTGCTATCCAGACAAAAAACAACGCTTGCCAAATGATTGCTAAGCCTTTTAAAACAGAAGCCGCCACTAAAAATGCGATGATATTTTTTCGTTCATACGCCATTTTTTTCAACTCGATCATGCCATTCTCCCCTTTGCTGATCATGCCTCCATTATAAAGCATCCGCAGTAAAAATCCGTTGGCGCCGCCCTGTTCTGGATCAGTTTGCCAGACGTTTGTTACAGCTTTGTTCACATTTTGCACCGCACCTTTGCGGGACTAAAATGAAATCAAAAAGCCCCATGAGCTAATTGCTCACAGGGCCTATGGTTACCAAAACTTCGATTTTTCATTTTGGGCAAGTTGAATCGCAGATCGAATCAACGAAATGTCTTTTTCAATCTCTTGCTTTAATGACCGATTGACACATTTCCGGTATTCACAGTTTAGTTTATGGAGTTCGGACTCGAACATAACTCGTTCTTCTTCTGTTACCACTGTGGTCACCTCAAAGAATCGTAGTTTTAAAGACTCACTCTTTTGTACCTATGTTATTGGTCATTATAGCAGTTATTTTTCGAAATATCCAGAACAGTAGAACATTTATCACAGAAAAAGCAATAAAATCGAATAGCCAGCCAATCCAAGGCAAAAAGCCCCGAAGCTGCTTTCACGTTCTTCCGGCAATTCTTCTTTCAAAACGTTCAAGACAATGCCGCCTGCCAGCAAAGCGACAGCAATCGAAACAATCAGTTTGTTTACTTCTGTGAACATGCCGACCAGCCAACCAATGAAAATCGCAGCGGCCAGCAGCCACCTTCCGTATTTATCGTAATCTTCTTGGTGGGTAGCCCGCAGCCCTTTGTCATTTGTAATAAAATGGACGCCCATGGCCACAAAGAAAAAGACGATTCCCCACTCTCCTTCATAATCTTCCCGTATGAGGAGGTAGCCGATCAAGGCGTTGTACAAAGCAAACGAGCCAATGTGGACCCAAAACACTCCTGTTGGCGTATTCGCGCTTTCCATTTTCGAATTCCTTCGTCTTGATGATTTCACCATTTGCTCCAACCCGTAGAAAATGGCCAATCCAAGCATGGCGATCAAATAAATGTGGTTTTCCAAAAAACTCCACGACTCATTTTCGAGCGCACCATGGATTTCATCCTGATACTTAGCCAAATCTGGCAATAAATGCAGGAATACATAGGCAACGGAAATCCCTCCGCCGACTGACAATAGACGGCTTCTTGGCACTGCTTTTAAAAATTTCATTTGCTTTGAAAAAATATGAATAAGAATAAATCCGATAATAAAAATAAACCCAAGCCATTCAAACATGAGAAATCTTCCTTTCTATAAACAATCTTGCAAGACAAAGCATAAAAACAGGCGAGGAACTTTCCGCTCACCTGTTTTTATGAAAAAGCGCCTTTATTGGCTTTGGCCGGCTTTCAACCAACCAGCCACTTGCAGTGTGTTACGCGCTTGTAATTTAACTGCGTCTTCGACATCTTCCACCATTTTCCCTTCTTGGTTCACCGTTACACTTGTGCCATATGGATTTCCACCAGCTTTGAACAACGCCGCTTCCCGGTATCCCGGAGCCGCGACGATTGCCCCCCAGTGGAACATCGTCGTATAAATAGCCAAAATAGTCGCTTCCTGGCCACCGTGCGGGTTTTGGGCAGATGACATGGCACTAACGACTTTATTCGCTAGTTTGCCTTGCGCCCAGAGGCCTCCCGTTACATCCAAAAATTGCTGAGCTTGGGAAGAGACATGCCCGTAGCGGGTTGGAAAACTGAAAATAATCGCATCCGCCCAGTCCAGCAAAGCCGGTTCAGCCACCGGCACATCTGCCGTTGCATCCACGTGAGCTTGCCATAAAGGGTTAGAAGCAATGGCTTGCGGTGGTGCATTTTCTCGTACTTTCGCCAATCTCACTTCTGCACCAGCCTCTGTCGCAGCTTCCTCCGCCCATTTAGCCATTTGGTAATTGGTCCCGGTTGAACTGTAGTAAATAATCGCCAACTTAACGTTTTCCATTAAAAGCCCACTCCTTTTAACTGTAGAATCCGTGACAGTCAACAAAGCCCGAAAAATATCCTAGTTTAAAGATTTTTTGCTTATACTCATCTTTCCCCGAAGCTCGATTTTATTAAACAATAAAAGTGGAAACTTTCTGTTTTCGATTGAATGCCTGTGTTATAGTCGATTTACAAAAGGAGGCTGGATGGAATGGAAATTGGGTATGTTACGCTTAGCCTAGTGCTTGCCGGCTTTGTTTATGCCACCTTTATGCAAATTAAAGACTACAACAACGTAAGAGCTGCCGTTAAACCGACGAACTTCTATAACAAGAGAATTCTTTACGGCAATGTTTTGTTAACATTTGCTTATATCGGCTTTACTTTGTCAATGGGCTGGAACGTTTTAAACGGTTCCTCTAGTTTGTGGTTAGTTTTTCTTGCGCTGCTGGTCATCAGCAAATTTCTAATCATCCCAAAAGATTCCACGCCTCGCCTAAAGAGCTCGTTTCACCAACATTAAAAAGCGCCTTTTAAGGGCGCTTTTTAATGTTGTATTTTTTTCGTGTTATACCTTTGTTCTTCAAACGGCTGCACTTTATCCAGCCATTTTTCTTCAAGCCGCTCTAATTCTTTCTTCAAGTTAAACAGCGGATCGTTTTGTTCTTTCACTTCTTCCAGCACGTTGACCTCGAACACACCTGCTCCTTGCGCTGTCCAATCCTTTTGCAATTCCTTATTGGTGTGGCTGCCGTTTTCAAGCATAAACTTCACGCCATTCAAGGTCTTTAAATTGCTCGTACTGCCGATAAAGCGTTTGCCGTTTTTGGTATTTTTGATTTCGTAAACGCCCGCTTTAACAGCCGTTTCTTTGTATTGCATTTTCAATTCTTTTTTTCGGTCCATCTTTTCTCCACGCCTTTTCTATTGTTAATTTTCCAGCCAATATTCGCTGCCATCGGCTTTGCGGCTTAAAAATCCATATTCGACCAAGTAGCGCCTCACCACTACATAGTCGGGAGCAACCGCTTCAATAATGGCATTCACTTGTTTTTCGCTATAGCGCTTGCCCATTTCAAACCGGCGGCTAATTTCTTTGATAGCAATCAGCCGCTGCTTTTCTTTTGGGGGAAATTTCTTCAGTCTGCCATCTGCAAACAACTTGGCAAGAATTTCCGCTTCTTCTTCCGGTGTCACGTTATACCGCTCGTCGACCATGGCAGCTGTTTTATGGACCGCCACAAACTCCGGGGCATGGGCATCTTTTTCTTTTAATAATTCCATCGCCGCTAAAAACACTTTCGCTTGCCGTTCTTTTTCCTTTAAGACAAAACGATGGTTACGGATCGTGGAAGCCGAGCCGATGTCCAATTCTTTTTGAATATCCGCATCGCTTTTTCCTTGGTAAAACAGCTGAAGCAAGCGATTTTGATGTTCGGTCAATCCCGTCAGTTTTTTATCAAGCCCCATTAAATACTCAAAAACTGAACCATGCATTTGTTTAATATGAATCTTCATAAAACGCTGCGCATCAACGAGCCGGTCCTCTGCTGGATAAATGACGCCTTTCTCCACCTTCTCGCCACATAGCAGACACTGATACTCTTCTTTTTCTTCAACAAATCCTTCTTTCAAACTGTCCAGCGAAGTTTCCCAAAAGCTAGAAGAAATCCCCAAATTCAATCAACCTTTATAATTGTTTAGTATATAACAAACATAACATCATTATGTTTGTTATTTTACAAATGCCGAAAAACTCCGCATCTAGAGATGCGGAGTTTTTCGGCTTTATTTGTTTATACTTCTGCTTTTTGGCTTAGTTCGATCGACAGTTCGCGCAGCTTGAATTTCTGGATTTTTCCGGAAGCTGTCATCGGGTATTCTTTTGTGAATTCAATATAGCGCGGAATTTTGTGGCGGGAGATTTTGCCGCTGCAGTAACTGCGCAGCTCTTCCGCATTCAGCGATTGTCCGTCTTTTAAAATGACCCAAGCCATCAGCTCTTCCCCGTATTTCGGATCTGGCACGCCTACGACTTGCACGTCTTGGACCGCCGGGTGGCTGTACAAAAATTCTTCGATTTCACGCGGGTAGATGTTTTCGCCGCCGCGGATGACCATGTCTTTGATGCGGCCGGTAATGGCGATATAGCCGTCTTCGTCTTCAATTGCGATATCGCCTGTATGAAGCCAGCCCTCTTCATCAATTGCATTTCTCGTCGCTTCTTCATTTTTATAATAGCCCTTCATGATATGGTAGCCTCTTGTGCAAAGTTCACCTGGAATTCCAGTAGCTACCGTTTCATTTGTTGCCGGGTCAACAATTTTTACCTCGACTTCCGCATGTGGTTGTCCGACAGTTGCCACACGTTTTTCGATGGCATCATCTGAACGGGTTTGCGTAATCACTGGAGACGATTCGGTTTGTCCGTAAGCAATGGTAATTTCCGATGCCCCCATATCGCTGATGACTTTTTTCATCACTTCAATCGGGCAAGGCGATCCGGCCATAATGCCCGTCCGCAGCGTCGATGTATCAAATGAAGCAAAGTCGGGATGGTTCAGCTCCGCGATGAACATCGTCGGGACGCCGTGCAGCGCTGTGCATTTTTCGTCTTCGACCATTTGCAAGACGCGTTTAGGATCAAACTGTTCCGCGATGACCATCGTTGTGGAATGCGTCACAGCCGCCATTGTTCCAAGCACACAGCCGAAGCAATGGAAAAACGGCACCGGAATGCACAGACGGTCGTTCTCGGTTAAATTCATCGTGTCGCCTACCAATTTCCCGTTGTTGACGACATTCAGGTGCGTCAGCATCACGCCTTTGGGAAAACCCGTAGTGCCTGAGGTGTATTGGATATTGATGACGTCGTCCGGATCCATCGAAGCAAACCGGTCTTCCAGCTGCGCATCCGAGACGTTTTCTGCAAACGCTTCCAATTCACTCCATTTAAAAATACCCGGATAACTCGTCTCCCCCATTAAAATCACGCGTTTGAAATGCGGAAGCCGTCCGCTTTGAATCGCTCCTTTCTCAGCTGTTTTTAATTCCGGACAGACGGTATTCAAAATGTCTATATAGCTCGTGCCTTTGAATTCTTCTCCAAGTATGAGCGTGGTCGCATCTGATTGGCTCAGTAAATACTCGAGTTCGCTTGACTGGTAATTGGTGTTCACCGTTACAAGCACTGCGCCCATTTTGCCCGTAGCATATTGACTCAACAGCCATTCGCGTTTATTGTCCGACCAGATGGCGACGTGTTCGCCTTTTTCAATGCCCATTCCGATAAACGCTTTTGCCAGAAGATCCGTTTCTTCGTCAAATTCTTTATACGTTTTGCGGATGCCGCGCTCCGGATAGACGTATGCTTCCGTATCGGGATGTTTAGCCGCTTGTTCGCGTACGATTTGCCCCACTGTCTTTTGTAAAATTGCCATCATCATACCCCCATGTTTGTAGCCGTTAATATCATTTCTATATTATCACAAAATTTCGACTAAAGTGAAGAGCAAGCCCGGTTTCATTAGAACCTCTAACCGCACTTTCAGCGGCAATCGTGCTAAACTAAAGGTATTATGGAAGACGAAAGGATCTGCAATGGACTTACAAATGATGCATACTCAACTCATCGAACGCTTCGAACGGCACGAACTGGTGTCAGCGACGATCAGCCAGCCCCGATTAAAATCACAGGAAGTAAAACGCATAAAACTAAAACCTGTCACAATAAAAAATGATTACCGCATCCAATTTGAATACCAACACGAGCATGTTTTGAAGCATGAAAACTTGAGCGTAGAAGAAGCAGCTGTGAAATTGGAAACTATTTTCGCTGATTTCCGCCAAGCTTTGTTCCTTTTCACCGAAGAAAAAATTCAAATTCAGCTTTCGAAGAAATTTAAAGTTTCATGGAAAGCTGATAGAACCGAAGCCAAAGCTGCCGAGCTGTCGCATAACCGCAAAAAGCAATATTTACTGGAAGACGGCATTCCCTATCCATTTTTGGTGCGCCTCGGCGTCCAAAGCCCGGATGGCAAAGTGAAAAAGCAAAAATACGACAAGTTCCGGCAGATCAACCGGTTTATTGAATTTATCGATGATGCGCTCGAGCATTTGCCAAAAGACCGCACTGTCCGCATACTCGATTTCGGTTCCGGAAAATCGTATTTGACCTTTGCCCTCTACCATTATTTGCGTGAGGAAAAAGGATTGGATTTGCGCGTCACTGGCCTCGACTTGAAAAAAGAAGTAATTGAAGAATGCCAGGAGATCGCAAAAGACTTGCAGTACGACCAGCTGGAATTTCTCGTCGGTGACATCAATGACTACAACGAAGAATCGGCAGTCGACATGGTCGTCACGCTCCATGCATGCGACACTGCAACCGACATGGCGCTTTCCCGGGCAGTCAAATGGAAGGCCAGCGTCATCTTGAGCGTCCCCTGTTGCCAGCATGAACTGAACAGCCAAATTGCGGCTCCCGAAATGGGGCTGATGCTGCAGCATGGCTTGATCAAAGAGCGCTTCAGCGCACTTGCGACCGATTCCATCCGCGCCGAACTTTTATCGCTCGTCGGCTACGAAACGCAGCTGATGGAATTTATCGACCTTGAAAACACACCGAAAAACATTTTGATCCGTGCGTATAAAACCGAAAAAAAACCAGCAGCCGGCCAATTTGAGCGCTATAACGCGTTCACGCAACTACTGGCTGCCAAACCGTTTCTTGAAAATGAATTGAAGCACTTATTGCCAAACCCAGTTTCTTCTTGAAATGAGCAAAGCCCGCAAGCAATTTGCGGGCTTTTTCATGTTCTTTACGGCTGGTTGGAATTTGGTTTTTCTTCTTGATGTTCTTTAATCGACTCGTCGATATAAGTTTTTACGGGTTCCAGCGTCAACTCGATGCCGCTCGATTCCAAGTACTTTTCGAAATAATACAGCATGGTTTCTTCCACCATGTCCGATTGCAGCGTGAGCGCGTTCGTAATGTACAAAATGCCTTCTCTCGTAGCCATCGGTGCTTCAAGCCCTTCTTTTTCACGCGCTTCTACGTTGTCGATTCCCAGAACGAGCCCTTGTTCAACCAATTCATCCATCGCCCGGTCGTAGCGTTCCTTGCCGATTTCATCCGACAAGCGCCGATTTAACGCCTTCACTTCATCTATCGTTGCTCCCCGATAAAATTGCACATAATAGGCCATTAAAATTTGTTCCTTTTCCTGAAACACTGCCATGGTCATCCCTCCATTTTTCTGCTAATTGCTTTTCATATTCCCTCATTTTCTTTCGATTAAGCATGCTCTTGAGACAATAGCCTTGCTCATAGCAATATTTGCAAATAATCCGAAACTTTACGCCCTGTCGTTCGTTATTAATAAAGAAGAAACAAAGTGAAAGCAATTCACGAAAGCAGGTGAGGAAATGAGCGAACAACCGATTGTCCAATTAAAAGGGTTATCTAAAACCATTGGCAGTAAAAAAATTATCAAAAATTTAAATTTGGATTTGTACGCCGGGCAAATCACCGGGTTTCTCGGTCCGAACGGTGCTGGGAAAACGACGACGATCCGCATGATGGTCGGATTGATGCGTCCGACCGCAGGAGACGTATTGATCGAAGGCCAATCCATTCAGACGCATTTTGAAGACAGCATCCAAAAAGTCGGCGTCATCGTCGAAAACCCGGAAATGTATAAATACATGACAGGCTACAAAAACTTGCTTCATTTTTCACGGATGCATAAAGGCATCACGAAAGAGCGGATCGACGAAGTCGTCAAGCAAGTCGGAATGCAAAACCGCATCCAGGAAAAAGTCGGATCCTATTCGCTCGGCATGCGGCAGCGCTTAGGTCTTGCGCAGGCTCTCCTCCACAATCCGAAATTTTTGATTTTGGATGAACCGACGAACGGGCTTGATCCGGCAGGGATTCGCGAGTTCCGGCTGTATTTGCAAAAAGTGGCCCGCGAAAGCGGCGTCGCCGTGTTTGTATCCAGCCACCTGTTATCTGAAATTGAATTGCTGTGCGACCGGATTGCGGTCATTCAAAATGGCGAGTTGATCGACATCAAAAACGTCAACGAACTGCATCATTCGCAGTATTTTATTCAAGCAGAGCCGCTCGATTTGGCGAGTGAAGTGCTATCAGGCATCGGCTTCTCTTTTGCGGCATCTGGCAAAGGCTTAATTGTCGATACGGAAGAAGAGCATATTCCAGGAGCGGTTTCGTTGCTCGTAAATGCCGGCGTCAAGATTTATACCGTCCAGCCGCACCGTGAAACGCTTGAAGATCAATTCCTCGAAATGACAGGAGGCGGACAAATTGCTGAAGCTCATACAAAATGAATGGATGAAACTGTGGAGCAAAAAAGCCAGTTGGATCATGGTGGCGCTCTTGGTCGTTATTCTTTTCGGATCAGCCGCCATCACGAAATGGGTCAACTCGACAGCCAATGAAGGCATTGATGAAAGTTGGCAAGACATTGTCGCTGCTCAACTCGAAAACAACCAAGCCATGCTCATGGATCCGAATTTGAGCGAACCCCAAAAAGACTATTACGAAGGCCAAACAGCGATTGCGCAATACCGCTTGGATAACGAGGTGCCGCCTTTTGAATTCACGAGCATGCAGCAAAGTGTCCTCGATGCCCATATGATGCTGTCGATCGTCACCTTATTTACGGTCATTGTCGGCGCCGGCATCATGGCTTCTGAGTTTTCGCAAGGGACCATCAAAATGCTGTTGACGCGCCCCGTCAAAAGATGGAAAATTTTAACGTCAAAATATATCACGACGATGATTTATGCAGTTTTATTGGCCGTCATTACGTTGCTTGCCAGCGCTTTAGCTGGGTTGATTTTTTACGGGATCGGCGATGGAACGTTCCTCGTCTGGAACGGTTCGGAAGTGGCCGAAGGGTCTTATTGGCTGGAAGCGATCAAGTTATCCGCCCTTAGTTTTGCCAGCGTCTGGATTATCGGCACGTTCGCCTTCATGCTCGGCACAGTTTTCCGGTCGAGTTCACTCGCAATCGGCTTGTCGATTTTCTTAATGTTCACAGGCATCCAAATCGTCTTTTTGCTGAGCAATTACGAAATTGTCAAATACTATTTGTTCACCCACACTGATTTGACGCAATATTACACGGGCTTTATGCCAGTTCCGGATATTACGATGACGCTGTCCGTTATCGTGCTGATCGTGTACTTCCTGGTATTCATGGCCGTCAGCTATTGGACATTCGGGCGGCGGGATGTTGCTGCCTAACGCCAAAAGACCACAAGAGCTGGAAAGCTTTTGTGGTCTTTTTTAATGGTTATTCATCCAGGACGCCAATGCGTCAACCACCTGGTTCTGCTGTTCAAGCGGACCGATGGATGCGTCGTTGTCGCCTTTTTGTTTTCCGTAGAGCCCAAACTGCGCATGGTTGCCGCCTGATATTTCAACAAACTCGCTGTCTGCCGGAAGCAGTTTCTTGCTGGCTTCCACATCTTCAAGAGTGGTCAAGCCGTCCCGTTCCGCGTAAATCGACAGCAGCGGCAAACGGCTGCCAGACAAATCAGAGCCCGGATAGGAGCCGAGAAAATAAAGGCCGGCCAGCTTTTCTGAAGGGTCTTCTGCGTACATTGCTGCAGCGACGCCGCCAAGTGAATGGCCGCCTAAAAACCAGCTGGGGACTTCCGGATGCTCATTTATGCCCTCACCCGCTTTGCCAGCCCCCAATATGCCGAAATTCAGCGGAAGCTGTGGAATGGCAACCGCATAGCCTTTTTCGCTCAAGCGTTTGCCAAGATAAGCGTAGGCTTCTTTTTCAACTTTCGCGCCTTGGTACAAAATGAGTCCTTTGCCGTTCGGCGACTCCGGCTGGAAATAAAGGCCCTGCCCGTCCGTTTCCAGTTGTTCCATTGCCACTTCTGCCGTTAACTTATCACTTGGCTCGTAATCAAATTGCGCATAAACGACGAATGCGATCACAGCCACGAGCACCATGGCCAAAATGCCAAACGTTAGGCGAATGATCCATTTTTTCATCGGCTGCTCCTTCTTCCCTTAATAAGCGATTCCAACACGGGTTTGAATAAATTCAAGTGAATCCAGTTGGCTGTATGCAAATTGCGCCGTGTCGCCGACCGTAATTTCTTTGCCGCCTTCGGGAAGAAAATTTGTTTCCGTCCGGTAGTTTCCGCGTGCTTCGCCATCAGGCAAATAAGTCGGGCAGACGATCGTCCATTCAAGACCGGTTTGTTCAAGCAAACGGAAAACCGCCGCGTGTTCTTCTGCGGCAAACGTCAATTTGCGGTTGGAATCCCCGCCTTGAAACCGGAGCATGCCTGGAGTCAGCCGGCTGTTCAATATTCCGGCTGTCCCGATTGTGACAATGCGGCGAATGCCGCGGGAATTCATGGCTTCAACGATAAATGGCATCGCTTCTGCCAGCGTCGTCGTCCGGTCCGTTCCAAGAGCACTGAACACAGCGTCTGCGCCATCTATTGTTTGCTCAATACCTTTTTTATCCCGGACATTCCCGACAATTATGTTCAAGTTTGGATGAGGGGTTAGTTTTTCGGAACGCACGAGCGCCGTCACATGATGCCCATCAAGCAATGCCTGCTCGATGATGCGGCTTCCAACGCGGCCCGTGCCTCCAAATACAGCGATTTTTCTCATTTGAATAAAAAGCCTTTTTTCGCCAAAAATTCACGGATGTCTGTCCGCTGCGGCTTGTTCAAAAAATGCGCCATTTGCTGCGTCCACATAATGGATTTTTGATTCGTGGTGCGGGCTTCGTAATAAGCTGCGATCGTTTTGTCGTATTCCGGAAGCAAGGTTTCGTATTTTGCTTCATCGTAGCTGTTTTCATGCAAAATCGCTTCCACCGGCAAGCGAGGTTTGACTTCATTGCCTTCATTTGGAACGCCAACCGTCAAGCCATAAACCGGGAAAACGCCTTCCGGCAAACCGACCAGTTCGCTGATGGCTTCCATATTGTTGCGCACACCCCCGACATAGCAAATGCCGTAGCCTTTTGATTCGGCAGCCAGCGCCAAGTTCTGCGCCAGTAGGCCAACGTCTGTCACAGCCACAATCAAGTTTTCTGCTTGGTCATAGACCGTTCGTTCGCCTTGCATCGCACCTGCATGAGTTAGGCGGTTAAAATCGGCGCACATCAAAAAGACAGCCCCCGCTCCTTCCATTTGCTGCGGATTGCGCGACAGTTCGCCTAGTTTTTTGCGTTTTTCCGGATCTGTCACCCAAACGATTGAATAAGCTTGCACAAAATGGGAGCTTGCCGCGTGCTGAGCCGCTTCAATCAATTCGCTGACTTCTTCACGCGTCAATTGCTTTTCTTTATAATCACGCACAGATGCGTGGGATTTCATTACGTTGATGACCATTGGGTATCGACTCCTTTTTCTCTTTCTTCTATCCTATCAAAAATTTCCGCCCGATACTCTTTCGGTGATTTTTGCTACAATAAATTCAGTAGAGGTGAACTGATTTGAAGTATTTAAAGACCGCTTTATCCGTCGTTTTTTTATTAGTGCTTGGCGGTTTTATTTTTGTCTGGATGCAAAACGAACTGGAATTCAAAGAAGAATTGGAATCACGTCCGCCTCCGTCCGAGCTGCATCCCATTGTTGCCAAAAAACAAGACGAACTGGTGGCAGAAGCGGCCAAAATTGGCATTGCCGTAGTGATTACCGACGATTTCCGTTCCAATGAAGAACAAAACAATTTGCATAGACAAGGGCGCACAACGGAAGGCAATGTCGTCACACACGCAGAAGGCGGAGAATCCTATCACAATTATGGACTCGCCATCGATTACGCATTGCGGCTAGACAACAATGATGTGGTTTGGGATATTGAACGCGATGACAACGGCAATGGAAAAGCTGATTGGTTTGAAGTCGCCGACATCGGCAAAAAACTTGGCTTTTCTTGGGGCGGCGATTGGCGGCGCTTTAAGGATTACCCGCATTTGGAAATGAACTTCGGCTTGTCGATCAGCGAACTGCAAGAAGGCTGGCGGCCGGAAGATGTTGTGGAATAGAAAAAAGAGCGCCCTCAATAGGCGCTCTTTTTTCATTGAATGTTTTTCGTGCAATTTTCGCTGAGCGTGCATATTTTTCGCTGAGCGTGCATATTTTCTCACGAGCGTGCGTATTTTCTCCTGAGCGTGCATATTTCTCGCTGAGCGTGCGTATGCCCACCCACCCTTAAAACTTCTTTTACAATTCCTGCCGCAATGCTTGAATTACGTCAATTTGCGTAGCTTTCCGCGCTGGACGCCAGCCTGAAATCATGGCTACGCCAATGCTGATGGCCGATGCGATGACAACCAACTGCCATGGGATGAGCGAGATGAGAATGCTGACATCACCCATGTCTTCTTCACCAAGTGAACTCACAATGATTATTGGCACAAGCCAGTTGGCGAGCACGCTGATGCCGTAAGAAATGGCCACTGCTAAAATGGTGCCGATGATACCGATTGCCGCACTTTCCATCAAGAACAGCTTCTGGATCAGTTTCGGCTGGGCGCCGATCGCTTTCATGACGCCGATTTCACGCGTCCGTTCGGTTACGGCCATTGTCATCGTATTGAAAATACCGATCGAGGCGATCAAAATCGCAATCGTTCCGACGAAAATCAATCCCGCTTTTAGCGCCAGGAAAAATGTACCCATAGTTTCCAATTCTTCCGTAACCGAATACACGTAATACCCATCGTCTTTCAATGTCTTTGTGATGCCTCCGACATTTTGAAGGTCGTCGGCGTAAACCAAGATCTCACCATAACTTTCTTCAAGACCTAATTTTTCATTGAATACCGGTCCCCATGAATTGTCGATATAGACTTTATTGTTTACAATCCAGTCTTTCCCGGGCTCTTCCATGACACCGGAGACAGTAAAGGTCCAGGTGGCCGGCTCCGTTTCCCCTTCATACGGCGCGAGTTCCAGTTCAAATGTCTGCCCGATAACGCTGCCTGCAAATCCTTTCGGCGTTTCGCCGCCTTCATCTACACTTTTTTGCTCTTCTTCGGTCAATAATGCTTGTGCAAAATGATAGCCGACAAGCACTTCATCTGCCGCTTTTGGCATCGCGCCTTCGGACAATTTCAATCCGGCTTTTTGCTCTTCCTCAAAGTCGACAAGGTTTGATGCGATAAAGCCGCTTCGCTCTCCGATTTTCGCCGTGGCATCTGCATCAGGCGACGTGCGTTTAATAACCGCTTCCACATGCTCCAACTTCCGGATGTCCTGAATTTCTTTATCGCTGACTTTTTCATCCGACGCTTCTTTGCCCGGCACTTGGATTTCCGTCACCATCTGATTGTCCAGCACATCATCTGTGATGGTCTTATGTAAGCCGAACCCGACAGAAGCCAAAATGATCAAGAACGCGCAGCCCATCGTTGCGGCTAAAATGGTGGTCGCTACCCGTAATTTATTGCGTTTCATGTGCTGCCGAATAAAATCAATCTGGTCTTTAAATTGCATGGCGTTTGGCCCCTTTCACCAATTCTCCGTCGTGGAGGCGGTATTGACGATGCGCGACATCGGCAACTTCGTCGTCGTGCGTGATGATGACAAACGTCAGCCCAAGCGTTTGGTTCAATGAGCGAATCAACGCTAAAATGTCTTCTTCCGTTTCCGAATCCAAACTGCCCGTCGGCTCATCAGCCAATAAAATCGGCGGATCCGTCACCAACGCGCGGGCGATGCTGACGCGTTGCTGCTGCCCGCCGGATAGCTCGTTCGGGTAATGGCCGGCCACTTCCGCCAAGCCCACTTTTTCCAGCAATCGCTGCACTTTCGCTTTTCTGTCTTGCACGGCCATCCCTTTGATTTTCAACGGCAATTCCACATTTTCAAAAGCCGTCAATCCCGGCATCAATTGAAAGTTTTGGAAAATGAAGCCGAAGTTCTCTAAGCGGAAATTGGCCATCTCAGCTTCTTTCAAGGTGGCCGTTTCCTGGTTGTTGATTTTGATCGAACCTGATTCTGGACTCATAAAGCCGGCCAGAATATTAAGCAGCGTCGATTTGCCCGATCCGCTTTTTCCGAGAATCGCAACGATTTCCCCTTTGCCCACATGGAGCGTAACGCCTTTTAATACCGGCACGCGGCGCTCTTTTCCTTTTTTGCCAATTGCAAATGTATGCTCTAAATCTTGAATTTCAATCATCTTCTTGCCCTCCCTTTGCTATATGGCCTTAGTATAGCGGCCAATTCTTAACAATTAGCGAGGGCTTTTCTGAAGAAATTCTTAAGAAAGCAAAAAGGGACTCATACCTGAGCCCCTCACGCTTATTTTATTTCTTCAACTGGTTTTCCGGCTTCCACCAATGCGTCATTCCGCATCAGCAATAGCCCTTGAAGCAGCATCAACAAACCCGTGGCGACCAACAGCCATTCAATTTTGATGAAATCCGCCAGCGGTCCAAATAACACCATCCCGAGCGGCATCATGGATGTCGAAATCATCACCAACACGCCAAATACCCGGCCGAGAAAATTCTCTTCGATCTTTTCCTGCAGCAGCACTGTAGAAGGCGTATTAAAATAAGGAATCGCCACGCCGATCACTCCCATGAAAATCAAATAGAACACGAAATTCGGAATGGCTCCGAGTGCCAATGTGCTGATGCCAATAACGAGTGTCGCCAGCGCCATTGTGTGGATTTTATTGCGAAAACCGTGCCAATACGCAATGAGTCCGCCGCCCAGCATCATGCCGAGTGCAAAGGCGATTTCGTTGGCTGTCAGGCGCCACACTTCTTCCCCGAAACTTCTGACCACCAAAAGCGGCGTCAGAAAAGCAGCCGGTGAGATCAATACAAAGAAAACCGCATAAAAGAAAAACAGCTTTTTCACGAACGCGTGGTTTTGGATATAGACAACCCCCGCTTTCATATCGCTGAAATAACTGGCCGTTTGCGCTTCCAATGCTTTCGCATGGAGTTGGACTTCCAAGTAAACCACCAACAGGAAAATGGAAATGGCTGCTGTGATGACATCGATAAAGAAAATGGCCTCAATGGCAGCGAAAGACAACAAAGCGCCGCTGGCAGCAGGCGACACAAGCATAATAAATGCCTGGATGCCGCTGTTGATGCCGTTTACCTGAGTCAATGCCTCAGCCGGTACGATTTGCGGAAGGATGGCTCCCACGGCCGGCGACTGAATGCCCGTCCCTACCGCTCGTATCGCGGAGACCAAAAACAGCAGCCAAATCGCGTCAAATCCCATTAAAAATAAAATCGCCAATACCAGCGTCGAAACAGCCACCAGCGCATCGGCTAACACAATCAGCATTTTCCGGTTATAGCGGTCTGCCCAAACACCCGCAACTGGAGAGAGAATAAAAGCAGGCAAAAATCCACAAATGACGGAAATGGTCATCATGACGCCCGATTGGGTCGTTAAGGTGATATACCAAATGATGGCGTATTGAACCAACGAAGACCCGAACAGCGTTAGGGTCTGTCCAGCTAAAAATAGTGCGATGTTCTTTTTCCATTGTTCATCAAAAACTTTTTTTAGTTTGTTCATGTCGGCTCACCCTTTACTTTGATGTAACTTTGCTGCAGCAAAAAAACATAGGCAAATGCCTATGTTTCAAGTAAATGGCCGTCATGAAAAAATTCAGACGGAAAGTGTTTTCCCATCTATCGAATTTTCACCACTGCTATTAAAATAGACAGACCCGTCCCATTTACTTTGCTTATAAGCAAAGTTTTGATCAGATTTAATTACCGATTCAAAGTTAAGGAACGCAATCTGACTGAGTGCATAATAAACCCTCCGTTTATTAAAGTTACCTCCACCATACCACAAAATACTGAAAATTAAAATAATTCTTCTGACTTTTATGCCGCTTTTCCGTTCAATCTCCGCTGCCCCAAAAACACCACAGCCGCCATCAGCAATAAAACAAAAGGCAGCGTGGCAACTTGAATCTCTTGCCCCGCCTGTAAATGCGTAAATACAGCACCCGCCATGACGAGGATAAGCAACGCACTAAAAATGACAACGAACTGCTTTTTCCAAAAACCGATTAATAAACCAAACGCAGCAATCACTTCAATAACTCCAACCACGTACATAAACCAAATGCCATAGCCGTATATTTCAGTAAACGCTTCCGCTTGCACTGGATCTCCAGCCAGTTTCACAAATCCTGTCATAAAGAACATTACTACCAGCAAACCTTGAAGAATACGGACAATCCATTTCATAGACAGTTGCCTCCCTTTTTCAAGTCTTTTCCGATTGCACCTTGGCTGGTTACTAAAAGTTACCTAGACTATAGCACGGAACACTCGCTTCTACAACACCCGAGTTCAGTTGCCAAAAGCCGGCTTTTGAAGAACAAAAAAATCCGCCTCAGCTTACGAGGCGGACCTTTCTATATCAATTAAGAGTGTTTTAAAAAGTAGAACTTAATACCACTTCGCCTTTCGGCAATTCATTGCCTGCTTGCGGTTCACGGGTGATGGCGATCGTATCCCAGCCTTCATCCGTCTCCTCCATGCTGTGATACACCGCGCCTTCACCGTTTTCACTCGGTGTGAAAGCGCCAGCCGGAACCGGCTTGTCTCCTTTTATCATCCACACTTGATAAACTTCGCTGCTTTCCAAGCCAGCCAATTGATCGGCTTGCACAACGATTTTAAGGGATTCGTCGTCTTTTATCATCGCGGCTGTGGCATTTCCGTCAAACTCTTCGGAAGGCTGCAGCGCTACTTCTTGGATTTCCGGTTGATCGGAGAGCCGCAAAAACGCATATGCGTTGCCGAGCAGCGACAATAAGAGCACAGCGGCGATCATCGGCGTCCACCAACTCCTTTTTATCGGTTTCTTCATTGGAATGGGCGCTTCCGCCGATTTTGGCGCTGCTTTCGGCGTTGAGTCAATTGCCGGTTCTGGAGCTGCTTCATCTTCAAATACATTTGCCAATATCCGTGCTTTCATACCTGAAGGAGGCTCTATTGGTTTAGCAAGGTAAGGGAGCTCACCTGTTGCTTCGATAATTTCTTGGCATTCTTTGCACGTCTTGAGATGCTGTTCAAATTCACGAGCTTCTTTTTCAGTCAATGTTCCATTTAAATAATCTACGAGTTGGTCACAGTTTAGATTCGTCATCCATAGCCCCCCTTTCCTGCACACCGTGCAACGATATCTTTAATTTTTTCAAGGCCAGCCTAATGCGGCTTTTCACGGTTCCGAGCGGAACGTCGCATAAGCTGGATATGGTTTCATGCGTATAGCCTTTAAAATAAAACAGCTGAATCATTTTCTGCTGCTCTTCAGATAAACTAAGCACGGCTGTTTCGATTTCTTCTTTCTTTTCCTGCCATTCTGCAGCGTCTTCCACGGAGGAATCCTGGCTTGCCATATCCCCAATTTCATCCAATGGAACCGATGGCGCTTTTCGCTTACGAATCAAGTCGATGGCCACGTTTTGCGCCATCCGGAACAGCCACGAAGTGAATTTGCCTTTGCTGTCATCATAATCGCCTTTGCCCCGCCAAATTTTGATGAAGACTTCCTGCAAGGCTTCTTCCGCCAAACTTCGGTCCTCGGTCATTTTATAAATAAACGAAAAGAGAATTTTTTCATAGCGGTCGTATAATTGTTCAAGCGCTTCTTTTTCTTTAGCGCGTATTCGCACATAAAGTTCGGAATCCGTGCTTTTCTCCATTTGGGTGCCCCTTTTTCGCATGTCATAGTGCAACCTTACTATAAGTGGAGGCCAAGGAGAATAGTTTTTGTTTCGGCCTCTACTTGTTCAACGTATGGTTTCGCCGTTTAGTTCACTTTTTTGAAGTTTCTTATAGAAGAAAGTCAATTGCAAAAATATTTTTGAAAAAATATGATCTAAACGTGAACCTCCTCCGTTATGTGTGCAAGAAATAAAAAAATGAGGAGTGTTTCAAGATGAAATGGAGAAAAATTTTAGTACCCATATTAGGGGCATCGCTTTTGATTCCAGGAATGGGCGCTACTGCTTTCGCAGATGAAATGCCAAAGACCGACACGACCGGCGCGGAACTTCGTGCAACGCTTGATTCTTTATTATCCGAGCATTATGCACTTGCAGTCGATTCGATGATGAAAATTTACGATGGCGACAAATCAGCCGAAGCAGCTTCTGCTGCGCTTGATGCGAATGCCAAAGACATGGAACCGGTCATCGCATCGGTTTACGGCGAAGAAGGCGGCGCAGCATTCGAAGAAATTTTCGCCAAGCACAATATGGGAACCGGTGAATACGCAATGGCCGTCAAAGAAGGCGACGACGACATGAAAGAAGAAGCACTGGACGAAATTCAATCATTCGTTGATGAAATGGGAACATTCTTAGGAACTGCAACTGAAGGCAATCTTCCAGCGGACGGAGCTAAGCAAGCGCTTCGCCAACACGAAGACTTTGTCCAAAACACATTTGATCTTTATGCAGCAGGCGATTTCGAAGAAGCCTATACTTCTTACCTAGAAGGCTCTAAACAAATATTCGGAGCAGGCAGTGCCATCAGCGGCGCTATCGCTGCTCAATTCCCGGATAAATTTTCCGACCCGAATACGGCAGCTGGCGACTTCCGTTCAACAGTAAACCGCATTGCCGCGGAACATTTTGCTTTGTCTCAACTAAGCATGGCGAAAGGCTTTAACGGAGCAGAAGATTTTGACTTCGCGGATTGGGCACAAGACCAAAACACTGAAGAATTCCGTGCAGCCATTGCTTCAGTCTATGGCGAGGATGCAAGCATGCAGTTTGCGAAACTTTGGAACAACGAACACATTTCAGTGCAAGGCGAACTAGCTGGCGCAACGGCTTCTGAAGATGCTGCAGCAATCGAAAAAGCAACAGATCAGTTAACCAACACATTCGCAACCGACCTGGGCACATTCTTGAACATGGCAACCGAAGACCGCATGCCTTTAGATGAAACCATCGCAGGCATTGCCGCTCATGAAACATCCGTAATTGCTGCTTTCAGCCAGTACGCTTCTGAAGATTTTGAAGCATCTTACGAAACATACCGTTCAGGTTACGCGATTGCCTTTGAAATTGGCAAAGGATTAAGCGGAGCCATTGTGGATCAATTCCCTGAAAACTTCCAAACTGCAACACCAGAAAAAATGCCAAAAACCGGTTTGGGCGGAACAGCTAACGAATCAAACACAATGGTGCTTTGGGTTACCTTAAGCGCATTGATCTTGATGGCTGCTGGAACTGTAACGCACCGCCAAAGAAAACAACAATAAAGGAATGACAGAGAGAGCCTTGCGCTCTCTCTATTATCGTTGAAGGGAGAGTGGAAAAATGAAGCAGTTTTTGACAATGGGCATCGCTTTGTTTTTATGCGCTACACTGTTTTTTATTTTAAAGCCGCTGGCAAACAACTCAACAGCCGAAAAAAGCACTCAATCAACCGAAACACGTGAAGTGAAAAGTTCCGGCGATGCAGCCGATAAAATTGCCGAATTTCCCATTCTTCCAAAACAACGCGAAAAGCTGGAAGAAATTCAACGGCAGCGCCAGCAAAGCATCCGTGGAATGGAACCGGTGCACATCGAAATTCCTTCGATTGAGGTTGATGCTGCTATCCAGCCGACAGGCGTATTAGAAAACGGTGAAATGGGCGTTCCCGATGCGATTGAAGAAGTGGGTTGGTTTGAACCTGGATTTCTTGCGGGTGCGCTCGGGCATGCCGTCTTAGCGGGCCATGTCGACAGCAAAACCGGTCCTGCTGTGTTTTATGAATTAAAGAATGTGAAAATCGGCGACCAAGTCGAGTTAACGGATGCAACCGGCAGAAAAATGGTTTTCGAAGTGAAAAAAGTGACCAGTTATGCAACAGACAAAGCTCCGATTGAGGAAATCTTCGGGAAATCCCAACAGCGCATGATCAATTTGATCACGTGCACCGGGAATTTCAACCGGGATATCGGTTCGCACGAAGAACGGCTAGTGGTATCGGCTGAACTCGTTTCCGATACTGATTTAAAAGAAGCGATTCCCGAAGCTCCAACCAACGTTGCCTTAACGGCTTATTCAATTTCTTGGCATGCCGTCCGCGACGACGCGATTATCGGCTACCGGATTTACGAACAAGATTTAAAGAGCGGAAAAACAACGAAATTACAAACTGTTTCTTTGTTTGACCGCAAACAAGTGGAAATTACCACGGAACCGGACAAACGTTATTTTGTCTCATCTGTAGACGTTGGTTTGAACGAATCCGAAAAAATGGAAGCCAACTGAAAAACGCCCGCAGCCTGTAAAAAGGCTGCGGACGTTTTTTCGTTGATTCGTTTTATTGCCCTTTTGCCCAGGCGATGCGCGGGTCGATTTGCCGCGACATCCGGACCATGACCGGTTTGAAGCCCATGCGCGGCCAGAAATAAGAAGCCAAGTGATTGGGGGTGTGCCAATCCGCATAAACAAATTCAAATCCTGCCTTTTTCATTTCCGCGAAACAGTGGTTGGCAAGCGACCTGCCGACGCCTCTTCCCCGCATATCCGGGTTTGTTGAAGCTGCCGGCAGTTCTGCACAATTTGCCGGCGCCACCAAACTCAGCGGCTCGTTTTTTGGAAAGTAAACATGGAACCCCGCAATACGTTCTCCTTGTTCGGCAAGCCAGACAAACGCCTCTTTATCTTCCGACAAAGCTTCATAAGCATCTGCAATGCCGCTCATCGTTTCTTTCGTGATGGGCAGCCAAGACGGTGCCGATGTCTGATGGATGCTATTCCATACCGCCATTTTCTTTAACAGCGGCGCATCTTCCCTAGTGCCTCTTCTAAATTCTAATTTCGACTCTAGTTCCGGTGGTTGCGGCTCAAACTGCTGCAGCGGCAAAATCGCGTACTTTTGTTCAAAATGAAACGATTGATCCAGCCATTGCTGAACGATGGTTTCATTGCCAAGCGGCGCTTTTAATACATGATGGAAATAGCCATGCTGCACCCACTCGGCTCCTGCATCGGCATACAGCAAACGCAGCAGCCTCGGGTGCTCTTTTTCGCCGATGGCAATCGCTTCATAGTCCATCCACACATAGCGTCCGCGCTCTGCATCTTCTTTGAATTCATACAGCAAATACCCGATCACTTCGATTCCCCTAGTGGCAACGATGCCATTTGAATAAGGGCGTTTCAACAGATCCCGTATGACGTTTTCGGCATCATCAATTTCTTCAAAGTTGGCAGGAAGAAACGGGAAAGTTTTTCGCTCCCGTTCGTGCCTTTTGGCCAACAAGGCAGCCATTTGGCGAATATGGCGCTCTTCGGCTCCTATAAATTGAATCATGGCCCTTCACTCCTCTGACTGAAGTTTCACTTCCAGCATCCGGTAATGATCGATTGCCAGTTTTTCGCCGAACCGGATCGGCACCGGTTCCACAAAAATTGGTCCATCAACGATTGTCGTATGAAATTCCCCTTCTTCTCCGCAGGCGTCAATGCCGAGCGATTCCAGTTCATCAATCAGTTCTCGGGTAAACTCGCGCCCCAAAAATCGTTCGTCGACGCGAGTAGTATCGACTACCGTAATGATCGCTTTAAACCCTTCATTCACCAGCTCTTCCAATATCGTTCTTCTTGGTTCTTGCCATAAGGGATGGTTAACGTCCATGTCAGCTGTCGCACTCACTTTTTGAACCCATGCTAAATGGTCTTCCAAATCAATGTCGCCGTATACGCCCATTTCAATGCCCGACTCGCGGAATTTCGTTAATTGGCCAATAAACGCTTCTTCGTAATCGGCCCAATCGGCTTTGCCGACGACAAGCGGCAGCCCCATGCGCTCCGCCTGCGCTTCCATCACTTCCAGCGGCAAACCGTGCGACCGCGATTTGTAACCGTCTTTTTCAAACATCGTAAACAACGCAACCGGGACGTGGCCTTCCAGAACTGCCCGGTAATACGCGAGCGCCGAATCTTTACCGCCGCTCCAGGACATAAAAAATGATTTTTGCATAAAGCACCTCTTTTATCTAATCGTTCTTCTTGTACCTTCTTCGACAGCCGGCGAATAAATTCCTTTGTCTCTCCGGATGCACTCGTTTCATCAAGAGTTTCAGCCTCTTAATTGATTTATTTGCGGAAAAGAGGCGTTTGTTTGCAGAATTTGCCGGTTTGTTTGCCGAATGCCTGATTTTATTTGCAGAATAACCGACTTTATTTGCAGAATACTGGAGCTTATTTGCAGAAACCCTGTTTCATATAAAAAAGACGGCTGCTAAGTTCAGCAACCGTCTTTTTTTATTTCATCGTCCTACCATGTTCTTTGGTTTTACCCATTCGTCGAACTGATCGGCTGTTAAATGACCGCTTTCTACTGCAGATTCTTTTAACGTTGTGCCTGCCGCATGTGCTTGCTTGGCGATTGCTGCCGCTTTTTCGTACCCGATGTGCGGATTCAATGCGGTAACAAGCATCAAGGAATTTTTCACGTGGCTTTCGATGACATCCAGGTTCGCTTCGATGCCTACTGCACAGTGTTCGTCAAAGCTGATCAAGCTGTCGCTAAGCAAACGGACTGATTGCAAGAAATTATAGGCAATGACCGGTTTGAAGACGTTCAATTCAAAGTTTCCTTGGCTCGCCGCAAAACCGATTGCCGCGTCGTTGCCCATCACTTGGACCGCTACCATCGTCAATGCTTCACTTTGCGTCGGATTTACTTTGCCTGGCATGATTGAACTGCCTGGCTCGTTTGCAGGAATCGTGATTTCACCGATGCCGCTGCGCGGACCGCTTGCCAGCCAGCGTACGTCGTTGGCAATCTTCATTGCATCAGCCGCAAGTGCTTTGATGGCACCATGCACATAAACCATTTCATCATGGCTTGTCAGTGCATGGAATTTGTTTTCTGCAGAAGTAAACGACGTCCCTACCGCTTCCGCAATAAATTCTGCGACCGATGGGCCGAATGTCGGATCGGCGTTAATGCCGGTTCCTACTGCTGTCCCGCCGATTGCCAATTCACGCATTTCTTCGACGCTCGCACGAATCATTCGCTCGCTTTTCTCTAACATGTGCTTCCAGCCGCTGATTTCTTGGCCCAATGTTAATGGCGTCGCATCTTGCAAATGCGTACGGCCGATTTTGATGATGTTATCAAATTGCTCGGATTTCTGAGCTAATGTCGCTTTCAGTTTTTGGATGGCCGGAATCAAGTTGTCGGTAACTGCCAAAACGCCCGCTACATGCATCGCTGTCGGGTATGTATCGTTTGAACTTTGGGACATGTTGACGTCGTCGTTCGGGTGCAACTTTTCTTCTGATGACTGCTCCGCCAAAATTTCATTTCCGCGGCGCGCCAATACTTCATTCATGTTCATATTGGATTGTGTGCCGCTTCCCGTTTGCCAAACCACCAATGGGAAATGGTCGTTCCATTTGCCTTCGATGACTTCGTTTGCAGCTGCTTCGATCGCTTTCATTTTTGCTTCAGACAATTTACCGAGTTTGTGGTTCGCTTTTGCCGCGGCTTTTTTCAATTGAGCAAATGCCATGACAACTTCATGCGGCATGCGTTCGGTTCCGATGGCAAAGTTTTGGACGCTGCGCTGTGTTTGCGCGCCCCACATTTTGTCAGCTTCAACTTGAATTTCACCAATGGTATCTTTCTCTGTACGATATTGCATTCCATTCACTCCAATTCATATGTCTCTGTAGCCTTCTCTTCTATTAAACACAAGCAGGCGAAAAAAAGCGACCTTTCTCTCGAAAAATCGCTAGTTTTGCTGCAGGAAATAGCCTTCAATAATTTCTTCGTCTGAATGAGGGATGTTTTCCCCTTTTATGATTTGCGCTCCGTTGATGCAGCCGCCTGACAATAAAATAATATCGTTTGGACCACTTTCTTTTAACGCCGCCAAGACGCCTTCACGCCGAGTCGGCGCCGTCAGCACTTCCTGCTTGTATGGCAATGAAAAGCCTTTTAGCACTTCTTCAATGACACTTTCAGGCTCCATATATCCCGGATGGTCAACAGATACCACCACTAAATCCGCCTTGCCTTCAGCGCTTTTCGCCATTTTTGGCATTTTTGCCAAGTCCCGGATGCCGACTCCCATGATCATGGCAATCAACCGGTTGTGCGGCAGCTTCTTCACTTCCTGCAGCACCAAGTCCAACGCAACTGGGGTATGGGCATAATCGATGATGATTTTGCGGTCTTCCGGTCCGGGAATCACTTGGAAACGCCCTTCTACTTGAGGCATTCTTGAAACGGCGGATAAAATTTGGTCAATGGAAGCATTTGATAATAACGCAGCCCCTATTGCTGCCACTAAATTGGCAACGTTATAGTCTCCAAAAATCGGCACCTTAATGGGATAAACTTGTCCGTTGTAATGCAGATCAAACGCCATGCCGTCTCCATGGCTTTCGCAATTTGTCCAAATTAAATGAGCCCCAGAATCCGTGTGCCGGCTGTACGTCAAATGTTCGTAATCCACCACGTCCAAAATTTCTTTCGACATGCCTTGGTCGTCAATGTTGATGACTGCTGTTTTGGCTTGCGTGAACAATTGAAGTTTGGAAGTCAAATAATGGGAAAATTCCTTATGGTATTCCATATGTTCTTCAGAAATATTGGTATGAATCGCCACATCAAAGACGATGCCTTCCACACGCTTTTGGTCCAAAGCGATTGACGACACTTCCATCGAAGCTGCTTGGTCCCCGACAGCGACTAAATCTGAAAACACTCTGTGGATGTCAGAAGAAATAGGGGTAGTAGGCGTGCTTTTTTTATAGGTAATTTTACCTGAAGAGTTGTAAATCCCCGTCGTACCTAAAAATCCGCATGGAATGCCGATCAAGTTGAAGAGGTTATATACATACGTTGCTGTTGTCGTCTTGCCGTTGGTTCCTGTAACCCCAACTTTAATCAGCTGGTCTTGAGCACCTTTGAAAAAAAGAAGCGAAGTATATGCCAATGCGATGCGGGAATCTTCCACCACCGAAAACGTTAAGGCACCATGCTTTTCAGCGTATTTTTCCAATAAAGGAAGGTCTGATCCTACAATTGCAGAAGCTCCTCTTTCAATCGCTTCTTCAATGTAGAAATGTCCATCCGTATGTTCGCCGGATACGCAAAAGAAGACGGAACCCTCCACCACTTCTTGGGAACTATATACAATGGAACTGATTTCCTGTGTCTTGGGGCCGTAACATGCAATAAGCGAGAGGTTGGGAATTTGGTCGAATTGTATATTCATTGGCTACTCCTTTTAAAAAATTAATCCATCAAATAATGATTTTTATCCTGTCATTACCATTATTCTATCATTTTAACAGAAGACAGAAAACCGTTTCCGATGCCAATAATTTAATATGGCTTTTTTTCGTACTATTCGCCTATTCCAAAAAATCTTCTTTCGAGTCCATAAAAATACAAAAAGGCGCAAAGCTCCAAAGCCTTTGCGCCAAAGTGTGAAGGTTTTTATTCTTTGTTGACGAGTTTTTGATTATCCATTTCATAGCGCAATTGCTCAATGCCCTTGGAATAATCCGTTTTTCCTGTTAAGTTTTCGAGCATTTCCCGCACATCAATGCCCGAAGATTCTTTTAAGGTTTCCTGCAGGGATGCCATCAAATTAGTTGCATATGAAGTGACTTTATTCGCTCCGCCGCCTTCTCCGCTTCCCGTATCCACCACTGTGATTTTATCGATGTTCGCAAGCGGGCTCGCGATTTGTTTCGCATATTCCGGCAACATGTTGACGATCATATCAAGCGTAGCTGCTTGTCCGTACATTTCAAACGCTTCCGCGATTTTGCGTTTTGCTTCCGCCTCCGCCAAACCTTTCAAGCGGATGATATCAGCTTCCGACTCCCCTTGCGCACGCTGCGATTCGGCTTTTGCAAGCCCGTCCAGGCGGATCTTCTCGGCATCTGCTTTTGCCATGGCTTCCACACGGTATTTTTGAGCATCGGCATCAGCCAATTGCTTGGATTTTTCGGCTGCTGCTGCTTGTTCCACCGAGTAGCGGTCCGCATCCGCTTTTTTCTTCACTTCCGAATCATACTGGCGTTCGCGGCGCTGAATTTCTTTTTCTTCCAGCTCGATTTGTTTCTGGCGCTCGATAATTTTGATCTGCATTTCCTGTTCCACAACTTCTTGTTTGGAGCGGGCGGTTTCAAGTTCGTACGCTTGATCAGCACGGGCTTTTGCACTGTCTTGCTCGCGCTTGTACTCGGCCACTTTCAATAAGTTCTCTTTTTCGGCTTCCGCGATTTCAGTAGCACGTTCAATTTCTGCACGTTGGGCATCTTTGCCGGCTTCTGCGCGTTTGATGCGTGTTTCCATTTCCGACTCTGCAGTTGCAATGTCAGCGTCGCGCTTCACTTGGGCAATACGCGCTTTCCCAAGAGAATCCAAATAGCCGTTTTTGTCCCGGACATCTTTAATCGTAAACGAAACGATAATCAAGCCCATTTTCGCCAAATCGTGTGAAGCAACTCGCTGCACTTCTTGGGAAAATTTATCGCGGTTTTTATAAATTTCTTCGACTGTCATCGACCCTAAGATTGAGCGCAAATGCCCTTCAAGCACTTCTTTCGCTTCGTTTTCCCGGTCTTCTTTTGATTTCCCAAGGAATTGCTCAGCAGCTGTAGCAATTTCAGAAATCGAGCCGCCGATTTTGATAATGGCTGTTCCATCTGCCATTACCGGCACGCCTTGTTCCGTATAAACTTCAGGCGTGGTCACTTCCAATTTGCTCGACAATAAACTTAGCGGCGCCGCTTGTTGGAAAACCGGCAGCAAGAACGTCCCGCCGCCTCGAATGATTTTAATGCGATTGCCCGAATCATCGGTGTGGACATTCTTAGACCCCAGATAACTCCCCGTGACGATCAATGCTTCATCCGGTCCCACCGTCTTATATTTTGTGATATAAACCCCGATAATCGCCAATATCACAAATGCTGCTATTCCTGCTGCAATCAAACCCGCTCCTATTTCCATTTCCATTTCCATTCCCCCATTCAATTTGTTGTGTTAAAACTTACCGGCTCATACTCTCTGACATACAGCGTACTGTCGCGCACTTCTATAATGAGCACTTGCTGGTCTTGCCCAATCGCTTCGTTGTCAAATCCCGCTGCCCGCTTGGCGATCATTCCCCCGTAGGTTTCCAACGCCACTTCTCCGTAGCCATCAACGGGAATCGGGATGATGACGCGTGCCACTTGGCCAAGCAGCGATTCATCGGTATAAGCGATGGACGCTTCAGCCGAAGATAATGGCAATAGCACAAAGAAATAAAGCAAAAAATCCAATAACACCGCTATCGCCACGGACATGCCGATGATTGCCAAGCTGTCGATTCCTGTAAGTGTTTCAAGCAAAAAACCAGCTGCGGCTGCCAAAGTGAAAAATGCCAAAATCACTGTCGGATTAAAAAACGGAATCGCATCTCCTCCATCAGCAATGTCGCCAAAAAACACGTAAAGCACTGTTATGGCACCGGCAATAATGAGGATGTACATATACAGCTGCTCCATGGCGAGCCCAAAGAGTTCCATTCCAACACCTCCCATTCCAGTAAGTTATTTTCCATACTTAATTTACGGACAAAAACGAATAAAGTTTCAGAATCTTTCATAAAAATAAAAAAACCCATTCTTTTTACAGAACGGGTTTTGCAAATTGGAATTCATGAAAGCCGCGGACCAGTTGAAAACCGATTCCTACGTAGCCGTCTTTTAATAATTCGCGCTGTTTGTCGTAATCGTCCAGTTTGACGGTAACGTATTCAGTGTAGCGCAGCGGCGGATTTTTCAAGTCTTTTACGCAAATATAGCGCTTCATGCCATTGTATTTTATTTTCATTGCTTGAATATACATGTGCTGTGAAAATTTATCTTTTAAACTCGGAATATTCATCGGTGCGACGGTGCAGCAGACATAACGAAAATCTCCTTTTAAATCCGGCATGTCTTTCATAATCACTTCCGCCAAAGTTTGTTGAAGGCGATTTCCTCTGTACTCAGGAAGGACAGCGGAGATTTCCTGATAAATCACTTTCGGCAATTCATCTTCCCCCAGCCCAATATCCCTTCCTAAATGCTCTTCATCAATCTCCGGAATCAACAATGCGCGAAAGCCGATCAACTGCTCATCCGCAAATGCGCCCACTACTAACCCGCGTTCATTCAGAATAAACAGGAATTCTTCAGTCGACAACGGCTGAAGCACTTCTTTTTCCGCAAGCGATGCAATGACTTTTTTTTGCACTTCTTCTATTGCGGGAAGGTCTTCCAAATAAAGCCGTTTTATATGCATAGGCAGCTTTTTATGAAGCACTTGGTTAGTAATCGCTCCTTCATATAAGAACTCCATCGTGCATTCTCCTAATCTTCTTTTTATCTATTTTATATTTAAAGCATACCACTTCCCTATAAAACCGTCTGCTCGTTCCGCAATTTTTTATCCGCTTTTCCGTTTTTTTATTAGGCGAAATCAATGAAGCGAGCGCCGGCCATTTTTCATAAATCCATCTATTTGTTTTTGATTAAGCAAGGCAATGGCCACATTTCCCGTTTTTTGCTGCCGGAACTCTTGGAGGCGCCTTTTCATTTTGACTTTTCTCGAACTGTAAGTGAAGACGATGAATTTTAAAAAATCAAGATCCATTTTTTCCGGGCAGCCTGCTCCCATATCCGGACGCGTCTTGCCTCGGTTAGCCAACCAGCGCTTTAGTACACGGTACAAACAAACGGAAAGCGGCAGTTCGAGGTAAATGATGGTATCTGCTTCAGCCATCCGCAAATGAAAGGTTTCAGAGTAATTTCCTTCTATAATCCATTTGTCTTTTTTTACGATTGCTCGTTGGGCATTTTCAAACTCTTTCGGCTTTGCCTCTACCCATCCCGGCTTCCAGTGATAAGAATCCAAATGGAAAACGGGCAAGCCAAGTTCTTTTCCAAGTATTTTAGCAAACGTGGATTTTCCCACACCGGCGGATACACCAATCACCATCACCTTTTCCATAGCGCTTTTCCTCCTAATTCTTTCACTAAACTACTTATTAATATAAACGATATATTAATTGCCAAGAAGAATATTCACATATCGCTTGCAATCTTGTAAAAGCCATGTTATTCTAAGGAAGAATTATTTTTGTTCGGATAACTTTTTACAAAGTGTCAGATGTATATCTGCAAGATTTGAGCAAGGATAGTAATACAATGTATGTTTAGGCATACGAGGAGGAAACACACATGGAACACGGTAAAGTAAAATGGTTTAACTCAGAAAAAGGATTTGGCTTCATCGAACGCGACGGTGGAGATGACGTATTCGTACATTTCTCTGCAATCCAAAGCGAAGGCTTCAAATCATTAGACGAAGGTCAAGAAGTTACTTTTGACATCGAGCAAGGCCAACGCGGTCTTCAAGCTACTAACGTAGTTAAAGCTTAATCTAAAACCAACTATTTATGAGTCCCTCTTCGGAGGGGCTCATTTTTTTGTTCTTTTTTATACCATATAAAAAAAGCGCAGCCTTCGCTGCACTTCTCCATTTTACTTCATCTATTTGTGTTCGTTATTGTTTAGGATTCACTATAAAATAAAGCTTGAATACCAAGAAAATCAAAATACATGCCACAACAGTGCCAATGGCTATAAAAAGCGCCAATTTTTTGCCGTTCATGCCCTCACTCCTTCTGTTCTAATCTGCTTTCAGGAATTGCCCTTCTATTAATTTCATCGCTTCCGATGCACCAGTGCTTTTGTTTGAAAGGATCGTCAAAATGCTGCCGTCTTTCGGATAAAATGCTGAATGAAAAGAAACTCCTGGATCATAACCCATCAAATGGTATTTAACCACCGACTCGTTCTCCGTTTGGATCCATACACCATAGCCATATCCTTCACTTTCAAGTGCAACGTGGGCAGTCAACAGGCTTCGCGTCATCTCTTCTGACAACAGCGTATAATCCATCAACCGCTCCCAAAAAAGCAGCATATCGTTCGCTGTCACAAAAGCACCTCCATCTGCACCGCCTTGAATCGGAATTGCATACTGGTTCGTCCGCCACGCGCCGTCTTCTTCAATATAGCCATAAGCGGTTTGTGCCGGCAAGCGGTCCAGTGAAAAATAGCCGGACTCGTTCATGTCCGCCCGCGTAAAAATCCGTTCCTCTACTGCGTTTATAAACGCCATGCCTGTTAGTTTTTCAATGACGAGCCCCAACGCAATAAACCCAGCATTATTGTATTGGAATTTCTCCCCCGGCTCAAACTGCATCGGCCGGTTTTGAAAAAGCGGCAAAAAATCCGAGGGCGTCTTCATTAAATACATCGGGTGCTCTGTCCATACTTGTTCAAACCCACCTGCTGCTTCTTCATCAAAATAGTCCGGAATGCCGGATGTGTGCGTCAGCAATTGATGGATGGTGACTTCAAAATTTGGAAATGCTTTCGGCAGCAGCTCAGATAACTTGGCTTCAAACGTTAATTTCCCTTCTTCCACGAGCTGGCAAATAGCAATCGCTGTGAAGATTTTGCTGCCTGAAGCGATGCCAAACCGGCTGTCCACTGTGTTGGGCCGGTTATTGGAACGATCCGCCAGCCCTTTTGCCATCGACCAAGTTTCCCCTTTTTTCAACAGCGCAACTCCGGAGAATGCCATTTCTTCTAATTGATCGGAAATGGGGTTGGCTGCTTCCGACTGGCGAAATAGCCCTTCTTCCGTAATTTCAATTTGCCGGCCATCGTTAAGTTCAATGAGCAGCGGGTGCGTCTCGCTTTTTCGTTTTGAAAAATACCATGTGCGTTTTGGCGGAACGAGAATCAGGAACGTGTCACCGGCACCTAAAAAATTCAATGAGTCCGCATCGATGCCTTTATTGCCACGAACCGGAATCTCCATGTTCTCCAGCTGGCTGCCCACGTCTTTGACGAATGGCGTCGTGATGCTCATTTCACTGATGTCCAGCAGCGAATCCACGCTAAAGTCGCCCAGCCGGTCGATATTGCGCCGTGCAATAAATTCAATGATGTTGCCCGCGGGATCTTCGAAATAAAACGCATCCGCATTAAAATTGGCGTAATACATTTCATCCATGCCGTCTTGCAGGTTTAACGCTACACGGGAAGTTGCCCAGCCTTTTGCGAGCGTAAACTGATTGCCAGGAATATTAAAAGCAAAATGATAAAAAGCATCGCGGTCCGATTCTTTGAAAATCAGCTGGGAAGCACCGATTGCCAGCACAAAGCTAGTATCATCTTCTTCCATAATGCGAAAACCCAGTTGGTATTCATAAAATCCTTTGAGTTCTTCTAATCGATTTGTGTATAAGGTCACTTTTTTGAACATGTCCTCACCCCTTATGACAAGCATACCGAAATTTATTGGGATTTACCTCTTTTAAAAGAATAAGAAATCATAAATTTTCCATGGGCGCTTTTCTTTTGTCTAGTCTCCAGTGCCTAGCTCTTCGGGTCATAAGCCAGCTCGGTTGTACGGGCAAAGAGCGCCGCTTCGGCAGATCGCCTTACGCCTGTCGAACCTAAACGGCCGTTTCTTCTTTTCTTATTTTCCAGCCCCTCGAGGTCGTGGTCTGCCTTGCTGACAATGGCAGAAAACGCCATTGCCTTCACGTCCTCCAGCGCTTGTCGGGGCTTAAACGGGCGCTTGCGCTTTTCTATCCAAAAGAAAAAGGAGCACAAGGCTCCTTTACAACGCTCCTATAAATTGCAGATCTTTGACTTCTCGCGCATCTGCTTGGCCGTTTAGTATGGCTTCTGCGTCCAACAAAGTTTGTTCAAGTGGAACAGACTGTCCCTTTACCTTCATAAGTTCTTCCGCTACATAAAATGGCTGAGTAAAATAAGCTTCCAAGCGTTCACCTTTTTGGTACGTTTCAAGCTCTGTTTGCGGAATCCGGCTAAAACCATGGGCTTGAACAATCGAGCGCAATTCCCGGTAGCGGCGCAATGTTTTTTGTACGCGTTGCCGCAGCTGAAAATGGCGTTCATCAAGTTCCGCTTCTTCTAACAGTGAGGACGCCGAGTGCAAGGGGCTAAGCGCCGGATATTGGTGGCGTGCCGCCAAATCCGCGTCCAGTTGCCACACCGTTTCAAGTGGACCGAAAGGAAAATCATCATCGACCACTTCCCCTAATAAATCCACAAGCACCGTCGTAACCGTTTCATGCCCAAGCTCCTCCTGCAGTTCGAACAGCTCGCCGGAGTCAACTCGGCTTTTATCGGTGAACAATACCATATTTTCTTTATTGGCTTTTAGAAATTCCAGCGTTTCAGCAATCGAGCTTGTTATGTGATCAGCTAGTTCAACCGTTCCTTCAAGCTCCTCTCGAGAATGTGCCGGAGTTAGAAATACAGTGTTTAAGCCATTTTTTTTAAAGCGGTGCAGCAATTCGGCAACAATTACGAGCTGCCCCATGCCAGGCCGCGCGACGATGCCAGTTGTTCCACCTTTGACTAGCGGCGCAAAAAAATCCAGTGCTTTGATTTTTGTCTCAATCATTTTCATCTTCTCCCCTCGAATGATCAATTCATCCACTGTGCAGTTAGCAAGCGCCGCCAGTCCCACAAGCGTCCTTACTTCCGCTTTCCCCAAATCGATTTTTCCGGTACATAAATTGGATACCGTTGCCGGACGGATGCCGACAGCTTTTGCGGCTGTCGTCAAATTAGGAACTCTCCTTCTTAATAAAGCTGCGTTCAAACGTAATTCTTCCATGTTTTCCCTCCCCCTTCTTACTTTTAATAGTAAATTAAATTACCTTTAAAAGCAATATTAATTACGCAAAAACGCAATTATATTTACGTTAAAAAGAAAACCTCCTTCAATTAATGAAGGAGGTTTTAAAATTTATAGGCAAGGCGAATCATATCGCGGCACTGGATGCCGTTTTCCATAATCGGCTCCGGATAGTTGCGGACAAAGAAATCGTGATCGATCGAGTCGATGCGAAATCCGCATTTCTGATACAGCGCTAGCTGATCGAAACTGGAATTTCCCGTCCCGATTTCAACTCTGCCATACTGCAGGCGCCACGCTTCAGACAAGGCATGCTTGAGCAATTGCTTGCCGTATCCTTGGCCTCTTGCCGAAGCAGAAATGGCGATATTTTTTATTTCGATGGTGGTTTTATTCAGCGGCAAAAGCACATAAACGCCAATCCTTTTGCCATGTCGTTCTGCAATATAACAAAAGCCTTTGGTGCTGTAGGCTCGAACCAGCTTTTCAGAAGGATCGGCTTCGAGCAATAAGTCCATGGGCAATGCTTCGTTTTCAAGCAGCCGACGGATTTCCATTACTTCTGTTCTCTAAAGCCTTGTTCAATTAGATATTCTTCAGCGTTTTCAAAGGTGCCAAAGCTTTCTTCCAAGTTCTTCCCTGTGTAAACGTTCCAGAACGGCTCTTCGTATACCAAATCAAGTTTGACTTTTTCACGGTTCACCCATGTTTTGTCATACGGCGGCTCCGGTTCAAGCGATAAGTAATCGATGGCATCGCCAAGAACGCTGCGCAGTTGCTTTTCTGAATAATCGCGGATGTTCACAAAGCCTTTGTCGTCCGCTTCGTATTGCGGCAAGTTGCCGACATACACAAAGCCGTTGCCGTTCGGGTGCAGATGGTACACCACTATTTTTTTGTCGTACAAGCTTTCTTCAAAATGAAAATTCACACGCTTCATCGATACCTCTTTGCGCGTCAATTCCGGAAACGTTTCGATGATTTCCAATTTTTGTTCAAATGTTAACATAGTTTTACCCCGTTTCGTATGGTTCATGCTTTCAATATTATAACATGCCCGGCGAAATGCCACATGAAGAAATCAGCGCTTTTCATGCCAGTAAAAAAAGCTGCGCGAACGCAGCTTTTTTTTGCATTTATTTCTTTTTAACAGCGAATGGCCACCAGACGCCCCGGTCGAACGATACCGAAATCGCCGGAATCAATAGCGGCAAGACGATCAAACCATACAGCAAGAGCCCGGTGATGACGATTGTGGCGATTTGCACAAGGCTTAATACGCCAGACGGCATCATGGCACCAAACGTACCAGCTAAAATAATCGCAGCCGTAATGATGACTGTCCCCATTTTCGCCATAGAGATTCCCATCGCTTCACGGACGCTCACGCCTCGATGCGCCTCTTCACGGAAGCGGTCAAGAAGGAAAATCGAGTAGTCGACGCCGAGCGCAACTAACATGACAAAGCCGAAGAATGGCACGGCCCAGCTGATTCCATCATAGCCAAGAATATTAACGAAAATCAACTCAGCAATCGCAATGGATGTGAAGTACGTCAATAGCAATGAGCCAATCATGTAAAGCGGCATGATCAACGACCGGAACAAAATGGCCAGTACGACGAACAAACTGATCAACATAATAGTCACGGTATTGGTGAAGTCGTTTGACGACACTTCTTGCAAGTCGTTGTTGACGCTTGAGATGCCGCCAAATGCAAATTCCGCATCTTCTAGCGGGGTGGCAACTACGCTGCGTTCAACCGTTTCTTTAATATCTGCAGTGATGTCAATTGCTTCAGGCGAATATGGATCTTCCGCCAAAATCACTTCAAGTTTCATCCCAGTGCCTTCTGCAAATGAATAGCGGTCCAGCACTTGTTCAAATTCTTCATTTTCCAGCGTACCTTCAGGAATAAACAGCCCCGTGTCACTGGCAGCTTGGCTGTCGCTCATTTTTTGCATCATATCTGTCGCTTCGGATAATCCGTCCTGAATTTGGACGATTCCTTCATTCGAAGCGCCTACTCCTTCAGCAAGCTGCGAAAGCCCCGTACCAAGCTCACCGCTTTGGCCAGCCGCTCCAGCTAAACCTTGCTGGAGTTGTGTAAGGCCCCCGCTGATGCCCGTCAACGCTCCTGCTGTTTGCTGGATGTTGCCGGTTTGCTGCAACCCTTGTGTAGTCAAAGCAAGCTGATCATTAATTTGAGAAAGGCTTGTCGCCGCTTCCCCTAGCCCGTTTGCTCCATTTGTTTGGGCGCTGACTCCTGATAAGTTAGTTTCGATTTCCGAGAGGCCACTTTGGACTTCGCCAAGACCGTCGCGTGCATCGTTAATTCCATCAGCCAGCAACCCGATTTGGTTGTCCACATACAAGTCTTCGATCACTTCGCCGGTCGGACGAGTAATGGCGCGTACGGCTTCAACGCCGGCTACTTTTTCGATTTCTTGGCTAATCGATTCAAAATAAGGAACGATTTGTTCATCATCCAACCGTTCATCTGATTTCACAATCACTTGAACAGGCAAGGAATCGCCTTTGCCAAAACCGTCTTCTATTGCACGCAATCCTTTAACTGACTCATATTCAGAACCGATTTCATCAACCGTATTAAACGACAACAAATCGTCGTACGTAAACAACAACGGCACGGTAATAACAGCTACCACAAGCATGGATAGCACTGGGCGGTTGATCGACAGTTTGCTCATATTGATCCACAATTTGCTGTCGCTATGAGAAGCCGATTTTTTAGCCGGCCAAAATAGTTTTTCTTTCAACACAGCCATAAAGAACGGCACCACCGTAAACAACACAATCAGCAAAACGAAAATTCCGACCGCGACGGCTACAGCAGATTTGAAAATCGGAAAGTCGGCAAAGCCGATGGCAAAAAATCCGATAAAAACGGCCACGCCGCTGATCAACAGCGTACGTCCCGCTGTTTTATACGTATTGACAATCGCTTCGACTGTTCCGTGCCCAGCCGATAATTCTTCTTTGTAACGGCTCAACAGCAGGATGCAGTAGTCTGTTCCGATACCGAATAAAATCGCCACCAAGAAGATTTGCGTATAGTTGGAAACCGGGAAACCAAACCAGTCGATGAAAAACGCCACAACTGATTGGCTTAACAAATACGTGATTCCCACTGCCACTAGCGGAATAAATGGTGTAACAATCGAACGGAACACCGCAAGAAGCAACGCAAAAATCAAGACAACGGTAATAATTTCCGTGCGTTTTAATCCTTCTTGTGCACTGATGTTCACATCGTTGTTGATGATCGCTTCACCCGTTATGTAGGCTGTCATGTTTTCCGGAATGATTTGTTCTCGGATTTCATCCGCTACTTGGTTTACTTCTTCATCCGTGCCGTCAACGGTAACCGGCATTAAAACTGTTTTTTGGTCTTCGGAAATCAGTTGCTCTTCAAGCTCTTCGCTTTCAACCGGATTGAGTACACCGGTGATTGGATCGCCAAGCGCTTCAATGTCGCTCGCCATCCCTTCAAGCGTTTCCCGCATAGCGCTGTCCAGCTCTTCATCAAGCGGAATGGCCAGCGAAATGGTTTGTTCATCTGCTCCGGCTTCACTTAATATCGTAGCAGCCAGCTGCGAAGAGGCGTCTTGAGACAATTGGAACGAACCCGCCTCTTCTGCTTGTTCAGTTAAATTAGGAGCCACTAAAAACAAGGCGACCGTCAGAACGATCAAAACGATCAGAATCGGCCATTTGAATTTCAACACTGTACGCATTTGTTACACTCCATCCATTTTTATAATGTTCTTTAGTTTGCGGAAGATCGCTAAAAATTGTTCAATTTCCTCGTCATTTATTTGCTCGGATAATAGCTTTCCGAGATAATCCGTCAACACTTTGTCCGATTGATTCAACACTTCCTGGCCCGCTTCTGTCAGTTCCAATAGCTTTTCGCGCCGGTCATCGGTCTCAACGATTCGAATCAATTCTTTTTGAAGCAATTTTTTGATGCGGTTGGAGATGGCGCTTTTATGGACCGACTGTAAAATGGCCAAACGGCTGGACGTCACTTGTTTTTCTTTGCTGATCAGTTTCAGCGTTTGGATTTGCTCAGGCGAAAATTCGTTCCATAACGGATTGTCTACCGCCCGAATCACGCGTTCCGTCCCATAAAACAACACTTCTTGGAATAAATCCACAGCTTCCCCTATTCTTATATCCATAAAGTTTACCCCCTAAACTATTAATTAGTTTAGGGGGTAAACTTTCAATCGTCAAGCAATAACGCTTCCATAAGAAAAAACCTGTGGAAAGGCTCCACAGGTTTTAATCGATGTCTTTTGTTGCGGTGTTTCCGATTTCCTGGCGTCTTGCATAGATATTTTTAGCAATCACTTTTATGACTGCATAAACCGGAATCGCCAAAATAATTCCCCATAGCCCCGCAATGTTTCCGGCGGCTAAAATCAGCGTGATAACCGTCAGCGGATGAACATCCAGCGACTTGCCCATGACGTTTGGCGTGATAAAGTTGCTTTCGATTTGCTGGGCGACGAGCATGACGATGACTACATATAGCGCCATGATCGGATCCTGCACAAGAGCGATGATAATTGCCGGAATGACGGCGATGTACGGTCCGAGAAACGGAATAACGTTCGTCGCCATGCCGATGATGGCTAATAGCAATGAATATTCAAGGCCGATGATCAAATAACCGATCAGCAGCATGACGCCGACTAAAAAGCTGACGAACAATTGGCCTTGAATATACGCCTGAAGTGTATCATCGATATCGCGCATAGTTTTGCTGATCCAGCGTTGGCGCGCTCCGGAGAAAAAGCCGGAGATGAACGGCACAAATTTGCGATGGTCGATCAACAAGTAAATCAAGAAGAATGGCACAAGCACCAGCGTAAACAAGCCCGAAATGAAGCTCGTCAAGAATGATAAAATCCACGTGCCGATCCCTGCTGCCCGGGCACCAAATTGATCGGTCACACCATTGAGCTGTTCTTCTAGAGAAGCTGGCAAGCGGTCTCGCTGGTCCAATAAATACTGAACATAGTCTTCCGTGTTTTCAATAATTTCCGGCGCATTCTCGACCAACGAATTGACTTGTTTTGTTACCATTGGGCCGATCATGGCATAAAGAAGCCAAAACACAAGGACAATGATCAAAACAATGATCAAAATTCCTGACCATTTTGGAAACTTTCTCTTTTCCAAAAAATAAAGAATCGGCCTTGTTAAGTAAAACAGTACACCGCCAAGCAACAGCGGCACAAAAATGGTTTGGGCGATAATGAAAAGCGGGTCGAAGATAGCTTGAACTTCTATAAATAAACGGATAATAATAAGTGCAAGAATAATTCCTACTCCCGCCTGAAACCAAAGTTTGCTTGTCAATGAACACACATCCTTCCTATTCCAACATAAAAGTAGTTTACCACGAAAACTCCTTTTCCTAACTCCTTTACCGGAAATAGAAAAAATAGCGCATTTCTTCTTTTATTTGGGCCAAAAATAAAAGCATTCGCAATAAAAACTGCGAATGCTTTTAGCGATTAAAGAAATTGGCCGTGTAATACGGTTGGTTTTCGACATTAAAGGCTGCTCCGATTCCAAGATAGCCGTAATCGGGTTTCAAGATGTTTTCGCGGTGCCCCATTGAATTCATTAGGCCTTCATGGGCAAAGATGCTGCTGTATTGGCCATAAGCTAAATTTTCGCCAGCCACAAAGAACGTAATGCCGTCGTCGCTCATCCGGTCAAAAGGCGATTCTCCTTGCTGGTTCGTATGGCTGAAATAATGGTTATCCGCCATATCCTGGCTATGCTTCCGAGCAGTTTTCATAGCGTCTTCATTCCATTTCAATAACGGAAGTTCTCGTTGAATGCGTGTTGAATTGGTTAATTCGAACAGCAGAAATTCATAGCCTTTTTTCAACTCATCGGTTGGTTCGGCATAAATTTCCGGGCGCTGTTGTTCCAACTCTTCATCAATCACTTGAATCGCCGTAACGGTGTTGTCTTCATGGATATCGTAAAATACGGTTACGTAGACGTTATCCATTTTATACAAATCGTATTCTTCCCGCGTATCCAGCATGTATTGAACGTTGCCTTTTTGAAGAAATTTTAACGGCTCACCAAGCGCTTTCCGCACTTCATCTTTTGTCGATTCCATCGTGATGTTTTCGGTGGATGAAATGATGGCCTGATTGGTGTACATGCCGTTTACTTTTCCTTCTTGGTCATACGACAACAACACATAATTTTGATAATTTTTGTGGTAACTATGCCAATCGCTTCCGTACTCATTGCGCATCAATCGCAGCGGCAATCCGACTTTCGCTTGGGCTTCTTCTTTTGACATCCCTAACGTTACGTTATGGACCGCAAAAAGCGAATCCGTTTCCGTAATATCCGGCTTTGCCACAGCTTCCGGCAATGCAAGAGATTCTTTGGAAACGACGGATTGAAGCTCACCGCCGATGCGGGCAGTAAATTGCTTCGCCTCATCAATCGCTTCAGAAACAGTGGGGTTTTCAGCCACTTGCTCGATCGCTTGGTCAATTGAATCCAAAAAACTTAAGTCCACATGCTCGCCGACCGGTTCTTCCCAAATTGGGCGTGCAACATACACAAGCACAAGCAAAACAATGAACCATCCTATTTTCCGCAAGTGCATCACCCCTTCTTTCTCATTTTAATCTTCTCTTGCTTTTCTACAAAGCGAAAAGCCCTATAAATACAAAAAGAAAGCCCTTTGCACGATAAGTACAAGGACTTTCTGTCTAGACTAGTTGAAGTTGGTGCATGGGATTGCTGATCTTCTATCAAGAAGCTTCTTTTTCTGCGGGCTCGCGTCGAAGCAGCGAAGCGATACAGAGACAGAAACAGTACGTTTTGCTCCATAGCTTCTAACCAGCTTGCTATAGAATAGCAACCTTACATGTAAATAGTATTAAGATTCGGCGCGTCCACGAGGTGAGCGACGCAAAAAGACAGGGCGTTTTTTGCCTGGCTTCTTGCGAAAGCCGTCCTTAGAGCGTCCGAAGCGGCTTACACCATTAAACTTCTTTTGCTTAACTATATAGATATAAACTATTGTTCAATTCCTTCTATCGTTAATTCCTTAACTGGCAAGAACAATTCACCTGTTTGCGAATAGGTTAACGTGACTTGGTCGGCTTCTTGCAAGTAAATCGCAAGCGGCACATTTTCAGATGAGACTACGTAGTTGGTGCCGTCTTCGAGCAAGAAGGAAACAATCGTGAAATCACCGACGCGCTCTTTGAATACGCGCTCTACTGTTCCGGATATTTCCGCATCTTCTGCATCGGACGTTCCGTCTACGGTGCTGCCGCCTCGCTGAAGGGCAGTTTTGTACATGCGAAGCGCATCATTCGGCGTTCCGGAAAACACCGATATTTCAGGGTTTGCAGCCGAAACAATAAAGTAATTCTGCAGGAACCCATTGGAATCGAGGACCGGCGTCAACCAGCTGGCTTCCCCGTAGAAATTGTAAAGCACCGGCATTTCACCGGACCACTGCTTTTCGATAAACTGCTTTTCAATGATTTGCAGATTTCCTCGCGAGTCCATATAGGAATCTTCCAAGCTTCCTGTAAAATACGTTGATTCTCCAGTGCGTGCATTGGTCAACGAATAGCCGAGCATCGAATCGACGCCTTCTTTCGGGCTGGTAAAGTCCGTGAAGTAGAACATCTCGCCTTCTGCATCAAAAATCGGGCTGACGTTCGCTTCAGTGCCTTCATTTGATGGCAATTTCACATCTTTTTTCCCGAATTTGCTGTTCCAGAAGCCGTGCACATAATTGCCATAATAGTCGTTTTCCAAGGAAACCGATTCAGGCGAAACGGCGCCGTCGATAAATGCCGGCACTTTATCAAGCGAATAGGTATTCGTGTCGCCTGATGCCGGATCCATTACAACGATTCCTTGAACTTTAAATCCGTTTCGCGCTGTAATAAATTCTCCATAAGAGCGGATATAAAACGGTTTGCCCGCATCATCAACTTCAAGCTGAGGATCTCCGTAAAAAATGGCTTCCGGATTTTCCAAGCGCATAAAACGTTCGACGTTTTTATTAAAGTAAGAAGAAGGCGTATACGCCATCTCGGCGGCCATGAATTTTGGGTTGGCCGCTGCATCGGTAGCACTCATTGTAAAATACCCTGGGGTTGTGTCGCCGTTCCACCATTTAAAAAATCCAGAAAACTCAACTGGCGCAATGTAAACAAATTCCCCATCCACTTTCTGGATTTGCAAATTGCCCAATTCGTAATAGCTGGTGTTCGGCACTTGGCCGAATGCTTTTTTCATTTTATTCCGCGCAAATTTCGGCGGCACGCTGGCAGGCGTCTGCGATTCATCAAAAGCGGTAATCTCCACTTCTTCCGCCATTTCGACCGCTTCAAATTTTTCCGTTGCATTGAAGAGCGGCGCCGATAGAACGTAGGCGCCAAACGCCAACGACACAAGGAACAAGGCGCCTTTCACTTTTTGCTCAAGGCCGCGTGAAGCAAACACACCGAGAGCTGTGACAATGATCAATACCGGCCAAATGGATGTGATGTTGAGATCTTTGTTGGTAAAGTAATAAAATGCCGTCAGCAGCACGGCGACAAAAACAAACGATATCACAAAGCCGGTGATCCGATTGGCTTCCGGCTTTTTCTCTTTAGTGCCTTTTTCACGATTTCCTGCAGTCAATGGCGATATAAGCAGCGCGATAACCAGACTCGCAATCAGTGAAAAAACGAATATGCTTCCCATAATAAATTCTCCTCTATTTTCCGATTGTTTTACTTCGATAACTTTTATACGGATAAACAAAGGAAAAGTTTCATCTTCGTCACTTTGGAGAAAAGAGATTTTCCGCTTCTTCTATGATCTCGCTGACAATGTCGGCCGCATTTTTTTCGGTTGTAAGCATACGCGTCGACTGCCCAGCCCACAGCGACATAAATTCGGGGTTGCCGGCCTTTGCCGCTGCGGCGCGTATATCTTTTGTAACAGTGTTTTGAGAAGGAAAAGGCAGCGAAGTTATGCATTGTTGTTCAAACGTTTCAATAAATTTATTTTTTATGCCGCGGGCAGGACGGCCTGAAAAACTTTTTGTCACCACTGTGCTTTCTTCGGTGCTGTCGAAAATAGCTTGTTTATACACCGGATGCGCGCCGGATTCTTTGGCGATCAAAAAACGGGTGCCAATTTGGACCGCTTGTGCACCGAGTGCAAGCGACGCCACCAGCCCGCGCCCATCAACGATTCCACCAGCCGCTATTACCGGTACGCTTACCGCATCCACCACTTGCGGCACGAGCGCCATCAAGCCGATTTGAGCGCCCATCGAATGTTCCGCTAGCGAAAACGTGCTGCGGTGCCCTCCGGCTTCCGCACCCTGTGCCACAATCGCATCAACGCCCGCTCGTTCTGCCAGCCGCGCTTCTTCTACTGTCGTGACCATTGCGAGCACTCGTACACCGCTGCTCTTGGCGCGCGCCATGCTTTCTGGCGGCAGACAACCGAAAGCCGTGCTGATGACCGGCACTCCGAGCTCCAGGCAAACAGCAAACTGTTCGGCGCTCCAGTCAGGAGATTGAAAAGAAGAAGGTACATCGATAATGCCTAGTTCTTCGCGAAATGGGCTTAGCGCAAGCTGCACTTCGTCCAAGCGGGAAAAATCATCTTTTGTTTCCGCCGCAAAAATATTGACGCTAAACGATTTAGAGGTCAACGACTGGATGGCTAAAATCGCTTGGCGCAATGCACTCGGCTGCATATAAGCGGCCCCTAGCGTTCCAAGTCCGCCGGCTTCGCTTACGGCGGCTACCAGTTCAACTGTAGTCGGCCCGCCTGCCATGCCCGCTTGAATAATAGGATAATCGATGCCCAATAGTTTGCATACGTCTGTTTTTAAATGAACCATTTTCATCCTCCTCAGAGTTTCTTAACTTGCCTTCAGTATCGCTTAAGCAACAAAATTCTTCAATTGGGAACTTTTATGCCATAAGCGTCGTTCTTAGTATCAAGCACACACAAGAAGGCGGGATTACTATGAAGGGGTTCCTTTCACTTTTGGGCATCACTTTAATCGTTGGGGCATTTGGATTGATTCTTTTGACTTTTCAAGGCAATCCCTTGGAAGAATGGAAAAGCAAAGAAAGAATGTACGCCTATATCGAAACACGCCAACAGCACTCAGCTGAAATCATAAAAGAAAATGAGTTTGCTGTTGTCTCAACAGCTGCCATCAATCAACCCAACATAAATTTTTTCCCTGACAACGACAATAGCTGTGAAAAGCCATTGCCAAAATAATCACTGATCGTTAATATGGGATAAATCTTCTTCCCCTGAAAAAAGAAAGCCGGCTCTCGTGAAGAGCCGGCTTTCTTTTTAAATTAAACAAGCAATCGAATAAAGTTGCCTGATGGATCTTTTGTTTCCAAATGTTCTTCGCGTTCTTCAACTTCTGCTCCCATTTCACGCAACCGCTCGGCAGCCTTGCCTCGCATGCTTTCATCGCCATATTTCAAGGAATAGTAATGCAAGCCGGCTGTTTTTTCAGGAAGCGCCGGTATACCGATGCCATTCCAAACATTCAAACCGATGTGGTGATGGTATTTCTGATCTGCAAGAAACAATGCTTGTCCGCCCATCGCAGAAACTGTTTCAAATCCAAGTCCATCTATATAAAAACGCTCAGCGGCATTTAAGTTTGAAACATGCAAATGAATATGCCCCATTACGGTATCGCTTGGCATCCCTTTCCATGTTTCCCCAGATGTCTGGGCTTCTTCGACAAGCCCTTCTCCGTCAATAGGATCGACCGCCATAATCACTGCGTTATTGTTCCAGTCCCACTCTTCTGCGTCTCGGTCGCGGTAAATTTCAATGCCGTTTCCTTCGGGATCTGATAAATACAGCGCTTCGCTTACCAAATGGTCAGAAGACCCGAGATGAATTCCTTTTTGGTGAAGATGAATTAAAATCTTTCCCAGTTCTTTTCGGTCAGGCAGCAAAATGGCGAAATGGTAAAGTCCGGCATATCGGTCTTTTTTCGGCACCAGTCCTTTAATTGCCTCTAGTACAAGCAAGGTATTGCCCCCCGCTCCTAACTCCGCTCTGTTATCTGTTTGAACCAATAAGTCAAAACCGAGCACCTCTTTATAAAAAGCGATCATTTTTTCTAAATCCAATACTTTTAAGCCTACTTCCGCTACGTGTGTAACCGGTTTTTGGTGAAAATTCATAATCCATTCCTCTTTTCATTGTTACTTTATGTAACTAATTATATTTTAATTACATTAAAGTGTCAAGTAACTTAATTGTTTTAACTTCTAAAGTAAATATGGTATTATATAAAAAAGGAGTGATGACAATGGATACCTCCCTCATTTGCCCACGATTTGAAAGTGCCATTTCAATTTTAAGCCAACGCTGGACCGGCTTGATCATATATCAACTTTTATCAGGACCTCAACGCTTCAGCCAGTTGACTGAAGCAATCGGCATTAGCGGACGCCTTTTGTCTGAACGCTTGAAGAACTTGGAAGCTAATGGACTTGTTTCTCGCAATGTATACCCGGAAACACCTGTCCGGATTGAATACGCATTGACCGAAAAAGGATTTTCCTTAAAACCGGTAATGGATGAAATCCAAAACTGGTCGCAAGTTTGGGTGGAGCCTGTAAAACCTATCGAAACAAAATAAAAACAGCTTATCCGCCATCGGATAAGCTGTTTTTATTTTGTTCGCAGATCAATGATGTATTTAAGACCTTCATGCGCCGAACTGAACGTTTTCACATTGCTTTCTAAAGAAACCATAGATATCGCCAACTTGGGGCTAATGCCCACCAAAATACAATCTGTGCCGATCAATTTCAAGCTGTCTGTGAGCATTTGGATTTGATAGCGAATTTGGTTTTCAAATTCCGTAATGCCGCCAAGGTCAACGAGCACATGTTCAATATTCTTCTTCGAACATTCCATTAAAACAGTCGCAATCAATTGATCAGAACGATGTTTGTCAAACTCTCCGATGAGCGGCAATGCGATGGTTTTATCCCAGATATTCAATATGGGAATTGATAATTGCCTAATCAGCTTTTCATTGTGCTTTAGCTCTTCAGCTTGAGTCGTCACATCCATCAACATGACGATATAGCCTTCAATGGCCTGTTCGGCGTTTTTAATCGGAGTGATGACAATGTCCGCGATATATTCCCCACGAATGTTGATTCGGGCACGGTGGACATTTTCCAGTTGATTCATCAGTTGGATTTGATGTTCCGGCTCTTTATGAAACTCATCCATGCTCATTCCAATCAATTCCCGGCAATCGTTTATGCCATATAACGGCACAACTTCCGACAGCAATCGGCATGCTTCTGTGTTCATCCAGCATATATTATAAGAAGTGTCAGCAATGAGAATCGTTTCACCAATGCAATCGAGTGCACTGAGCAGTGATATATTTTTGGGGATTGTTCCTATTGCGGGCATGTTTTTTCCACCTTATCGGTTAGTTGCATTTTACCCATTATCCCACAGCATTGCTTTTATAACAGGTTTTATTGAAGCGTGACGGCATTTTTCTTTTCTTTGGCGAAAGAGTAATTGCCATCAAAGCGTTCGATTGTTTCGTCATGAAGCCAATACGTTAACGGAAATAGCTTATCAAGGAAATACCGGTCATGCGAAACTGAAATAATGGTCCCGGGAAAGTCAGCCAGCGCTTCTTCCATAACTTCTTTTGCTTCCAAATCCAAGTGGTTGGTCGGTTCATCCAAAATCAATAAATTGTGGTTCATGTGCATCAATTGCGCCAACCGGAGCCGCATCCGCTCACCACCGCTGAGCTGCCGAACCGGCTGAAAGACCATATTGCCAAAAAACAGGAATTTAGCCAAAAGCGGCCGGGCATCAAACTCTGAAACCGGCACCACGTCACGAAACTCTTGCAAAACGGTTCGGTCGTTGTCCATTTCCAATGTATGCTGTGACAAATAGCCGACCGATAAACCGGTCCCTAAATAGATATCACCTGCATCTGCGCTTTCTTTTCCTAAAATCATATTCAGCAGCGTTGTTTTCCCCGTGCCGTTGGAACCGACAATCGCAATGCGTTCGGCGTAGCGGACATGCATCGACACATCATGGAATAAAATCCGGTCGCCAAATTCTTTCCACACACCATCCATCCGAACCACGTCTTTTCCGCTTCGGTCTTTTGTTTGGAAATCGAGGGCCATTTGTTTTTTCGTCAATACGGGCCGGTCCAATAATTCGATTCTGGCCAATGCCTTTTCCATGCTTTTCGCTCTTCGATGCAAGCCTGCACTTGGCGGATTGGCTCGGTTCGCCCATTCTTTTAAGCGCTTGATGGTTTCTTTCATTTTCTGGATTTTCTTTTGCTGGTCTTGGTACTGCTGGAATTCAACCAATAACCGAGCTTCGCGTTCTTTTACATAAGTGGAATAATTTCCTTTGTATTGAATCAAATCCCCTTGGTCGAGCTCCCAAATATGGGTCACCGTTTCATCCAAAAAATAGCGGTCATGGGATACGAGCACAATAGTGCCTTTGTAATGGCTGATAAATCCGCCAAGCCACTCGATCGCTTCCAGATCCAAGTGGTTGGTCGGTTCATCAAGCAGCAGCAGATCCGGTTCTTGCAGCAAAAGTTTCGCGAGCCCCACTTTGGTGCGCTCGCCTCCGCTCAAATGGCCCCAGCGTTCAAATTTCAAATGCTTAATCTTTAACCCGTTTAGCACTTGATCGATTTTCACATCGACTTCATAGCCGCCGCGCTGAATAAAATCGTCCTGCAATTTCCCGTAACGGGACAGTACGCGGTCCATTTCTTCTGGAGAAGCAGTGGCCATTTGCTGTTCCATCGCAGCCAGCTGAGCTTGGACAGCTGCCAATTCCGAAAACACGCGAGACAGCAACGGATAAACTTCCATTTCTTCTTTTTCATCTGGCGATTGCTTCAGCAACCCGACCGTACTCGCTTTTTTCCACGTGATGCTTCCTTCAGTCGGCTGCAAATTGCCAGCCAGTACGTTCAATAAGGTAGTTTTTCCTTCGCCGTTCCGACCGACCAAACCAATTCGCTGCCCTTCGGCAACTTCTCCTTTGATGTGGTTGAATAATTTTTGTGTCGCAAAATGGCACATAATTTGTTGAAATTGGCTAATAATCATTTTTCTCTTCCTTTCGTTGAAGAGACCGAGCCATAGAAAAAAAGGCATGCACAGACGCATGCCTTTTCGTTAAAATCCGTTCGTAGGCAGATGTCTCTTACTGGTTATTTTCACGCGATGCAATTGTTTGAAAAAGGACAGACGTGTCCCGTGCATCTACTCCAGTGAAAAAAATGCCATGAAGAATGTACAAGTATTCTTGACACTCTGTCATGCGCTTACCAGTCTGATTCATCTAACCCACCTCCTTCGTTCATTTCTTCTATCATATTTGATTCGCTGCAGGCAGTCAATAAAAAATCAGAATATTCTTTCCGATTTTCCCATAATAAAAGGGCATGTCCTAAAAGTGGTTGACGTCCATTCCAGCGGACGCTTTCCGTGGGCTTGCGCAGCGATGCAACGCTCTTTCATGTCTCGAAGCTAGCGAAGCGATGCAGAGACAGGAGCACATGGTTTTCGCCGCTTCCATTTCCATCAATTAGCTTAAAAAAACGACAAAGAAAAGCATCCCTTTTCTTTGTCGTTTTTTTATTTTTGCAGTTATGGGACAGTCCCATTTTCTGTACTAGCCATTATATTTTGATTTTGGATTGGCTGTTTTTAAAACATCGCCGATCCAACCGCGCCGTTTCAAGTAAATATACAACACCACCGTTGTGGTAACCATCAGGAAAAGAGCCATTGGATAGCCGAATGACCAATGCAGTTCCGGCATGTTATCAAAATTCATCCCCCATAGCCCGCCAAAAGCCATGATTGGGGTAAACAACGTGGCCAATACAGTTAAGGTTTTGGCGATTTCGTTCCCCCGGTAACTCGCTATGACGTTTTCCATGTCTACCAAGTTATTGATTTCATCTTCATAAGAATCGACCAACATGGCGCAGCGATCGATCCGCATGGATGTACGGTAAAATTCCGGCTCTTCTTGTACCGCTTTTCCAAACACTTCCGGTATGGCCATTTTGATTTCCAAAAACCCAATGACAAGATGTTTCCATAAAAAAATCTCATGGCGCACACTTTGAATTTCCTCAAACGTTTGCTTGTTATTTTTTTCTTCAATCTCCCACAATAAATTATGTAGACGTTCTTCAAAAAGATCGATTTTGCGAAGGATGGCATTGGACATTTTCCCAAGCATAATCATCATAAGCTCAATTGAAGAAGAAGCATTTTGCATTTGCCGAAGAATGGCTGCTTCATCCAAATCTTCATCTTTTTCAAACTCCAGTTCGCTTGTCACCAACAGTTCTTTAGACAAATAAAAATGAAAAACATCGCGTGCATTTCGTTGCTTTTGGTTTTGCCTAAACACCAAAGATCCCCAAATGGCTTCATGCCCCGGATTAGACGTTTCCGTATGCAAAACGTTTACGGCAATGTCACCGCATTCCTGTATCCACGAATGCATTTTTTTATTTTCCGGCATGAGCTTCCGGAAATTCGCGTCTTCGACGTCTCCTTCTTGCCAAATTGCGTGCTTGAATAAATGTTGCGGCATTACGCCTCACCCCTTGTCTCGACTATCCAGGCTATTGAAAAAGCAAGCCGCCGCAGGCTTGCTCTACTCTTCCCGTTTTGTTTTGTCTCGGTATTTTTCATTCGAGTTTTCTTTGTATTCCAAGTCCCGGTCCGGCAACAAATCAAAATCTTTTTCAGACGGCTGATCTTCTTGCGGCTCGATTCTCGGAATCAGCTCTTCGCCTTCCTGATCTTCCTTGCCTTTTTTCATGATAGACCCTCCTTGATGAAGTTCCTACTTGTTAAATACCCGTTTCCCGTTTATGTAATCAACTTACTGAAGCGAAACAAAACCCGTTTCATCAATCAGTTTTTGCCCTTCTTCAGAAAGGATCCAATCGAGAAAAGGCTCCACATTCGGATTTTCTGTTCCCGCAGTAACAGCATAAAATTCAGAGACGGATGGATAGCTCCCCGAACGGATCGTTTCACGCGTCGGGATTACTCCATCAATGCCCAGCAATTTAATTTTGTCGTTTCGAACCATCTCGGTTGAATAAAAGCGGAACGTATACCCAATTGCGTTTTTGTAATTGTGGTAGCTGGCCACTTCGTTAATAATGCCGCCCATTGCCGAAGCGACGTCTTCGGTTTCCGGTTCTTCAATCGGCGCATCTCCCATAAACTTGATAAACGTTGTTTGGCTGCCGCTTTCTTCCGGCCGCTGAAAGGCCCGAATTTTATCGTCGCTGCCGCCCACTTCTTTCCAGTTGTCTATCGTTCCTGCATAAATGCCGCGAATGTCTTCGCCCTTTAAACTATCGATTGGGTTTCGAGAATTAACAAAAAACACGAAAGCTTCCCGCCCGATCGGCGTCAGTTTCAATTCCACCCCAGCTTCTTTCGCTGCCCGTTCTTGCGAAATGGAAGGGCCAGCTGCAAAAATCAAATCGGCTTCCCCGGCAATCAGGCGTTCATAAGCTTCTGGAGTGCTTGAGGACTGGACACTGCTGTCATATGGAGGATAGGAATTTTTTGGATAAACGGCTTCAGCAAAAGCGGCGTACAAAGGATACAACGCAGTCGCACCGTCAAGCTTTGGCCATTCTTCTTCGATCTTGAAGGAAGCAGGTTTTTCCAGCCGCGCCAGTTTTCCGCTTCCAGTAAACGGTTCATAATCATAGAGCATCATTTCCGAATCCTCTACTTTTAAGCTTTCTTTGTAATAATAAGGCACTGCAAACGAGATGCCGACTGCGAGGAAAAGCATGATTAATCCTGCGGTTATTTTGCCATGGCGTTTTCCGTTAAACAAATACAGCGCCAATACAATAAATGAGGCTTCTAAAGCAATGCCAAAACCGGCCAATTGAAGCGCATCATTGTTTAGTACAAATAAAAACGCAAAGAACGGAAACAACATAATTGCAGCGATGACTGAAAAAACCCCAAATACTTCAACAAAATCTCTCATTCTTGTCCCCCTGATTGCAAACGATCTTTTTAGTTTTTGATTAACGATTCGATTAACGTAATGTCATCCGGATACGCCAAATCCAACTCCGAAAGATTGGCAATCGGCTGCCACGAAACAGCTGCAATCCACTCATCGCCTTCAAGCACCGTAATTTCTCCGCCAACTAATTCCACCCGAAAATAATGAAGTTCAAACGACACGGCATTGTCTTGGTAAGCGCCATTTTTTACTGTCAACTTTTCAGCAGTGCGGACGGCCAATCCTGTTTCTTCTAAAAATTCGCGTTCACAGCTTTCTTGCAGCGTCTCACCCGCTTCTAACCCGCCTGAAGGAACCCCCCACTTTTTGTCTTCGCCCGGAGGTCCCTGCAGCACGAGCAACACTTCATTTTTTTCATTGATGCAAACTCCAGCTGCACCTTTCCAATTCGACATTTCCATCCAATCGCTCCTTTGCATGAATGCTTTTGATTACAATTTTTATAATTCTTTAGCTTGCCACACCATATTCTACCATGTTGTCCTATTAAAAGTGAGAGGGTTTAACAGCTGCTTTTCTTTGTCTTAACGCAAAGAAAAACAGCTTGCCAATGCAAGCCGCTCTTTTTATCTATTTCGTAGTTTCTTCAAGTTTGCTGTCCAATCTCATGCCATGCGTCGCTTCTGGCAATCCAAGGTCTGCCGCAAAGCCGTTCGCCCGGTAAAAAGCATCCGCATTTGCTGAATCAGTCCTCACGACAATTTCATTAAAATGGCCGCGCCCGTAATCGACAATTGCTTTTAGCAACTCTTTGCCAATTCCTTGGCGGCGCACTTGCTGTGACACGTAAAATCTCCGAAGCCGGCCAACACCGCTCTTATCCGAATACGGGTCGCGGTTTAATCCGCCGATTGCAACCAGTTGGCCATTGTGATCCCAAGCGCCATATAGCACTTCTCCGGCTTGATTGAACGTATTGCTGCCGTCTTCATATTGGCTCACGAGCCGTTTAAGAAATCGATATCCTTCAGCTTCGCTTTCTTCCACTAACTTCGAGACGTCTACCGTTTTCAAATCTGCAATTTCTTTTAATTCTACGGTCATATTGGGGCCCCCTCATTATGGTTTCTTATTTGCTGATTCGCTCTATTCTTTCACGTTCTTATTTAGTGTATAGGAGTTTGCAAGCGAATTCCACTTTATAAACAGAATTTTCATACAAAAAGAAACTGTGCGCCGGCACAATTTCTTTTTTTCTTAATTATACGGTGGAAGATTCCATCATTGCTTTTTTCGCTTCAATTCGCTTGATTAAGTAAATACTAGATTCGTACAAAATAATCATTGGAATCATGATAATAAATTGGCTGAGAAAATCAGGCGGCGTAATAGCAGCAGCTACAATCGCAATAATCAAATAGGACCATTTCCGAACTTTTTTCATAATACTTGAAGTGAGCACCCCAATTGTTGATAAAAACAAAGCAATAATCGGCAGTTCAAACATCAATCCAATTGGAACGGTGGTGATGATTAAAAAATGGATGTACTCGCTTGCTGAAATCATTACAGCAAAATTGACGGCTCCCCATCCAAGCAAAAAATCGTAGCTTAATGGGTTGACGACGAAATAACCAAATGCGATGCCTATAAGAAAAAGGAAAAGCATAACCGGTGAATACAAGCCAATAAATTTCGATTCTTCTTCTTTTAAGCCCGGCTTTACAAATTGCCATATGAAATAACAGAGGAAAGGCAACGAAAGCCCCAGAGCCAATGTCATGGAGATGGATGTATAAAACCGAATCACTTCCATCGGGCCCAAAATCACTAAGTCGTGCCCTTTAACCACAAAAGGAAACCAGTAATTTATCGTGGAAAACACCACAATTAAGAAAAAGAGGAAAACAAAAGCACTTTTAATGAGCTGCTTCCGCAATTCTCCTAAATGATCCACTAACGATTCGACATGAACCGCTAAATCTTCCATAGGCGGCTCGGGTGGTTTTGGAACTTCCACTTGGATTTTTTGCACCGGTTCTTCTGGCCGTTCTACTTTTTTATGCAGCGGGCTAATCAGTTTGCGATCTCCGTACGGATCCATTTAACCACCTTCATAATGTATCAGATTTTTTTTCTTCCACTGTAATGGTTTGTACAGGAGTAGGCACTGGCGGCTGGATAGGCGGCTGTGTTGGTTTTGGCGTTTCTTCGTCGTCCATGATTCCTTTTGTAGAGCGTTTAAATTCAGCTAAGGTCTTTCCGACAGCGCCGCCAATTTCAGGCAATTTTTTTGGTCCAAACAAAATAAGGACAATGACTAAAATGACAATCAATCCTGGAACCCCAATAGATGAAAACATAGTGCATAACCTCCTGTTATTAGACGAGTGATCCGCCATCTTTGCTGTATTTAATGATTCCTTCTGCACAGCGGTAAGAAAGCGCTCCTACTGTCCCAGTGGGATTGTATCCGCTGTTGTGAGCAAAATTTCCTGCCCCAACTACAAACAAGTTTTCCATGTCCCAATGCTGCAAGTAATTATTAACTACGCTGTCCTCGCGGCTTGAGCCCATCATTGTGCCGCCTGTATTATGGGTCGTTTGATAAGGGACAATGTCATAATCAGAAATCGGGCTGCCGCCCACCACGGTTTTAGCACCCATTTCCTGCATGATTCCGCCTGCTTTTTCTGATAAATAGGCATGCAGCGCTTTATCTTGATCCGTGAAATTATATGTGACTTGCAATAACGGCACCCCGTATATATCTTTATATGTGCCATCCAGCGATAAATAATTTTCCTTAAACGGCATAGAAGCACCTTGCCCGCTTATGCCCAAGGTTCTTGTATAGTTATGGATGGAAGCTTTCTTAAAATCCGCTCCCCAAGAAGGCGTATCCGGAGGAAGGGGATTGGTTTGGATCGGCCGCTGCCCTGTTTGAGTGATTGATAAACTCGCTCCATGGATAAAGTCCAAGTCACTATGGTCAAAATTATCTCCATTAAAGTCATCGATTGTCATGCCGAGAGATCCAGCTCCCATAAAGACATTCATTTGTTCATCAAAAAAACCGGAAGTTGATGGCAAAATTTGATAAGCGTAATTTTTCCCTAAAGTGCCGCGCCCTGTATCAGGATCATATTGTTCTCCAATATCGGATACCATCAGGAGCTTGGCATTATTCATCATGTAGCTGGTCAGCGCCACTACTTCTGCTGGCTGAATAAACTCTTCAAAAGTCACCGTGTCTATATAACGGACTCCAGTTACTTTATCTCCTTCTTTCATGATTTCAACAACATTAGCATTAAATCTTACATCAAAGTTCCCAGTGTCCCTAGCTGTGGGAACCACTGTGATTTCAGGAGAAGTTTTAGCTCCGTACTCACAGCCGAAACGTTCGCAAAAACCGCAATATTGGCAAGCATTGATGGTTTTCCCATCCGGGTTTTTATAGGATTCAGACAAATTGGCTGACGGCATCATAAACGGCGAATAGCCTAAATTTTTGGATGCTGTTTCAAATTTCTTTAAAATTGGCGTTTTCTTCATAGGAGGCGTCGGGTAGTCTTCTGAGCGCTTGCCCCAAAATGGATTTGTGTCTTCTCCTGAAATCCCTGCCGTTTTCTCAAACCTTGTAAAGTAAGGTTCCAGTTCATCATAAGTGATGCCCCAATCTTGAATGGTGTAATCAGCCGATAGCTTGTTTCTTCCATACCGTTCTTCAGTCATAGTTTTTATTTGGAAATCATAAGGCAGGAAACGCCAAGTTTGGCCGTTCCAGTGAGTTCCTGAACCACCAAGTCCTTCACCCAGCAAAAAAGAGCCCATTTGGCGCATCGGCAAAGCGCGTTGTCTTCTCGTATTTCGAAACGTAACGGTCTCTCTGGATAAATCCTGCATCAATTCATAGCGGATGGCATACCGAAATTCGTCATGGATAATTGAGTAATCTTCCGTGCTTCGCTCACGCCCGCGTTCCAATCCTACTACTTTCAGGCCTTCTTTTGCGCATTCTGCCGCAATGATTCCGCCTGTCCATCCAACCCCAACTGTTACGACATCCACTTTATCCAAAGTTGTTGCCATAAATATTCCCCCTAATGTTAAATTACATGCCGAGCGAATGCGGTTCAATTTTCACAAATTCTTCACTTTCAATTTGGTTGATGTAGGCTGCTTGATGGCCAGGAAAGCCTTTCATTCTCCAACCTTCCATATTTCGATTGCCGCTGTAAATCGGATCTGCATATGCCCCTTCTAAAGTTGCCTGCCGCAAAAGCCGGAAAAAGAACAAGGAAGAAACCCCTTTCATTTCAATTTCATCCTCTTGAAAAGCTGTGAGAATTTCGTCCATCTGCCCTCCTTCAAGATCGACAAAATTTGCATTGAACCTGCTTTGCGCTTCTTTTTGCATTATTTGAAGGCCTTGCCGGAACATTTCGTTTCTTCTCAGCCGGCTTTGGTAGCCTTGTGTATTTTCTCCTTCATAGAAAGGCGGCTGCATATATTCTTTAGAATTTTCACCATAGGCTCCTGCTAATTGGCGGTCGATAAAGTATGGAACACCGAGGCCAATAGCTCCTGGCCCTAAATCATCTTCTGGAAAAATCCGCTCTGTAGCCTGCGCAAGAATTTGGAATTCAGCATCTGTGCTAAAATATTGCAGTCCTCTTACACCGCCCGACTCTCCTTCTCCTCCACCAGTCGGAGCATGCGGTGCGGTAGTTGCTGTGCTATTTCCTCCTCTATTTGCACCGATCAATCCTCCGATTAAACCACCGCCAATTAATGCTCCCGTCGCAATCCCGGAAGTTTTTAAAAAATCTCGCCTCGAAAAATTCTTTTCTTTTTTCGCCATTTCTAAACCTCCCGCCTAAGTTGATTAAAAATTTTGAATATTACAATCTATACCCGCTTTATTTTGGTTTAATCATATATCGTTAGGGGAATTTAATCGAAAAAGAAAGGTTGGGGAACATGGAAACAAAACTGTCGGTCAAAGAAGTTCCTTCGTTTTTAAGATGGAAAGACTCCCTTTTGGATTTGCGCTATCGCTTTGATTCAAATACTGCCGATTACACAGTGACTCGCCTTTTTGACCCAGAACTTGAAGAACAATTAGAACGCTTCGGAATTATGGACGTTCATGCCGCTAAACAGCATTACTCCGCTGAAATCGAACAAGCCCAGCGAACGGTTTATTACCACCGGATTGCCAATATCATGTTTTTGTTCTTACTCATTTTATTGCCAAGCGTTGCACTTTATTTTTTCCAAGATGATTTAGTCGCATTAGTGTTCGCCATCCTTTTTTCCCTGCTCATGTTTTTCCTTGTAGAATGCTACAACCAAGCTTATTTAAATAAATTCCAGCAGCAGCTGAAAAACGAACTTGGCCTCGAACAAAAAGTCCAGGAGGCTTCTATTCCTTTTCAAGAAGACGAAGTCCGTATACAGGGAACATATGCAACTGTCAAAAAACCGGATTTGCCGCCCATCACTGATGCCAATTTCACAAAAGGAGCTGACAATCAGATTCTTTTCCGGCTAAAAGACAACTCTATCGTCCCCCATATCGAAATAAGAGCATAAAAAAAAGAGGCAGCCCAGCCAGGCTGCCTCTTTTTCTTCCATATAAAAAGGCCAAGGGGATGGTCACCTCGGCTTTGTAGCTGGTGGTGCTTATTTCAAGATTTTGATTGTGATGTTTTTGCGGCCCCAGTCAAGAGCTGCATCTTTTGACGGAATAAATACATCAATTTTGTTGCCTTTGATTGCTCCGCCAGTATCGCCTGCGATTGCTTCTCCGTAACCTTCAACCCAAACTTTTGAACCCAATGGAATGACAGTTGGATCTACTGCAATGACTTTTTGGCTTGGATCTGCAATAAGATCTTGCCCTGTGGCTGTAATTCCTGAACATCCTGCACAATATGCAGTATACGCTGTTGCCGATACAGTCATTTCTTTACCGGACTGAGGAGCTGCTGCTTGTTCAACTTTAGCAGGTGCTGCTGCAGATTTTGTTTCTGCTGGCGCTGGCGCTGATGATTCGACCGGAGTTGGAACCGAGATCGGTGATCCGCCGCTTACGACCAGTTTATCACCTGGATAAATCAAGTGGCCCGTAATTCCGTTCCAGCTTAGCAATGCATCTAGTGAGATATTGTTGGCATTCGCAATTTTATATAACGTGTCGCCGTTCTCCACTATGTACATAGACTTTTCCGTAACTTGTTCTTTCTTTTCACCGGCTTCGACTGAAATCTCTTGGCTAGGGTAAATTAAATCGGATGATAAGTCGTTCCACCCTTTTAGTTTTTCTACTGAAACGTTCTGCGCTTGGGAAATGCTCCAAAGCGTATCACCGGATTCTACTGTATAAGATGTATTAGCGCTGGCTTGGCTCGCTAGTCCTACGCTTAATGCTGCTACTGCTGTTAGTGTGACAATTTGTTTTTTCATAAAAATGAAATTCCTCCTTTTCACTGACAAGATGAATCATAACACCTCTATATTTCAACAGCATGACAGAACGACAGATATAAAATCACAATTACGTTACGTCAAAGTAGCTAATATTACAAGATGTAATATACTTGGAAATCATTTGATTCGGAATTAAATAAATCCATTTTTCTTTTAAGAGATTTCTAATTTTAGGAAAGGAAGTAAAAAAACAACATAAAAAAAGGGCCTTGCGTTTTTGCAAGAACCCTTTTGGCTTATTTAAATACACTCGTGCTGTGAAGCGGCTGGATTTTGGATTTGGGATCAAGGTAAGCTTTTGCGTTATTGATTGCTGTTGGGGCTTCCCCAAAGCCCACCGCAATCAATTTCACTTTTCCTTCATACGTTGCAATGTCTCCTGCTGCGTAAATGCCTTCAATGTTCGTTTCCATTTTAGAATTAACGATAACGGCATTTTTCTCCATTTCAAGGCCCCACTCTTTAATTGGGCCAAGCGATGTTATATTTCCATAATTAACGATGACGTGATCAGCTTCAAGGCGTTCTTCGTTTCCTTCTTTGTCGATCAAAACCAATTCACGCAACTGGCCATTTTCACCGACCAATTCTTTGACGCCGTATGGTTTTTTCACTTCCACTTTCGACTGCATTAAAACATCGATGTTGGCTTCATGAGCTGTCATTTTTTCTCGGCGGTGGCTAAGTGTCACATGGCCGGCTACATCTTCCAGCATCATCGCCCAGTCAACTGCAGAATCTCCGCCGCCAAGAACGACCACTTTTTTGCCATGGAACATTGTTAAATCTTTTACTCCATAGTGCAGCGTTTTGCCTTCAAACGGTTCCGATCCTTCTACCCCGATTTTACGCGGCTGGAATGCACCAACACCGGCCGTCAGTAAAATGGCTCTTGTGTAATGCAGACCTTTATCGGTTTTAATGACAAAATAATCGTCATTTTTTTCAAAATCCGCTACTGTTTCTTCTAAACAGATTGTCGGATCGCCGTAATTTGCTTGCACCACTAAATTATCAACCAAATCCTTCGCCAATACTTTCGTGAATCCACCAACGTCGTAAATAAACTTATCGGGGTACAGTTCAGTCAACTGGCCGCCAAGCTGTGGCAGGCTGTCTAAAATTTTCACTTTCATCTTGCGCATACCGCCGTAAAAAGAAGCAAACAAGCCGGTCGGGCCAGCTCCGATAATCGTAATATCAAAAACTTCGCGTTCTTCCATTTCTAACACTCCTAAATTTTCATCAATACCTATATCCTAACACAATTCCCTCAAGTTCACGCCATTGGACTTATGACTGAAACTGAAAAAGAAAAATTCGGATAATTTTCATTAAAACCCTTCATACTGGCGTTTCTTTAGGTACACTAAGGATATTATATAGCCAGAAAGGATGAATCGCATGGATTTAGCTTTATCAGAAAAAGTGGTAGTGGTGATGGCTTCAAGCAAAGGGTTGGGCAAAGCAACAGCACTTGAATTCGCAAAAGAGCAAGCAATTGTTATCATTTCCAGCCGCAATGCTGAAGCGCTTGAACAAACCAAGGAGAAAATTATTCAGCAAACCGGCAATCCAAATATCCATAGCCGCGTCTGTGATATGGCGAAAGAACAAGACATCTCCTCCCTGTTTCAATTTGTCATTGACCGATTCGGGCGCGTCGATGTCTTGATCAACAATACAGGTGGACCGAAAGCCGGCGGTTTCAATGATATAGAAGACAATGACTGGATGGCTGCTTTTGAACGCAACTTGCTCAGTTATATCCGAACGTCTCGTGCCGTCTTGCCGTACATGAAAAAACAGCAGCACGGGCGCATCATCAACATCGCCTCTTCTTCCATAAAAGAAGTGATCGATGGCTTGATCTTATCCAATACGTTCCGCGCGGGCATGGTCGGCTTTTCCAAAACCTTAGCCCGTGAAGTTGCCGCGGACAATATTTTGATCAATACGATTGGACCCGGCCGCATTGCGACTGATCGGGTGGCGGAACTCAACCAGGACAAGGCTAATAGACAGCAAGTGCCGATCGAAGAAATCGTTGAAAAAAGCAAATCCGAAATTTCAGCCGGCCGCTTCGGAGACCCCGAGGAATTTGCTAAAATTGTGGTGTTTTTAGCTTCTTCAGCCAATTCTTATATGACCGGCCAATCACTCGTGGTTGACGGCGGCTTGTTGAAAGCGTTGTAAGCACCTTAACATTATACAGGCAAGCAAAAAATCGATATACTGGAAACTGAACCTACGAAAAGGAGATGTTGTTTACATGGCTAAAAAAGGACATATTCATATGGAAAACGGCGAAAAAATCGAATTCGATCTTTTCCCGAATGAAGCACCAAACACAGTTGCAAACTTTGAGGAATTAGCGAACTCCGGTTTCTATGACGGCGTTACATTCCACCGCGTTATTCCTGGTTTCGTTTCCCAAGGCGGAGACCCAACTGGAACAGGCGCTGGCGGCAGCGGCAAAACAATCAAATGCGAAACTCAAGGCAACCCGCATAAACACCAAGCAGGAAGCCTTTCAATGGCGCATGCCGGCAAAGACACTGGCTCTAGCCAATTCTTTGTTGTCCATGAACCACAGCCACACCTTGATGGCGTCCACACCGTTTTCGGACAAGTGACTTCAGGGCTTGAAACAGCTAAAGCAATGAAAAACGGCGACAAAATGACAAAAGTCCACGTTTTCGACGCAGAATAAGCATGAAAAAAACCGGCTTGTAAAATCCAAGCCGGTTTTTTTATGGTATTTTTTCAAGAAACACGAAATCGTCATTATTAAAGCTAAAATAATCTTCCTTCTCGATTAATCAATGTATTTTTTTAGGATTTCATCGTATTCGCCACTATCTTGAAGTTCTTTTAGCCCAGTATTTATTTTCTCAAGCAATTCTTTATTTTGTCCTTTCAATACTGCGATTCCGTACTGGTCTTTAGTCAAACGCTCGCCAATTGTTTTCAATTCTAAATCCCTTTTGGTAATTGCATAAGAAATCACTGGATAATCTTCCAGTAAAACATCTGCATGGCCTTTTGTAACCTCTAGGAACATAGATGGGCTATCTTCGAAATCAGCAATTCTGTAGCCGTATTCTTCTTGGTTGTCACGAGCAAATTTTGATCCTGTAGTTCCGTTTTTGACAGCGATCACTTTTCCGTCCAAATCCTCCAAAGAAGCAACTTCTGTATTATCCGCGTTGGCTACCATGGTCAAACCTGCATCAAAATATGGTTCAGAGAAATCCAAAATTTCTTTTCTTTCATCTGTAATGCTTATTCCGGCAATAGCCAAGTCCAATTCGCCAGCTTCTAATGCGGGGATGATTCCAACAAAATCCATTGGCCGCAATTCGATATCCAAGTCTTGGCTTTCAGCAATTGCATTGATAATGTCAACATCAATTCCTGTATATTCGCCTCCTACTTGAAATTCAAACGGCGGGTAAGTTGTATCAATCCCTACCATATACGCTCCGCCTCCGTTGCCGCCTCCCGTTTCTCCTGTCCCTTCGTCTGCTTTGTCTCCACCTCCTTGCATCTGGTTTTGTCCGCTCTCTGGTCCGCAAGCAACTACAATTAGAATCAGGGTCAAAAGCAGCAATAAGAAACTGAACTTTTTCACCTTTCTCACCCCTTGCAGTTAACTACCCTTCGTTAAATATAACATAATTTTCAGATTATAATAGTTTTTTGCTACAAAAAAATTAGTTGATGCCGATTTTGCCTATTCTTGCTTCATGTCCTTTTAGGCAATTGCAAGGACTATCAATCTTTTCTGCCAAATCACCCGCATCTTATCAAAACCGTAAAAAAGGGGTTGTCCCATAACTACAAAATATAAAACCGGCAAAGAAAAGGATTACTTTTCTTTGCCGGTTTATAAGTTAGCTGACGGGAATGGAAGCGGCGAAAACCATGTGCTCCTGTCTCTGCATCGCTTCGCTAGCTTCGAGACATGAAAGAGCGTTGCATCGCTTCGCTGCTTCGTCGCAAAGAAACGACTGAACTCTCTTCGGTCGATTCTTTCCTGCGGGAGCAGTGATGGAGCAAAGCGACAGAGCGACAGTGCCGAAATCCACTCGGGCGTTTCGCCCAAGTTAGTTCGGAGCAAGCCCGCGGAAAGCGTACGCTGGAATGGGCGTCAGCCACTTTTGGGACAGCCACTTTTACAATACTTTGCTCAAGAACAATTTCGTTCGGTCATGCTGCGGGTTGCCGAACAATTCGGACGGGACATTTTCTTCTACAATAAAGCCTCCGTCGATAAACATGACACGGTCGCCCACTTCGCGGGCAAAGCCCATTTCGTGAGTTACGATGACCATCGTCATCCCTTCGATCGCTAACTGCTTCATGACATCCAATACGTCTCCAACCATTTCTGGATCGAGTGCAGAAGTCGGCTCATCAAACAACATGATTTTCGGATCCATTGCAAGGGCACGGGCAATGGCGACACGCTGCTTTTGTCCACCTGACAATTCACCCGGATAAGCATGTGCTTTTTCCCGCAAACCGACTTTATCGAGCAATTCATATGCTTTTTCCGTAATCGCTTTTTTATCGGTTTTCTTTAACTTCATTGGAGCTAATGTGACGTTTTCCAAAACGGACATATGTGGAAACAGATTGAATTGCTGGAACACCATGCCAACATCTTGGCGGACTTGGTTGATATCCACTTTCGGGTCTGTAATATCCGTTCCTTCAATATACACATGGCCTCCAGTAATTTCTTCCAGACGGTTTAGGCAGCGCAAAAACGTACTTTTTCCGGAACCTGAAGGACCAATAACGCAAACCACTTCTTTTTCTTCTACAACAGTGCTGATGTCTTTTAACACTTCGATTGGGCCAAAGGATTTTTTTAAGTTTTCTACTCTGATCATAGTCATCGCAATACAAACTTCCTTTCTACAAAACTCGCTAATGTGGAGAGCAAGTAAATGACAATAAAGTAGATGATCCCTAAGGTTAAGTAAATCGTGAACGCTTCAAATGTCGCGTTCGCTTGAATACGGCCTTCTTGGGTCAAATCCGCAATTCCGATAACCGATAACAAGGATGTATCTTTCAAAGAAATGATGGCTTGGTTCGTAATGGTCGGCAACATGCGGCGGAAAGCTTGCGGCAAAATGATATGGCGCATGTTTTGAGTTGCATTCAATCCGAGCGACCGGGCTGCCTCTGTCTGGCCTTTGTCAATGGATTGGATACCGGCTCGGATAATTTCCGAGAAGTAGGCACCGGCATTGATGGCTACAGTAACAATCCCCGCCGTCGTGTTTTCCATTGAGAAAAATCCAAGTGAGTTTAAACCAAAATAGATAAAGAACAATTGAACGATGAATGGTGTTCCGCGAATCGCATCGACAAAAAACTTGGAAATCCAGTTCAGGATTTTTAATGGCGCTAAACGCATCAAAGCTACAATCAAACCAATAATAAACCCTAATATAATGGCTATGATAAAAATGTAAAGCGTAACTTGCAGCCCTTCTAAAAGATAGGGCATGGCATTCATGATCGTCTCCATTTCATCTCTCCTTTACAATAAAAATGCAGCGCGCATCAGCGCGCTGCAATCTGTTTCTTATTCCCCAATATACTTGTTAATGATTTCATCGTATTCGCCGCTATCGCGCAGCTCTTGAAGACCTTTGTTGATTTTTTCAAGCACATCAGCGTTTTCGCCTTTTAACACAGCAATTCCGTACTGGTCCCCAGTCAAACGCTCGCCAACTGTTTTCAGATCCAAACCACTTTGAGCAATTGCATAAGCGATTACCGGATAGTCTTCCAACAATACATCCGCATTGCCGTTTGAAACTTCTTGGAACATTGAAGGGCTGTCTTCGAATTGTGCTACTTCATAACCGTATTTGCCTTCGTTTGCACGAGCAAATTCAGCACCGGTTGTTCCGCTCTTAACGGCAACTGTCTTGCCTTTTAAATCATCAAGTGTTGTGATATCGTTGTTGTCTTTGCTGACCACAAGAGATAAACCTGCATCAAAATACGGATCTGAGAAATCAACGACCTTTTTACGCTCGTCAGTGATGCTCATCCCCGCAATCGCGATGTCCAACTGGTTTGCTTGCAAAGCTGGAATGATTCCGCCAAAGTCCATTGGGTTGAATTCGATTTTAAATCCCTGGTTTTTAGCAATCGCGTTGATGATTTCAATATCAATACCTGCGTATTCGCCGTTTTCTTCAAATTCGAACGGTGGATAAGTTGTATCAATTCCTACTTTGTATGTTTTGTCTTCGCCGCCTTCGCCTGATGACGAGTCGCTTCCCCCTGAACCACAAGCTGCCGCGATAACCATGACAGCCATTAACAATGCTACTAAACTAAGCTTCTTCATTTCTTTTCCCCCTTGATTTTTACTAAGCAATTCTAGGTATACTATATCACAATGTTCTTTAAACAAAAATGCTATAACAGAAATAAATAGGAAGTTTAACTAGCTTTCAAACTTTTTGATCCTGTCTGTTTGCGATTTCCCTTTTTCTCCTCAGCCTCATAAAAATCCGCAAATTATGAATCAATGTCTTCAAAACAGCATAAAGCGGAATAGCAATTAATAGCCCAATAAAACCGTAAAGAGCTGCAGAAACCAACAACAATAAGATAATAGTCAATGGATGGATGTTTAGTCGGCTGCCCATAATATTGGGAGTTACCAAATTACCTTCGAGCTGCTGGACTATCAAAAGCACCACTAGCACTTTTAACGCCATAAAAGGCTCTGGGCTGATCAATCCAACAAACAGGGCAGGCACAACACCGATCATCGGACCCAAAAATGGAACAATATTAAGAAACATAGCGAATACCGCCAGCGTCAATGCATAATCAAGTCCAATAATTTCATATCCTATATACATTAAGACACCTACCACCACTGCTACAATAACTTGGCTTACTATATAAGTAGAGAGTGCTCGGTCTGCGTCTTTCAACACTTTCTTTCCTTCTGGCCGTCGATCTTCTGGGAGGTACTTCATCAAGTGAGGAATCAGCTTTTCATCATCTCTCAACAGAAAGAATAAAATAAACGGAACAATAATTAAAACGAGAGCCACATTCATGACCATTGAAACGATTCCCATAATATTTTCCATTAATCCATCTGATAAATTTTCAACATAATTAAGAACTTCATTTTTTAACTCTGGCCCTGAAATACCGCCAAAGTGCAATGTGGAAAGGACATCATTTGATTCTTCCGTTACTTCCTCTACTTTTTCAGGTGCAAGTTCTGCCAAACTTTCAACTTGTGTTTTCATTAGAGGACCGAAGTAATAGATTAATGTGGCAATAGTGAGAACCATAAGCGAAAACACAGTAACAATTCCTGCAAGTTTAGACATGTAGCGCATCAGCACTCGGAGGATGGGGCGAATTATGTAATACAAAAGGCCAGCAATTAAAAGCGGCGCAAATATTGATGTAATGATAATCTTAAAAGGCAACCAGAGGTAATCGATTCTTCCTAAAAAAAAGATAATAATAACAATAAGCAAGATACCGGTTGTATATTCAAAAAAAGGTTTCTTTATCCACATTTCTTCCTCTTCCCTCTATTCTTCTTTCCATGTTAAAAATCAGCATAAAAAAGCGGAAGCACGGACAAGCATTGCTTCCACTGTTTTTATATTGCTTATTTATCTTCTTCCAATTCGCGCATTTCTCTATGAGTTTGCGGAAAACCATTCGCTTGCCATTCGTCGCGGTATGCCGAGTCGAGCTGCGTCAACCCTTGTTCTGCAGGATCCACGTCTGCATCCGGGCTTTCAAGCTTGTCGACTTCTTGGCTGTTGCGCATGTCTTTGTCATCCGCCACTTCTACTTTGTTCTTTTCTTTGACTGCTTTAAAAACAAAATATCCTGTAGCTGCAGCCAAGACACTGCCTATCATGGTATTCATCGTTGAATTCTTCATCTAATCCCTCCGAATAAAAACTTATTTGCTGTTCTCTCTCTACTTATATACCCTATTTCTTTTGTTTTAATTACAGAAATTAAAAAATTCATATTCCGTTAGCTTTTTAGTTGCTGCAGCGCCTTTTCTTCTGCTGGAATCCGGACAAGCAGGAGCAGCAAAGCATTGGCAATGGTAAAAAACACCGCCGTCCTCCAAGCTCCGAATACGAGCGGCAGCGTTAAGATTTCCAGCGCCACTACGATGTAATTGGGATGCGGCAGCCATCGGTATGGACCGCTCGCTATTTTTCGGGCTCCAGGCAGCACAAGAATTTTCGTGTTCCAAAAACGCCCCAATGAAGCCAGCGCCCAAACGCGAAGAATTTGCGCAATGACAAAAGCCACAAAAAACACCATCCAAAACGGACCTTTTGCTCCATCCAAGTAAAGAACTTCCGCCAACAATGAGATGAAAAAAAGGACATGAAGCAAAACAATCCATTTGTAATGAGATGCTCCGGCTTCAATTGCACCTTGTGCTTTCATGTACCGTTCATTTGACTTTGCATACAGAACTTCCAAGAGCCTCTGCAAAATAACGAAACAAAAGACGATGTAAAAAAACGTCATGGCCTCACTTCTCCCCATTCCAGCCAAAGCATCTCTGAACTGAACCCTGGCCCAAGAGCTGTCAAAAGCCCTTCTTCTCCTCTTTCCGGCCGTTTTTCCATGAATTCCTTTAAGACATACAAAACCGTTGGAGAAGACATGTTTCCGTAGCGGGCCAATACGTTTCTCGAGATATCTGTTTTTTCATTGGACATGCCGAGCGATTTTTCATACGCCGTCAACACTTTTTTGCCGCCGGGATGGGCGACAAAGTGAATAATATCCGACGACGTTTTTCCGATTTTTTCTAAAAAGAGATCGACGTTCGGCTTCAGCCATTTTTCGATGATTTTCGGTATATCTCGGGAAAACACGACGTGAAGCCCTTCGTCTTTGACGTCCCAGCCCATGACATCTTCAGAATCCTGCATCAATGTTGACTGCGTATCTTTAATAAAAAAGCCGCTTCCCGCTGTTTGGTCTTTTTCACCCGTCACAAGCGCACAAGCTGCTCCGTCTGCAAACAAAGACGTTCCAATCAAATTGCTTTTGGACGTATCCGAACGCTGGAACGTCAAACTGCATAGCTCGATGCACAAGACAATCACTTTGGCTTCTGGGTAGGCTCGGCAATAATCGTGGGCTCGGCTTATTCCAGAAGCGCCTCCTGCGCACCCAAGGCCCCAAAGCGGAATGCGTTTAATGTGCGGAGGAAGCCGAAGTTCATTCATGATTCGGGCATCAATAGTTGGCGTCGACATACCGGAACTTGAGACGAAAATAAAGGCATCGATTTCTTCTTTTTTAACACCGGATTCTTCCAAACATTTTAAAACAGCCTGGCTTCCCATGCGCACAGATTCTTCCACATACAGCCGGTTTTTCTCTTCCAACCCTCGCTCTTTTTCAAACCAGTCAAGAGGGGCGGCAAAATAGCGGCCCTCGATTTGTCCATTGCCGAAGACCCGCAGCAATCGTTCAATATCGTCATACTGACCGCCGAACAGGCTTCTGACGACACCCACTATTTCTTTTTGATCCACATAATGTGGAGCGTTTTCAATGGCTACATGACGAATAAATGACATCAGCTTTCCTCCTTTTCCCCTCTGGGTGAAAAAAGCCATCCTTTCGGAAGGACGGCTTGCTTTTGCGGCATGCTCTCGCCGCAATCATTTTGTTTATTTTGTCCTTAAGGCCGCATTTCATGTATCCAAACCGTTTCTCCAAAAATACCCTTCCAGCAAAATGGCTAAACGTTCACGTTTTATCCGTTTTCAGCTGCTCAACCACTTTAAGGGCGACGCCCCGTGCAGATGCAGGATTTTGCCCGGTGATGATTTTTCCGGACTTGACGACACAAGCTCCAAATGGCACGGACGCAAATTTAAACAGAACCCCCTGGTCCCGCATGGCTTGTTCCAATGAAAAAGGCACGTGCTTGTACAATCCCATCACTTTTTCTTCACGGTCTGTAAATCCCGTTACGATGTGGCCCGATAACAGCGGCCGCTCTCCCGCTAAATGGACGTTCAACAATCCGCTTGGCCCGTGGCACACCGCTGACACGATGCCTCCGTTGTCGAAAATGGTTCGAGTCAGCTTTTGCAGCTCGGCGTTCTCCGGAAAATCTTCCATCGTCCCGTGTCCGCCTGTAAAATAAATGGCGCCATATTCTTTGCCATTTACTTCACTGGGCACCAGCGGTTTTTTCAGACGGTCCATCAAGCGGTCGTCCATATAATATTGGCGGGTTTTCTTGTCCGATAAAACCGCAAGCAGACTTCTCGGATCAATTGGCACCCGGGCCGGAGCAGGACTAACAATATCAACATCAAACTCATCTTTTACTTCATGATAGAAATCCGTCAATTCCCTCAGCCAAAGACCTGTCTTTTTCTTTCGTTTCCCCAACGCCGCTTGATTGGTTACCACGATTAAAATTTTTTTCATGCCAAACTCCTTTCGACCGGATGCGTCCTGTTTTTCTCCGTATTCCCTTTGAACACAAATTTAGTCCTGGCCCCCAAAAATCAACCGTCAAGCTAACATATCAGATTATGCACCAAGCTCCGGCGATCAGTTGACGGCCACTTTTTCCAAAAGCGCAGCCAAATTTTCCCGGAAATTCTCGTTGTCTTCAAGGCGGCGCTTTTTCGGGCCTTTTAACCGCCCACCGCCTTGCCGGATTTTTTTGGCTATGTGGCGCCCATGGAGCAATTGATCGATATTTTCTGCGGAATAGATTCGTCCGTTTTGATCAATCGGATAGCCTTGCTTCGCCAACACCATGGCCGCCAAGCCATAATCCTGCGTCACGACCACATCGCCTTTAGCCACCCGGTTCACCAATACAAAGTCTACGGCATCGGCTCCTTTTGAAACGGTTACCGTTTCTGCCCCTTCCCGCTGCATTTCATGGGAAGTGTCGCACAATAAAATAACAGGAAGCTCAAATTGTTTTGCCGTTGCTATTGTCAAGTCCACAACTGGACAGCCATCTGCGTCAATTAGCACCTTCACGTTTATCCTTCCTTCCCAGCCATCAGTTGATCCACTAATCTTTCTGCGGCCCGCTTATACAAATTGCTTGTATGGACAAGCGACGCAATAAGCAGCACTTGTTCAAATTCTCCCATATGTTCCATACCTGCCGCTTTTTGTGCCGCACTTTTTTCTTGCCTGCTTAACTCTTCGGCAAATGCGTCGCCATTTCCTTGTTGAAGGCTCAAGTAACTCGTATAAAAGGGCTCTAGATTCAATTCCTGCTGCTCTGCTTTTTTATTGATCCCTTCAAGAACTTTCTTGACGTCGTTGATTGAGAGCACGCTTTTCATTTGATAAATCAACGAGATTAGCATGATGTGATTGCGGGAATATTTTTTATTGTGCAAGGGGTAAAACAGTTTTCCTTTTGCATAATTATTGATCATCGTTTTCGTTAAAATTTTTTCCCCTTCGCTGCGCTTTGATTCTGCAAAACTGGTTTCAAACAATTGGATCACTTGGTCAATATATAAATCAATTTTCGGAATATCTTCCAGCTGCACTTGATTGTGGAGAGCCAACTCTTCAATCAGCGGATTTTTTTCTGTCATCATGCATCACCTTTGCCGTTTATAGTTGCTTTCCATTTTACCTTATCATTCAAAATCCACCAAACTTGACCTCAGAATTAAATACCTATATTATTTTAAGTAGTTTTAAAAACTACATGGAGCAAGGAGCCTTTTCATATGAACACTTATATTCGAGAACCTTTTAATGCTTTATCCCATTTAGCCGGCGCCATTCTTTCGTTCATTGCCTTTTGCGCAATGATTTTAAAAGCCGCTTATGCAAATGCGCCTGCACTTCATGTGGCATCTGTCATGATTTTCGGCATCAGCTTAATGTGCCTGTACATGGCTTCGGCTGTTTACCACAGCGCCATGGCAAGCCCTGAAACGATTGCGTTTTTGCGGAAGCTGGACCATTCCATGATTTTCGCTTTAATAGCGGGCTCATATGCGCCTTTTTGCTTGATCGCACTGGATGGAAAACTTGGTTGGACTTTGTTTGCGGTAGTTGCCATCATCGGATTGAGCGGTATTTTCTTTAAAATGGTGTGGTTCCATTCCCCACGCTGGCTGTCGACCGCCCTTTATATCGCCATGGGCTGGATCATCATTTTCGCCATTGTTCCGTTAGCCAACAGTTTGTCGCTGAACGGACTGCTGCTGTTAATTGCAGGCGGCTTGTTTTACACGATTGGCGGCATTATTTACGGCATAAAGCCGAATGTTTGGGCTTTTAAGAAACTTGGATTCCATGAAATTTTTCATGTCTTCATCTTGCTTGGCAGTTTGTGCCACTTTTTAGCCGTTTACTTTTATGTTCTTTAAATAAAAAGAAGGTCCAACCGCGTATCGCATGCGTTTGGACCTTCTTTTTTTAACTTTCCTGCGTTTCCAAGGCACGCATCAAGTTGGCGTGAATTTTGATGTCTTTGAAGCTGATGCCAAGCGTGATGGCAGTTTGGGCAATTTCAGGGCGGATTCCCGACAGCACCGATTGCACGCCAATAATTTTCAGCGACGTCATCAACTGGAACAATTGCTGGGCAACCATCGTATCGATAATCGCCACAGCCGATAAATCAATGAACAGTGTATGCAGTTTTTGTTTGACGCTTTGTTCAAGCGCCGTTTCTAAAATAACTTTGGCCCGGTGCGTATCGATATCGCCGACAAGCGGCAAAATGCCGACGCCAGTTTTAATTGGGATCACCGGACTGCTTAATTCGTTGATCATTTCCTGCTGGCTCTTCAATACTTGCTGGTTGACTTCAAAATGGTGGACTGCAAAGCTCTCAATGATGTAGTCAAAGGCATAGTTTGTCGCTTCGCTCCATCGCAAAGCATCGTCGCTTGTTGCGCTTTCCACTTTTTTGAAAAACTTTTTCACATAGCTCCAGTATATTTGGCGGAAAATGCGAAGCTGCGCAATAAAATCATGAAGCGGCACCGCTTGCTGTACACGCGCTTCCGCTATTGTTGCCACCCAATTGTCGATATAGCTTATGTATTCTTCCCGCTCCTGGACAAACGCCAAGGAAATTGCATCAACCAAGTTGCTGTTCTGCTGCCGCAACTGCTCTTCTGTTTTTGATGAAGCGTTTATTGAATAAGTGGACCCATCCGCTTTCTTGCGTGTACTGAGCCATTCTTCTGTCATTTCGCATTTATTTTCTAGCATGAACTCGTATAACTGTTGGCTGATTTGCCCCATGACACGGATTTCCCCTTTTTTGTATTGTACTTTTATAGTATAAGAAACAATTTGATTTATCCATTCAAAACTAAAATCTTCGTTTTTAAAAAGCCAAAAGGCATCCCACATTAGGGATGCCTCTCTAGTTAATGAACTGCAGTTTTGTGTTTAGTCATGATCCACAGATAATAGAAAATAATGGCGACCACGACAAGGGCAAGCGTTAAATACAAGTTTGAATAACCATTCACCAAGACGGCAATTGCACCCAGTGAAACCGACCCGATTGCCATTCCGCTGTCGTAAAAAGCAAAGAAGGTGCCCGTTGCGTAGCCGCTTCTGTGCTTGTCGGCTGCTTGTATCGCCAAAGTTTGAAAACTCGGCAAAAGCGTGCCGTAGCCGAGCCCTACTAATGCGCCCGAAAGCAGCAGCATCCATGAAGAATGGGTAAAGCTAAGCGAAATGAGGCCGATGGCAAAGATAATGCACGATGGAATGATAACGATGTTCGGCCCACGCATATCGAACAAGCGGCCGGAAAATGGCCGGACGAGCAGCATCGCTACCGCGTATACTACAAAGAAAAAGCTCGCGGTTTTAATCAAGCCAAGTGAAGTTGCATAAACGGAGATAAATGTGATGATGCTGGCATAGACAAATGAAACAAGAAAACCGACGCTGGCAATCGGCATCGACCGGGTTTCCAGGAAATCGCTGAAAGCCAATTTGCGTTTCCCTACTTTCGCAGCAGGCGTTTCTTCTAATTGTACCCATAGCGCACAAATAAATCCGATAATCATAATGATGCCGAAAACCACGAAAATAGTTTGATAAGAAGCATAAGGCTGAAGCGTCAATGCCAAAAACGGTCCGGCGACAACCGCCAAATTCATCGCAATGCCGTAATAGCCCAAGCCTTCGCCGCGGCGTTCCGGCGGAATAATGTCTGCTGCAATTGCCCCGGCAACTGTCGTCACCAAGCTAAACCAAATGCCATGGAAAAAGCGCAGCGCCAATAGCATTGAAAAATCGGTGACGAATATGTAAAGCACCGTACTGAGCGCAAACATCAGTACACCAAGAATCAAAATTTTGCGTTTCCCGTATTTTTCGAGAATCAGGCCTGCGAAAAATCGCATGATAATGGCTGACACTAAGAAAATCGAAACTGCCAGTCCTCCGTCCGTCGCAGTTCCACCTAACCCTTCGCTATCCAATACGTAAATAGGGATGAACGTCAGCAGTGCATAAAACACAGCAAAAATAAAAAAAGAACTTAACGATATATTGATGAAACTCTTTGTCCAAATGGGTCTTTTCTCAGTCATTCCTTACATCCTTTTCTGTCTGTTCTGTTCCAATTTTCTTCATCAACGAGATCAACAACTGCTGTTCATCGTCGCTCAGGCGGGACAGCAAAGTTTCTTCAAGTGCGATTACCCGTTTTTCGATTTCCGGCACTATTTTTTCGGCGCGTTCTGAAAGCTGGACGATGCGTTCGCGTTTGTCTGCCCCTTCTCTCCGGACAATCCACTCACTTTGTTCGAGCCGTGTAAGAGTCCTGGTCACGGTCGGCGCTTCCACATTCAAATACTGCCAAATCTCTTTTTGGGTCATCGAACCAAATTGCTTTAAGCAAAAAAGGATGGACCATTGTGAGCTGAATAAATCAAAGTCCTTCAACACCTCGTTGACTTCTTTGACCGACAGCCGCGATTTCTGATGAATCTCATGAAACAATAAATTTTGCATAAACATCTCTTTCTGAATTTATTTACCTAAGTAAGTATATATTTTTACTTGCCTCAAGTAAAGTTTTATTTCGAAAGCCAAAACAAAAAGCCTTTTCTAAAAACTAGAAAAGACTTTTCATTCGAACTTATATAAGAATGCCCCGCTGCTTCGCTTCAAATAGCAATTCATCGCGGAAGTTTGGATGGGCAATGGCAATCAGCCGCTTGGCGCGTTCCGCTAAAGAGACGCCGTGCAATCGGGCGATGCCGTACTCGGTTACGATGTTGTCGACATCGTTTTTCCCAGTGGTCACGACTGATCCGGGAGCCAAATCGATCTTGATGCGGGAAATCGCATCGTTTTTCGCAGTGGATTGCATGCAGATATAGCCTTTGCCGTTTTCTGCAAAACGCACACCTCGGGCGAAATCGATTTGGCCGCCGCTTGAAGAGTAGTATTTGCCGCCGACTGTTTCAGAAGCGCATTGGCCAAACAAATCTACTTCTGTTGTAGCGTTGATGGATACAATGTTTTTCTCTTTGGCAATTTCGCGCGGGTCGTTGACAATGCTGACCGGCAAAAATTCCACGGCCGGGTTGTTGTCGATAAAATCGTATAATTTTTGTGAACCGTAGGCAAACGTTGCGATGATTTTGCCTGGATGCGTGAATTTCTGGGTGCCGTCCACCGCTCCTGCATTTACCAAGTCCACAATGCCATCCGGCAGCATTTCGGTATGGATGCCAAGATGCCGGTGATTTTTCAGCATGCCGATCACCGCATTCGGAACAGAACCGATCCCAATTTGCAGCGTATCGCCATTTTGGATATCCGCAGTAACGGATTCCGCGATGCGAATGTCTTTTTCCGCAATGATTGAAGCTTTTTCTTCCGTAAGAGTGGCGTTGTGTTCCACATATCCGGCAATTTGGCTGACATGGATTTGGTTGCTGCCATATGTTCTTGGCATTTGGTTGTTTACTTCAAGAATAAAGGGAACTTTGCCGATAAATTCAGAAACGTAATCGGCTTGCGTGCCAAGCGTAAAATAGCCGTGCTCATCCATCGGAGAAGCAACCGTCATAATCATCGACATGTTCGTCACTTTTTGCAAGAGCCTCGGCATTTCATGAAAATTATTCGGAACAAGGTCAATTTTTGCTTGTTGGTAGACTTTTCTCGTGGCTCCGCTTAAAAAATACGAGATATGTTTTAATTGTTCAAACTCCCCCAATATGTAAGGGCGTGGGCGCAGTGCCAACATTTGATGAATCGTTACGCCGCTTAGCTGTTCTGCATTTTCTTCCAATATATCGAGCAGACGGATGGGTTCTCCGTTTGCAATCGGAACGATGATATCCGCACCTTGATCGATCAAGCCGATCACTTCTTGTGGATTTAGTTTTTTCGTCATTCGGTTCACACTCCTGGCTTTGCTTATCTCGTTAAATTCTATCATAATTCCAGCTGTTTTCCCGTTTCGGTACTTTCCGGGCTATTTCGTATTTTCTTCAAAACGAAAGACCGTCATTTCTTATGACGGCCGCGTTTGCTGATGCTGTAAATAACTCCACCGATGCCAAAAGCCACTAACAAGCCCCAAATCACCAGCAACAGAACAGAGCCGCTTCCTGCTGCTTCTTGAGAATTGGCGTACCACTGCAAAGCAAAAAAAGCCAAGCTCACTGCAGCGATCAAACTGAAATAAATGATGCGTCCTTTAAAGCTGAAATTCTTCATTGAAAAAACTCCTTTAGACTGAGTTCTTCGTCAACGTTCTGGATTCCACACGAACTTTTGTCCATACAAGCGTAAACAGCAAAAACAATTCAAATGCGTTGGTGGCTGCCGCACTCTCCACTGGAATCGGAACAGCACTGCCGATGGTCATCACCACAGCTCCAATCAGCATCCACTTCCAACTTGTTTTTCGCCACAGCACAATGCTTGCAAAAATAAGGGCGAGCGTCACCAATAAAACCATGATTGGCGGCCCGCTTGCGGGTTCTGCAGACACGTAGCGCAAAGCTCCGTACTCATTGGCGGATGTTAACCAGAGCTGCGCGGTTTCCAGTGCAATCTCGATAACAATCAGCGCCGCCGTATAAAGGAGCACGCCTATAATAACGACTTTCTTCTTTGCCCATGCTACGCCAGCATGATGCAACACAGCCCAAGAAAACAAGGCCAGCGGCGGCGTCAATAAGGCATGACTCCAAAAACGCGGCAAACTCAATCCTTTAAGCAACGCCCCTTCTCCGACAAAACGGCCGATTGCAATGATGAAATTGTCGTATATAAGGCCGATCACGACCAAGAAAACAACCGACATCCAGCTCCAGTTCTTTTGGCGCCTTATTCCCCAAGCCATAAGCACAATGTAAGCCGCCCCAAAGAAAAAATAAAGAATGGTATCCATAATGGCTCCTTCCATCTTCTTTCCTGTTACTTCTTATCATTCACTATTGAGGGAAGGTTTAAACACGGGCAAGTTTGCCGCCATTTTTTATTTGATTACAAATCGGGTCTGGCTGTAGCCTTCTTTGGATTTTTTCACTTCCAAAATGGCCGGGATTGCCGATTTTAATTCCTGCACATGCGAAATGACGCCAATCATCCGTCCCGATTTTTGCAAATCGATCAAGGTTTCAATGGATTTATTGAGTGATTCTTCGTCAAGCGACCCGAAGCCTTCATCGATGAACATCGTATCGATCGACACGTTGCCTTGGAAGCTTTGAATAACATCCGCCATGCCTAGGGCTAAACAAAGGGATGCGTTAAACTTCTCGCCGCCTGATAAGGTTTTGACGTCGCGCGTCTGCCCGGTATAAGAATCGTAGACATCGAGGCCCAATCCGCTTTGCTTGCCGCGGGCTTCTTGGCGGTCGCTGCGGATCAAGTAAAACTGGCCATTCGACAACTCCCTCAAACGCTCATTGGCAGAATGAATGATTTGCTCCAAATACTCGATTTGCAAATAGCGTTCGAAGGATATTTTCAAAGGGTTTTGGCCGCGAATCATGTCGTGCAAATCGGCAATGCGGTTCATTTTTTGTTCTTCTTCCCCTGCTTTTTTTGCGGCGCGAACAATTCTATCAATCAGCAAAACAGCATTTTGCTGAAATTCTTTTGAATGGTTCAGCTGGGACAGCGAGTGTTCGTAACGCCCCTTTAGCTCTGCTAATTCGGTTTCGAGCAGATGGGAATCGGTTTGTTCCCGGCCCACCAAAAGAGTTTCCAGTTCTTCAACTTGTTCGGCTAAGGTATGGCGGCTTTGCTTGTAAACTGAAACTTCTTCTTTTAAAGCCGTTTGCTTTGCTTGCGCAAGTTTTGCTTGCCGGTACGTTTCTTCCGACTCAAACTTGGATGTTTTCAAGGCATCTGCAAATTGCTGATGCGATTGTTCTTTTTTAACGGAAGTTTCTTTGGCTGTGTCTTCCGCATGCTGCAGCGTAACAGCAGCTTTCGCTATTTTTTCTTTAGCAGTTTGGAGCTGCTGTTGGACAGCCGTCCACTTTTGTTCAAGCACGTCTTTTTGTGCAGCGATTTCACGGATTTTCGCTTCCAATACTGCGAGCACGCGAACTTCTTCTGGAATCGAGTTGAGTTGCTGTTGGTAAACAGCTGTGGCTGTTTCAAAAGCTGAAGCTTGCTGCTGCCATTTCCGTGCAGCTTCAGTTTTGTTTTGTTCCAATTGATCGACTTGTTTTGACAGCTGGCTGTGTTTGTCTTTTAACGTGCGCAGTTTTTGTTTGTCTTGCTGCAATTTTTCTACGGTTTTTTGCAATTCGCTTCGGCCGGCATCGAGTTCTTCAAATAGCTGTCCGACCTGGTCCGTTGCTAGGCCCGATTCTATTGCCGCTTGGTTTTTTTGCACGACTTGATCCAGTAGCGCATTTTGCTTGGCCGATGCATCGCGGAACTGGCTATCCACTTCATCCAGTTTGGATTTTTTTGCGTCCAATTGTTCTTTTGAAACGCCTGACGAATGCGATCCACCGGTTTTATGCGGATGTTCCAAACTTCCGCATACCGGGCACGCTTCGCCATCATGCAATTGCTCCGCCAGAACACGTGCTTGATCGGCAAACCAAGCTTCTTGCAAGCTCGTGTAATCTTCGAATGCGGCATTATAGGCGGCTTCTTTTAGCCGCTTTTCAGCCTCTTGTTTTTCCAGACTTTTTTGGGCGGCGACCAGTTCTTTTAACATGCGGCATTGGTCTTTCAATTCCGCTAACCGTGCATTTTTTTCATCAAACGCTTCAACCACTTGTTCGAGGATATCAATTTCTGTTTTAAGCGTACTTAATGCCTGCTTTTCGGCCTGCCATTTTTCTTCAACCGCAGTCGATTGAACTTCCGCTTGTTTAGCGGTCGTTTGCAGCCGCTTGAGTTCAGCATTTTTTCCGTCTAATTCTTGGACTGCAGGCAACTGATTTTGCAAAGCTATTAATTGGCTGTGCAGCTGTTCGCGTTCATCGCGGCGCATTTCCTCTGCTGAAAATTCGGCTTCCGCTTGTTTCAGTTGGATATTGGCAGCTTCGTGGTTGTCATGTGCTTGTTTTAACAGTGCTAATTTTTGTGCTTCATTCGATTTCAGTTCGTTGTAGAAATTCTCAATGCTTTCGATAAGGCTGGCGCGTTCTGCGTTTTTTAACTGTTCTTCTTTTGCTTCAAAAACCGGCAATTGGGCAGTCAATTCCTCAAGCCTGCGCCCTTTAGCGGCAAGGTCAGCAAACCGCTCATTCCACTGCTTCGCTTCATGGAACAACGCCTGTTTCTCAGCATGTGCACGATAGGCAGCTTTATATGTTTCATCGTCTTGTTTGATTTTTTCTTGGTAATACAATGCTTCCTGCTTTAGCCCTTCCACTACTTGATGGACATTCTGATAGTCCCGCGCCAGCAATTCAAAAATAGCCGACTCGCGTTCTGGCAATGAACTTTCGATGCTTCGGATGTGGCTTTTCAAAATCTGCTCTTCCAATTGATGCGCTTTTGCCGCTTCATCTTTTTTTTGCTTGAGGCGTTCGCTGATCATTTTATACGGTTCCGTTTTAAAAATCTTGCGGAGAATTTCTTCTTTATTATCCGTTTCCGATGTCAACAGTTTGCGGAATTCGCCTTGCGGCAGCATGACGATCTGGCTAAACTGGTTTTGCGTCAAGCCAATGATTTCTTCTACACGGCGGTTGATCTCCGAAACAATTTGGCGTTCGACGCATGGTTTTTCACCGTCTCCACTTTTTTCGAAAAACTCGTAGCGTTCGCCTGTAGCGCTTTTATTGCCTTTTTTCACGTGCCCCATTTGGCGCAAAATCCGGTACACCTTATTATGTATCTCGAATTCCATTTCCACGCACGTGTGTGTGGCATCGTCCGCAAAATCACTGCGCAAAATGCGCGGTTCGCTGCGGTCGGAACCGCTTGCCGAACCATAGAGCGCAAAACAAATGCCGTCGAATATTGTCGTTTTCCCGGAACCAGTGCTGCCCGAAATGACGAATAGCTGATTGCCTTGCAAATCGGCAAAATTGATTTCTTCGGTTTGCTTGTATGGCCCAAATGCCGTCAGTTTTAATTTTAAGGGTCTCATGCTTTTACCCCTTCTTTCTCTTCGGTTTCTTCACGCAAAAATTCCTGCAAAACGTCTTTGAAGATTGCTTCGGTTTCAGGCGATGCCGCTTCGCCTTTCACTTCTTCATAAAAGGCGTTAAATAAAGACAGCGAATCCATTTTTCGACGAGACCCGGTTTCACCTTGTGTGCTCGCACTGGCAAAACTTTTGCGCTCGACATGCATCGCATTCGGGTACACGGAACGGACTTTTTCCATCGGGAACAAAATCGGGGCGTCGTCAAGCAAAGTCACGAAAACAAAATCCTCGCTGAGTTCGTGGCGCAAAATTTCATCCATCGTCCCTTCCACTCTCCGCATATTGCGGTTTGGCGCAAACACGCGTTTTTCCACTGAAACCTTGCCGTCTTCATTCATTTCGACCACATGAAATCCTTTTTGGTGCATTTCCTCAGAAATCGAATATTTGAGCGGAGATCCCGCATAGCGGATCGTTTCGTTCAAGACGTAATGCGCTTTGTGCAAATGCCCAAGCGCCGTGTAATGAAACCCTTCGAAATGGCGGGCATCTACGTGTTCCGCTCCGCCGATCGACAGCGGCCGTTCTGAATCGCTGGTGTTGTCCTCTTGTTCCCCGTAAGGCGTCACAAACGCATGCCCGACAAATACATGGCGCGCTTCCGGAGCCAGTGATTTTTTTATGTTCTCAACGATGGCTTTTGTCGCATCGTCGTGCGAACGGATTTCCGGATCTTCAAGCGCATAGCGCACCAATGAAGGATCTGTATAAGGAACCAAATGAAAATGGACTTCGCCATGTTCATCGCGCAATATCACCGGTTCGTGTTCTTTCTGGACGTGGCCAGCAATGTGGATGCCGTTCATTTTCATGACCCGGCTGCCAAAATTCAAGCGCCCGGGGCTGTCGTGGTTCCCTGCGACCGCAAGGACAGGCGTCTTTAATTCCAAGACGATTTTAGCCAACACTTCATCGAGCAAATTGACCGCATCCGTCGGAGGCACTGCCCGGTCGTACAAATCTCCTGCAATAATGACCGCATCCGGCCGTTCTTCTTCTATGGCAGCGATCAATTGATTTAAGACAAAGCGCTGTTCATCAGTCATGTAAACCCCTTGGATCAGCTTGCCTAAATGCCAGTCGGCAGTATGGAAAAATTTCATGGATTTTGCTCCTTTCGGCTTCAAAAAAGAATATATGTTCGTTCCATTATACACGAAATCTCCTGGCTTGTTTCCTTTAAATTTATAGGTTATAATAAGAACAAACGTTCTATTAAGGGAGTGAAAATCATGAAAGCACAGATTCTAAAAGCATTCAAATACCAGCAGCTGGTTGATATGATGTACATGGCGAACGACGGTTCAATCAGCAAACGCCGCATTAAAATTTTAAAAGTCAGCGGAGATACGTTTCAAGCCTACTGCTTTCTCCGGAACAAAAAACGCACGTTCAAAATGGAAAATGTGCTTTCATTGATTCCGGTAACACGAAAAGAGCGCTTGATCATCTAACCATCCCTCAATTATGCTAAACTGAAAGAAATGGGTTTTGGAGGAATGGATCATGCGATTAACCGTTTATTTGGCTGGTGAAATTCATAGTTCATGGCGCGGGGAACTCAAGAAAAAGGCGTTGGCATTACGGCTTCCCATTGATTTTGTTGGACCTATGGAAGACCATGAGCGCTCAGACCATATCGGAGAAGAAATTCTAGGCAAACAGCCGAATGCCGTTGCTAAAGACTTAACGGCATCTAGCTTCAACAACTTGCGGACCGGCGTGCTGCTCAACAAAGCCGATCTCGTCATCGCTCTTTTCGGCGAACAGTACAAGCAATGGAACACGGCGATGGATGCGAGTGCAGCAATCGCTTCCGGCAAACCGGTGATCATCATCCGGCCCGAAAAGCTCCACCATCCGTTAAAAGAACTTTCCCGAAAAGCCAGCGCCACTGTCGAAACAGTCGATCAAGCATTAAAAGCATTGTCGTATATTTTTGAATAACGAACGAAAGAGCGGCCACAGAAGTCATGGAACTGACTTTCGGGGCCGTTCTTTCATTTTCCAGGTTATTTTGCCGAGCGTGCGTTTTTTCTCGCGAGCGTGCGTTTTTTCTCGCGAGCGTGAGTTAT
>NZ_JBOZWR010000005.1:0-222927 GCF_050864155.1 Planococcus sp. YIM B11945 | reverse complement strand
GTGCGTTTTTTCTCGTGAGCGTGCGTTTTTTCTCGTGAGCGTGCGTTTTTTCTCGTGAGCGTGCGTTTTTTCTCGTGAGCGTGCGTTTTTTCTCGTGAGCGTGCGTTTTTTCTCGTGAGCGTGCGTTTTTTCTCGTGAGCGAAAAAAAGTACCGCCATCCAATGGATAGCAGTACTTTTTCATTTATTGGTACCAAGCTCCGACGATCGGGTAATCAAAGCGGTCGCCATTCAATGCTCGGACGATGCCCCAAATTGGAACAATCACTGTCATGATACTAACGACAATCAGCATCGGAATACCGATCACGATAAACATCAGCACGAACGAAATCGCAAACAGGATGCCCATTACTACTTGGAACAACAAGGCTTGGATGGAAAGTTTTTTCACTTCGCGGTCACTGCTAATCAAGAACACAATAAACGGCACCAAAAACGGGGCAAAAAACGCACTTGCATGGACCAGAATTTTTAAACCGGTATTCTCCATCAATTTTCATCTCCAGTCGATTTTTTATCTTATCTAGTATACGGCTGATGAATGAAAAAGTTTCAGGTGCTCCAGTTTATTTTCCAAGCTTTAAAACAACTTTGCCGAATTGTTTGCCTGCCGCTAAATACTCAAATGCTGCTTGGGCTTCCTGCAATGGAAAAACCTTGTCCACTAAAGGATGAATGGCGTGCTTTTCCATAAACTTCAGCATCTCCCGCAGTTCTTCCCGGCTTCCCATCGTCGACCCAAACAATTGATATTGCCCGTAAAAAAATTGGCGAAGATCAAAATCGATCGTGTCTTCCGTCGTCGCGCCAAAAGCCACTATCCGCCCGCCTTTTTCCAAAACGCCAAGCGACCGGTTAAACGTGGCGCGCCCGACGCTTTCGATGACCAAGTCCACTGTTTCATCAGCTAATTCTTCATTCCAGTCACTCGACGTATCAATCGCCAAATCCGCGCCTAATTTTCTGGCTTGCTCCAGCTTGTCTTTGCTTCTGGACGTGACAATCACTCGAGCGCCTGCACTTTTGGCGAATTGAATCAAATAAGTTGCAGCCCCGCCGCCCGCTCCGGGAATAAACACCGTGTCGCCCTGTTTGACTCCGCCTTTTGTAAACAGCGCTCTGTAGCCGGCCAACGCGGCAAGCGGCAAAGAACCCGCTTCTTCCCAAGATAAATAGCCTGGTTTTTTCTCCAGTTGTTCGACCGAAATCGAGATTTTTTCGGCGAACGTTCCGTGGTCCGGCATGCCCAAAATATCAAACTCTTTCGGCGGCGCATCGCTGTTGTGGTACCAGCGAAGCGCCGGATTGATGATTACTTCATCACCGACCGAAAAATTCGTGACGCCCTCGCTGATTGATTCAACGACTCCTGCTCCGTCCGAGCCGATGATCAATGCCTCCGGTTTATCCCCATGGCGCCGGACTAAGCCCAAGTCTCGGTGGTTCAATCCCGCTGTCCGAAGTGAAACCACCACTTCTCCAATTTTTGCCTCCGGTTCTTTCATGTCTTTCACTTTCAATTCACCTGATTCAATGACAAATGCTTTCACTGCTGCATCCTCTCCCCACCGGTTTTATTTCTGGATTCCGTTATGTAAGTTTTGTTCATACAACTTCAATTTTGTGTAAATCGTTTCGAGTATCGGGACACTTACACCAATTTCTTTGGCTTTTTCCAATAAATAGCCTTGCAGATGTTCCACTTCTGTCGGATGAGATTTTTCCATATCTCGCTGCATCGACGATTTCATACCAGCTCCCATAGAATGGATTTTTTCTATTTGGTCTTGAACCACAGTGTCTTTAATGGGTGCGCCGATACCAAACATCACGTTTGCAAGTTCTTTGATAAACGCCGCAATGGTCCGTTTTCCGGATTCCAATTCGCGAATGGGTCCGATTGGCGACTCCATCATAGAGGTGATGCCCGACATTGCCGTAATAAATAAATACTTTTGCCACATCTCTTGATCGATTTGATCGCTTAGTACAAAGTCACCTTTTGTTCCGTTGAATGCTTTTTGCAGGTCGAGTATGCGATCGGATTTCTCGCCTGACCGCTCGCCAAAAACGAGCTGATTCATGGGGCTTGCCTGAATGACGGTGCCTTCTGCATCTAGAGTCGATTCGATATAGCATAATCCACCGATGATTGCTTTATCTCCGAACGCAACAGCTAAATCTTCAATATGGACCACTCCATTCAGCAGCGGCAACACCATTGTCTCATCACCCACAAAAGGGCGAACATCTTTGATGGCCGCCGAAAGCTGATAAGATTTTGTTGAGAGAATCACCACATCAAACGGTTCGCCTTTTTGTTCTGAAGTGATTAACTTGGGCCTCAGTGCAACATCTCCATTGACACTTTTGATTTTAAGTCCTGACTTTTCGAGTTTTTCTTTCCTTCCAGGGCGCACCAAAAAGGTCACGTCTTGTCCTTTTTCAAGAAGCCGCCCGCCGAAGTATCCACCTATTGCACCCGCACCGACAACAAGAATTTTCATCGAATTCCTCCTTTTATTCCTTGCTTTTATTGTGGAGCAACAATTCTATTTGTGCCACAATTCTGTTTAACCAAGGAGAAGTCAGGGTTTCAAAACCAATTTGCCGATGGTTTTTCTTCCTTGCAATAAAGTGTGGACGTGCGCCGCTTCCTCAAGCGGGAACGTTCCGCCGATGGTCAGCTGCAATTGGCCGCTATTCACATAACCCAGCAATTCCGCAAAGCTTTGCTGGAACAGTTCCGGTTTGCGCATGATCTGCGGCAGGAAAAAGCCGATGACCGATTGGTTTTTCCGCATCAACTGGCCGGGATTAAAGGTAGCTTGTTCGCCGCTTGCTGCTCCAAAGATAACCAGTCGGCCGAAAGGCGCCAAGCATTTGATGGTTTTATTGAAAACATCGCCGCCGACCATTTCGAGCGCCACATCGACGCCTTTGCCGCCGGTGAGTTCTTTGATTTTTTGTTCCCAGCCCGCTTCCGTATAATTCACTAAATGAGTAGCACCCATTTTTTCGGCATGCGCCAACTTCTCATCCGAACTCGCAGTCGCAATAATTTGGCCGGCCCCGAAAATTTTTGCCAGCTGCACCGCAATGGCACCAACGCCTCCTGCCGCTGCGTGAATCAAAATGCTTTCCCCTTTTTCCAGGCGGCCCATCGTTTTGATAATATGGTACGCACTCAATCCTTGAAGCGGCAACGCTACCGCTTGGTCAAAGTCCACACCTTCCGGAATTGGCGTCAACACCGTTTCATGTACTGCAGCGTATTCCGCATAGCCCTGAGATTCAATCAATGCCACAACCCGCATGCCTTTTTGGAACTTTGCCACGCCGCTTCCTGTTTCCACGATGACGCCCGCAACTTCCGAACCAGGCACATACGGCAGTTCTGTCGGCACCACGTACTTCCCTTCGCGCCTTGCCGTATCGGCATAGTTGACACCAATCGCTTTAACTTCAATGATTACTTCCCTTTCAACGGGCTTCGGGATTTCTGCCTCCACCAGTTTCAAGACTTCCGGTCCGCCATATTCTTCAAATTTAACGACTTTCACATATCTTCCCCCTTAATTGGTATACTGTCCTGCTGCAAACATCGTTTCTGCAATATGCCGCTTTGAAGCAATTCCGCCTGAACGCTGCAAACGCCCAAGTTCTGCAGCCACCATAGAAACACTGGCACTCAATTGTTTTCCGGACGCCATTCCTTGAATCACTTTGCGGGCAGCCATCTCCACTTCTAGCAAGGCATCGTCGACAAGCGCTTTCGCCATCTCGATTTTCACTGTTTCTTGCGCTTCCCCGTTTTGTCCAAGGGCCTTGGCGGTCCTCAAAACAGCCGATTCCACTGCAAATAACGCAATGCCCATATCGGCCAGTTTCATCAACGCTTCTTGTTCATCACCCAGTTTGGCACCGTGCGTTTGATAAGCCATTCCTGCTGCAAACAAAAAGACGCGTCGCATCGCCTGTACCGCCTCTATTTCCCGGGAAATAGGTCCGATCGCTTCTACTTTAGGCGACTTCATTTCTGCAATGGCTCCTTTAAAGGCCTCATCCAACCCCAGCTCTCCTTTTGCTGCCTGTTTCAATAAGTTCCCAAGGATCAGCAAACGGTTCACTTCATTCGTTCCTTCAAAAATGCGATTGATCCGGGAATCGCGGTAGATTTGTTCAACTTTGTATTCTTTGATAAATCCGTAGCCGCCGTGCAGCTGAAGCGATTCGTCCGCCACAAAGTCCAAAGTTTCCGATCCGTACACTTTGCAGACTGCACATTCGGTGGCGTATTCCATCAGCCGCTTCGCAATCAAGCGGTGGTCGTCCGATTCATACAAGCCGCCAAGCGCGTCTTCCAAATAGCCCGCTGTCCGGTACTGAAGCGATTCTGCCGCATAAATGCGCAGCGCCATATCCGCCACTTTTTCTTGGGTCGCGCTAAACTCCGCAATCGGCTTGCCAAACTGGCGGCGCTCCTTCACATAGCCTACAGTGAGCTCCAACGCATATTTAGCAGCACCCATGCAAGCAGAACCAAGGTTGAAGCGCCCGAGATTCAGTACGTTTAGCGCTATCACGTGGCCCCTGCCGATTTCGCCAAGCACGTTTTCAACCGGCACTTCACAATCGTCAAAAGTCACTGTCCGCGTCGACGAACCTTTAATGCCCATTTTCTGTTCTTCTACCCCAAGCGACAAGCCGGGATGCTCTTTTTCGACAATAAACGCGGTAAAAGCGTTGCCGTCCACTTTTGCGTAAACAATGAACGTATCCGAAAAAGCTGCGTTTGTGATGAACATTTTCGTGCCGTTTAACAAATAATGCGTACCTGCAGCGTTCAACCGGGCAGTTGTCTTAGCAGATAATGCGTCACTTCCCGCTTCCGGTTCTGTCAGGCAATAAGCGCCGATCCATTCGCCGGATGCCAGTTTTGGCAAGTATTTTTCTTTTTGGGCAGGCGTTCCGAAATACGTGATCGGCAGCGTGGCGATGCATGTATGGTTGGATTGCGCCACGCTGTAGCTGCCTGCTGAACCAAGAAATTCGCCGACCAAACCTTTGCTGACTTTATCCAAACCGAGTCCGCCGTAAGCTTCCGGAATACTGTGCCCGAGAAGGCCAAGATCTCCTGCTTTTCCAAGCAGAACTTTCACTAAATCAAAATTTTGCTCTTCAATTCCTTCGTGATTCGGCCTTACTTCGCTTTCCAAAAAGCGTTTGGCGGTTTTTGCGATCATGCGGTGTTCTTCGGTAAAGTCTTCAGGCGTAAAGATACTTCCGGCTTCGGAAGACTGGTGCAAAAAGCCGGCGCCTTGATAAGCTAAGGTTTTAAGTTCCATCACGAGCGGGCCTCCTTTGCTACATGCTCTTCAAGTTTCTTTCTTAAGTTATCGGGGATCCTTTCGCTTTTTTGCTTGTCAAAATCAAAATAAACAGCGCCGGCTTCGCCTTTTGCAATCAATTCTCCTGTTTGTTCATCGGTGATCCGGTGGCCGATCATAAAACTTGAATTGCCGATCCGCGTAATATCGGAATGGATCTTCAAGCGTTGATTGAAAAATCCTTGCTTGAGGAAATCGCATTTTGCGGAAATCAAAATCAGTTTCCAATCTTCAATTCCTGTGCCAAACCCCAATTCGCTAAAAAAATCGGTCCGGGCTTCTTCCAAGTAAATAAAATAACTGATATTGCTAATATGGCCGAGTGCATCGGTTTCGCTAAAGCGTACTTTGACAGTCGTTTCATGTGCCATTTGAATCCGCTCCTTTGTTTCTAAATTGGGAAATGCCCTTTAAGATGAAATCACAATAAATCTCTGTTAAGTGTTCAGCGGAAATTTCTCCGTTCGGGTTGAACCATTGGTAGCTCCAATTGGTGACGCCGAGTACGGCAAAAGCGAGAATGCCCGGCGACAACTCTTTTCGAAACTCGCTTGCCGCAATGCCGTCTCGAATGATTTCTTCAATATTCAAGCGGAATTGCTCGCGTTTCGTTTTCACTTCCTCTGCATTGCCTTCTGTCAAATGCCGCATTTCCCGAAAGAACACCTTGCCGCTCGGCCCTTGTTCTTGTATGTCTGTGATCAATAAATGCACAATGCCGATGAGTTTTTCTTCGTTGCTGGCGCTGCTTTTTCGAATCGTTTCCTGCCTCGCCAATAAATCATTGATATAGCCGAGGTGAATATCCATTAAGAGCTGCTCTTTGCTTTCAAAATAATAATAAAACGTGCCTTTCGTTACGTTGAGCGTTTCGACAATTTCTTGGATGGACGTTTCGCTGAAGCCCTTTTTCTCAAACAGAAGAATGCTTTGTTTTGTTATTTTTTCTTTCATGCCGATTACCCCACAGTCTTTTTCTTAGATGGCATGCATTCCGCCGTCGACAATGACAACGTCTCCTGTAATGTAATCCGATGCTTTTGCCGCTAAAAATAAAGCAGCTCCTTTCAAGTCTTCTTCGGTTCCAAACCGTTTTAACGGGGTTTGCTCCAGAAGCTGCTTGCCGCCTCTTTCAATCAACACTTCCGACATTTTTGTCGGGAAAAAGCCAGGCGCCAGCGCATTGACGTTGATGTTGTACTGGCCCCATTTAGCTGCAAGGTCTTTTGTAAACGTAATGACGGCCCCTTTGCTTGTGTTGTAGCCAATCGTATCCATAAAACGGGGATCGATGCCGCCGAGCCCGGCAACCGATGAAATATTGATGATCTTTCCGCTGCCTTGCTTGATCATTGTTTCTCCTACTTCCCGGCTCATCAAAAAAGTGCCCGTAACATTAACATTCATCACTTTTTGAAAAGCCTCGAGCGGCATATCGATGACCGGCGCTCCCCAAGTGGCGCCGGAGTTGTTGACCAAAATGTCCACCGTTCCGAATTCTTCAATCGTTTTTTGCACGACGTTTTTCACGTCTTCCGGATTGGTGACGTCACACGCTATGGCCAATGAGCCAACACCCATCTCTTTTAGTTTGTCGCTCATTTTTTGGCAAGCTTCCACTTTTCTTGAACAAACCACAACATTAGCGCCAGCTTCAGCGAACCCTTCGGCGATTTGTGCTCCAAGCCCTCTGCCGCCTCCGGTAACAATAGCGGTTTTTCCATCCAATCGAAACAAATCCATGACATTCATTTTTTATCCCCCATTCGATTCAGATAACTCTTACATACCAACTGGTTGGTATGTTCAGAATACTTAAACTTTATGTTACCGTTTTCATTTTCAGTTTGCAAGATGCCGAAAGAGGGTTCACAACTTTTTCTCCAAACTAAAAAGAGCCTTTAAGTTAAAGTTAACTTAAAAGCTCTTCAAAATCTATTTTTCTTTGTCCTCGTTTTTACTGTCACCTTGGCTGTCCTGCTCTTTCCCGGCTTGGTCTGCTTTTTTAAAATCATCAGCTAAATGCACTTGTTGTGCGGCTTTTAAATCCAGTTCACCATCCGCTAATTTTTCATGGGGCTCTTTTTTCTCACTCATGTAATATGCCTCCTTCCATATGTAAGGATGTTGTTATCTTTCCTGGTAATCAAAAAATCCAACTTCAATCGAAACGAAGTTTTTATTTTCAATTAATAATGGTTTTCCCGTTCTTTCCGGTACTAAACAAGAGATTTATACGTCTGGCAAAAAATATTCCAGCTGCCGCAAATCCACATTGCCCCCTGACAACACGGCCACAACGTGTTGGTCCTTCGCATTCAACTGGCTAGAGAGTACAGCGGCCACTGCCACTGCACCAGAAGGCTCAATTACTTGCTTGGTCCGTTCCAGCATAAAGTGAAACGCTTGTTTGATTTCGTCTTCTGTCACCAAAATCAAGTCGTCCAATAAGCTTTGCATAATCGGAAAGGTCAAATCGCCAGGCTGAGATGTCCGCAGCCCATCGGCAATTGTTGTGGATCCTTCAATAGAAGTAATGCGTTTGTTTTGAAGCGACAAAAACGTATCGTTGGCCGCTTCCGGTTCGGCACCAATGATTCGGATCCCCGGCTTGATGGCTTTGGCTGCCGTTAAAATTCCGCTGATCAATCCGCCGCCTCCGACCGGAACAACCAAGATGTCGGCATCCGGCACTTGATCCAAAATTTCCAGCGCAACGGTCCCTTGCCCTGCGATGATGTGCGGATGGTCGTATGGCGGAACGTAAAATCCATTATTTTCTTCAGCAAGTTCCATCGCCCGCGGAATCCGTTCCGCAGAAGTCGTTCCGCAATAAACCACCTGTCCGTTATACGCTTCGATCGCCGCCACTTTCGCCCGGTTCGCATCTTCCGGAACGACAATGACTGCCAGAACGCCAAGTTTGTCGGCAATGTAAGCGACCGCTTGCCCATGATTACCCGAAGAAGCCGCTGTGATAAATCGAGCCCCGTCTTCCACTGCCTGTTTCACGGCGTTTGCAGCTCCGCGCAGTTTAAACGACCCGGTTTTCTGCAGGTGTTCTGATTTTAGGTAAACCAAATTCCCGCTTTTTTCGTTTAATAAAGTAGAAGTCAAAATTGGCGTCTGATGGATAATGCCTTGGATTTTCTCTTGCGCTTTTTTCACATCACTTAACTCAACCATCGCTCTCCTCCTTTGTTTGAAATTAGTTTATCATAACAGAAAGAATAAATTAATTTTTCAGATTTTAACTGGTTTTTTTATGGGTACTCTTAAAGTACGCAAAGGAATTGCATGGTAAACTAGTCTTACGATAGAAAGGAGTGGCTGCAATGTTGAAACGTTTGGTCGTGACCGGCTATAAACAACATGAACTCGGGATTTTTGATGACAAAAGCCCTGGGATTCGCTTTATTAAAAAAGCGCTGGAAAATCGTTTTCGCGCCTTGATCGATGAAGGCATGGAATGGGTCATTTTAAGCGGGCAGCTTGGAGTGGAAATTTGGGCAGCGGAAGTCGTGTTGGAGATGAAAAAAGAATTTCCTGAGTTGAAGTATGCCGTCCTTACTCCTTTTCTGGAACAAGACAAAAATTGGAACGAAGCCAAGCGGGAAAAATACCAGATGATTATCGAAAGCGCCGATTTCCACCGAAGCCTAACGAACAAACCATACGAAGCTCCATGGCAATTCATTGAGAAAAATAAGTTTTTCCTGCGAAACTCCGATGGCATTTTAATTGTCTATGACGATGAAACCGACGGGTCTCCTAAATTCATCAAAAAAGAAGCGGAGCGCTACGCGGAAAAAGCAGACTACCAAGTGATGACGATTACCGGAGATGATCTTCGCGTAGTTACAGAAGAAGAGCAAATGGATGAGTGGGGATAAGAAGGTTTCCCGTGCTTTGCTTGGATGACTGATTTGTTAAACATTTGACTAAGGATATGAACTTCGGTAATCTTAATCTTTGTCTTTAACAAAACAGCACTCGTGCCCGTTTGACTTGGCGGATTTATAGCGGGCAATGACCGTTTTCATGACAGACTGAGCCATTTGGGATTTCAAACCAAAGCGGTTTCTTAATTCCTTGTAGTATAGATTATTGAGATTGATTTGATTCAACTCTTTGGACTCAACTACTTTTTCAGACAAGAAGTTCCATGCTTGTCGATAAGCGTTTGTCGTCATTTGAAGACGTTCTCCTTGTTCTTTTTGAACGTAAATCTTTACCTTGGCTGTGATAGTGGCCATAGATATTCACCATCTTTCATTAATTATATTACAGGATATATTTAGTGAAAATTCAAAAATAGAAAGGAAGTGTAAGCTGGCTCTTCTACTGATTAAAATCACGTGTCTCCGCCAGCCCTATACTATGAAGAAAGCTTCAAGAGTTTTTTACATCACATTTGCGTTAATCATTTTGACGGTAGCTTTCGGCGTTATCGCACCTCAAGCGTTTGAGAAAGGGACGGGCAGCATCCGTTCGTTCATCGACACGTCATTTGGCTGGTATTACTTGATGATCATGGCACTTTTATTGATTTTCACTTTCATCATTATTATCAGCCCCTATGGGAAAATTCGTCTAGGAAAAGATACAGACCGGCCTGAGTTTTCGACGATTTCCTGGATTTCGATGTTGTTCTCAGCAGGCATGGGGATCGGCCTCGTTTTCTACGGCGCATCCGAACCATTGTCGCATTTCGCTGTCCAGCCGGCTACAGCTGAGCCAGGAACCGATGCCGCATTCAAAGAATCGTTGCAGCGTACATACTATCATTGGGGCATCCATGTGTGGGCCATGTATGGAATGGTTGCTTTATCCCTCGCCTTTTTCCAATTCAGAAAAGGCCAACCTGCGTTAATTTCATCAACACTGAAGCCGATTTTCGGCAAAAAGATGGAAGGTCCTTTAGGGACGCTCGTCGATGTTTTAGCAGTTTTCGCAACTGTTTTTGGCGTAGCGACTTCACTCGGCTTCGGCGCTGCTCAAATTAATGGCGGTCTTTCTTATTTGTTCGGAGTCGAACAAAACCAAACGGTTCAAATGATTATCATCGCAGTCGTGACGGTCTTGTTCATCATGTCTGCCTGGTCTGGGCTCAACAAAGGCATCAAGTATTTATCAAATGCCAATATGGTATTGGCCGTCATTTTGTTGATTCTGGTTCTGGTGCTTGGTCCAACCTTGCTCATTTTGAATATGTTCACTGAAACGTTCGGCGCTTATTTCCAAAACTTGATCGGCCTCAGCTTCCAATCGGCTCCGCTCAATGCGGAAAACCGCAGCTGGCTGAATATGTGGACCATCTTCTACTGGGCATGGTGGATTTCATGGGCACCGTTTGTCAGCATGTTCATCGCCCGCATTTCCAAGGGGCGGACAATCCGTGAGTTTCTCATCGGCGTTGTGTTTGCACCGACGATATTCGGCGCGTTCTGGTTCGCCGTTTTTGGCACAACCGCTATTGATACGCAAAAAAACGGATTTGATTTAACAGCTTTTACAACGGAGCAAAGCTTGTTTGCGATGTTTAGCGAGATGCCGCTTGGCACGGTAATGTCTATTCTTGCTATTCTGTTGGTCGGGACATTCTTCATCACGTCTGCAGACTCTGCTACTTTCGTGCTGGGTATGCAGTCGACCAATGGATCGCTGTTGCCAAGCAATCAAATCAAAGTGTTGTGGGGTGTCGCCCAGTCGCTTGTGGCTGCGATTTTATTGTCTGTCGGCGGGTTGACGGCAGTACAGAACACAATCATCATTGCAGCTTTGCCGTTTTCGTTCGTCATCATTTTAATGGTCATTGCGTTGTTCAAGGCCTTGAATGCCGAACTTCAATTAATGAAAATCAAAAAATAATCGTTTGCCGCTTCCCATTTTCACTTGGGGAAGCGGTTTTTTCATGCGCATAAACCGTAAAACTAGGGTATAGGAAAAAAGAGACGTAAAATTTGGAGGTGTTTTTTATGGAAAAACAAACAAAAATCATTATTCAAGATTCCTTGGACGCTTTAATGGAAAACCAGGATTTTCTGCCGGAACTGCAAGGCAAAATGAGAAACCAAGCATTTACTTCCTTAAGCTCCATCCTTTCAACTCCCAACAAAATACACAAATCATTTCTCCGGATTCCATTGGATGATGGCAGCGTTGTTAGGATTCCGTCTTTTCGGGTGCAGCATAATGACGCACTTGGACCATACAAAGGCGGCATCCGTTTCCATGAAAGCGTCAACGAAGACGAAGTCGTCAACTTGGCTTTCTTGATGACACTGAAAAATGCCTTGCACAGTGTTCCATTCGGAGGCGGCAAAGGCGGCATCGTACTGGATCCACGAAAGTATTCGGAAAGGGAATTAAACCTCATTTCTCGTAAATATGTGCGCTATTTCTCAGATGTCATCGGACCTGACAAAGACATTCCAGCACCCGATGTCGGTTCCGGCGCACGCGAAATGGATTGGATGATGACCGAATACAAAAAAATTACGGCAGGCAGCCCTTATCTTGGCAGCTTTACCGGCAAAAGTATTGAAAACGGCGGTTCACTCGGCAGACGCGAAGCGACCGGCAAAGGAGTTTATTTTACGTTCCGCTATCTGTTCCACGACTTCATCAAAGAAAACCAGCAACAATTGGCCGCTTCCGACAATGTGTTTGCAGCCACTGCCCTCGCTCATTTTGACCGGCCATTGACGATGGCGGTCCAAGGATTCGGGAATGTGGGATCGGTAGCTGCGCTTGAAGCGTATAAAAGTACCCATATCAACAATAAAATTGTGGCTGTCAGCGACCGCAACGTTACCTTGTTCAATGAAGACGGTTTGGACATTTTGTCCTTAGTGCAGTTTGCTGCAACGAACCGCGGGGACTTGCCGAATACCGATGAACAGTTAAAAGCAGCCAATATAACAGCTGATATCAAAGGCCGGGACGAACTGTTGACATTACCTGTAGATGTCTTGTTGCTCGCTGCATTGGAAGATCAAATCCATTCGGACAATATGAAAGCGATTCAAGCGCGTATTATTGTAGAAGGCGCGAACGCTCCGGTCACACAAGAAGCTGATAAATTCCTTAGCGAGCAAGGCGTCATCATTGTTCCGGATATCCTCGCAAATGCCGGCGGTGTGATTGTTTCTTATTTTGAATGGCTGCAAGGCCGTGAAACCCAGTTTTATACGGAAGAAGAAGTTTACCGATTATTGCTGGAAAAAATGAAACACACCATGGATATGATTTATCCGCAATTTTTCGGGGATCCTTTCCCGCTCCGCCAAAATTGCTATATCCATTCCGTAAAAAGACTATCAACCGTCCTCTACCACCAAGGACAACTGTATTAAGAAAAGCGCAGGCGATTGTGCTAGGCTCGACGGGCATAAGACGAACCGGCGAAGCGGCGCTTTTTGCCGTACAGCCGGGATGATTTATGACCCCGAGAGCCTGATCGCCGGAGTCTGGACAATGAGAAAAGCGCAGGCGGCTGTTCAGCCCCGAAAAGCGCTGGAGGGCTTAGCAGCCATGGCGCTTTTTGCCATGGAAGCTGAGACCGAAGCGACTCGAGGGGCTAGCCGCCGGAGTCTGGACAAGAAGAAAAGCGCAGGCGCCATCGCAATTCTACCCAAAAAAGCTGAAACCGTTAAATCGGCTTCAGCTTTTCTTACATTCCATTCGTTCGGCGGCCATGGGAAATCGAATAAGCAGCGTTGCGGAAATTCAAAATTTGGTCTTCTGAGCAGGCAATTCCCGCCGTCATGATGGTCGGATCAAAAACCGTTGCTTCTGCTTGGGGAATGGGTTGTTGGACGGACAACCGGCCGATTGTCAGTTTCTCTCGTTCCGGCGGCCATTCCTGTGTCGGATCGTCTGTTGGATCCCCTTCCTCCCCAAAAACAACATTCAATAAGAAATTCACCGGCGCTTGCGCAAGGCGGTCTTCAATATCGGCTTTGTAGTATTCAATCGGCATCGCCGCTGCTTTTTCAAGCGTCAGCGTTTCAACGCCCGCTTCCGGTTCCCATTCATACTTAATCGGCCGTTTATTTCCATCGCCATCAATAAAATAAAAGGCATGGATGGCATGATAGCGGCCCGTCGCAAAACTTGCAGGGGCATGCATTTCTTTCAAGACGTCAATAGCAGCCCGGCTTTCGGGATATTTGATGACCAGTTCAGCCAAATCCTTTATGCGGGGACGCCCTCTTTTAAAAGACTTGATGATGCTAAGCATTTCCGTAAACACTTCCGGTGTTTTGGCCAGGAAAATGGGCGAGTTGACGCCGACGATATTCGTTACTTCTTCATTTGGCAGCCGGAATTGCACTGCCATTCCTTTTACAGGCGACATGATATCCGTCCAGGTTGGGTCAGGCGAGCTATGCGAGAACCGCACCAGCGCCGTCGTCTCTCCTTCTTGAAAATGAGGAGCCACGGTAAAAGGAGTGGCTGCGCCGTTTGCCGAAAATATCGCTTTGTATATTTCTCCCCGTGCATGAGCGCGCCGGTAGCCCGGGTATTTGCCAAATACCTTTTCAATTCCATTGACCGCTGTTTCCGCTAATGGTTGCTTTTCCATTTCATCACCTCGTTACTGCATGCTATACCCTTTCACTCCCCTCCTTAATAACGGCTTTCTTAATTTTTTGAAGCAATTTTTATCTACATTGAATATCCTGTTAAATTGCGGGAATACACAAAGAGAACTTAAAAATCCGAGGAGGAATGAACGTTGGATATTTCACATGAAAACAATAAATTCTTCATTCAAGAAAATTCAGAAGAACTGGCAGCCCTTACGTATGTGCCGAATGGTGATGTGCTCACCGTAGACCATACAGAAGTGTCGCCTGAACTCGAAGGACAAGGAATCGGCAAAAAGCTCGTTGCAGAAATTGTCCAGTATGCCCGAAACGAAGGTAAAACCATTGATGCCCAATGCCCATTCGCCAGTGCTATTATCGACAAAACTCCCGAATTCCAAGATGTCTTAGCCAAATAAATGACAGAACACCCGCGAAAAAGCGGGTGTTTTTTTATGCTTTATTCGTGTTGGATCCTGGCAATGAAGTGGCGTTATATTGGCGAGTATTTAAAATTAATTAAAAGGAGGGAACACGCTGTGAGAGCAGCATATTCCCTCCTTTTTGATATGGATTCTACTTCCGATAATCCCTCATATATAAATCAGCCCTTTACTCTTTGAAAAAGTTGAAGGGCAGTTCACTTCATTGAACAACTTTCAAATCTTCGAGAAAGTAACCGATTATTTGCGTTACTAAAACGATGACCGGACTCTCGAAAAGCAGGCTGCCTAGCCCCAAGGAATTTCGGGCGCAAACAGCCTACGGAAAGTGCTTTATAGGTGTCACATATCGCTATAGCAGTCTATGCGCATCCTCTTTTTGTCTTACATAAATCGTATAATGCTCTCACCGTCAGTCTATCAATCCCCACATACCGGAAAATAATCCAACGAAGATCAATGCCAATACGACAATTGTAAAAATGACGATACCGACTTCTAGCGGCACATATTCCTTGATTTTCGGTTCAACTAAGCCATCATGATCATGCGACAGTGGTTTGACAGGTTGGGTAGAGTCCTGGGCGGTTTGGAATTCCTCTTTTCCCATAGGTTCTTGTTGATTCATGATGAACGCCTCCCTTGTGTTTCTTTCCGATATTATATTAACACAAAAATCAAATAATTAAAAATATTCAGTTTTAATTGAATCAGAAAGGCATTGAAGTCTATTACAATCAAAAAACCGAGTACTTAAAAGCAATCAACTGAAAAATTCCCACATGTCGGAACTTATACCAGTAACAACGATGATCGATAGCAATAAAATGAAATTGACGAGTTGAATCGGTTTGTATTTCTGCAACTTCCGATAGATTGCTGATATGTAAACTATTTAAAAATCTCCTCAATTCTAATTCGAAATTTTTTTATTTGTAACCCAATTTAAAAAACAAGAACATCAACTATTTTTCACTTGCATCGTGATTTGAAAAGGAATTTCCCCATTTTGAAAATTAACAAAGTCACTTGCAATATCTTTTACATACGCATATCCACTAATCGAATGGCCATTATTTTTCAACATAGCCAATGCTTGCAGAGCGTTGGCTAGAATATGGTGTTCATCAGAAGTGAAATATAGACCTGCATAGCTCCCTTTTTCTTTTTTAAAATTGGCCACTTTAACATCAGCCACCTGTTGATACTTTGTGACTTTTGTATTCTCAGTTAAACCATCCGTGACAGTTAAAATAATGCCGAAATGATGACCGTCTAACAGAAAATTGGTTACGCTGTTAGTCTGTGATAGAAGTTCATCCACATGGAGCCATTGTTCACTATACTCCTTTTTAAAAATCCGATGGATGCCTATCTGATTATAATGCTCCAATTCCAGTATTTTCTGACCTAGCATCTCTTTTACAGCCAGTAATTCATTCGCCTTTTCTTCGATTTTCTGCTTTTGCTGATGCAGCATCTTCAGACCTTCAGAAAGTTCCTTTCCCTCCATTTGCTGTTTGATTTCTGCTAAAGAGAACCCTACACTTTGCAGCGCTTTGATCTTACTAAGTTGGTCGATTTGATCAAGCGTGTAGTAGCGGTAGCCATTCGCCTCTATTACCGCTGGTTTGAACAGATTAATTTGATCGTAATAAAACAATGTCTTTTTATTGATCTTACATATGTTTGCGATTTCACCAGAAGATAATTTTTGTTTTTTCATATTTCTCCTTGAGTATCCACCTACTGGATAGTTTACTTTTATATTATCAGGAAGATGCCGAGGATAACAAGAAGGAGTAAACCCAAATGAAACAGATAAAAAATCGCGATTACGCATCTACTTCCCATTCCGGGAAAGTTATGCTTTTAACATGTACCATCCTTGCATTCGCCGTAATGAACGGCACCATGTTCAATGTCGCCATTCCTGATATATCGGAATCGTTCAAACTGACGCCGGCACAGGTCAGCTGGGTTATTACCAGTTTCACGACTGTTTTTGCGATTGGAACGCTAATTTATGGAAAGCTTGCTGATTTTTTCCCTATTCGCAGACTTTACACGATTGGATTATGTCTCTTTGCACTTGGTTCGTTTATCGGCTTTTTATCACCAAATTATGAGACGCTAATTGCTGCACGCATTCTTCAGGCAATGGGAGCTGCCGCCGTGCCGCCGCTGTCTTTTCTTGTCCCCATCCGTTTTTTCCAAAAGAAGAAAGGGAAGATGTTCGGCTATTTGGCTTCCACCATTGCCTTTTCATCAGGAATTGGTCCCCTAGTGGGAGGGATGATCGGCGGTGTACTGGACTGGCGTTATATTTTTCTCATTTCAGTGGCGAGTGCTTTTGCTATCCCCCTCTTCAGAAAATGGTTTCCTGATGAAGCGAAACAGAAAGGAAAAATTGATTTTATCGGGGCAGCCTTGGTGGGAGCAGCGGTTACAAGCCTCTTATTTATAATTACGACTGTCAATTGGCTGTCTGTGCTATTCTTTATGCTATTTTTCATTCTTTTGATTTGGCGGATAAATGCGATTTCCTATCCATTTATTGAACCGAAAATGCTGAGGATAAGAAAATACACGGTGACCTTGGTGACAAGTTATCTTGGCAACACAATCGTTTTTGGATTGATTTTTTTACTTCCTCTTATGTTGAGAGAACTTTATGAGTTGACCATGCTGGAAATCGGACTCATTCTTTTTCCAGGTGCCATTGCTTCTGGACTTATTAGTAAATGGATTGGGAAAGTGATTGCTGTTCGGGGCGGAAAACCTATAATTCAATTTGGGCTGTTACTCATTTCGAGCGGAGCTTTCTTTATCTCAACTTTCGCGGGTACAAACACCTTGCTGATCGCACTCGGGCTGTTTATCGCCTATCTCGGGTTTCCCTTGATTCAAAGCGGCACAGCCGATTTAATCAGCTCGAATATATCCGAGAAAGAAAACGGGGTTGGTATGGGGCTGTTTAATTTGTTGAATTTTTTAGCAGGTGCTTTCAGCAGCGCTTTGTTCGGGAAGTTACTTGAACGGGGAAATAGTTCTTTGCAGCTGAATCCATTTTCCCTTGCCGGAGAGCACTTAATCTACAGCAATATATACTTGATCTTCACAGTACTTGGTTTCTTCTCTTTCTTCTTTTTTTCTTTTAGTTACAGACAGGATAAATTTTCTTCACTTTCGAAATTAAAGCGTTCGTAAAAGTACACCTTTACGAACACTTCAAAAACAGCAAAAAAACGGCTAAAAGAACGTTCGTAAACGTGTCAAAACACTTTACGAACGTTCTTTTGCTTTTAGATACAATTACGAACGAATCATCCTTTGTTTATGCCTTGATTCATAAACAGCTTGCTTGTAAATATACTAACTTTATTATCACTTCACATGCTTAGAGCAACTTGTTTTACCACAGCAGATCCGGGAACAGTAACACTAAAGCGAATCAACTAGTAGAAAGGAGTTTTGGCTGTGTCGGAACCATTAGAAGAATCTGTAAAAAAACATACTCAACCGTTTGGGTCTGTTGAAGATTTAACGCCCCTGCTTGATGCGATCGGTGATGCAAAAATCGTTATGCTTGGCGAAGCAAGCCATGGGACTTCGGAGTTTTATACGGTACGCGCGGAATTGTCAAAGCGGCTTATCGAGGAAAAAGGCTTTTCTTTGATTGCCGTTGAAGGCGATTGGCCTTCTTCCCAGCAAGTGAACCGCTACATCAAAGGCTATAGCAGCGGCGAGCAAACGCCGCAAGACGTGCTGCGGTCGTTCACTCGCTGGCCGACGTGGATGTGGGCCAACGAAGAAATCGCCGAATTTATTAGCTGGCTCAAAGCACATAATGGACAAAGCGATCACAAAGTCGGATTTTACGGAATCGATGTTTATAGCTTGTGGGAATCTATGGAAGAAGTCGTGCAATACTTGACGCATACGAATCCGGCGGGTGCTGATTTGGAATTGGCGAAAAAAGCATTTTCCTGTTTCGAACCGTTTAACCGGGAACCGGAACAGTATGCCATTTCTACCGCGAACTTCACGCAAGTATGCGTAGACGAGGTATCCAAACTGCTGTCTTCGATTCGGAACAACGAAGACCAGTATAAAAACAGACAAGAAAGCGATTTAAATTTGGAAATTAATGCACTTGTCGCGAAAAATGCAGAGGATTATTACCGGGCAATGGTTCAAAGCGGGGAAATTTCATGGAATATTCGCGATGAACATATGGTGGAGGCAATCAACGAAATCCGGGATTACCATGGAAGCGACGCTAAGATCATTATTTGGGAGCACAACACTCATATCGGCGATGCCCGGGCTACGGACATGAGACGAGACGGCATGTTGAACGTCGGACAGATACTGCGCGAACAAAACCGGCCCGAAGACGTTTTTGCTGTCGGATTTGGCACTTATACCGGCACCGTCATTGCTTCCGATTCGTGGGGGGTTCCGTATGAGCGGATTGCCGTTCCTCCTGCCCGCATCAATTCGTGGGAAGAGATTTTGCATCGAACCGGTGCTGCGGATAAGTTTTTAATTTTTACGGAAGAAAACCGTTCATTGTTCGACGTTTGGGTGGGCCACCGGGCGATTGGCGTCGTCTACAATCCAGAGTTCGAAGCCCACGGCAATTACGTGCCATCAAAAATGTCCCAGCGCTATGACGCGTTTATTTTCATTGATGAAACAAAAGCACTGACTCCACTGGAAATTGAAAATCCAATTGTCTAGAAATTAAAAACAACAAGGCACACCAGTAGCGGCATGCCTTGTTGTTATTTAAATTGATCGTCAGTGATGTTGCGCAAATAATTCCAGTTGTCCGCTTTATACAACTCATGGAACGTCAAACGCTCGCCCGTGCCAAGCGTCACTTCTTCTTGCGTAATCGCTACGACCATTGCCACAGCCCCATTATCGAGATTCAAATACACATCCCCGACTGAAGGGCGGAGCGCATTTTTTTCTCTCAACACTTCTTCCAGCCGGGAATCTTCTTCCAATTGGCCTTCAGTCACTTTGGACTTGTCCTGGTAAGCGATATCGTTGCTGCTGGCTTCTTCACCTGAAACCATTACCAAAAACTCTCTCGATTTCACAGTGTTCTGGCGCGTCGTGATGACGTCTTTGCCTTCAACTGATTCGATTTTTTCAAATTCATTCAATGAATAATGATCCATGTAGTCCGGATCCGGCTTATTGATCAAAATATAGCCGCCTTCTTCTGCCTGACGGTCTTCACGCAGCGTAAAGCGCTCGCCCAAAAACAAAAACGAATCCATATGTTTTGGCTTGTAGAACGTGACTTCTTCCGCTTTGCTCGCCACTTGTTCCATATCTTTGATCCGGAACATCAAAATTGATTTTTTAGCTAGGGGCTTAATGGAATAAATTTTATGCAGCTCGTTATTGAAATAAACAAATTGCCCTTTGCGTGCTTGAATTAATTTCATCTTTTCCCCTCCAATACTCGTAATTCTCTTCTGTAGATTTTAGAGGAAATAAAGGCAGAAGTCCATGCAAGTGACCAAATTGTTTGGTATGTTAGTCTAAATAGAACACAAAGAAAGGAGATTCAGTGAATGGAATTTGAAAATCGCGATGAATTTATTATCAAAAAGTACCAGCAAGATGAAGAATTGATGATTCAACTATACGTGCAATGGTGTTGGAACCATCAAATTGACCCTATCACTTTGTACCAAAAAGCTTATCCGGGCCAAGTCCAGAACGAAAAGCTGTTAAAGACGGTTGAAGAAACCGACCACGAACAAATGGACCTCAGCCACGACACCATTATGGAAGTGCTTCAATTGTTCGGAAACGACGATCTAGCTTTTGCGGTAGCGGAAGAAATTGAAAAGCTTTCAAAAAAATAAAAGATCAAGTGCGCTTGCACTTGGTCTTTTAACGTCTTTTCTTTCTCAATTCTTTTGCTTTGTTTTCAATATGGCTTGTCCGCAAGTTTTCATAGCGGTTCGATGCTATGTTGCTGTAGATTTTGTCGAGATGCGCATCCTTTTCCTTCTCTTCCGTTTCTTCTTCCGGTTCGATCAACGCTTCGTCTTTTCTTTCTTCTTCCATTGGTTACACCCCTATTCCTTATGTACGTTCGCCTTTACTAGAAAAATTCCCTGCCTTCTTCAAAAATAAACACAAAGAAAAAACCGGATCTCCCATTTAAAAGATCCGGTTTCGCCATTTATACAGTTACTTTTGCTTCTTTAAGCTGTTCGCCCAAGAATTTTGCAAGTTCAAGCATGCCGAATTTGCCGGCTGCTGCTTCTGCATCTGAATTGTAGTTGGTGTTGGTGTTTACGTCGTATGTGAAAATGTCTCCTGCGCTGTTGCGGATAAACTCAATTCCCGCAACGGCAATGTTGTTTTGGCGCAAGAATTCTTCGTATTTTGCAATGATTGGATCGTTAAAGCCTTCAACCACTTGGAATTTCGGCTTTTCTTCTACTTGTTCACCGACTGGGCAGAACAGGTCTTCAATGCTGCAAGCGTCTGCCGGGCATAATTCAAAGCCTTCGGACGTGTCGACTTGAACCGCGTAAACAAACTTTCCGCCGACAAATTCACAGCGTGTGATAAACGGCTCTGGTGCTTGGATATATTCTTGCACAAGGGTAATGCCGTCAATTGACGGTTCAAAACCGCCCCCGTTCAAGTATTCATGCAATGCAGCCATCGAGTGGAACAATTGTACGCCAAGCCCTTTTCCTGCACGGTTGTGTTTGATGATGAACGACGATTCGCCCAGTTTTTCTGCTGCTTTGACAATTTCTTCTTTGCCGTTTGCCGCGATTGTTTTCGGTGTATGGATGCCCGCCGCATTCAACGCCATATACTGGTTCACTTTGCTGACTTCCAGGCGCAATGCGCGGCTGCCGTTAAACACTTTACGGCCGTGGTGCTCAAGCCACACAAGCAATGATTCAGCAAGTTCTGGTGCATAGCGATGCCCTCTTGTGTGTGAAGAAGCACTCATGCGGCTGTAAAATACGCCTTCTGGCGGCGCTTCGTTCAAATCAACGATTCCTTCGTTTGTAAACCAGTCTTCGTACGGCAAGCCCAGTTCGTCCAGGCGTTTGAATAAATGCGTTGTCCATTCTTCGTTTTCGTGAATGACGTATATTTTTTCAGTCATAAAAATCCTCCTAGTTCGAAAGCGTTTCAAGCGCTTTTCGTTTTTCTTCCACAAGCGGCATCACTTTTTGAGAGAAGCGTTCCATCTCTTCCAATTGCGGAGAAAATTGCAGCAGCAACAAATCGAGCCCTGCGTTTTCATACGCTAAAATGCGGTCAGCGATTTGTTCAGGCGTGCCGATCAAGTTCGGGCGCAAGCCGCGGTTTGAAACCGAATAGTCTTCCAGCTTCACTTGCTGCTCAAGCTGTGATTTGCTGACAAAGTCATTATAGCCCACGTAGCCGCTTGAATCTTTCATATCGACAATGCGTGCGTATTCTTCCTTCACTTCTTCTTCCGTATCGCGGCAGACGACATAAGCCGCCATGCCGAACGATTGCAGCGGTTCTTTCCCTGCCGCTTGGCGAAGGTCTTTCATGTCTTGCACTTTCTTTTCGATTTCTTCTACTGTTCCGCCGTGCATAACGTAAGCGTCGCAGTTTTCAACAATCGATTTTTTGCCGCGCGGGCTCTCGCCGCCTGCGTACAACACCGGGTTCGGCTTTTGCACAGGTTTCGGTTCGAGGCGTGCGTTTTGAATATCGTAATATTTTCCTTTAAAAGAAAATTCTTTTTGAGACCACATGCCTTTGACGATTTCGAGAAATTCATCGGTCCGGTCGTAGCGTTCATCGTGCTCCGTGAACTCTCCGCCGTATTGGCGCGCTTCTTCGGCCCACCATGCGGACACGACGTTCAATGTGAAACGCCCGTTCGAGATGCGGTCAATGTTCGCAGCCATTTTAGCGGTTACAGCCGGATTGTGGAAAGCCGGGCGGATCGCTGTCATAATTTCAAGTTTCTCGGTTACCGCGGCAATGCCTGCGGCCGTTGACCAAGCTTCTAATGAATCAGCTTCCATCCCTTTTATATCATTTAAATTCAATTCTGCGATCAATGTTGTATCATAGCCCCATTTTTCCGCTGATTGCGCAACTTTTTTTGCATAATCAAACGTTGGCGGCATGTTTTCATCTTCTACATTGCGAAGCCATCCACCGAAAATTGGCATCCAAAAACCATATTTCATCTCTATCCGCTTCCTCTCATCTCAGCTATACAGCAGAATCCATAACTTCAGACTCTTCATCTTTAAAATTCAATTTTCAAAGAATAAACGTATTATACAATAAAACCTTTTATTCTTACCAGTAAACTAGGTTATTAAATTTCAAGTAATCCCATCTTTTATTTCATCTTATTTTTATAGCTGAATGATGGTACTCTCCGCCCTTATTTTCCGAACGAAGCTGGCATAACCACTGCCACTACTTCGCCAGTCGCGCAAAGCGTATCTTCTGCATACACTTCAACGGCAACTTTGAATTTCTTCGGATGGATTTCCTCCACTTTCCCAACCGCTTTCAACTCTACCCCTTGAGGCGTCGGTTTCATATAATCTACATGCAGAGAAGCCGTCACAAAACGCGGCGGTTCTTCCCCGCTTCCCGGTTCAAATCCATTTTTCCGGTGCAAAGCAAGTGATGCTGAACCCGTTCCATGGCAATCCACAAGAGAAGCAATTAAGCCGCCGTAAACGAATCCTGGAATAGCTGTGTGTGCTTGTTTCGGTTTATAGACAGTCAATGTTTCATCCCCGTGCCAGCCGGTGCGGAAATGATGGCCGTCAGGGTTTAACCGCCCACATCCGTAACACCAAGCAAAGGCTTCCGCGTATTCGTCTTGAATTGCCGTTATTATTTGTTCCGCCATGTTTATTCCCCATTTCAAAAATTTCTTTTTATCTTATCACATTAGTTTAATAATTCCGAATACCTTTGTTGCAAATAAAAAGCCGATTATGAAGGCCATTCCCTTCATAATCGGCTAAAAAATGGCAAGGAAAAAGCACGATCCTTTTCATCAGATCATGCTTTCCCTTTTGCTGCCTCCTCGCCCTGAGGAGGGTTCGCACGCGGAAAATTCAATTAAATTCCTTCTACAAACTGTTAACTTCTGACGAATATAAATCCCTCGTCCTTACAGTTGTTCACTTGCTCTGACTGCTGTCTTGCTACTCATGCATACTGCTTCACTTTTTGGTTCTTAGTGACTACATCTTTTCGCAGCCAGTTTATTCAATTGCACTTACACAAAAAACTTACGTCTTACTTTGAAACACTTTCATTTGAAACCACATGAAACGTTGTTCCCGACGAGAGTAATAATCGCCAGTAAAGCAAATTTTCCGCCAAGGCTGTGCAGTTCCTCGTCTGAAGGCGATTATAAACAATTAACTTTCAATCGTTTACTCGTTTCTTCCTACGGTAGTTCCGCCTTGTACTAATAATCTACCCGCCCCCTACGGTTTTAAACCTAAAAAAGAGAATTTTTATTAAATTTCAATTATTTTTTTTACTTTCTTCTGTTAGCACGCTATACTAATTATTGGTTCGAAATCCGTAATAAAAGGGGAGATAGTATGGCTAATAGCTTGCCATTGCGTTCAGAAGTAAGACAAGAAGATACATGGGATTTATCTACTTTGTTCCATTCAAAAGAAGAATTTTACCAAGCACTCTCTGTGCTGGAAAACGATACAGAAACGTTTCAAGCGCAATTCAAAGGAAGTTTGGCAGATTCGGCATCGGTCCTTTCTGCGTTAAAAGCCTATGCAGAACTTTATGAAAAAATCGTTCCTCTCAGTACATACGCGAGTTTATTATTTAGCACTGACCAAACCAATGACGAAGCGCAAATGCTTGCAAGCAAATACGGGGCTGTTTCTGCCAAAATCAGCAGCAAGTTGTCGTTCTTAAACAGCGAACTTCTTGCGTTGCCGGAAGAAACGTTGAAACAGGCCATGCAGGAATCTGAGGAATTCAGCAACTACCTTGAAAAATTAATCCGCCAAAAACAATACCAATTGCACCCGGAAGTCGAGAAAACCTTGGCTGCTTATTCTTCTACGTTTAATGCGCCATATGAACTTTACAACACGACCAAAATGGTGGATATGTCATTTGATGATTTTGAAGCCAATGGCGAGAAGCACCCGCTGAGCTATGTGTCGTTTGAAGGCGATTGGGAAGCGGAGCCGGATACGGAACTTCGCCGTTCGGCATTCGCTGCTTTTTCAAAAAAACTAAAAGACTATCAGCACACAACAGCCAAAACCTATGACATGCAGCTGCAAATGGAAAAAACGACGGCTGATTTGCGCGGCTATGACACCGTTTTTGATTTTTTGCTGTTCGATCAAGAAGTAGACCGTTCGCTTTACAATCGCCAAATTGATTTGATTACGAAAGAACTTGCACCGCATATGCGCAAATACGCGAAGTTGCTGCAAGAAGTGCACGGACTGGATAAAATGACGTTTGCCGATTTGAAAATTTCCTTGGACCCTTCTTACGAGCCCAAGATCACAGTAGAAGAATCCAAAAAATACATCGACGAGGCACTTGCCATCATGGGAGAAGATTATTTGGAGATGGTGGACCGTTCGTATTCGGAACGCTGGATCGACTTTGCCCAAAATACCGGAAAATCCACCGGGGCTTTTTGTTCTAGCCCATACGGCGACCATCCATATATTTTAATTTCATGGACCGGCCGCATGAACGAAGTGTTTGTCTTGGCGCATGAATTGGGCCACGCCGGCCATTTTTATAACGCCAACCGCGAACAAAACGTCTTTAATGCGCGCCCTTCTCTGTACTTTATCGAAGCGCCATCGACGATGAACGAAATGCTGGTGGCGAACCACTTGCTCTCGAATTCGGATGATCCGAAATTCAAGCGTTGGGTGATTTCATCCATCGTTGCCAGAACGTATTATCATAACTTTGTTACGCATTTGTTAGAGGCGGCTTACCAGCGCAAAGTGTACGAACGCATCGATGCGGGCCAAAGCGTCAACGCCGGCATTTTGAACGGCTTGAAACGCGGCGTGCTCGAAGAGTTCTGGGGAGACGCCGTGGAAATCACAGAAGGCGCCGAACTGACGTGGATGCGCCAGCCGCATTATTACATGGGCTTGTATCCATACACCTACAGCGCCGGGCTCACGGTCTCCACGCAAGTGTCTAAGCGGATTTTAAATGAAGGACAACCCGCTGTTGATGAGTGGCTAGAAGTCTTAAAAGCCGGCGGCACGAAATCGCCTGTTGAACTGGCTCAAATGGCCGGCGTCGACATCACGACCGAGCAGCCGTTGCGCGACACTATCGCTTATATCGGCGAAATGATCGACGAACTGGTCAGCTTGACAGAAGAAATCAAAGTGAAATAACCAAAAAGGAAGCTTTTCGCCGTTGCGAAAGCTTCCTTTTTTGATGGGCAGCGAACTATCGCCATCGTTTGTTCGGAGTTGCGCACGTTGGCAAGGGAATACGCACGCTCACGCGAAAATATGCACGCTTGGCGAATCTTGTGCACGCTCACACAAAAATGCGCACGCTCGGCAAATCTTATGCACGCTCACACAAAAATGCGCACGCTCGGTAAATCTTGTGCACGCTTAGAGAAACTTATGCACGCTTCCCTACTCGACAAAAATGGCCGGACAGTTCAACTGTCCGGCCATTTGTTAGTTCTTCTTAGCTTTCCAAAGCAGGAGTTGCTCGACAGCGATGGCTACCATCGTTCCGACAATCAATCCATTTGATAAAGTCGCTGACAAGACAGAAGGCAAATTGACCGTGCTTTCAGGCGGCACAAACATGAGGCCCACACCAATCATTAAGCCAAAAGCCGCAACTTTATAGGCACGCTTCTGATCGTCCGCTTCTGTTAATTCATTGAATGCCATTTCCACCATTTTGGTGAAAATCGCAAAGATGACCGCATAGGCGACAGGTGCCGGCAATGACGCGAGCAGCGCCATGACATCCGGGAACAAACTGATCGCTATGACCAATCCCCCGCCAATGATAAACGGTTTGATGGACGGAGATTTGGTGGCACTGACAAAGCCGGCCGCGCCTGAAATCGGCACTGGGCCGATCGATGAAAAGATACCTGCCAACAATTGGTTTAAACCGGATGCGACCGAAGCTTGCTTGATCCGGTCTTCCCGTGAAATGGAGAATTGGCTTTTTAACACAGATTCCATCACGCGCACCGAAGCCATCATATTTGCAATCAGCAAGATGGTAAGGAACAAGGCCGTCACAAACATGCCGCTATCCCAGATCAGTGGACCAAAGACAAACACTTTCGGCAATGAAAAGACAGAACCGCTGCCGAATTCCACGCCTGGCGCTTTATTTAATAAGAAGAAAACGAGCCAGCCGAACAAAATTGCGAACAGCACCGAATAGCGGTTGACCCAAGCTACTTTGTGGTTCATTAAATAAAATGTAGCCAACACGACGATGACGGCTCCCAGAACGATCATTCCGTCAATTGGGTCGCCGTCGGTCACTATGCCCAGCAACCCTTTTAAAATGGATTCGCTCAACTGAAGCACCAGCAGCAGCAAGTAAATGAACGTAATTGTCGGCGTGAACAGTTTTTTCATCTTATCGACGAGGCCGGTATAGGCAAAGAAAATAAATAACACACCGCTGTAAATAAGTCCGCTTTGCAGCGCTTGCAGCGAAGCTTCCATCGTTGGATACACCATGCCGATCAACCCGGCATAAACGATGAAGATCCCCCACCACAAACCTGCTGGCCCTTCATTGATTGGCATTTTATGGCCGATAAATGCTTGAATCAGGCAAGCCACACCTAGTACAAAAATGGTGCGCTGCACAAATAAAGTTGTATCTGCGGCATCCATTCCAAAAACACTCGCAATCGCAATTGGAGCTGCTATTGACGAAGCCAAAAGAAAAACAGCCCATTGAATTCCACCAAAAATATTCTTCATTTTTTCTATTCCTCAATTCCCTAATCAATTCTTTTTTATAGAAGCTGAACTAAGAAGTTTACTTATGCACTCCACTTTATCGCTAGCCCAAATTTAAAACAACTTACACAGTATACCCCATTTTTAGGCAAACAAAAAAGCCCTGACATGTCAGGACTCTTTTTTCTTGTCGCTATCTTTATCGTACGTTACTGTATATCCTTGTTCTTCTAATTGTTTAACTTCTTTTTTAGAAGCTCTTACCAATAGCCAGATGATCAGAAGGGACAAAATGAATATGACAACAACGGAAATAATGCCAGGAATGTATTCCGATTTGTCTTCTGGAAAGTATAAAAAATCCATTGTATGTTTTCCCGCCTTTATTAATCAAGTTTTTCTCATTATACATGATAACCGCAGCTGATTAAGAAAGGAACGTGAACGTTTAGTGGCAATCTCCCGCATCTGCCACTCGCTATTCGCCGTCGGAAACTACGGTAAATCGCTTGTTTCGATGTTTCGGATCTTCAATTTCATCCATTAAAGCGATCGCATAATCGCGGTAGCTGATGTAGCTTTCGCCTTTAGAATTGACAATAAAACCGTCCTCGCCAGTTTGGTAATAGCCAGTGCGTTTGCCTTCTGGATCAAAAAAAGCAGCGGGACTTAAAAACGTCCATTCGATGCCTTTCGATGCTTCCAAATCGGCTAAATTCTGTCCCTGGCTCAAACCAATCGCTTTGAACGCATCTGAAAAGTTGGGGGTATCGATCAATCGAGTGGTTTTTGCCTCATCCATAAACAAACTGCCGGCTCCGCCAACAACAATCATTCGCGTACTAGGAGCTTCTTTTAGCGCCTGAATCAAAGACCGCCCAGCTTCCACATGTTGCTCTGCATGTTCCACAGGCACGCCAAACGCGTTGACCACCACATCAAACTGTTTCAAATCATCAGAAGTGAGATTGAAAATATCTTTCTCTAACACCTTCACATCCAAACGATCCAGCTTTTGCGTATTTCGAATGATGGCTGTCACATCATGCCCTCTTACCATTGCTTCTTTCATGATTAAGCTTCCCGCTTTTCCAGTAGCACCGATAATTCCGACCTTCATGTTTGGTTCCCCCTAGCGTTTTACTTGTGAGTTAAGGCTGCTTTCAATACTTCATAAGAACGTTTCCGCTTTTCTTGGTCGTAAATATAAGAAACTGCCATTAATTCATCTATCTGTAATTCGCCAATTAATCTGCCGGCTTGTTCACTCAACGTCTCCCGGTCTCCTTTTAGCGTGTAGCGGGACATGCCGCGCACCATGTTCTCCTCATAGAAATTCCATTTGCCATCCATTGAATCGACCGGCGGCTGCAACAAGTTTTTCGTGCCGCGCACCACATTCAAATAAAACAGATCGCTTGAAGTGGAAAGCTGTTCCGCTTCTTCATTTGTATCGGCCCCAATGACATTGACGCAAACTATGACGTACGGTTCGGCTAGATAGTCGGACGGCTCAAATCCGCTTCGGTAAATACTTAACGCTTGTTCGAGCTGCTGCGGTGCAAAATGGGCGGCAAAGACATAAGGCAAGCCAAGCTTTGCTGCAAGCTGTGCACTTGAAGTGCTGGAACCCAGAATGTAGATGGGCACTTCTGTCCCAACACCGGGATAGGCGTGAACCATGCCTTGATGCTCAAGCGGCTTCAAATAATTCTGCAGTTCCACAACGTCTTGCGGAAAGACAAACGCCGTTTCTTGATTGGTTCTTCTGAGCGCGTGGGCAGTTTGCATATCAGTTCCCGGTGCACGTCCCAATCCTAAATCTACTCGTCCCGGATACATCGTTTCCAATGTACCAAATTGCTCCGCCACGACAAGCGGTGTATGGTTCGGCAGCATGACGCCGCCTGACCCTACGTTGATGGACTCGGTGTTATCCAATACTTTTGAAATCAAAATCGATGTCGCTGAACTGGCCAGCGTCGGCGAATTGTGGTGCTCCGACAGCCAAAAACGCTGATAGCCAATTTTTTCTACATGTTTTGCCAGCTCCACCATATCTTGCAATGCTTCTTTTGCTGTATGTCCCTCACGGACCGGAACCAAATCCAAAACGGATACCGGTACTCTTGATGTATCATTTTTCATCTTTTAACGCCCTTTCCTTAACCCTATGCCTTAAGGATAAAACGCACATATCTCGAACACAAACTATCTGCTCGCTTGTAAAGAAGCGCACCCACTACTCGGAGATTTTTTCCCAAGTGTTTATTTTGTCGTCTTCATCAAATTCGATAATGACATCCGTTACTCCTTCTACGCCTTCCTTAATTCGCTTTTCAATATAGTCCCGAACGTCATCCGCTTCCGCAATCGTCATTTTCGGATCGACTTCCAGTTTTAATTCAATATGAAAACTGTCGCCTTCTTTGATGACATCCAAATCTTGAATATCTTTGACTTTCGGATGCATCAGCACTTTAGCGCCGATTCTCGATTGCATTTTGACATCCGCGACGCCAAGGGCTCCAGCCGCATTATCTAAAAAGACTCGGCCCACGACCAAAATCAGCATGACCCCGATGATGATGGAAGCATATCCTGTTGCGCTATGAAACGGCGTATACGTAGAAACGACAATAGCGACAAGCGCTAAGACTGCCCCGCTAACCGCTACGTTGTCTTCTAAAAAGACAAGTTTTGTTGCCGGCTTCGCATCTTTTACATTTTTATAGCTTTCCAAAACAAAGCGCATTCCTTTTGTTTTTTCAGCCGGCAAGCGTTCGGTGATTTCTCTCATCGCTTTGTAAAGGACAGCAGCTTCTAACATTGCAGAAGCGCCGAGCACCCCAATATTCAGCCAAAACCAATCTTTTGAGTGCGTGGCATTCGAAATATGGTGGATTCCTTCAACGATGGTTTCATAGGCTAAGACGCCGACAATTAACACAGCTCCCAATAAAACCAGGTTTACCAATCGGCCAAATCCTCCTGGAAACCGCTGTGTCGGCGCTTTTTTGCTCAATGCCGACCCAATGAACACAAACAATTGATTGGCTGCATCGCCAAAGCTGTGCATCATTTCAGCAAACATTGCAACATTGCCCGTAATCAAATAAGCAATGGTTTTAATAATCGCGACAATCAAGTTCACGCAAGTTGCCCAAAAAGCAGATTTTGTCCCTTGTTTTAACAATCCAATAAACTCTTTCATCTTTCATTCGCCTCCTGGGACTTCATCCACTTTCTTCGTTATTTTATTTCTTCCCCATCTGCAGACGCTTCACACGCTGAATTTCAAAAAGCCGGCAATATAAAGAAGACCTGGAACTCCAGGTCTTCTCAACAAAGCATTAAATTGAATACGTCTTGCCGATTTCTGCGAAGGCTACATCGCCTTTATAGGTTTCTTTCGCGGCTTGCAAAATTTCTTCCAAGTTTCCGTACTGCGGCAAATGCGTCAACAATAATTTACCGGCATTTGCCCTTGCTGCCAACGTTCCGGCCTGGCTTCCGCTCATATGCCCTTCGATGATGCCGATGTATTTTTCGTATAGATTGGACTCTGCTACCAGCAAGTCGACCTCTTGAGAAAACTCAATCAATTTTTCTTGCCAAGAAGTATCGGCTGTAAAGACAACGCTTTTGCCGTTTGCTGAAAACTTCATAGCAAGGCAATAAACCGGATGGATCGTTTCGCAAAACGACACTTCCCACGGGCCGATTTGCACCGGCTGATCGACGTTTAAAGCTCTTCCTTCCGTTACGCCTTTAAACGTTAATTTTCCGAACGCTTCCTTATCCCGATTATGGGCATAGATAGGAACGAGCGTCTCCCATTCTTTCAGTTGCATGCCGATCATCGCCGCATGCTGAAAAACGCCTATATCCGCAATATGGTCTGCATGATAATGGCTAATAGCTATGGCATCAATCTCCCGCAGTTCGGTATAGTTTTGCACAGCCGATACGACGCCGCTGCCACAATCAAACAAGCAGCGGAAACCGTCTTGTTCAAGTAAAAAAGAAGAAGTGGCTTCGTTTTTATTCGGAAAAGCTCCCCAGATTCCAACCGGTGTAATGTTCATGAAATTCGCTCCTTCGCTTTTTTGTTTTCTCCAGTATAGCGGATGTTGTCGTTTGCCGGTTGTTTAACCTGCCACTCCAAGGGTATTTAACACGTATAACGACATTTAAATTGGAGGGATTACTTTGACAGTCAAATTCACCGTCGAAAACGCAGTGCAAGCACGAGAAGAAATTGAAAAATTAGTAGCCCAAGGATTTACACACGATGATATTTACATTTTTGCACATGACAAACGCCGGGAAGCGGACATCACCGAGGCATTGGATACTGAAAGCGTCGGCATGAAAGAACAAGGTTTTCTAGATAGCCTAAAAAACATGACCACGTCTCGCGGAGATGAGCTTCGTTCGAAAATGGCCGCAGCCGGATTATCTGATCAAGAAGCGGAAGAATACGAAGAAGAACTCGATAAAGGCAAACTAGTGATTATTGCAAGCAAAATCGAGTAAACCAAATCAAGAGTCAACACCTCACTTTTATAGTGAGGTGTTTTTCTAACCTCCCTTATTAAGCAGAATTGTTATTCTGTTTTTAACGCCACTAGACAATTCATTGTAATTTATCTAGGAAAATCGTTGTGTTTCTAATCACCGTCTATCTCCTCATTGTATATAAACCTGATTTTTGTTATCCTCAAATAAGAATTATTTTAAAATTTCATTAATTTCAAGCTAGCGGAACGAGCATCAAGGGGGAAAAGGATGAAAAACAGCATCAAAATGGGGAGTGCCTTTATCGGCATCATTGTAGGAGCAGGATTTGCTTCCGGGCAAGAAATTCTGCAGTATTTCACAAGTTTCGGGGCAATGGGCATTGCCGCTGCAATCTTGGCAACGGTATTATTCACGTATTTAGGAATGAATTTAACGCTTCTTGGAAGCCGTATGCAAACAACATCCCATAAAGAAGTTGTCTATGGAATTAGCGGCAAAGTAGTTGGACGGATTGTTGACTACATAATCATCTTTACATTGTTCGGAGTAGGTGTGGTCATGATTGCAGGAGCCGGTTCTTTGGTGTCGCAGCAATTCGGCCTGCCTTCTATTATCGGAAGCACATTGATGACGGTTCTGGTCATCATCACCATTATGTTGAATGTCGAAAAAGTCATTGCCATTATCGGCAGCATTACGCCGTTTCTTGTGTTGATGGTTATCGTATTGGCTGTTTACAGCATAGTTTCTATGGATGGATCGTTTGCATCTCTCGATTCCATCGCAAAAGAGCAAGCATCCGCTTTGCCAAACTGGTTTATCTCTGCCATCAATTACGTGTCGTTTAATATCGCGGTTGGCGCTTCGATGGCGATTGTCATGGGCGGCACTGAGAAAGATGAGAAAGTGGCAGCCCGCGGCGGCTTAATTGGTGGATTGGGACTTGGAATTCTCATCATTTTAAGCCATTTGGCGATTTTCTCAAGAGTGGACGTGGTCGGCAGCGCGGAAATGCCGATGCTGCAAATTGCTAATGACATCTCGCCCCTTCTCGGCATTTTCATGTCCGTTATATTGTTCGGTATGATTTTCAATACGGCCGTCAGCATGGTCTTTGCGTTTGCCGCCCGCTTTTACACGTTCGGCACCGCCAAATTCCGGATATTCGTTATCCTCACTGGAATAATTTCCTACGTATTAAGCTTTGTTGGATTTACGAAACTTGTCAGCATGTTCTACCCGGTTGTCGGCTATCTTGGATTGTTCCTTGTCGGAGCGATCATTGTCGCGGCTTTCCGGTATAAAGGGAAAGACGCAAAAGTCCCGTTGCCATCAAACAATCCTTCATAAAAAAATCAAGCCGTCAAAGCATGCTATTCCGCTTTGGCGGCTTTTCATGTTAAGGTTTTATTACGGAAAACGAAAGGAGCACTGGCCAATGGAGTCGTTTGTTAAAACCGCTCAGCAACAAGAAATGCTGAATCAAATCAATCAGTTGAAATCGGTGTTTCAGGAACGCGAACCGGAACTGGATGCTTTGGGTTCATTTCCTTTTCGCAATATAGAAGATCTGAAAAATATCCATTACCATACGTTAACGTTGCCGAAAGATTTTGGCGGTCAAGGATTCGGCTTGTACGAATACATACTGGCCCAAGAAGCCATCTCAGAAGGTTCTGGTGCGACGGGGTTGTCGATTGGCTGGCACACAGGCATTGTGTTGGAATATGCCGAAAACCGCCACTGGCATTCCCATTCTGCTGACTGGCTGATGGAAAAAATAAAAAATGGCGCTTTGATCAACACAGCAGCCACTGAAAATAACGCAGGAAGCCCGGCACGCGGCGCTTTACCAAGAACGACGGCGGTATTGGACGGCGATGAATGGATTGTTAACGGAGAAAAGACGTATACGTCGATGGCACCCGTGCTCGACTATACTTTTGTCACAGCGACAACTGCCGATGAGCAAGTAATCACAGTGATCATTCCGCGTGAAGCTACAGGCGTGTCAATCGATGAAACGTGGGATATGCTGGCGATGAGAGGGACGGCGAGCCACACGCTCGTTTTAAATAATGTCCGCATCCCTTCATCCTATGTTTTAAAGCCAATGAAAGCACAAGCGATTGGAAAAGGCTGGCTGCTTCATATTCCGGCTTGCTACATCGGCATCGCTGCGGCTGCTCGCACGTACGCGATCGATTTCGCTGTCGGCTACGAACCCGCTTCCCTCGGCAAACCGATTGCGGAAACACCGAACATCCGGCAGTTGATCGGTGAAATGGAACTCGAACTTTCTACGGCTCGCCACTTTCTGTATGGCACTGTTGAGCGGTACGAGCGTGCTGAAGACAAGGCCGCTATGGACGAAGCGCTTCATGTGACCAAAATAGCGGTCACGAACGCCGCCCTCGGCATCGTCGACAAAGCAATGAAAATTGTCGGGTCGCGTGCTTTGTCCGAATCCAATCCAATGCACCGCCATTACATGAATGTCCGGGCCGGACTTTACAATCCACCGATGGAAGATATGGTGAAATCCCAGATGGCCGGAAAAGCGATCGCATCTTTTCGCCAAACTCAAAATTGAAAGGGGGAAAAATCGATGAATACCACCGTGTGGATCGACGATCGAGAAATTAGCGCTTTGAATTTCCTGGAAGAAACTATACTGGATGGCGGCAAGTCAAAAAAGAAAATCGCTTTTGATTTCAAAGTCACAAGCGAAGAATATCATGACGTTGCCGTCTTGCTTTATAAAATGGAATTCCGCATCCGTGTGCCGGAAAAAGAATTGGACTTTCCTGCATCCATCTCCAACTACTCCACTTCAATTACGAACCTTTACGAAGAAAACCAAGTGGCTGATTATAAGTTGGAATTAATTGAAAAAGCATAAAAAATCCCGTGCCTTTAAAATAAGGCACGGGATTTTCAGGCTGTCGAGAAAGGTGGAGCAGCCTTCTCATTCCGCTTTAGGCGGACGCGTTCCGCGGGCGAGCGCCGAGCCGCTTCGTCGCTTCGCTCCTGTCTCTGCATCGCTACGCTAGCTTCGAGACATAAAAGAGCGTTGCAGGGTCTCGTCTGTCTCGCTTTCCCGCTGGAAAAACCGTTGCTCCTGCATCGCTTCGCTGCTTCGTCGCAAACAAATTGGTCGAACTACTTTCGCCCAACTTGCTCGCCGCCTTCCGCTTCATTCGAAGAGAGTGGGTTACTCGAAGTAGTTCCGGAAATAGAAAATAAAGAAGAGCTCACACGCCTTAGTTTCCTTACTTGTAGCGGAATTTTTATTGAGAAGTGATTCACTTAAGCTATGGAGCAAACCAGCGGAGAAAACCGTACTGCTCCTGCAGTGCTGCGCACTTCGTCGCAAAGACATCGACCGAACTACCTTCGGTCAATGTCTTGCCTGCGGGACAGCGAAGTGCCGAAATCCACTCGGGCGCGAGCTCGCGGCAATAAACCCTTGTGCTCCTGCGCAAGCTCGTCGCGAAGCTATTGACCAAACTTCCTTTGGCCAATAGCTTCGCAGCTGGTTTGCGGAATAGCCAATACAAAAGAATACTTTCTACCAGTTGAAAAGAGTTTTTCAGTTTCGTTTGAATCGGCTTCCGGAGCGTTTGGCTCTTAGGCGTTTTCTTAAGCTGCTTGCATATGCTGATTTTTCTTCAGTGGTTTTTTCATCAAGCAAAATGGAGACCACTGTTTCATTTTCTATCGTGATTGAAAACCATGCGTGCACATGGCTGCCTTCCGGCAATTGAGAGACGGGCACGCTGATTTCTTGGCCATGCTCTTCCATTACAATCACTGCATGAGCCCCGTCTTCGATTCGGTCAAGCATCCCTTTCATCTCAATTACCCCCTACGCAAGCCAGCCCTTGCTGCTTGATTGCCTTCAGCTTCCCTTTTCCAATTCCTTTAATGTCCAACAGGTCATCAATCGTTTTAAACGGCCGCTCTTTCATAATGTCTTCGGCAAAAGCCGGTCCAATGCCCTCGATTTCCTGCAGTTCAGCTGAAGAAGCTTTGTTCAAATCAAGGCAGCGATTTTTCCCTTCAACTGCCGTTCCTTGACGTTCCGGCGACACGCTGTAGGTTTTTCCGTCCGTTTCAACAATAATGGTTCCATTGACGTCGGTTCCGAAAACATTTGCTCCGGCGTTTTCTGCAGCAGCTATCACTTCTGCATGAGGATGCCCATAAGAATTGTCAGCCCCAGCGCTGTAGATGGCCACTTCGGGCGATACTGCTTTTAAGAATGCATTGCTTGTTGATGTATTAGAACCGTGATGGCCTAAATGCAAAATATCTGCATCCAACTTCATGCCGCTGTCGATCATATTTTGTTCTTCTTTGATGCCCGAATCTCCCGTAAAAACAAAACGAACATCGCCATAAGTTAGCCGAAACGAAATGGACTCTTCGTTTGCTTTTCCTGTCGCTTCTTCAGGATAAAGCACTTCAATTTCAAGCTCCCCTAAATCGAATGTTTCGCCTGTTCGCGGTTCGTAATAATCAGTTCCGGTAGAATCAATGGCTTTAAGCGTACGAATAAACGTATCTGAACTGCTTTCATTGCCTGGCATCCACACTTCCCCAACGTCAAAGTTCTCTACAACATCCGCCAATTGTCCGATATGGTCCGAATCAGGATGCGTGCCAACTGCGATGTCAATTTTTTCGATGTTCTGTTCTTTTAAATAATCAATAACCGCCGTCGAATTCCAGTCGCCTGCATCGATCAGCATCGTATAGCCGTCCAGTTCAAGCAAAGTTGAATCCGCTTGGCCCACGTCAATAAAATGCACCTTTAAACCAGCTGCTTGGTTTTTTGCTTCCTTTTGTTTTTGCGGCTCACTGTTTGTTGTCAGAACACATCCCGCAAGGAGCAAAACCACCAATAGGCTCACTAACAGTTGTAGTTTTTTCACCAGAACTCACCCTCATTCCATAGTGAGTTTACCACAATCCCTTTTCCGCTTAAACCATGAGACAGACAAAGAGGCTGCCTTGGAATTCCTGGGCAGCCCCTTCGGTTGAACCTATTAAGACGACATATATCCTCCGCCATTTACGTGCAAAAACTGGCCTGTCATATAGGAATTTTGAGGATCAGCTAAAAAAACAAAGGCTTTGGCCAGCTCATAAGGCTGCCCGGGGCGGCCTTGCGGCACATCTTCCCCAAAATCTTCTGCTACGTCCGGATTAAGGTCTTCGAATGTTTTCGTGATTAAGGGCGTCCAAATGGGTCCTGGGGCGATGCCGTTAACCGCAATATACTTATCGACCAAATTTTTTGCCAATGAACGGGTCAATGAAACAATCGCGCCATTCGCTCCTGCATAATCAATCAATTCCGAATGGCCTTGATACGCATTGACAGAAGCCGTATTGATGATGCGAGATCCGTTTTTCAAATGAGGGAGAGCGGCCCGGGTGATGTAGACCATGGCAAACACTTTGATTTGGAAGGTTTTCAGCAATTGTTCATCCCCAATGTCGAGCAGCGATGTTTGGGGATATTGAAATCCAGCATTGTTAACAATGATATCAAGTTGGCCAAATTCATCCAGTGCAAACTGCACGAGTTTTTCGCAGTTCTCAGAAAGGCTTAAGTCGGCATCCAGCGCTCTCGCTTCTCCCCCATATTTCTTTATGATGTCGATGGTTTCATCGGCTGATTTTTTATCATCCAAATAACCGATCACCACTTTTGCCCCTTCTTTGGCATAAGCGATGGAAACGGCGCGCCCAATGCCGCTGCTGCCTCCCGTTACAAGCGCCACTTTGCCTTTGAGGACGCCGCTTTCTTTGTAATCTTCCAAGTCGGTGTTATTGAATGATTTATCCACGCTGCCTTCACCCTTTCACCTTGTATTCCTCACCAAAAACTTTTTGAAGATGCCACACTTCTTCTGCATATTGTTCAATGGTGCGGTCGCTCGAAAAGATTCCAGATTCTGCAATATTCCGAACCGCCATTTCCTGCCATTTTGATTGATTGGCATAAGCCGCGAGAACTTTTTCATGGGCTTCTGCGTAGCTGTGAAAATCTTTTAAGACAAAATACGGATCATTTAAATCTACCAATTGCTTACGAATATAATCGATGTTTTCCACGCCAGCAGACAATTCGCCTCGCAGCAAGCGGTCCACAAGCCGGTTCAGCTCCGCACTTTGTTCGAGTTCTTCGTATGCTTGATAGGTTTTTTGTTTTTCAAGCAGCATGATTTGCGAAGCATGCTGGCCGAAAATAAAGGCATTCTCTTTTCCCACATGCTCGACAATTTCCACATTAGCGCCGTCAAGCGTCCCTACCGTTATCGCACCATTCATCATAAATTTCATATTTCCTGTTCCGGAGGCTTCTTTGGAAGCTGTAGAGATTTGTTCGCTGACATCCGCTGCCGGAAACATTTTCTCGCCGTGGCTGACGTTGTAATTTTCTGCGAAGACAACGTGGATGTGGCGCTTCGCTACAGCGTCGCTGTTGATTTTTGCCGCCACTGAATGAATCAACTTGATCACTTGTTTGGCAAATTCATAGCCGGGTGCCGCTTTTCCGCCGAAGAAAAACGTCCGGGGATGCGGCCGGTAGGTGCTGTCTTCTTTCATGCGGTCATAAAGCGATTGGACATGAAGGATGTTCATCAATTGCCGTTTATAGCCATGAAACCGTTTAATATGGATATCGAAAATAGAATCCGGGTCAATTGGGCTTTCCCACATGCTAGACACGTGGCGAATCAGCTGGTTTTTCTTCATTTGTTTTACTGCCCTCAATGCTTCATGAAAAGAACGGTCGAGCACGAATTTATTCAAATCGTTTAAAAGAATCGGTTTTGTCTGCCATTCTTCGCCGATGGATTCGTTGATCAACGCCGTCAGTTCTGGATTGGCTTTGATCAGCCAGCGGCGATGGCTGATGCCGTTGGTTTTGTTGTGGAACTTCTCCGGAAACTGCTGATACAGCTCTTTCATCTCCCGGTTTTTCAAAATGTCGGTGTGCAGCTGGGCGACGCCATTGACTTTATAGCTGCCGACGACAGCAAGCGCCGCCATTTTCACCACACCATCGTCGATAATTGACATTTTTTTAAACGCCTCTTCTTTGATAGCCCCTTGCTTCAGCTGCGCTTTGAAACGGCGGTCGATTTCCTGAATGATTTCGTATACCCGTGGAACAAGCGCAGCCAGTAAATGGCTGTCCCATTTTTCCATTGCTTCCCCTAAAATCGTGTGGTTCGTATACGAAATGGTGCGAGTGGTGATGTTCCATGCTTCCTCCCATTCAAGCTCTTCCTCGTCCATTAAAAGACGCATCAATTCAGGGATCGCGATTGCCGGATGAGTATCGTTAATTTGGATGGCTACTCGGCTTGGCAATTGGCGGACCGAAAAATCCCGGCCTTTTACAATACTTTGAAGAGAAGCACTGCAGAGAAAATATTGCTGCTTCAAGCGCAAAAGTTTTCCTGCAACTAAAGCATCGTTGGGATAAAGCCGATCTGATATTGCAGCGGTCTCAACCGCGTATTCTTCAAAATCCCTAAAGGCTGGCAGCGGGCGTTCGGAAACTTCCGCTTGCCACAAACGCAAGGTATTTACCGTATTGCCCATTTCCCCTGCAATTGGCATGTCATAAGGAACGGCCTTGACCCATTCAATATCTGCAGGGTTATACTGCACTCCTCCATAAAAAGGCACTTCCACTGCCATATCTTCTCGACGCACGTCCCAATTTGCATTTTCCATGATCCATTCCGTAGGGTATTCCGCTTGGAAGCCGTTTTCGATGCGCTGGGTAAACAACCCGCCTTTATACCGAATGCCATATCCATGTCCCGGGAAGTGCAAAGCGGCGAGCGAGTCCAGAAAGCAAGCTGCAAGCCGGCCGAGTCCGCCATTGCCAAGCCCCGGTTCCGGCTCCTGCTCTTCTAACTCTTCCAACAAAATCCCAAGTTCTTGGAGCCCTTCTTTGACGATGCCGTAAATCGAATAACTATGGAGATTTTGCCCAAACAGCCGGCCGATCAAAAATTCGATCGAGAAATAATATAATTGCTTTGCTTCAGACTGCTTGTACAGTTCTGCTGTACGAAGCCAATCTTCTTCTATCATTTCTTTCAACATCGCTCCAATTACTGTATATGCCTGCTGCAGGCTTTCCCCTTCTTCTGCTTGCGGCAACCGTTTTATGAATTCTTGTTTGAATTCCTCTTTCGAATAAAACATGCTTGGTCCTCACCCTCTAACTAACCTCTCGTATTCTTTTGCATATTCTTTCGCTGAATGTGCCCAAGAATAGTCGCCAGTCATGCCATTTTGCTTAATTGCTCCCCAGTGTTCCGTTTTTTGATACAGCGCCAATGCTCGCTGCAATGCTGCGATAAATGATTCACCTTGGGCAAAATCACTTAAAAAACCGGTTCCTGCACGGCGGTTCTCGTCGTATTCTTCGATTGTGTCTTTCAAGCCACCTGTTTTATTTGCTACCGGGACCGTTCCATAGCGCAGGGATATCAGCTGGCTTAATCCACATGGCTCAAAATGGGAAGGCATGAGGAAAATATCAGCACCAGCATATAATAAATGCGCCAATGCTTCATCAAAACCAAGGTAAATGGCGACTTTTTCCGGATAGTTAATGGCAAGATCCCGGAAAAACTGCTCGTTTTTTTCTTCCCCCGATCCCAATAAAACAAATTGCAGTTCTTCTTTTTCGAGAACGTCCGGCAATGTTTCCATCAACACATCGATTCCTTTTTGGCTGGAAAGCCGGGAAACCATCGTCAGCATGGGGATATCGCCGCGTTCAGGCAGTTCAAATTTTTCTTGTATCGCCCGCTTATTCGCGGCTTTTTCTTCTATGCTCGTGTGGTCGTATTCCCGCTCAATCAGTAAGTCCGTCGCTGGATTATAGGCAGCCGTGTCAATGCCATTTAAAATGCCTATCAAATCCGCCTGCTTTTCCTGCAGCAAAGGATGCAGCTTTTCCCCATACTGTTCCGTCAAAATTTCATCCCGGTAAGTAGGGCTGACCGTCGTCACTCGATCAGCATACAAAATTCCCGTCTTCAGCATATTGAATTTTCCGTTCCACTCAACTGTGCCTTCGTCAAAATATCGTTCATCCATTTCAAAACTTGATAAAAACATTTCCCGCGAATACGGTCCTTGGTATTGCAGATTGTGAATGGTCACCATCGTTTTCAAGTTTTCACTCAAGGTCTGGTACTGCGGATCTTCCCGCACCAAGAACGGCAGCATTGCCGCATGCCAGTCATGGACATGCAAAATATCCGGGGCTAACTCCAGCTTTTGCATAATGGCTAAAACCGCTCGGCTAAAAAACGCATAGCGTTCGGCATCATCTGTGTGCCAATAAACCCGGTCGCGGTTGTAATATCCGTCATTGCCCAAAAAGAAATAACGAACGCCGTCCAGTTGGTATTCAAAAATGCTGCATGTTTTCGTTTCGTGCTTAAAGAAAATCTCAACTTCCCCAATCAATTCAAAATCTTCTTCGTATTTTTCAGGAATAAGACTGTATTTTGGCAGCATGACAGCCACTTCATGGCCCAATTTCACCAATTCTTTCGGCAGCGCTCCGATAACATCAGCCAATCCGCCCACTTTCACAAACGGAGCGCACTCCACAGCAGCCATCACAATTTTCATCCTACATCCTCCTTCAGTAAACGTTCGCCTTTGCGCAGCACAATTGGCTGCTCTTTCGTGCCGTGAAGGACTACGCCCGCTTCGATATGGACGTTTTTATCTGCAATGACATAGGACAAGTCACAGCCTTCTCCGATGACACATTTTTGCATGATGATGCAATGGTCTAGTTTTGCGTGCTGCTTAACGACTACTGCACGGCCGATAATGCTCTCCGTGACAGTGCCTTCAATTGTCCCGCCATTGGCAAGCAAGGCTCTTTTGACCAACGAGCCTTTTAAATAACGGGTCGGCGGTTCATCCTTTACTTTTGTGTAAATTGGACATTCGTGAAGAAACAGCTCGTTCCATTTATCTACATTTAATAAGTTCATCGATTCATTAAAATAACTTTCAATCGAATCAATAACAGCAAAATAACCTTCGTATACATATTGCCCGTATGTATACGGTTTCTTTTTCAAAGTGACAATGTCTTCAACGCTGATGATTCGTTTTTCTTTGTAAACTTCCATCAGATCCATCAATAAATCTTTAGACATGATATAACTTTTCAACGGCATGCCCTCTCTGCTGACGGCTTCCGTAATATCAACACCCGATTCAATATGGGCATCTAACATTTCATGGTATTTAATCTGCGAGATGGTATAACAATTCGTAATTACCACGTATTTCCGTCTGCTTTTTTCAAAAAACGTTTTATGCTCTTCTAATATAGAAAAAGCGCCAACACTCAAATGACCGCCTTCGGGTTTAGAGGGCGGCAAGAGAAATAAACCGTCTTTTCTCCGGTCCATATCCCAGCTCTTGCCCATTCCGACATGGTCCAGCAAAGAGATAAAAGGATTCGTTGGAAAAATGCCGACTGAATTAATATTTGAATTCACGATATTGGATAAAGTAAAATCAATCAGCCGGTATCGCCCTGCGAATGGAACAGAGGCGGTGGAACGATACATTGTTAAATCTTCTAATCCAGGCACTCTTATTGCAGCATCAACGATCGCCATTAAGCGCATTGGCTTCACTTCCTTTCCATGTTTCAATCAGTTCTTCGGTAAGCAAAATGATTTCGCCTTCTTTATCGCCCATTTCGAATCCTTCCGGAATGCGGAGGGAAGGCGGGACAATTACTCTCGTTAATTTCACATCGCTTCCGATCACAACACCGCTCATGACAACACACTCTTGAACCAATGCCCCTTCTTTCACTTGCACATCCTGGAACACTACCGATTTTGTTACTTCCCCTTCTATCACACAGCCTTCATTGATAAAAGATTCCTGGACATAGCCCGTTTCTGTGATAACTTGCGGTGGAAGCTGTGGGTTGGAAGAAAAAATACGCCAAGCCGGATCATGCAAGTTCAAGCCGGAATTCGGGTTCAACAAGTCCATATTTGCTTCCCATAAGCTCTCAACTGTTCCAACATCTTTCCAATAGCCTTTGTACGGATAAGCAACCATTTTTTCGCCTCGGCTCAGCATGAGCGGAATGATGTCATGTCCAAAGTCATGAGAAGAATCTTCGTTCTCGTTATCCAGCAATAAATATTCTTTTAGCTTTTGCCATTTGAAAATATACACGCCCATTGAGGCCAAATTGCTTTTCGCTTCTTTTGGTTTTTCAACAAATTCCGTAACTTGCATGTTTTCGTCGGTGTTCATAATGCCAAATCGATGTGTTTCTTCCCACGGCACTTCAATAACCGAAATGGTGGCATCTGCTTCTTGCTCTTTATGGAAGTCCAGCATCATGCCATAATCCATTTTGTATATATGGTCACCTGACAAAATGATGACGTATTCAGGATCTTGTTCCATTAAGTAGTTGATGTTTTGATAAATGGCATTGGCGGTTCCGTCGTACCATCTAATGCCGCCCATCGCCGCATATGGCGTCAGCATCGTGACTCCTCCGCTGCGACGGTCCAAATCCCAAGGCGTGCCCAGCCCGATATAATTATGCAACACGTGCGGCTGATACTGCGTCAACACGCCGACCGTATGAATTTCCGAATTCATGCAGTTTGACAAAGGGAAATCGATAATGCGGTATTTTCCTCCAAATGGAATGGCCGGTTTTGCAATATTGTACGTCAACGATTTTAAGCGGCTTCCTTGCCCTCCCGCTAACAGCATCGCAACTATTTCAGTTTTCATCCAACTTCACTCCCCTATCAGTTTTCTTCCAAATACTCATTGTAAAAGCAGGCAAATCGATGCAGATTGAATGGTCTTGATTATGGAGCGGCGCTTTTTCTGCTTCGACATCCTTTTTTTCTCCGCTGCCGGAGCCGCCGTAAATGGCCGCATCCGTCGAAAACACTTCCGTGTAATGCCCCCCCGACGGCACCCCCAATTCAAATTGTTCGTAGCGGTGCTCCGAAAAATTACAGACGACAATGCATTCGCTTCCGGGCGACCTCCCCCTTCGGACAAACGACGCGGCGCTTTGTTCGCGGTTGTCTGCATCCAGCCAAAAAAATCCGTGGCGGTCATCGTCCAGTTCATAGAATGCTTTTTCCTGTTTGTAAAAAGCCATCAACTCTTTTGTAAACAACGCCATTTGGCGATGGGCTTTAAAATCAAACAAGTGCCAATCGAGCTGTGGCTTGAATTCCCATTCATCAAAATGGCCAAATTCCTGTCCCATGAACAATAACTTTTTTCCCGGGTGGGCAATCCAAAAGCCTAGAAGCAATCGCAGTTGATGGAACTTTTCCTCATAAGTCCCCGGCAGCTTATTCAATAACGATCCCTGGCCATGAACAAATTCATCGTGTGAAAAAGTAGATATAAACCGGTCATCGTACTGGTAAAACAGCGAAAAATTAATGTTTTCATGAACTTCAGATCGTTCGGACGGTGCTGTTTTCATATACGCCTGCACATCATTCATCCAGCCAAAATTCCATTTGTAATGAAATCCGATACCGCCTTCTTCAACTTCTTTCGTCACCCCTGGATAATGCCAAGCATCTTCTGCAATTAAAACGGCATCCGGATGATGCTTCCGCAAATTCGTTGTGAGAGTTTGGAGAAACGCAACACCGTCTTCGTTTGGCGGCCGTTCGGGATCGTTCGGCACAAAAAGCAAATTGACCAAAGCGTCCATCCGGAAGCCATCAAATTTAAATTCATTCAACCAATAATGGCCGCTTGATAAAAGAAAACTGGCCACTTCCCCTTTTCGTACGTCAAAGTTTAATGTGCCCCAATCCGGGTTTTCCCTTCGTTCCGGCCTCGCCTCTTCGTATAAAGGCTGGCCATTAAACAAAGCTAACGCGTGTAAATCTTTACAGAAATGGCCAGGCACCCAATCCAAAAACAAGCCGATTCCATTTTCCCGGCATTTTTGAATAAAAAACTTCAAGTCATCTGCTGAACCGTACCTGCTTGTCGGCGCAAAATAACCGGTGGTTTGATAGCCCCATGATTCATCCAATGGATGTTCTGTAATGGGCAGCACTTCAATATGGGTGAATCCTTGCCTTTTCACATACGGAATTAATTCCTCGGCTAATTCCCTATAGTTAAAAAAATGGCCGTTCTTTGACCTTTTCCAAGTGCCGATGTGCAGCTCGTAAATAGCCATGGACTCTTCAAAATGATGCTTATGATTCTGTTTTTCTGGCGTGTGCATTTCTTCAGGCCAACGATGCTGGGATTTCGCCACAATTACCGACCGATATTGCGGCCTTATTTCAAAAGCCCGCGCAAAAGGATCTATTTTTTTGACGGTCTCCATTTGGGCAGTTACAATCTCATATTCATAGAGAAAGCCTGCCAAGTTTTTGGGGACGGCTGCATGCCAAATGCTCGCATCGTATGGATGGGCAGCAAGCAAAAATTTTTCTTCTATTGAATTATGGGGATCGGTACAGATGACAGTGACAGTTTTTACATCTGGAAGCCAAACCGTAAATACAGTTTCTCCACCGTGGACATGCGAACCAAAATATTCATAAGCATCCATCATCTGACCCCGATGAAAGTCTTGCAATTTCTGCTCTGTCAACATCATTGTCATGCTTGCCAATTTTCCACCTCCAAAAGAACCGGTACGTCCTCGAAAAGAACCGGTACGTCCTCGTCTTTTATTACCATTAATTCTACATTCCTCCTATAAATCCCTTGAAAATTTACGAAATATTTAAATAACGTTAAACAAATTTACTATTCTTTCGTGCAAATAATGTGCTGTTCGAAATGTATACACATATTTCAAAGGCTAGCCACTTGTTTGGCAGCGTGATTTCTACTACGCTTATGATGAATATGCCTAAAACGAAAGGACGAGGAAGCTTGAAGAAAAACGTTTTGCTTTTTTCGCTTTTATTTTTCAGCCTGCTCCTTTCAGGATGTGGACAAGAAATTAAAGATCCGCTTAATTGGAAGATAGAAGACTTCACATTCACCAACCAAGAAAACGAACAAGTGGGCTTGGCTGATTTAAAAGGCGAAGTATGGCTGGCTGACTTTGTTTTTACCAATTGCACAACTGTTTGCTTGCCGATGATGTCCAATATGACCGACCTTCAGGGGCAGTTAGAAAAAGAAGGGCTCGATGTTAAAATCGTTTCCTTTACTGCAGACCCTGCTTTTGATAAACCGGAAGTATTAAAATCCTATGCTGAAAATTACGGTGCGGATTTGTCCAGCTGGCATTTGCTGACGGGCTATTCATCCGAAACGATCGACCAATTTGCCATCAAAAATTTTCAAACCATTGCGCGGAAGCCTGAAGGCCAGGACCAAGCGATGCACGGCACGTCATTTTTTCTCGTCGATAAAAACGGTGTGGTAAAAAAATATTACGACGGGCTTCGGCCGCCAGTTGAAGACATCATCTCAGACGCTAAAATTTTGGCTGCGGAGGAATAACGGATGAGGAAAAACAAGATTGGGATTTGGGCAGCGCTATTAATCGCCGCCGTTTTGCTTGTTCTCTTTTTCATGCCTCGCGACAATGAGCCATCGCCAAGCACGCGTGTGGTTATGGACCATTCGGTTCGAACGTACATTGCGCCTTCCTGCTTCCAAGAAGCCGACGCTACAAATTTTTTGGAAGATGGCACCTTGCAAATAGCACGAGATCTTGACTATGCGCCCCATTCGGAATGCACCGAAAAAGCATTCAAAGGGAACCGTGACAGCATGTTTGTCAATTTGTTGAAAGAGCTTGGCATTATGGAAAAAGAATCAAAGGATTGGTAACAAAGAAAAGCGAAGGCGGCTGTCCAGCCCCGACAAGCAATCGATGGACCAAAGGATTTGGGCCATCGATTTGCGACGAAGCACATAGTGCTGCAGGAGCAGCAGTTTCGACTAATTTGCTATGGTAACCAAGACCGAAGCGACTCGAGGGGCTAGCCGCCGGAGTCTGGACAATAAGAAAAGCGAAGGCGATCGTTAAGGTCCGACAGGCATAAGACGGCTTGTCGAAGCGGCGGGTTTTGCCGCATAGCCGAGATGGCTTATTAATAGAGGCTAGACATATGAAAAGCAGACAGAGATTGTTTCTCTGCCTGCTTTTTTCTTTTCTCTTACGCTACAATTCTGTAACAGTTTGCTCTTTATTTCGCGGTAAAATTAGGTTGAATCCCGCTCATCGACTATAATAAAAAGTACGAGCTGCACATAGTGCACGGAATGATATTGATAAAAATTCCTTACCGTTTGTTAGTTCAATTTTTGATTGAACTGATATAGATTGAAGAGCATGTGAAAAGTATAGGAGGAAAAGAAGTGGGTTTAACTAGAAACTTTTTTATTGCTTTGTCTAAAAACCAAGTATTGAACAATGGCGCAAAAAAGTGGGGATTAAAATTAGGAGCCGGCAAAGTTGTGGCTGGAACGGATATCGAGAGCATGATGAAATCGGTGAAAGAACTGAATCTTAACGGAATCAGCGCAACCATCGATAACCTCGGTGAATTCGTCTACACGAAAGAAGAAGCTCTTCAAGCCAAAACCAATATTTTGAATACATTGGAAGCTATTCAACTGCATGCCGTAGTTGCTCATATGTCGATTAAATTGACGCAAGTTGGTTTGGACGTCGACTATAAATTCTGTTTAGCCAACATGAGAGAAATTGTCGCTTTGGCATCTTCTTATGATATATTCATTAACATTGACATGGAAGATTACGCCCATCTTCAACAAACGCTGGATCTTCTCGAAGAACTGCGGAAGGATTACGACAATGTCGGCACCGTCATCCAGTCCTATCTTTACCGCTCTGAAAAAGACTTGGACCGCTTGAAAGATGTTCGTTTGCGATTGGTCAAAGGCGCTTATAAAGAAAACGAAGAAGTTTCTTTGCAGGACAAGCAGGAAATTGATTTGAATTACATCAAATTAATCAAGCTTCGTCTGTTGCAGCCGGCTTTCACTTCCATTGCTACACACGACCACCACGTCATCAATGAAGTGAAGAAATTTGTGAAAGAACACAACATACCGTTTAGCCGTTTTGAATTCCAAATGCTTTATGGATTCCGTTCCGAAATGCAAAAAGAGTTGGCGAAAGAAGGATATGCTTTCACCACTTACGTTCCTTTCGGGCAGGACTGGTACGGCTATTACATGAGACGCTTGGCGGAACGCCCGCAAAACATCAATTTGGTGCTGAAAAGCATGGTCTCAAAATAACGATTTTTAAGCCGCTTCTCTGAATTTGAGAAGCGGCTTTTCTATGTTTCAAACTATAAAAAAGCACCGAAAGAAAAGCTTTCGGTGCTGCTTATACGATAGTTAATCCAAAACCCGCACTGCAATCGGATCTAAATCTTTTTCCAACCCGGATCTGTATTTTTCATATTGTTTCGGAAGCATCAGTTTTTCGCCTAGTGCATTTTCGGGTTCGTCGATGGCAAATCCAGGTGGGTCTGTAGCAATTTCAAATAAGATGTCGCCATACTCCCTAAAATAAATGGAATTGAAATAATTGCGGTCCTGGACAGGCGTTACACCGAGGCCGTAGTTCTCGATATGCTGTTTCCAGTCCAATTGGTCTTCGTTGTCCAAAGCCCGCCAAGCAATATGATGGACCGTGCCCACGCCTATTTGCCCGCTGCCTTCTCTCGTCAACTTTAAATCGATGATGTTGCCGATAGTACTCGTTGAACGCAGACGCAGCAAGCCATTTTCTTCTCCAACCCGTTCCAATCCCATGGTATTCTCCAAAAGATCAGCTGTTTTCTCGGGATTTGCGGAATACAACGTAGCGCCGCCGAATCCTTTTATTGCAGACTCTGGCCCGACTTCGCCCATGCTCCATGTGTTCGGTCTTCCTTCTTCTCTCGCTATGATTTCCAAATGCAAGCCGTGGGGATCGTCAAATGTTAAATATTGCTCGCCAAAGCGTTCGGTTTTCACTGTCGGAATCTTAAATTTCGCCAACCGCTTCTCCCAAAAACCCAATGCTTCCGCTGGTACTACATAAGACGTGACGCCAACTTGGCCGTCGCCAATCCGTCCTTTATATGCGTCTCCCCATGGGAAAAAGGTAATGATGGTTCCCGGTTCCGCTCCTTCGTTCCCAAAATACAAATGATACGTTCCTGGATCGTCAAAATTTACGGTTTGTTTCACGAGGCGCAAACCTAACACGCCCGCATAAAAATCTACATTTTCTTGGGGGTCGCCGACTACAGCGGTAATGTGGTGGATGCCCATTGAAATTTTCGCCATAAATACCCTCTCTTTCGTTGCCGTTAGTTTTTTTCTTTTTTATTATACCAAATATTATCTCGAATTCAAGATAATCACGAGAACCATTTTTGTACCAGAAGCAAAATGATACAAAGAAAGCCAGAAATTGACTTAGCGGGGTAAACCGTTATCTGTTTGTTTTCTGGCGCTTAGCTGCTTCTTTTTTCTCCTGCTCTTTGTGTTCCTGCAACGCTTCTTTTTCTTGTTGCTTTTCCTGTTGAATTTCCCATTTTTCTTGCTTATCGGCTTTCTCTTCTTTTTGATGCTCTTTAATTTCTTCAATTCGTTCCATTTCTTCTTCGTATTGTTCTTCTACATCGGTTGTTGATGGAATGAAAGGTTCTTCATTATAATCGGTCCGTCTACCGTATCGAAGCATCTCGTAAATAATAAGCCCATTGTTCGGCATGCCATTAACTGTTTTCATCGGCACAATATCAAATAATACATAATAAAAAGCATAGAAAATAAAGCGATCCCAAAACGTTTTGTATTCCTGGAGCATGCCGTTGGCTAATAGAGCGTTCAATGTCAGCGCTAGAATAAGGTTGGTCAGGATTGGGGCTGCATATATGCAGACGTAAGCAAAATTACTTGTGCGTTTTAACGAATCATACGAATACCAACTATAAAGATGGTAATATTTCCGGATATCGAACATAGCGAATTTTACAAGGCGCGGCCCGGTCCCGATCGTAAGCCGGGGATTCTTCACGCCAAAGACAGCACTGACAATCAAATACCCCAACTCCCGCAAAAATATGACCACTGGCAAAATAATGAATGCTGAAATTACAAGTGACAGTAAATCGGATAATCCAAACATCAAATCCCCTTTTCTTTGCCTTGTCGTTAAAGGGCTCAACTCTTTCCATACCCCATTTTTTATAATTAATTCTGCTTTTTTGTAAATTTTCTAGTTGCACAAGCAATTATAATCAAATAGTCCCTATCTTTCAGCCCATGCAGCCGATAAAATAGCACTAGGATTATTTCTGAAAATTCATTGATCAAAGGGAGTATGCTATGTCTTCTCTTAAACATATTCAAAAACGAAAAAAATGGCGAATCTCCTTTTGGCTGTTTATTATAGCAGCAACCGTTGTAGCAGCAGAACAGCTTGTTCCTGCAGCAAGCGTTTCTGCTTCTAAAGAAGTCATCGGTTCCGCAGTTTTCAGCCCTCCACCAAATATAGCGGACATCCAACAAGAAGTTCGCGTCATCAAAAACTTGATGTACGATGAAGCAAAAAATAGCTTTTTAGATATTTACCATCCAGCAAATACTACGGAACCTCTTCCCGTTATTTTGTTTATTCACGGAGGCGGGTATGTCGGCGGGTCGAAAGACAGCCGACAAGATTACGCAATGGCGCTTGCCAACGCAGGGTATATGGTTGCCAATATTGATTATGCCCTTGCTCCTGATCAAATTTACCCCGGCCCAATCCTTCAAGCCAATGCAGCGCTCGCCTACTTAAATGAACATGCTAGTAAATTTGGCGGCGACATGAGACGGTTGTTTATCGGTGGAGATTCTGCAGGAGCCCAAATCTCCAGCCAACTGGCAGCCGTTATCTCAAATGAAGAGTTAGCCAAGGCGATGAACGTGCAGCCAGCAGTCCAAAACGAGCAATTGCGGGGAGCTTTGCTGTTGTGTGGATTGTTTAATATGGAAACCGTAAAAGCCACCGGGTTTCCCAATATTGAATCGTTCCTTAATGCCTATACGGGAACCGAACAATTTGAAGCGTTCGATCGGATTAGCGAATTGTCGACTGTTCAACACATCACGCCCGATTACCCTCCTGTTTTTATTACAGCAGGAGATGGCGATCCGTTCGCTTCCCAATCCGAAGAGCTGGTCAACGTGCTAAAATCCCACCATGTCGCAGTAGACCCTGTGTTTTTTAATGAATCCGGCAAAGAGTTAAGGCACGAATTCCAATACGCTTTGGATACGATCGATGCTCAGGAAACTCTCGAAAAAACAATTTCTTTTTTAGCAATTAATAGCAATTGATGCAAAAAAATGAGCCTTCCTTTTCAGGAGGGCTCATTTTTATCGTCATCCGTGGTTCGCTGCACTTTTTTGTACAGGTACACGCACTTTTTCTTTTTTCTTTGAAGGCAGCATATTGAATACGATATTCAAAACAATCGCTGTGACGCTTCCGGCCACAATGCCGTTGCTTGTTAAAATTTGAATGCCAGAAGGCAATTGAGCGAACAATTCCGGAACCACTGTTACGCCAAGTCCAAGGCCGACTGAACACGCAATGATCATGGAATTTTCTTGAGAAGCGGAAATGACTTTGCTGAGCATTTTGATGCCTTGCGCAATGACCATGCCGAACATCGCAATCATCGCCCCGCCTAAAACCGCTGTGGGGATGATGGTTGTAGCAGCAGCCACTTTCGGCAAGAAGCCAAGCGTGATGAGCATCAAACCGGTGATCAAAATAATCTTTCTCGATTTAACGCCGGACATTTGAATCAACCCTACGTTTTGAGAAAACGTCGTGTACGGGAAAGAATTAAAAATTCCGCCAAGAACGATCGCCAAGCCTTCTGCCCGGTAACCTTTCGCCAAATCTTTTTCCGTCAATTTCTTTTCCGTGATATCACTTAAAGCGAAATATGTGCCCGTCGATTCGACCAATGAGACTAAAGCAACCAAAATCATAGTAAGTATGGCTGACCATTCAAACGTCGGAGCTCCGAAGTAGAACGGCACGACCATATGGAAATAAGAAGCGTCTGCAATTGGAGTGAAATTTACAACTCCCATAATGGTTGCCGCTACAGTTCCCGCTACTAATCCGAGAAGAATCGAAATAGCTCTCAAAAAGCCCGTCGCGAATCGATACACCAAAATGATAAACAGTAACGTACCAAAAGCCAACGAAATATTCGTCAACGAGCCAAAATCACTCGCTCCTTGCCCGCCGCCCATATTGTTGATGGCAACCGGGATCAACGTAATCCCTATAATGGTTACTACCGAACCGGTTACTACCGGTGGGAAGAAACGGACAAGGCTTCCAAAGAAACCGCTAATTAGAACAACGAATAAACCCGATGCCAAAATAGAACCATAAATAGCCGAAATGCCAAATTCAGCACCGATTGCAATCATCGGACCAACAGCTGTAAATGTACAGCCAAGCACGACCGGCAAGCCGATTCCAAAAAACCGGTTGCTGACAATTTGAAGAATCGTTGCCACACCGCAAAGCAAAATATCAATTGCCACTAAATAAGTTAATTGCTCAGGGGTTAAGCCAAGTGCGTCTCCAACAATCAAAGGAACCAATACGGCTCCGGCGTACATCGCAAGAAGATGCTGGAATCCGAGAGCTGCTGCTCCTAACGAATTTTTCATACGGTTGGAACCTCCTGGAAGAATTCTACTTTGCCATTGGCCATGGATGAAATGTTCGCAAGCGACTCAACACGGATTCCGCGGTTGCGAATCATGCTGCCGCCTGTTTGAAAGCCTTTTTCAATGACGATACCTACGCCTGCAAGCGCAGCGTCTGCTTGTTCCACAATATCCACCAACCCAAGAACCGCTTGTCCGTTGGCAAGAAAATCATCGATGATCAATATTACGTCATCGCTTTGAATAAAATCTTTGGAAACGGAAATATCGTTTGTTTCATTTTTCGTGAAGGAATGGACACTTGCTGTATACAATTGATCCACCAACGTCAGCGACTTCCGCTTGCGTGCAAATACAACTGGTACGCCTAGGTTGAATCCAAGCATAACCGCCGGAGCAATGCCAGATGATTCGATCGTTAAGATTTTGGTGATGGCTTCGCCGCTGAAACGCGCCGCAAATTCATCGCCGATGGCTTGCATCAATGCAGGATCGATTTGGTGGTTCAAAAAAGAATCGACTTTCAATACGGACTCCGACAGCACTTTGCCGTCTGTTAAAATTTTCTCCTGTAATTGCTTCATGTAGCTGGCTCCCCTTTCGTCACGACTAAGGGCATAAAAAATAGCCCTCAGAACGCGCATCCATTCATACCATGACATGAGTGGAGCAATGTCCTTCGAGCTTGAAGTCGAAAGGAAACGACAAAAAATACACCAATAAAAATTGGGCATCATTTATCATTTCGTTGCTTCTCATAGTCAGTTTGTTTACGGCAAACCGGTAGAAACTTGCGGACCATATTTCCGCTATTATATGAGTGAATATTATTAGATTGGTTTTATTATAGCACGGGCTATTTTCATTTCAAGGTTAACATAATTAAAATATAATTCTGTAAATTCAATATTTTTTACTACATTAAACGTTTTATTAACAATAATAAGGGAAAATTATTGTTTTCGGAAGAGTTTGAGCTTTCGAAGATGAAAAAATTACTCATCGTACGTACCTTCTTCTTCCTTTTGAGCAATGAAGTGATGGCGGAGTTCCTGTCGGATTTCCTCTGAAATGGCTTCTTTCTTTTGATACGCTATGTTGAAGTTCACATAAACTGCCGTGTTTCGCGCGCAAAGAATTTCATTTTGATAAAGTTCCTCGTAAAGTTCCAAGCTCGTCGTGCCGATTTTTTGCACCCAAATTCGAATTTCCACATCGGTTCCAAAATAGACTTGCTTGACGAATTCCAATGTCGTTTTCACAATGACCATTTTCCATTTACTAAAGTCATGATCTGGAGTAAACAAGCTAAAAATCGGATTTCTGGCCGCTTCGAACCATACAGGCAAAACCGTATTGTTAATATGCCCCACTGCATCCGTTTCCGAAACGCGCGGCGCCAAAATGGTGGTGTACATACACATCCCCCTTTTCCTTTGCAAATATCCAACTTTCTTGATGATATGTCCACCTTACCATGTTCTTTCATTTCATAAAGAGTCACTGGGCGAAAAATTTAAAAGACTTGCAAAATAAAGATTGATTTTATGGCAATGAGGCTATATATTTAGTGAGGCGAAATATCGTAACGAGAAAAGAGTGGATTTAATGCAACTTTGGTTTAGCGATTGGAAAATGAAAGTTTTATCCTTCAACCGCAACATTCAATTGTTTATAGTGGCAAACATACTGATTCAAATTGGCATGGGCGTGTTTATGGTCATGTACAATTTATACATAAAAGAACTCGGCATGCCGGAAACCATAAACGGAAAAGTGATTTCCATGGCCGCTTTAGCTTCGGCCATCACGCTTATTCCGGCTGGGTTTTTGAGCGATAAATTCGGGCGGAAATGGCTCATCATCGGCGGTGCGGCTTTTGGGGCACTCACACTTTTCTATCGAAGCTTCACCGTTGCGGAAACGCCGATGATTTATGCCGCCTTTTTAACAGGGGTTTTTATGGCTTTTGTCCAAGTATCGGGCGTGCCTTTTTTGGCAGAAAACTCAAAGCCCGCCGAACGGGTTCATTTATTCAGCGTTTATTTTGCGTTGATGACCGTCGCAAATGTAATCGGCAGCTTGGTCGGCGGTGTCGTGGCCGACTTTTTCCAAATTGTTCTTTCCATGGCAGCCGTTGAAGCCATCCGCTGGTCTCTGCTTGCCGGTTCCGTTCTCTTTGCAATCGGATTGATTCCGTTATTCCGCTTGAACAGCAAAGCCCCAGAAAACGAAGAACACGTCCCTCCTTTGATTGATAAGGAAAAGCCGGAAACCGGGCTTAAGAAAAACTTAATCGTCATTTTTCATTTTTCATTTGCGAGCTTGCTGATCGGCCTTGGCTCCGGCCTAGTCATTCCTTATTTGAACTTGTATTTTTCAAACCGCTTCGGCGCGTCTAACTCATACATCGGCCTTATTTTATCGCTCGGTTCCGCCATGACAGCTGTCGCGATGCTGATCGGGCCAATATTTGTCCGCAAAGTCGGGAAAGTGAAAGCATTAATCATCTTTCAAATGCTCTCGATCCCGTTCTTGTTGTTGACCGCGTATACGACGTCGCTCATGCTCGCTTCTCTCGGGTTTCTGTTGAGGCAAGCGTTGATGAATGCCGGAAATCCAATTCAAAGCGCCATCGCTATGGAAGTGGTGGACGATAAATACAAAGGATTGGCCAATTCAGTCAACCAGATGGTCTTCAATATCGGCTGGGCAACGATGGGCTCGGTTGCAGCGGGGCTCGTCATTTCGCACGGCTCTTACTGGGGCTATGCCTATGCGTTCACCATCACTGCGTGCCTTTACATCGTTTCGTCGATCTATTACTTTTTCATATTTGGCAGAAGAAAACTTGCAGAAGAATAAAAGCATTAAAAAAGAGAGTTCAAAAGCGCAGGCTTTTGAACTCTCTTTTCTTGAAATTAGTTCTTTTTGCTTTTAGCAGTCAGACGGCCAAGTGCATAGGCGCCGGCGAAAATGCCGATTGCTGTGTTTGTGCGTTTGTTGAATACTTGTTTAACAACAAGGTTCAAGTTTTGCGGACGTTCTGCAAGGCGGCGCATAAAGTAGCCGTACCAATCGTCGCCAAATGGCACGTATGTACAGAAGTTGTAGCCTTTGTTCGCCAAGTCTACTTGCATGTCTTTGCGGAAACCGTAAAGCATTTGGAATTCAAATTTATCGCGGGAAATGTTGTGTTCGTTCACAAATTCAATCACATGGTTAATGACGTTGTGGTCATGTGTGGCAATCGAAGTGAATTTGCCGTTCAGCAAATGATATTCGATCAATTTGATGAAGTTGGCATCAATTTCTTCGCGTGTTTGGTAAGCGTATTCTTCAGGTTCTTTATAAGCCCCTTTTACAATGCGCAGACGCAAATCCTTGTGTTTTTCAATGTCGTCTTGTGCACGATAGAAATAAGATTGAATAACTGTTCCGACATTGTTGTATTCTTTTAAAAGCTCTTCTAGCAAGTCATAGGAAGGCTGAACATGGCCATAGTCTTCCATATCAAGATTGATGTGCATATCGTATTTGCTTGCCGCCGCTACGATTTCCTTTAAGTTCTCATAACAGAAATCATAATCGATGTCTAAACCGATTTGAGTCGGCTTTAATGAAATATGGGCATCTACTCCGTTGGTGTGAATGCTTTCAATCACTTCCAAAATGCTGTCTTTCGCTTTCAACGCTTCTTCTCTTTCGAAAACAAATTCTCCGAGATTATCAACTGTACAGCTGATTCCCAGTGCATTTAATTCCCGTATGCTTTTAATCGTCTCTTCCACATTTGTCCCCGCTACAACATTTTGAGCTCCCAATTTCAAGCCGTACTTTTTCGCTGCAGCCGTCAACATTTGGTTAGTAGACAACCCGATAAAAATCTCTTTTAACATGTTTTTCCCTCCTGATACGTTTAACACACAAAAAGCTATTCACTAGAAATAAACAACCGAACTTGCCTATTTCTTTCGATGCAAGCAACTTTTATTGTAGCCCTTTCCAGAAAAAATAGCACTGCTTTTATTTGCTTAAAATTATAAAAAAATCATTTTTTTATGTTACTTCATCGTATGAATACGAACCAAAACCTCAAAAGCTATTGGCCTTTGAGGTTTTGGGGAGAGCTACTTAGTCATCCGGTCATAGAAAGAAACAAAATTGTCTACGACTTGGTCCATGAAACCGCGTGTTCCAGAGTCAATCATTTCGTTGTCTGCGTTCAACTTTTCGTGGATCGAGCCAATGTACACTTCGTTGTTTGGGAGCAAAAATGGAGACAGCGATGGATTGGATAGGATTTCTCTCAAATGGATCTGGGCGCGGACGCTGCCAAGCACACCCATGGAAGACCCAACGATGAAAGCCGGTTTGTCGCGAAGGACGAAACCGCCGCGCGACAGCCAGTCAATCGCGTTTTTCAACGATCCCGGAATGGAGAAATTGTATTCCGCCACCGCAAACAACACCGCATCCGCATTTTTGATTTTATTCCGAAAATCCACCACTTCTTGCGGCGGGCTTTCTTCGATATCCGGGTTGTACATCGGAAGTTCATTAATCAAAAGAGGCTCAATATCCAATTTGTCTGCATAGCGCTTTTTCATGTATTCCACAAGCTTCAAGTTATTGGAGTCTTTTCTGACACTGCCGATGATTGCCGTTACTTTGATCGCCATGGTGCATTCTCCTTTGCTTAATGTCTTGTGCCGTAAAGTTCTGGATATCGTATGGATACCCCGATCACCAAAAAACTAACTTGTTCATCGATTCATCTGCCTCAGAAGCGAGTTTGGATATTTACTTGCGCTACTCAAAAATCCCGCAAAAAATGGCCATGAACGCAACGTTCATGGCCATCCCAAATTAGTTGTTGATGTATTTTTCAAACACATCGCCAAAATCTTTTACGTGATACTGGTTGCGGACTGAAGACAGCCATGTGAAGCCGAAATCCGTCAGTTTGGAATACTGTACGTCCAAATCGACATTGGACGGACGGGAATTTTGCAGCACCGTTACGGCTTTATCTAAGCTTTGGCCAGCCATGTCGATCAGGATGTTGTTTTCATACGTCATTTCCGAAATGCGCAGCAAGGTTTTGTAGAGATCCTTCAAGCGCTCAATTTGGTTTTTTTGCACATCGATTTTAAACGCGACCGCTCCTAAGCGGAAACCGATTTCCACATCTAAATCAATTTTTCCGGCTGTTTCAAGAATGACTTCCGAAATGGTGTGCTGAGAATAAGGGAAACGTCTCAATGTGCGCTTTGAAGACATCGCGCTTTCGCCGTCCACATGAATAAGCGCCAAGTTGGTGAAGCAGTATTCGTCCGCTTTTGTTTTAATTAAAAAATAGATTTTCTCGTCATCTTCGTGCATGACATAATCATCAGCGTCTGTTTTGTCGTAATCTTGCGGATCAATAATTTTCCCGACATCCGATAATCCCAATGCATCTGCAGCCATTTTCTTAAACATATGTACAAATCCCTTCTCTTCTGAAAATTTTGGTTATGTTTAACATTTAGTTTATCAAAAATTTCAAAAAGTCACACGCAAAAACAAAAAAAGAACTGCCGAAGCTTGAATGGCTTCGACAGTTTTGTTAAGCTTTCTTGAAAAATCCATGGACGCTTTCAATGTGGTTCTCCATTAGCCCCCGTGCTTTTTCAACATCTTTTTGTTCGATCGCGCGGTAAATATTTTGATGGAATTGCAGTGATTCATTCATCACACCGGGAACGGCGGCGGCTTTTTTCTGTGCACGCAGCACCAAGCTCGAAATGGAATTATACAAGTCCACCATCACTTGGTTATAGGAAGCAGCAGCAATCTTTTCGTGGAACTGCATATTGGATGAAATATAAAGGGCATAGTTGTTTTCAGCTATCGCCGCTTTCATATCTTCAATCGTCTGCTGCATTTCCGCTAAATCCGCTGGAGTTGCCCGTTGCGCTGCCATCCCTGCCAATTCTTTTTCAATAAATCTTCTGGCTTCAAAAATATCCTGCCATTCAACTTCCGAAAAATAAAATTGATAAATGAGAGAATCTGTATAAAAATCATTAAAGTTGGTGGAAATAAATGTGCCCCTTTGAGATCGAACAATGAGCCCCTGGGCTTCCAGCACTTTTAATGCTTCACGCAGAGAAGTTCTTCCTACCTCAAACATTTCCATCAATTCTCGCTCGGGCGGCAGTTTGTCTCCCGGCTTTAATTTGCCGTCCAGAAACAAATCCTTGATTTGGTTGATGATGCTGTCGCCGACATTTAAACGTTTGATTGGTTCCATCATGGGGCTTCACCTTTTCATTTTAAAGATATGGGCCATCGCTTCAAAGTTCAGTTGTTTTAAGCATGGCTTCATTGCCCGCAGGGGACTTTTCCCGGAACTTGACTAAAGCGATAATAATGACTGTAAGGGTTACGAGCATGGCAATAAGTCCAATCGTGATGCTTTTTGTAAATCCAAGTGTAACATAGCCCACAATGGATACTGCGCTTGAAACCATTGCATATGGCATTTGCGTCATCAAGTGGTCGATTGGGTGGACGCCCGCTCCGATTGCGGCCAAAATGGTCGTATCCGATAATGGTGAACTGTGCTCCCCGAAGATACAACCTGCCAGGACTGCACCGAATACCGGAATCAAATACGCAACATCGATAATTGCGACAATTTCAGCTCCGATCGGCAACATCAAGCCGAACGTTCCGAAGGTGCTGCCCATTGAGAAGGACATAAAGGCCGAGAGGATAAAGAAGATAACCGGCAGCCACATAAGTGACATGTTGCCATCAATCAAGGAAGCCAAGTATTGGCCGACTCCTAATAAGCCGATGACTTCTGCCGTCATAAGTGCCATAAACAAGATAAGGACACTTGGCAACACTGATTTCACGCCTGTGTAGACAGCTTTTGCAATATCGCCTGCAGCCGTTTTCCGCGTCAATAACCGAATAATTGAAAATGCGCAAGCAAGAAGGCCACCGATGACAAGTGCACCTAGAACATCGGCATTCATCAATACTTTAAATGGTGTGATTGCACCTTCCGTGGCTGCGATTCCGCCGCGGGCTGCAAGGAAAACCGTTACAGCGACAAGAATTCCAACCGGCACGAACAAGTCGAGCAGCCTGCCATCCGATTTCGCAGGAAGTTCTTCTGCACTTTGGCCAGGAACCGTTCCTCTTGAAGTATCAAATAGGATTCCTTCTTCTTGTGCCCGTTTTTCATCGCGTTTCATTTGGCCGAGGTTAATGCCAAAATACGCCACTACAAATACCAGGATAATGGTTGATAATGCATAATAGTTTGTTGGGATTGTTAGAAGAAATGCTTCATATCCTTGGTATTGCGTGATGCCGTTATCGACAAAAATGGTTGCCATCAAGGCTGCGATAAATGCCGCCCATGAAGAGATAGGCATTAAGATGATGACCGGTGCTGATGTGGAATGCAGCAAGTAAGCCAGTTTCGAATGCGACACTTTGTATTGATCAGTCAACGGTTTAATGACACTGCCGCGGAACAAGCAGCTGAATGCATCATCGAAAAAGCTGACAAATCCGAGCAATAGGGCCACAAGCTTCGCCTGAAATGGGGTTTTGACCTTTTTGACGGCCCATTTAGAAAAAGCATGGATGCCTCCCGACAAGTAAATCAATGCGCTCATTGCACCGATGATCAACACAAACCAGAAAATGCTGCTTTCTTCCCCGAGAATCGTACCCATGATGCTGACAATTGATGAAACACTTGCTGCTACGTTCCAGCCATTGGCCAGCAGCGCCCCGAAAATGATCCCTACCCCTAAAGATAGTAAAATGCGCTTTGTAATAATCGTTAAGGCAATAGTAATGACCGGCGGCAAAAGTGATAGTAATGTACCTTCCATTTGCAGAACCCCTTTTAATTTAGTAGTAAAGATTTCAACCGAGCCAATACGCTAAATAAATTGGTAAGCGCTTACATTTTAGTTTCGGGGTTTAACCCCTTTTTTAAAATGATACGGTTGTTTCATCTGCCTCTTCCAAATTTTTTACTTTGACAAGACGATTTTCCAACCGGCCTAATCCCTCTACTTCACAAACGATCTCATCGCCGTTTTTCAGCCACTCCTTATGCTCCATGCCAAGAATCACGCCTTCAGGAGTTCCTGTATAAATTACATCTCCTGGTTCGAGCGTCATAATTTGCGACAAATCACTGATGATTGTAGCAACTGAAAAAATCATGTCTTTCGTATTGGCATGTTGCCTTAACTCGCCATTAACCCAGCATTTCAGCGTTAAGTTTTGCGGATCCGGTACTTCATCGGCCGTGACGAGATGGGGTCCAAGAGGCGCAAAGCCATCAATGGCTTTTCCAAACATCCATTGATTGCTTCTGAATTGTTCTTTTCTTGCAGAAAGGTCGTTCCCTGTTGCATAGCCAAAAACTCGTTCAAGTGCTTCGAACGGAGAAACTTGATGTGTCTTTTGGCCAATTACGACAACCAATTCTACTTCGTAATCTCCCTGGTCCACAAATTCGGGGAGAACCACTTCTTCTTCATGGGCAGCTAAACTGTTCGCAAATTTTGCAAAGTAAATTGGAAACTCCGGAATTGGAAAATCGGCTTCTTTTGCATGTGCCCGGTAATTCGCACCGACGCAAATGATTTTTCCCGGATTTTGTACAGGTGGCGCATATAAAATTTCTTCTTCTGGAACCACTACTGGCGCATAGGATAGGACGCTTTCTACTTCCCTTAATCCCTCTTTGCCTTTAGCAATGACTTCTTCTACATCTTTACTGACAGGTACCCCTGCTTTGGCTGCGGTCGCTTGAACATCAACTAGACCATCTTTTGTCTTAACCCCATAACTTAAACCATTTGTAGAATAAAAAGAAACCAATTTCATTTTCGCCTGCACCCCTTTTTAGTTTGCGTCTCGTTGTTTTCATTTACCTTCTCAAAGTTGCTCCCCCTGCCTCCATTCTTTTTAGGCCGCCATACATTTCTAATATGATTGTCGTATGGTCTGACCATCGTATTAAAGTTAGTATAAACGGATAAAAAGAAAAATCAACTTATTTTTTTAAATTTTCTGATACTTTTAAAGGATTTTTTCCTTACAAAGAGAATTAAACAGCCACGCACCTTAAAACAAAGAGCAGAGGAGAACACTATGAACTTGCAATTAGCACCTGTTACACGTGAAAACTGGGAACAAGCCTTAGCTCTTCAAGTGAAAGAAGCGCAGCGCCATTTCACCCCCGCCGTTGCGGTGTCGCTTGCGAAAGTTTTTATCAAGCCGGATGGCGATCAAGTCACTTATGTGCCGTATGCCATTTGCGACGGCGACGAAATGGTCGGTTTTATCATGCACGCTTATGAAAAAGGCACGAGCGACATGTACTGGATCAACGGCTTTTTAATCGATGAGAAGCATCAGGGACAAGGCTATGGCAAGGCCTCAATGGCTTTGATGATGCGCTCGATTACTGAACATTTTAGTGAATGCCGCGAAATCCGGCTGACCGTCCATACGGATAATCTTGTCGCCCGAAAGCTTTATACGGATATTGGGTTTCAGCCGGCCGGAGAATTTTTCGGAGAACACGAAGAAGTATTTGTTTTTCAAGTTTGATTCAAGCAATAGAAAAAGGGACAGCTGCACGCTGCCCCTTTTTTCTTATGTTTAATTTGCTTCTGCTGTGTTTGCAAGCTTGCGTGTGCGGATGCTCAAAACCATCCATAACAGCAAGTTGAAAACCACTGCAAAACCGGCCAAGACCCCTATGCTGAGAGCAAACATCCCCAATCCGTAAGCAGACGTCATTGCTTCTCGGAAACCGAGCAACGCGTAGCTCATCGGCACCACATTGTGTACGCTTTGGAAGAAGGAGTTCGTCACTTCAACCGGGAATGTTCCGCCGCTTGCCCCGAGCTGAAGCACTAAGATAATCATGGCTAAAAAGCGGCCGGGATTTCCAAGCGTTAGGCTTAGGAACATGATCATAAACATGTAAGCAAGCGAAGTCATAATAGAAATTGCAATAAATTCCCCAATATTTTCTACTTGCAAGTGGAAGCCGAACAGCATGATCGCATCAACAATCAAAGCTGCAGCTGTCGCTTGAATAAATCCGAGCGAAAACTTGCTGAACCACCAAGACCATCCAGAAGTCGGACGCCCGGCCGGCACGTTGAGCGGAAATACGAGGTTGAATGACAATGCGCCTACGTATAACCCGAGCGATAGAATATATGGAGCCAGCGCATGCCCGTAGTTCGGCACTTCGCTTTTTTTGCTTTCGGTAGCTGTTGCAGGAGCCGCAATCATCTCCAGGTTTGCATCTGTTATTTCTGTTTGATTGATTTCTTCAGCTCCATCATTTAAGCTGTCTTCCAATTTCCCTGAACCTTTTTCCAATTGTACAAGGCCAGCACCCAATTCCCCAGAACCGTTTTTGAGCGCCGTCGCGCCGTCTCTAATGCCACTGGCTCCAGTTGCCAAGTCGTCTGCTCCGTTGGACAAAGCTGGAAGTCCGCCGACTAACTGGCCTGTGCCGTCTTTCAATCCACTTGCCCCTGCATTCAAATCAGCTGAATTTGCTGCCAGCGTATTTGATCCTTCCTGCAGTTGGCCAGCTCCTTTCGCCACTTTGCCAACGCCTTCGGTATAGGCGGCTGTTCCTTGCCGCAGCTGCTCAGAGCCTTGCTGCAGCTGGGCTGCTCCATCCACCAGGCCGTTCGAGCCAGATGCAAGAGCTGATACACCGTTATTCAACGATGAACTGCCTTCTGCTAATTGGCCGACTGCACCGGCAAGTTTTGGCAATTGGTTTGCCGCCTGAGAAGTTCCAGCGAGCAAATCGCCGCTGCCTTGCAGCGCTTCAGAAATGCCCGCATTCAATTCTCCAGCTCCCGGAATCAATTTGCCGCCAAGCGCCTCATGAATCGACGAATAGCCGCCCAGTGCTTGGCTTGCTCCTGGAACCACTTGCCCTGCCGCATTATTTAAGCGGGCGATTTGGTCCGGCAAGGTTTCAAGCGCTTGAAATGCTGGTATGACTGTTTCAGTCAAATCGGTTGAAACCGCCGATAAGCTGGCAGCTAACGCATCAAGGCTTGCTTCCTGGCTTGCCGCCTGCGCTTCTTCGCTTTGGCTGACGGCGGCTGTTAATTCCGCTTGCTGTTCAGCTGTTAGTTCCGAATAAGCTGAACTAGCTTCCAAAGCCGCTGTTGCATTCGAAGCTTGAGCGTTCTGCAAATCTCCAAGCGCCTGCTGGGCCGCCGACAAATTTGCTTGCAGCTCGGTCACTCCCGCTGCACTGCCTGCAGAAACCGATTGGTTCAATTGGCTGAGGCCTGATTGAATGCCTTCAAGCCCCTGCTGTAAACTGCTTATTTGGTCTCCTGCCGGAAGTTGCCCCTCCAAGGAAGTGAGCCCTTGTTCAAGTGAGGCGCTGCCTGTTTCCAATTCAGCAAGGCCCGCGTTCAATGCTTGCTGTCCTGCCGTAAGCTGGCCGATGCCAGAAGCAGGATCTGTTAACTTAGCGGTTTGCGCTTCAAGTTCATGCAGCCCATCGTTCAATTGGCTGCTGCCAGTTTGCGCTTCGGAAAGCCCGCTGTTTAGCTGCTGGGCTCCCGGAAGAAGCGACCCTAGTCCATTTGCTAGTTGAGCAGAACCTTGAACGAGTGCCGAACCGTTTGCATTCAATTCTGCTGTTCCTTCTGCTAGTCCTACGATGCCGTTGTTCAAGTCGCCGACGCCTTGGGTATAAGCGAAAATCCCTTTATTCAACTGCTCTGCACCTTTATCCAATTTCATTGCACCGCTGGCAAATTGGGCAGTCCCCACTTCCAGCTGTTCGGCGCCTTCTTGGAAAGTCAATGTTCCAGCCGCCAATTCGCTTAATCCGGCCGCCAGCTTGTCATTGCCTTTTTCCAGGTCAATCGAACTATCGCCCAGTTTTTCTGCCCCGTCGGCCGCTTCTGCCATGCCATCGCCAATTGTGTCAATTTGCTCAAATACTGCTTTTACGTATTCTTGGGTAACGCTTTTTGCAATTTGTTCCCGAATGCTCGCTGTCGCTTGCTTGCTGACCGATTCAGCAAAAAAACTGCGGCCCGGATTCGTTTCGAATTGCAAATTCATCGGTTTTGGCTGGACACCCAACGCAGTAGAAGCATTAAAAGAAAACTCTTCCGGTATGGTCAATACCATAAAATATTTTCCGTCATCCATGCCGCGTTCTGCTTCTTTTGCATCGGTAAAATGCCAATCGAGGTTATGGTTTTGTTTTAAATTCGCCACAAGCTCATCGCCAACTGCAAACGTCTGCCCTTCATACTCTGCTGGCTGGTCCTCGTTGACCACGGCTACCGGCAATAACTCAGTTTTCCCGTAAGGATCCCAGGAAGAACCGAGGAAAAAACCGCCATAAATAATGGGAATGAACATCATGACAATCATCGTGCCAAGCAATAGCGGTTTTGCCAGCAATTGTTTCCATTCCAATTTCAACATTTTCATTTTTTCTCATCCTGTTCTCTATTCATTACATCGCTTAAAGTTTCTCGATTCCAATCCAGCCGCGGCAAATTCGACGTTCCGAGCCCTTCTTCCAAAAGATCCGCAGCTGTTACTTTTGAGAAGTATTCCACAATCAATTGGTCTGCTTGATGGAACACTTTCCTCAACACATCTTGTCCGCGTTCCGCATACTGGCCGTCATGAAAAGCACGGCTGATCAATCCGGTATCCGGATAAATGGCAATCGGCCCTTCCATCGCTTCGATCAAGTGAAGCATGGTCACTTCCTCTACCGGTTTAGCCAGTGAAATGCCGCCATTATTTCCCGAAACTGATGAAACGATTCCTTGAACCACAAGTTTCCGTGTAATTTTTTTCAAATAAGAAGGCGAAACTTCAAGCCGCCTGCTGATTTCATCTGATGCCAATGGCGCGCTGCTTTCTTGCGTTGCAAGCAGCACAATAATGCAAATGGCTTGTTCTACTCCTTTTGTTAACTGCATGGGACTTCTCCTCATTCTCTTAGACTTCTTTTATCCATTATGGACATTATATATCTATAAACAGTAAACCACTTTTGCTCATGCAATACAATCATGTTCACTTTTTCTCCACAAAAAAGACAGAGACGAACATCTCTGCCTACTGCTTTATGGTTTTCTACTGCTTATCTACTTTAAAGGTAAACTCTATCCTGACCGATTTGCCTGCCGGAACCCGTACACGGAACTCCACTTTCCCGGAATTTTTCACTTCGTAGTCATGCGTGGATGTTTCCATTTTCCAAGCAGCTTCGTCAATGTCATGATCAATAAGCAGCCGCACGGTTTCTTTTTTTCTGTTTTTCACTTCATACAGATGGGTTACGTATTCGTAGCCTTCCCGTTTCTCCCGCTTCGCTTCCCAACTTTTGCTCAAAACATCAAAGGCGTCGCCAATGGCAAAGGAAGCTTGCTCATCTTTAGGTATGTGGGCCATTTCCCCTTCGCCAATAAATTCTAGACCGCCATCCAGCCCCTCTTCGTAAACATGGATGTTGCCTTTTGGCAGAATGGCTTCCTGACATTTAAATTTCACTTTGACTTGGGCACATTCGCTCCATTTGTTCACTTCGTATACTTTCCGAAACGGCATGTTTTGGAATTTCAACAAACGAAACCTTGTAAGCTGGCCGTTTAATAATTCCGCAGTTTGGCCAAGCGGATAAATGTAATAATCGGCAAAACTTTGTTCTTGGGGCTGTGGGTCATTTCCTGAACTGGCATAAAGCATGGCTTCCTTGGAAAATGCCCGTTCTGGCAGCTGCCGGTATACATTGCCCGCAATCAGCTTGACGTCAGCCCGGCAAAAAGAGATGCCTGTGTCGTTGCGGATATTTGCCCAGCCAAATAACTCGAGCGCTTCTCCACGGATGTTTGCCGTATAGGAGGTTTGCCATTCAATGCCTCTCGCCAAATAAGCAAGTTGGACGTTTTGAGCGGTGCTTGCCGGATCGATCTTCAAGAGAATCGACGGCTCCACCAATGCACCTTCCGGCATCGGCGGGAGAACCAGTTCGCCGGCCGGATTGAGGATAATTTCTTTTGTGTCCACTTGCTCGCCGATAATGCCATTTGCGGCGCTAAGCAGACGCATGTTCAATTTTTGTCCCGTTGCCGGATTGCGCACCGAAATTTCTTGGCCAATAAACCGCTCCAACAACTTCAGGGCGTTTGGAATATCATTATCTATATTTTGTTCAAGCACATGCAATCCGTGGATGACCAGCGAATCTGCTTCAATTGTCCGGGGAATTCCTGCAAGTTGAATTTCCGAAAACTGCTCTTCAGCCGGGATTGTTCGCCCTTCAGTTATGGCTGCGAAACCGTTTTGATAAATCACTACTTTAAGTGATTGCTGATCCTTAATTGTCGAATGAAATCGCATTTCGCCACCCCTTCCTTACTTAAACCAACCTATCTGATTGCAGAAGCCAAAAAAGGCAAGGCCAAGCTATACCAGCCGCCTTGCCCTTGAAACCATTTCTTCGCTGTATGCTTCCTGTTAAGTTTTGCCCGACATTTATGGATTTAAGTCAGAGCTTGCCGTTCACTTATCCATGCAAACGTGATGTCGGTATATTGCGAAGAACTTCTTTGAACCCTGCTATTGAACCAAATTCCCAACATTCACAATAGGTATCTCCTATTCGTATATAAGTCGGTTTCTTTTGCTATTTTATCATTTATTGCTAAAAGTTATATCTGTTTTCTGACTATTCGACAGATTTTCTTTCTTGCTGCCTCTAAAAAGCTACCGCCCGCCGCCATTCTGTTTTACACTGAAAAAAGGAGGCGATATCATGACGAAAAAAATGTTTGCGAGCGACAATAATTCCGGCATCCATCCGTCCATTTTCGAAGCTCTTTTAGAAGCTAACGACGGGCATGCCCCGGCTTATGGCGATGATGCCAGGACAGCCAAAGCAGTCGAGAAATTCCGGAAGCAGTTTGGCGAAGAAAGCGATGTGCTTTTTGTATTCAACGGAACCGGCGCAAATGTCACGGGATTGAAAGCTATGGTGCGCTCTCACCAAGCGATCATTTGTACCGAAGGCGCGCATATCCATGCCGATGAAGGCGGCGCTGCGGAAGGGTTTATCGGCGGCAAACTGTTGACGGTGCCATCTGAAGATGGAAAATTGACTGTTGCCGATATCGAAAGGCAATTGAGCCACATCGGTTCGCAGCACCGGAGCCAGCCAAAAGCGATCTCCATTTCCCAATGCACAGAACTCGGAACTGTCTACACCATCGAAGAAATTAAAGAGCTTGCCTCTTTCGCCCATCAAAACGGGTTGTATGTACATATGGACGGTGCCCGCATCAGCAATGCAGCGGCGTTCCTCGGCTGCACGTTAAAAGAAATGACGACCGATGCGGGAGTCGATATGCTGTCGTTTGGCGGCACTAAAAATGGGCTGATGATCGGCGAAGCCGTCGTCTGCCTGCGCGAAGAATTTGCGTCCGAGCTGAAATACATTCGAAAACAAGGCATGCAGCTTGGGTCTAAAATGCGTTTTGTTTCTGCGCAATTCGAGCGCTTGTTGACCGATGACCTATGGCTTCAAAATGCCCGCCAAGCAAATCGCATGGCTCAGCGCCTGGCGAGCGGCCTGCAAAAATACCCAGCAGTCACACTTACTCAGCCCATTGAATCGAATGCTGTTTTTGCAAGCATGCCAAAAGAACAAATCCAACAGCTTCAAAAAACATACGCTTTTGCCTTATGGAATGAAGCAAAAAGCGAAATCCGCCTTGTCACCTCGTTTGATACGACCGAAAAAGACGTGGACCAATTTTTATCAGCTGCTGCAACTGTCTTTTCATAAGTAAAAAGCACTTCGGGCTCAGCGCCCGAAGTGCTTTTTCAAATAATCGACGACCTGCAGACGACAAGGTTCCGTTAGCGGCGATTTTGTAGGATGAACCAACTCCCCGTACAATAGATCCCCTAAAAACCGGACTTCTTCGCGGAAATGCTGATTAAGTTCACGGTCAAACACTTCTACTTGCACATATAAAGAAGTTCCTTGTTCAACAAAATCAATAACAGTTACGTAAGAGTCCACTGGCTTCTCTCCTTAAAAAAGGCCGAAAAGCACGATCGCTTTCCAGCCTTTTGGTCGCTTAAAATAATCCGATGGCTTCTCCATCCGGACCAACATCCATTCTTAATGCAGCCGGCTGTTTTGGCAAGCCGGGCATCGTCATGATGTCTCCGGTCAAACATACCAAAAACCCTGCCCCTAATTTCGGCATAATTTCCCGAATGGTAATGACAAAGCCTTCAGGCCGTCCCAGCAACTTTGGCTGATCGGACAGTGAATACTGCGTTTTTGCCATGCAGATCGGCAATTCGTCCCAGCCGTATTTTTTCAACTCAATCAGTTGTTTTTGAGCTTTGTCGGACAACAAAATCTCTGACCCGCCATAAACTTTCTGGACAATGGCCCGAAGCTTTTCTTCGACAGAATCGGTTTCTTCGTATAAAAATGCAAAATTCGACGGCCGCTCCAGCTCTTTTTTGACAAGTTTCGCCAACTCCACTCCGCCTTTTCCGCCTTGTTCCCACACATTTGTCAGCGCAATGGCTACGCCTTCCGATTTTGCCCAATTCATAATTTCCGCAATTTCTTCCGAAGTATCCGCAACAAAGCGGTTTAGCGCTACAACCGGTTCGATGCCAAACTGGCGGATGGTGTCGACATGTTTGGCCAAATTAACCATGCCCCGTCTAACGGCATCCGGGTTCACTTCACCCAGTTGATCTTTGGCGACGCCTCCGTGCATTTTCAACGCGCGGACAGTAGCGACAATGACCACAGCATCTGGATGGAAACCGCCTTTCCGCGATTTGATGTGCATGAATTTCTCGGCGCCTAAGTCTGCTCCAAAGCCTGCTTCGGTTACGACAATGTCCGCTAATTGGCGGGCGGTATTGGTAGCCATCAAGGAGTTGCAGCCGTGCGCGATGTTCGCAAAGGGACCGCCGTGGATAATAGCCGGCGTTCCTTCGATGGTTTGAACCAGATTGGGCTTGAATGCATCTTTCAGCAACAGAGCCAGCGCCCCTTCTACACCCAAATCCCGGACCATCACCGGCTCTTTGTCATATGTATAGCCAATGACCATATGCGCAAGCCGATCTTTTAAATCTTCCAACGAACTGGCTAAACAAAGCACTGCCATAATTTCCGAAGCTACAGTGATGTCAAAGCCGTCTTGTCTCGGGATTCCTTGCGCCGGCCCCCCAAGGCCGATCGTTACTTGGCGCAGTGCACGGTCATTAATATCCAATGCCCGCTTCCACGTGATGCGGCGTGGATCCAGATTCAAAGGATTGCCTTGGTGCAAATGATTGTCGATAAAAGCTGCCAATGCATTATTGGCTGACGTAATGGCATGAATGTCTCCTGTAAAGTGAAGGTTGATGTCTTCCATCGGCAGCACTTGGGCAAATCCGCCGCCAGTTGCACCGCCTTTAACTCCCATAACCGGACCCAATGAAGGTTCGCGCAGCGCGACAATAACCGATTCGCTGAGTTGGCTAAACGCATCAGCCAACCCTACCGTTACGGTAGATTTCCCTTCCCCCGCCGGAGTCGGGCTAATGGCTGTGACCAATACCACCTTGCCGAAATTCTCAGCCGGAGCCAATAAATTCACATTGATTTTCGCTTTATAATTTCCATATTGTTCTAAAGCTTCCCGTGGAATTCCCGCTCGGTCTCCAATTTCCTGGATCGGCAAAATTTTAGCCTCTTTTGCAATCGACAGATCTGTAAGTGCCATTCATCGCCCTACTTTCATTTTTCTTTTATTATAACGCGCTAAATTTATTTTCAAAGTAAAAAAACAACCGCATTTCGCAAAGCGAAAAACGGTTATCGGAAAATCTTATTTTTTCTTTTCAATAACTACGATTTCTTTGTCGCCGTCTTTTTTATCTTCTTCTTTAAATTCTTCTGTTACATCGTCCATGATTCCTTTAGTTGAGTTTTTGAATTCTCTCAACGTTTGCCCGGCAGCTCTTCCCAATTGGGGCAATTTAGCTGGCCCAAAAATGATCAAAGCAATGATTAGAATTAAAATTAAACCTGGTACACCTATATTTGGCATGGTTTTCCCTCCTGAGGATCTATAATTTTGCAAGCTCTTCTAGTTGTTTTAACTTTCGTTTATACGTCCAGCCGGAAACAATAATACTGATCTCGAACAACACAAACAATGGAATGATGATCAATACATCGGAAACAAAGTCTGGCGGGGTGATAAGGACGCCTACTACAACTAAAACAAAATAGGCGATTTTGCGCATTTTTCTTAGCGTAAATGGTGTAACAATCCCAAGCTTCGTCAAAAACATGACGATGACCGGCATTTCAAAAATAATGCCGACCGGGATAATTAAATTAAACATAAACGTAAAATACTGGCTCATTCCATACGTTTCCGTCGCTCCAATGGATTGATTGATATCGGACATAAACTCCAACATCAAAGGAAACACAACGAAATAACTAAAACTTATGCCGGCTATGAATAGTAAACATGATGCCGGGATAAAAAAGACCGTGCCTTTTGCTTCTTGCTCAGACAAACCCGGTTTCACAAACAGCCAGATTTGATGCAAAGCAATCGGCAACGTTATTAAAATGGCTAGGATCAATGCACACTTGAAGTATATCATGATGCCGTCGGTAAAGCCGAATACGTTCCATTCCACATGTACGGCGGTCGGCTGCAATTTGATAAACTGCAATATTCTAGCAGAAATCGCAAACCCTATTCCAAGTGAAACAATAAAAGCTAACGCAATAATAATAAGCCGTTTTCTTAGCTCTGCTAAGTGTTCAACAACTGTTTCTTCCTTATTCATTTCTTAACCACCTACTTCATCAACTCCGGGAAACACGTCAGTTCAAAGATGTAAGCCATCTTTTTTCCACCAAAAGCTTTGTCACATTTTGAAATAAATGAATAAAATTTTGACTGACGCTTCATTCCACTTGTTATTATACTCCTCATGACTGATTTGTAAATCATATAGCGGCGGTCTTTCCCTAAATGTGAAGAGCCCGTGAACAAAACCGTCAAATATACACAGTCAGTTATGCATGAGAAGCGAGCGAATGCTTTCAGCGGCAGTTCTTTCTGAAATGGGTATTTGCCCTATTTTGCGTTCTAGCCGTTTTCAATTAAGACCAACACTCATCACATTATATGAATATATTACTTAGCATCAGTCTGTCCTTCTATAGGAGTGCTCTATCAAGATAGATGAATGCGTGTATCGCTTGATAAAAAGCCGCTAGCTATTGATTAATTCTCTTTGCCTTCGCTTCTTTTCCCTCAAACAGTTTCTTATCCAGGAAACATAACTCATAGGTTATGAAAACATGCTTAAAAATATATTATATTTATATCACCGGCAAGAGTATACTTTACTCTTGTGTGTCGATTAAAAGCAAAAAAATGGTAAACCACTCTAATTTTTTACATTTTTATTCCTTACAATAGAGCCTTATCCACATAAACGATGAAACCTTTTCGGTTTTTAGTACTGCATACGCATGCAGTACCTTCGTCTTTAAGTCGGCCGCTATTTCATATATACGTTCAGAGGTGAATGATCCATGTTAAGTTCAATCGGTATTCCGGGACTGCTCATCATTTTAGCTCTTGCTTTAATTCTATTTGGTCCAGCAAAACTGCCTCAACTCGGCAGAGCCGTAGGTGAAACGTTGCGGGAATTTAAAACATCGACGAAAGATATCATCGATGAAGCAATCGAGCCAACAGCAACTGAAGCCAAAGAGTTAAATAAGGACTGAGCCCTTTGCTCTCCCCTCGCTTTTTAGGTTTCCTTGAAGCGGGAACCAATTTATATCTTTAATCATTTTACGCAATAGGAGGGTTTTCAATGCCAACAAACCAAGAGAAAGATCAAGAAAAAATCCAAAGCAATTCAAGAAGAACGTTCTTGAAAAATTCCGGATTGACTGTAGGCGGCCTTGTTTTAGGTGGAGCTTTAGGCGGATTGCTGAAAAGTGATTCGGCAAGCAGCTCAGGAGCAGACCATTCTTCACATACCGCAACTGCAACAACCGCTAACTTTAACCAAGCGCTAATGTACTTGGATAAAACGCAATTCGATACGATCGAAGCTGCAGCAGAACAAATTTTCCCTAAAACGGATATTGGTCCAGGAGCCAAAGAATTATTGGTTGCTTATTACATTGACCATCAGCTTGCTGGAAACTGGGGCTTAAACACGAAGGAATACATGGCCGCTCCATTCAAACCAAACCAATCCGTCCCTGAAATGGGTTATCAAGGCCATTTGAGAAGACAAGAAATTTTCAGCCTTGGCATTGAAGCATTGAACAAAGAAAGCAACAAACGGTTCAAGAGCGAAGACGGAAAAAAAACCTTGAACTTCTATGAACTTGAAGCAGAACAACAAATCGAAATTTTGAAAGATTTCGAAGCCGATAAAGTAAAAGTAAATGGAGCATTCAAAGCCAGCTATTTCTTCAGCCTGCTCCGCAAAGCCACAATCGAAGGCGTATACGCTGACCCGCTTTATGGCGGAAACAAAGATATGCAAGGCTGGAAAATGAAAAATTTCCCAGGCCATCAAATGAATATGAAAGAAGCAGCTGCGAGTGAGAAGTTAGTGACACTTAAACCGCAAAGCTTAAATTCTCAACACAAGCATTAATAATGAAGGGTGATTCTAATGGCAAAAACATTACCGGAAACTGACATAGTATTAGTCGGTGTAGGTTGGACAGGCGGTATTCTTGCTGCTGAACTTACAAGAAAAGGCTATAAAGTAGTAGGGATTGAACGAGGAAAAGAACGTTCGACAAAAGATTTCATGATGGCACACGATGAACTACGCTATGCTGAACGCAAAGAAATGATGAACGACTTATCAAAAGAAACAATGACATTCCGGCACAACACAAACCAAGTCGCACAGCCTTACCGCGAATGGGGCGCGTTCTTGATCGGCGATGGCGTCGGCGGATCTGGCATGCACTGGAACGGCCAAACGTTCCGCTTCTTGCCATACGATTTCGAAATCTATTCCAAAACGGTTGAACGTTACGGAAAAAACAAAATTCCAAAAGACATGACGTTGCAGGACTGGGGCATCACATACGATGAGCTGGAACCGTATTTCGATAAATTTGATGCAATGACAGGAATCGGCGGAGAACCGAACCCGCTTCCAGGTTCACCGCAAGTCAAATACCCGAACCCGCCAATGATTGATACACCGGCCATCAAATTGTTTAAAGAAGCTGCAAAAGGTTTGGGTTACCACCCATACCACATGCCTTCAAACAACTTGACCCAAAACTACACAAACCCAGATGGCATTTCTCGTATGGCATGCCAATACTGCGGATTCTGCGAACGTTTCGGCTGTGAATACGGTGCGAAAGCGGACCCAGTTGTAACAGTTCTTCCTGTTGCAAAAGAAACAGGCAATTTCGAAGTGCGTACACACTCAATTGTCCGCCGCGTATTGCACGAAAATGGAAAAGCAACAGGCGTTCTTTATGTGGATACACGCACAGGCGAAGAGTTTATCCAACCTGCAAAAGTTGTTGCAGTTACTGCATACGGCATGAACAACGCGAGACTTTTGCTTAACTCCAAACTTGGCCGTCCTTACAACCCTGAAACAGGAAAAGGCGTTATTGGTAAAAACTATGCTTACCAAATGTACTTGGGCCAAGCATACGGATTCTTCGAAGAAAAAGATTTCAACGTCTATGCGGGCGCTGGTGCACTAGGAGCTCAAATCGATGACTTTAACGGCGACTTTTTCGACCATAGCGACTTGAAATTCTTGCATGGGGCAACCATCCACATCACGCAGCTTGGTGATCGCCCAATTGCAAACAACCGCGTCCCTTCAGATGTTCCGTCATGGGGGGCTGAATTTAAAGATCAATCGGTCAAATATGCAAACAAAAACTTGTTGATCAAAGCACAAGGGGCTTCCCTTCCGTTCAAAGACAACTACTTGGACCTTGACCCAACGTATACAGATGCAAATGGAGACCCTCTTCTTCGCGTGACGTTCAACTGGCGTGAGCAAGACCGTGAATTGTCGAAATTCATGGGTGAAAAATCAGCCGAAATCATGAAAGCAATGGGCGCTGATATCGTCGACATGCACGGAGATGATGTTAAGGATTTTGATATCCGAAACTACCAATCTACGCATAATACCGGCGGCGTCATCATGGGGGCAGATCCGGAAACAAGTGCTTTGAATTCTTACTTGCAAATGTGGGATTGCGAAAACGTATTTGTGCCTGGCGCAAGTGCTTTCCCTCACAACTCTGGCTATAACCCGACAAATACAGTTGGCGCATTGTCATACCGGGCTGCAGAAGGAATTGAGAAATACCTTAAAGACGGCGGATCTCTCGTTTAATTCACTATCTTCCTAACTGTTCTATTAATATAGAAGGTTAATTGCCGCATGCTTAGAGGAAAGCTTGCGGCAATTCCTCTTTTCGATATAGTGAAAAACAGCGATTAGGCTCTCCATACAACTTTTTAAAGGGCAGGTGAAAAGAGTGACAAACCACAGCAATGAGGAATTAAGACTGATCAACCAGCTGCTCTTAGCCATATTCTTGGTAACGGATTTCGGCTATTTCCTATTTTTGAACAATCCAGTATTTCCCTGGTTCGCTTTGGCAGGAGCCGGAGTCGGGCTTGCCATCATCGTGTATTGCTGGTCAGGCACTAAATACTGGCTATTCAACACCATCTTATTGTTAAGCACAGCGGTCTTTTCCGTTGTTTACAACTTTACCGCTATGTTTGGCCACCACGGATAATTTCAGAATGCATACAAAAACAGCCGGCTCTCATGAGCCGGCTGTTTTTGTTTAGTTGCAAACTCTCTTATACTTAGATTACACTGAGTAAATTGTATCGCTGAAAAGAGGGAAATCGAATGGATTTGTTGCAATTAAAGTATTTCCAAGAAGTTGCAAAACACCAGCATTTAACAAAAGCAGCCCAGGAACTGAATGTCTCCCAGCCTGCTTTAAGCAAAATGATTTCTAAATTGGAACAACGCCTGGGCTATCAATTGTTTGACCGAAGCGGCCGCCAAATCCGATTAAATCCATTGGGCAAAGCTTATTTGAAAATTGTTGAAAACGTCTTTTTGGAACTGCAAAAAGGCGAAAAGGAACTGGCTTTCTTGTCCGAAAAGCAAAATGAGCTGATTTCTGTGGCTGTAACGATCCCAACTATCTTACCGCAATTGCTGGGTGGATTTTTGAAAAGCCATCCTAAAGCGCGCTTCCGCCAATACCAGGCGTTTGCCGAGCGAATGAAAAAGCAGCTTGAGAGTGGAGAAATTGATGTCGGCATCTCTTCCTTCCCCATTGAAGGCGAAGGCATTGAATGGCATCCCATTATTGAGGAAGAAATCTTATTGGCAGTTCCCCTCTCCCATCCTTTTGCTAACCGCAAAAGCATTCAGTTAGTGGAAGCGAAAAACGACCCTTTTATTGGCATGCCGCTGGGATCGGGCTACCGGCAAATGACGGAAAACTTTTGCGCTGAAGCTGGATTTTCGCCCAATTTCGCTTTTGAAGGCGATGAAACGGGCGTTACACACGAACTCGTCGAAAGAGGTCTCGGTGTGGCTTTTAGCCCGGCTTTGATCCGAAGCCAGCGTCTGCCTTCTTTAAAAGTTGCCGAAATCCACATTACCGAACCGAGATGCTCCCGTTCTGTCGGGCTGGTTTGGCACAAAGACCGCGCGCAGACAAAAACCGTCCAAGAGTTTATTGCCTATACCATTGATTTTTTGGAACAAACCAAACTGCTATCAAAAAACAACTGAGTCAATTGGAGGATTTCAAGATGAATACCGGTCATCTTCGGCTAAGGTCAATTCAGGAAAATCCTTTTCAATTGTTTCGTATAGATCGTGTTCCGCCAAATACTCAAACAGTTCTTCTTCCTCCATCTTATAAAACTCCTGCAACGTTGAGCCGGCCGCATCGTGAAGCTGGATGATGTATTTTCTTCGTCTGTTTTTGCTGATGACGTATATATCCATTGGCTGGTACCGTTTGACCGTGCGCAAGTTTTGGTGTTCGATGATCGAGGCAGCGTCCATTTTGTCCAAATGCGTAAAAAGAAAGGCTTCCGTCCGTTTTTGTTCTGCTGAAATAAAACTCATCTTCGCCTGGTGCTTGTTGACGAACCGCTCCGATAAGTTCTGGTGAAACGTAATGGTCCCCCACTCCACTTTGTCCCGGTGCTTTTCAATAAAGCGTTCAGACAATACTTGATGCCGTGTGATGGCGTTCCAATCCACTTTTTCTTCGTGCCGGTCAATTAGCTGCATCGGCAGTTTTTGATAAAGCGACAGGCAGCTCCATGACAGTTCATCTTGGTGTTTTTCAATAAACGCCGGAGACAAGCCTTTGGAAGCGGCCGATTCTTTTTTCATCGAGACAATCGCCCAATACGCGCGTTCATCAAATGGCTTCCCTTCTTTTTCGACTGCGTTTCGCTGGCGCTTGCTCAGCTTCTCCACATCCAGCTGCCATTTGTCTTCATGGGCAAATTCTTCAATAAACCCTTCTGAAAGCTTCTGGTTGTAAATAACCTCCTCCCAGTACAAGCGATCGCTAAACTCCCGGATAAACGCTTCAGACAACTCTTGATGCTCCGAAACTAGCTTCCAATTGACTTGATCACTGGTTTCTCTTATAAATTCCTCTGCCAGCGCTTCTTCTTTGCACACCGTATTCCACGGAATGGAGCGTTTATCTTTATAGCCTTTTGCTTCCAATAATTCTGCTAAAGTATGAATCATTTCTTTCACGCTCTTTTCACTTGATGTTTTTCTATTTTATCATGTACATATTCCCTTATTAAAAGCGATAAAACGGCCGACCCTTTTTCAAGTTTCGTTATCTTGCGAATCTACTCCATAAACGTTATCAAACCAGCGAAAAGGTGTAAACTAGGAGTAGAGGTGATGGACAGATGAACACGCAAAAACAGCCGCCTATCCCAGCAGATTTTTGGCAAGCCATCATAGAAAACAATCCCGCTTTTGATGACCGTTTTTTCTATGGCGTGGCAACGACCGGAATTTTTTGCCGCCCTTCCTGCAAATCCCGATTGCCGCACAAAGACAATGTCCGGATCTTCAACAACGCATATATCGCTTTAGCTGAGGGGTTCCGCCCATGCAAACGCTGCAAGCCCGACGGATTGAACTTGCCGGCTGATGAGTGGGTGCAGCACATTACGGAATGGATCGACGATCATTTCACCGAAGACGTATCTTTAGAAAAACTGGCAGACATTGCCCATGGAAGCCCTTACCATTTGCAGCGGCTGTTTACAAAAACGAAAGGCCTGTCGCCCACCGCTTACATTCAGGAACTTCGCTTGGAAAAAGCAGCCCGCGACTTGCGGACCACCAAGCTTTCCGTTGAAGCGATCGGAAAAGCAGCCGGATTTTCAAATACGCCTTATTTTATTACCTTATTTAAAAAGAAAAAGGGAGAAACCCCTGGAAGTTTTCGAAAAGGAGTGAACAGCTATGAACCAAACCGTTGAATGGTCTATCCTAAAGCAGGAACAATGGACGCTTTATGTAGCAAAAACAACAAAAGGCCTTTGTTACGTTGGATCTCCCGGAGCATCATTTGAAGAATTAAGCGCTTATGTCCATAAGCGCTTTCCGAACGTCGAACTGGTTGAGAATCGTCAAGCTTTGGAACCGTATGCCGACGAATTGATCCGTTATTTCAACGGCTCTACACAAGGTTTTTCAATTCCCATCGACATCAAAGGAACGCCATTTCAAGAAGAAATTTGGCGCGCGCTGCAGACCATTCCTTATGGAAAAACAATGTCCTATTCAGAAATTGCGGCGTTAATCAATCGGCCAACCGCTGTCCGGGCAGTGGGTTCTGCCATTGGCGCCAATCCGCTGCTCATCACCGTTCCTTGCCACCGGGTAATCAGCAAAAATGGCACTATTGCCGGCTATCGCGGCGGCTTGGCATTAAAGCAATTCTTGTTGGACTTGGAGCTTTCGGGCAAATAAAAAAAGCGGGAGAAGATACTGCTTTTCTCCTGCCGTTTTTTGCTTATTTTTCTGGCGCACTCATGCCATGCAGGATGAAATCAGCATACCTATCGGCCAATTCCTGGGCAGTCAATGCACCTTCAGGATTGAACCATTGATAGCTCCAATTGGTGACGCCCAGAACCGCAAACGTCGTAATTTTCGGCTCGAGGCTATCGCGAAATTCGCCTGACTGAATGCCTTCTTTTATGATTGCTTCAAGCCGGCCGCGGAATTCCGCTCGTTTCGCCCGAATAATTGCGGCGTTTCCTTTTGATAAATGGCGCAGTTCACGAAAATAAACGCGTCCGACCGCCCCTTGTTTTTCAATATCGCCAATCAGCAATTCCACTACGTTTACCAATTTGTCGCGGCAAGTTTTTCCGTTTTCCACGATAGCCTTTTGCCTTCTCAGCAAATCGTCGATGTAGCGAAGATGGATATCCATCAAAAGAGCTTCTTTGCTCTTGAAATGGTAATAAAATGACCCCTTCGTCACGCCAAGCGCATCCACAATATCTTGAATGGATGTGGCACTGAACCCTTTTTCTACAAATAACTTGGTGCTTTGTTCGATTAATTCCACTTTCATAAAGGGTCACTGCCTTTCTGCTGATCTGTATGGTCTTTTGGAAACAGTATATCATTTTTAAAGGCATCTTTTTAAAAAAGCCACAGCAAAAAGAGAGCGCCAACTGCACTCTCTTTGGTGTGTTACCGATTTATTCAAATCGAAAAAACAAGATCTCCTTTTATCACTGGCTTGCCGCTTTGATTGACGGCTTCGACGGTAAATTCAAGATGCTTGTTGTGCTTTTCTTTCACCGTCGCTTTTAACGTAAGGACATCGCCAAGGAACACCATTCCTTTAAAACGAATGGAGTAGTCTTGAATAAACCCTTCTTCTAAAAACGGAGTAAACAACTTCGCCAAATTCCCCATCGTCCACATGCCATGCGCAATGATGCCTGGCAGCCCTGCTTTTTCCGCTTCTTCATCAATGGTGTGGATGGGATTAAAATCTCCGGAAGCGCCCGAGTATTTGATTAAATCCATGCGAGTTACGGGTGCTAATTGAAGCTCGGGAATAGATTCCCCTATTTGCAGATCCGCTGCACGGTTCATGCGGGCATCCCCTTTCGTGCGGCTTCGTTGATGATGACGATTCGCTCTTCCGTGAAAAGCAGTTCACCCTCTTCATCTTCGCCGTATTTTATAATCACCAGAAAGCCCATATCGCCAAAACTGCCGCTTTTCTCGTAATAATCTTTTACTTCCATCCAGCAGTAAACGTCTTCATCGACGAAAAGCGGGCGATTGTAATGGTAAATTTGCTCGCCGTGAATCAAGCCTTTTTCAGGAAGCGCCAATTCGACGATTGTACCGGCGTCAAACGTTACCGGGAACGTAGCCGGAGCGATGTTTCGCTTGTATCGCGATTTAGCGCCCACTTGTTCATCGATATAAATCAGTGCCAAATCATTGATCGCTTCCGCAAATTTCCGGACGGCTCCTTTTTCGACGGTGTTTTTTACTTTATCGGATTTTTTGCCAATGCACTCTTTTAACATGTTAATTGCCCCTCTCTTAGTCTTGAGGTCCACCCGCCACATACAGCACTTGTCCGCTAACAAAAGACGATCGCTCATCCGCAAAAAATGCTACGGCATTTGCAATGTCTTCCGGTTTCCCGGACCGGCCAACCGGAATCGCTGAAACGCTCGCTTTCACCAGTTCTTCAAACGGCACACCGATTCGTTCCGCTGTCGCTTTTGTCATGTCGGTTTCAATAAACCCTGGAGCTACAGCGTTTGCCGTTACGCCAAACTTTCCAAGTTCGATCGCCAAAGTTTTCGTAAAACCTTGCAGCCCCGCTTTTGCAGTAGAGTAGTTGGCTTGTCCGCGGTTGCCGAGTGCGGAAGTTGAGGAAATATTAATGATGCGCCCGTATTTGTTTTGAATCATGTACTGCTGTGCCGCACGCGTTGCGTAAAACGCCCCTTTCAAATGCACATCCATAACCGTCAGCCAATCGTCATCGGTCATTTTAAATAGCATGTTATCGCGGATAACGCCGGCATTGTTAACCAAAATATCAACAGAGCCAAAACGCTCGAACACTTCTTTCATCGCAGCTTCAATTTGTTCACGGTCGGTCACGCTGGCATTTTTCGTGTACACTGAATAGCCTTTTTCTTTTAATTCGCTTTCCGCAGAAGCCAACGCTTCTTCATTGACGTCAATTATCGCCACATTGGCCCCTTCACTGGCAAACCGTTCAACGATCTGCCGGCCAATCCCGCGGCTTCCTCCTGTAACGAATGCCGTTCTTCCTTCAAATGCCTTTGCCATGTTTCGTTCATCCTTTCATCTGCTTTCTCATAAATCGATTGCTTTTTAAGCTACTAAACGGTCAGTATGTAAAAGATAAAAAACTCAAATATTAAGTTGAACTAAAAAATTATCCTTTTACACACCGCTCCGGACGCTTTGGGAAATGCAAAGAATATTGTCTCTGCACCGCTACGCTAGCTTCGATACATGAAAGGGCGCTGCTCTTCGCAAAAGAGTTGCCAATCTTATTTCTTCTTTTTCACAATTGCCACGGTGCAGCGCGAAACGCAAATCAATTTTTCTTCTTCATCGATAATTTTAATGTCCCATACCATTGTTGTCCGCCCTTTATGCAGCGGCGTTCCAATCGCTGTCACCAGCCCTTCGCTTTTTCCGCGGATGTGATTGGCGTTGATTTCAAGCCCTACCGCGAACTCGCTCTCCTGGTCGATCAAGTTCCACGTTCCGATACTGGCTACCGATTCAGCCAAAACGACCGAAGCACCGCCATGCAGCTGGCCAAAAGGCTGATGCGTAGCTGCGTGGACCGGCATGGTGGCCGTCACCCGTTCCGCTGTGATTTCGCCCATTTCAATGCCGAGCACCCCTGCAATCGTCTCTTCTGCTGGTTTTAATTTCATTTCAAACTTCCTTTCGTTTTTTATTGGCTTTGCTAACAAGAAAAACAGCGGACCTTAAAAGCGACCGCTGTTTCCGAATTAAAGAACGGTATTCTTTAATGGCTGCCGCTTTCTACACTAAGTTCCCGCAATAAGAATTTCTGGATTTTCCCGCTGGCATTGCGCGGCAATTCATCGACAAACCGGTAATGCCTCGGCCGCTTATAGCCTGCTAGCTTCTCGTTATTTTTACAAAAATCTTCAAGCGCTTCTGCTGTCAAGCTGCCGCTTGCAACGACAAACGCCAGCACTGACTCTCCCCATTTTTCATCCGGTATGCCCAGCACCGCTACATCTTGGACCGCTGGATGCTCATGCAGTACATCTTCTACTTCGCGCGGGTAAATGTTTTCACCGCCGCTGATGATCATATCGTCTACCCGGTCGGCCACGTATAAATAGCCTTCTTCATCCAAATACCCTAAATCGCTTGAATGATACCAGCCTTTGTACAAGGCTTTTTCCGTAGCATCATCGCGGTTGAAATAACCGGCCATCATGCAAGGGCCTTTGACGATGATTTCGCCCACTTCTCCGGGCTTTAAGACATCTTCCGGTTCAGATGGACCGTCTTCGTTCGGACGCACAATGCGGATTTCGTGGTTAAATGCCGCCTTCCCTGCAGATCCGGCCTTTGTCAGCTGATCGCCTTCTGCCAGGAACGTAATGGCTGGCCCCATTTCTGTTTGGCCATACGCTTGAATCAAATCAATTCCCAGCACTTCTTTTACTTCTTTGACCAAAACGGGTGCCATTGGGGCGGCTCCGTATAATCCGCGCTGCAATGCCGCTACTTTCGAAGCGGCTCCTTCTTGCTGGGCCATCATGCTCCACATAGTCGGCACTGCAAACATAACCGTCACTTTTTCTTGTTCGATCGCTTCTAACGCACCCGTCGGATTGAATTGATGCATGATGACGCTTGAAGCACCGGCATGGACCCGCGGAATGATGCAGCAATGCAGCTCTGCACAATGGAACATTGGCGCGATGACAAGCCCCACGTCGTCTTTGGTGTATTTAATGACTGCCATGCAGATTAAACTTTGCTCTGCCATATCCCGATGCCGGTGGATAACCCCTTTTGGGCGTCCGGTAGTGCCGCTTGTATACATGATGGCGTATGTATCTGTTTCGTTTACTTCAACCAGTGGATCTTTATTGCTCGATTTTGCCACTTCTTCGTGAAAGCTCTTTGCATACGCCGGCTTTTCTCCGTCAACAATCCAAAACTGGATGGCCGAAAATTGCGGCTGGATGGCAGCAATCGTCTCCTGCAACTGTTCTTCAAATAAAACCACTTTTGGCCTGGCGTCATTCAAGATATAGGCGACTTCTTCTGACTTAAGCCGGAAATTGATCGGGTTGAATACCGCGCCTATTTTTGCACAGGCAAATAATGCAGTAGCCAGCTCATCAGTATTGAAAAGGTAAGTCGAGACGCGATCGCCTTTTCCCACTCCAGCCGAAGCCAAGGCATTGGCCAATCGATGCACTTCTTCTTGCCACTCCCGGTAGGTCCATCGCTGCCCTTTCTTTACATTTACCAAGGCGACTTTTTCAGGATAATTGCTCACGGTTTGATCGAAAATTTTGCCCAATGTTGCGTACATTTTACCATTCCTTCCATTTATGAATGGCGAATCATTTTCTTAATATTTCCATAATGTCAGATTAAAATAAATATTGCAACAACTTATTTTTTAATAGCACAGGAGAAAGCTCAACGAAAAAAAAGACCTGTTGCACAAGGCTTAAAGGTCTTTTTTAATATGTATATTTATTGATTATATATATGTATAATTACTCCATCAAAAGTACCCATTTTTAAATCTTATTGCCTATTCCATTCGATTTATATAAAATAAGAAATACTTAGGTTCGAAAGCCTAAAATTTACTATGATAAATTTTTCATACGAAGGAGAGAAAAAATGAAGAAAATAGCTTTTTCAGTACTGGCAACAAGTTCTTTAGCATTATTTTTGGGCGTAGCGGAGACTGAAGCAAGTTCATACACAGTTAAACCCGGAGATAGTCTTTGGAAAATTGCTTCTGAAAATAACGTTTCTGTTTCGAACCTTAAACAATGGAACAAGTTAACTTCCGATTTGATTCACGCAAACCAGACCATTACATTGAATGCTCCAACAACCACATCAGTGAAGCAAACAACTGCACCAACTAAAAGCACAACAGCGTCTAGTACGTACATAGTAAAATCTGGGGACACGTTATCTAAAATCGCAAAGACATACAAGACGAGCGTCAGCGCCCTTCAAAAACTAAACGGCATTTCCGGTTCCTTGATCCGTGTGGGCCAGCAATTAAAAGTAAACGGCACAGCAACTACGCCTGCTGCTTCTAATAAGCCAGCAACTCCAGCGGCCACTGCTCCTGTAAGCAGCAAAACGTATAAAGTCGTGGGCGGCGATACCTTATCAAGCATTGCTAAAAAACATGGCGTTTCTGTAGCCAATCTTACAAAATGGAACAATTTATCTTCCAGCCTTATCCGTGTGGGGCAAGTGCTTAAAATCGAGAATTCTGCTTCAACTAGCCAACCAATACCAGCTAAACCGGCAACTCCGGCTCCTGCTGCTCCAACTGGCACCTATAAAGTAGTAAGCGGCGATACGTTATCTGGCATCGCCAATCGCCACGGCGTCTCGGTCACACAAATTATGAACTGGAACAACTTGACTTCTCACTTGATCCGCGTGGGGCAAGTGCTTAAAATTGAAAACGGCCTCGTTGCTACACAGCCGAAAACGGATCCCGTTTCTGCTCCAGCACCGGCTCCTTCCAATTCAGCAACCGTCAACAAAATTATTTCAACGGCAACATCTTTAACAGGCATCCCTTATGTATGGGGTGGTTCTACCACTCGCGGCTTTGATTGCAGCGGCTATATCTATTATGTATACAACAAAGCTGGCGTTTCCGTTCCCCGGACTAACACAACCGGACTTGATGCACGCTCATACGATGTGAGCAATCCGCAAGTCGGCGATCTTGTGTTTTTCCAAGGAACTTATCGCGCAGGCATTTCCCATGTCGGCATTTACATGGGCAACAACAAATTCATCCATGCAGGCGGCGACCGCGTTCAAATTACGAGTTTGAGCGACAGTTACTGGAGCAAGCACTTTGATAGCTTCAAACGCTTGTATGCAATGGATTGAGAATAAAATAAGAAAAGAAGCTACGCCCACTGCATTCGGCAAAATGCAGTGGGTTCTTTCTTTTTAAAAAGCTATTCCTCATATATCCGTTATTTTCCATAACTAAACCTTAATTGTTAAATAAAGTTTATTTTTTTCTCACACATTTTGTTTCTATTTTATAATGATTATCATTAAGGATTGATTTTAATTTAAAAAATGTTATCATTATGAATGTAGTCTTTTACATAAAAATGAGAATGAGGTGTTCGATTAATGAGGAGTACAGACAAAAGAGCTCTAACAACAAGCTGGGGCGCCCCAGTTGGCGACAACCAGAATTCCCAAACAGCTGGACAACGCGGACCAGTATTGCTTCAAGATGTTCATCTTCTTGAAAAATTAGCCCACTTTAACCGGGAACGTGTTCCTGAGCGAGTTGTTCACGCCAAAGGCGCCGGCGCTCACGGATACTTTGAAGTTACACAAGACGTTTCAAAATATACCAAAGCTGCTTTCCTGTCCGAAGTTGGCAAACGCACCGATATGTTCGCCCGTTTCTCTACAGTAGCTGGAGAACTTGGATCGGCTGATACCGTTCGCGACCCACGCGGTTTCGCATTGAAATTCTATACAGAAGAAGGAAACTATGATCTAGTCGGCAACAACACACCGATTTTCTTCATTCGCGATGCGATCAAATTCCCTGACTTTATCCATACACAAAAACGCGATCCACGCACGCACTTGAAAAACCCTAACGCAGTGTGGGACTTCTGGTCATTGTCACCAGAATCGTTGCACCAAGTGACTTACTTGATGGGCGACCGCGGAATTCCTGCGACACTTCGCCACATGCACGGTTTCGGAAGCCATACATTCAAATGGACAAACGCTGAAGGCGTGTCTCACTGGGTGAAATATCACTTCCTGACTGAGCAAGGCATCAAAAACATCACGCAAGAAGTAGCTGACAAAATTGCCGGCGAAAACCCAGACTTCCACACAGAAGATCTCTTCAACGCAATCGAAGAAGGCGACTTCCCTGCTTGGAAAATGTACGTTCAAATCATGCCTTTGGAAGATGCAAACACGTACCGCTTCGACCCGTTCGATGTAACGAAAACTTGGTCTCATAAAGATTATCCATTAATCGAAGTTGGCCGCATGGTTCTTGACCGCAACCCAGAAAACTACTTTGCTGAAGTTGAGCAGGCTACATTCTCACCTGGCACATTAGTTCCTGGCATTGACGTTTCACCGGACAAAATGCTTCAAGGCCGTTTGTTCGCATATCATGACGCTCATCGCTACCGCGTAGGCGCGAACCATCAAATGCTGCCGATCAACGCAGCGAAAAACCAAGTCAACAACTACCAGCGCGACGGCCAAATGAACTTTGGCAAAAACGGCGGCGGTTCTGTTTACTACGAGCCAAACAGCTTTGGCGGCCCTACTGAAACAGCAGCCGCAAAACCAGCTCCACTTGAAGTATCAGGCTTCACTGATTCTGTACCTTACCGTGAAGAAGATTTCTACACGCAACCAGGCGACCTTTACCGCTTGCAAAGCCCTGAAGAACAAGATCGCCTTGTTGCGACGTTCGTCGGCGGCTTGAGCGCCGTAACGGTTGAAGAAATCAAACTTCGTCAAATCAGCCACTTGTACAAAGCTGATCCGGAATTCGGAACACGTGTTGCAAATGGCCTTGGATTAGCAGTTCCAGGTTTAGCTGAAACAATTTAATTCTCAATTAGCAGCCGCCCCTTGAGAGGAGCGGCTGCTTTTTTGCGTTTTAAAGCCAGCATGAAATTGGAAATAATGTAAAAAAGAACCGTTGCATATTTCGCGACGGTTCTTTTTGGTTCTTAGGCATAGGAATTTTATTTACTTGCGCAACTCCATTTCCAACGCTTCTGCGACATCTTTGCCGTTTTGAATGCAAGCGCCAATCCCCACTCCGTAATAAGAAGCGCCCGCGAGTTTAATGTTGGGTGCAACGCGCGCCATTTTTTCTTCAAGTGCATTAATTGCCGCTTTATGCTGCATATTGTAATTCGGCATGAGGTTTTTCCAGTTCGTCACTTCGGCAATCAATGGTGTCGCGGTAATTTTCAAGCTTTTTTCGCTATCCGACAGCGCAACATCGACCAGTTCCGCTTTCGTTAAATTTTTCAATTTCGCATAAGCAGGATGCGAGCTCTTATAAAACAAGCGAACCAATAAATTTCCGTTCGGTGACGTATGGCTCCATTTTCTGCTTGTCCATGTACAGGCGTTGCAGTGCAAATCGCTGTCTTGTGAAACGATAAAGCCGGTACCGTCTGCCGGAAGCTTGGCATCTGGAACGTCGAACCCTAAATAAACGCTGATCAGCGATGAATTGATCAATCGGCTGAATTCTGCATCCAATTCTTTTGAAGCAAGCAATTGCTGCGCGGCAGCATGGGGCGTTGCCAAAACGACGTAATCCGCATCAAGGACTGTCCCGTCTGCAAACTCGACGTCATAGCGCCCCTCTTTTTCAATGAGCCGGTTCACTCCTACGCCTTTATAGATGGTTGCACTCTCGAGTTTTTCTTCCAGCCGGTCAATCAAAACTGCCATGCCTTCATCAAACGAAATGAATTTTTTATTCGCTGCGCCTTGGAAACGCTGTTTGTTTTCGCCGAGCCCCTTGATGATGCTGCCGTATTTGTTTTTATAGTCCACCAAGTACGGCATGGTAGACGACAGCGTCAATTCATACAAGTCTCCAGAATAAACGCCGGACAGCACAGGAGCGATTTGGTTATGGACCAATTCCTTTCCAAGAAAAGCTTCAAGAAATTCGCCGATTGAGCTGTCGCGCGTGAACGTCTCGTTCGGCGTGTCAAAATCCCGCAAAGCTGCTTGCTTGCCTTTTTCCGAAACAAGCGTCGAACTGAACAATGCTTCTTCGTTCATTGGAATGCCGAACACTGTATCCGCTGGAATGGCGTGAAGCTCATTATTGGCATACAAATACGAGATGCCAGTCCCGTTATAGACAATGCGGTCTTCCAGCTCCAATTCCTGAATAAGCGGCATGACGCTTTCGTTCCGGGCCACGATTGAATCAGCGCCGGTCTCCATGATGAATTCTCTCTCTTTCACCGTACGGATCTTCCCCCCCAGCTCTGCTTGCTGTTCGACAAGCACTAAGTTCAAATCCAGGTTCTGCTCTTTTTTCAGCTTCTGCAAATAATGCATGGCAGACAGGCCGGTAATGCCTCCGCCAACCACAACCACTGTTTTCATACCTATCCACTCCTTAATGTTGTCTTCATTTTATCAATATTTCCAGCATGTTGCCGGAGAGAATTTGTCAGATTTCATACGCTTTTGTTTGCTATTCGCCACTTGGACTGGTTTGATTAAAGAAAGGCATTTTTTTATATTAAGGGGAGAGATTGAAGATGTTGAATGCAATAGACCAAAATATCATCAGCAGACGGACCATTAAATCGTTCAAACCCGATCCTGTTGACGTTGAAGAAATTATCGAGTTATTGAATGTTGCCAGATGGGCCCCAAACCATAAAGTCAATGAACCGTGGCGTTTTCAGCTGTACGCCGGTGCAGGAAAAGAAAAGTTCGTCCAGGCTTATGTAGGCGCCATGCCAACCGTTGAAGGCGAAGTTTCTCAAAAAGTTAAAAACAAAGCCCAGTATTTCCGGGACATTCCGTTGCATTTGGTTGTTATCATGCCGGAAGACCCTCGACAAAGAAGATGGGACGAGGACTACGGCGCAATTTCTTCCATGATCCAAAACTTCCAGCTTGCCGCTTGGGAGCGCGGAATCGGTATGATTTGGCGGTCCAACGACTGGATTTATGATCCGAAGTTCCGGGAAGCCATCGGGATAGCCCCTGGCGAAAAAATAGTAGCGACAATGATGATTGGGTACCCGAAACACGTGCCTGAGAAACGGCCGCGGACCGATATCCGAGAGAAACTAACGATTATAAACGAATAAAAGACGGCGTGGAGCTCCCACGCCGTCTTTTTTATTCGCTTAATAAGGACATTGCGCCGACTGCTCCTGAGAACTCCCCGTTCTCTAGGAACAGTGGAGAAGCACCGCGCAGTACGGTGTAGCTCGTAACGACTTCTTGCAGCAGTGGGTTGTGGACAAACGACGAACCGATGTAAATGATTGTCGAGCAGCCGCATTGCTTGGCTGCATGGACGCTCACCGTGCTTACGGTTTCTCCGACCAACCCGACTACCGTTGCCAACAGTTCTTCTTTTGACAACTTGCCCGCTACATCAAATAAGTTGTTTCCAAAATTGCTTGCTGTCAACTCACCTGAAATCGGTGGTTCTTTTCCTTCATATATGTGTTTTACTTTTAAGTCAATTCGATCCCGGGAACCGGCACTGGCCATCCGGACAATTTCTTCATAGTCAGTGACTCCCGTCAGCAAGTGCGACAACCCCAATAACGTTCCGCCTCCAACCCCCGTTCCACCGATGCGTTCTTGGACATTGTTTTCAATGCAATGAATAGATGTTCCAGTTCCGACATTGGTAACAAGATAGGAATCTTCCGTGCGCCCCATTTGGCTAAGCAAATACCGTACGCCAAGGTGGGTTGCTTCAAACTCTACAATCTCTTTAGCCTCTTTATGCAGCAGCGAAAGAAGGACGCCAGCTTTGCCTCCTGTCACACATACTTTACTGGCATTTTTTTCATTTACCCAAGAAGCCACTCGTTCCATTTCCGCAATTGGGAACTTAGTAAAATGAAGTTCTCCAAGTTCGGTATACGCCACTTTGATCAGCGTACCGCCTGCATCTATTCCGACAATCATTTTGCACCTGCTCTTTCTCACGTTTCCATTAAAGAAACGCCAGCTTGTTTTATTCCATTTTAATGGTCAGTAAAACTCTCACTTCTCCAAGCGGGAGATCAACTGACCATAAAACCCGATTGGATCAACTAACATTCAATGAGGGATGAATCCCCCCACTAAATGAAGTTTCTCTTTATGCACACAAGAGGAATTTTAACATAGAAAATTAAAGCATGGCATTTTTTTCGCACAACTTCCATTATTTTAAAATTTGTACTGGAAAAGAACCAGTTTTTATTTTACAATAAATTCAGTAAATTCAATCTATAAGTAAAAAGGATTAACGAATCCTCAAAATTACCTAGAGAAAAGGAGAATAAAAATGGATATGGCAGCAGAAAACAAGCGCACTTCTTTCATTATGGGCCTTACGGTTATTCTTGGTTTTGTGTGTATGTCTTTATCGGGAAGATATGAGTTTCTGTACATAATGGTGACTGCGTTGATTTTGGAAGCTTTTGTCTTTGATGAAGACCGGAAATTAAACCTGTGGAAATATATCACCGCCCAGCTTATTTTAGTTGCTTCCGTATTCTCTTTGTTCACCTTCATGTAAGCTGAGGAAGCGAAATTTGTTAGAGGAAAAAACCGTTTTATTGTTAAAGTGAAGCAAATACTTACCTTGAAAGCTTCATGGCATGCGCCGATCAAATCGCCCCAAGCTCCAAGAATTCAAGAGCTAAAGCAGCCACAAGCTTAGCTTGTTAGGAGGAATCGGGTTTTGCAACAACTTCAAAGTTAAAAGCATGGAAGCCGGCTAACGGGTTTCCATGCTTTTTATTTGCCAGACATAAGAAAGACGCCCTTTTCGGAAAAGGGCGTCTTGAATCTACCTTTTACAGCTGTCTAAATCCGCCGGTATTGGCACGGACCTTAACTTCAGCGTACTTTTTAACGTCGCTTTCTTTAGAAAGAAGCGTTCCAATTGCTCCACCGATAAAGCCGAGTGGAATGGAAACGATGGCCGGGTTGGTTAACGGGAAGATCGGATTGCCCGTAATGATTGCCAGTCCAGCTTCAGGATTCATTACGCTTGGGCTAATGGATACAAGGACTAGAGCTGAGATGAGCCCTGTAAAAATCGCGGATACCGCCCCTGTCGTATTGAATTTCTTCCAGAAAATCGTGTAAATGATCACCGGCAAATTCGCACTGGCTGCGATACAAAATGCCAGCGATACAAGGAACGCGACGTTCAAGCTTTGGGCAAATATTGCCAAAAGGATTGAGAAAATCGACACTCCAACAGAAGCATAACGTGCCGCAAACATTTGCTGGCGCTCTGTCGCTTTCCCTTTTTTAATAATTTGGCCGTAAATGTCGTGCGCAAAAGCCGAAGCTCCCGTTAATACTAATCCAGCTACAACGGCTAGAATTGTTGCGAACGCCACTGCCGAAATGAACGACATGAGAATGTCTCCGCCCAGCGCTTGCGCCAGTAATGGTGCTGCCATATTTCCGGCAGCATTAGTGCTGATAATTTTTTCTGAACCGACAAATGCTGCGGCGCCGAATCCAAGGAAAATCGTCATCACATAGAAAATACCAACGATCCATGTTGCCCACATAACTGAACTTCTTGCTGTTTTAGCATCCCGTACGGTGAAGAAACGCATCAAAATATGCGGCAAACCGGCAGTCCCTAATACCAAAGCCAGCATAAGAGAAATGGTATCCAATGGAATTTTGTACTTCACGCCTGGATTCAGGAACGCTTCCCCATGTGGTGTTGCGGTTTTCACTTGAGCAAACATTTCCAGAATACTGAAATCAAAACGCTGCAATACCAAGAACGAAAGGATAACTGTTCCGACCATTAAAAGAACGGCTTTGATGATTTGAACCCAACTGGTCGCCGTCATCCCGCCGAACAGTACGTAAATCGTCATCATGACCCCTACAAGAAGAACCGCCCATATATAATCGATGCCGAACAATAATTGAATAAGTGCGCCTGCCCCAACAAGTTGGGCAATCATATAGAAAATAACGATGGTGATTGAACTCAACGCTGCAGCTCCGCGAACTTTTTTCGCATTAAAACGCGCATTGATCATATCCGCCAACGTAAATTTTCCGAGATTTCGAAGTGGTTCCGCTACGATAAATAATACCACCAAATAAGCGACCAAATAACCGATGGAAAACAAGAAGCCATCAAAGCCAAATAACGCAATGGATCCTGCAATTCCAAGGAACGAAGCGGCCGATAAATAGTCTCCCGCAATCGCCATGCCGTTTTGCCAGCCAGTCAAACCGCCGCCCGCCGTGTAAAAATCGCTGGTCGAGTTCGTGCGTTTCGCCGCAAAATACGTTATGACAAGAGTCATGGCCACGATGACTAAAAATATACTAATTACTGTTGCATTCATCGATTTTCCTCCTTGTCATAATTAAACTCTTTCAAAGTTTCTGTAGCCATATCATCAAATTTCGCAGCCCGTTTCATGTAAACGGTTACTAAAATCCATGTCATGGCGAATAATCCGAAAGCGAATACCCATACCCACGAAATATCCCCAATAAATGTGCCTTCCAGCCAACTGGTATAAGAAATAATAAAATTAAAAAGTAGATAAAGTCCTAAAAACAAAATAGTGGTAGGAACCAAAAACGCTTTTTTCTTTCGCATCAACTCCCTAAATCCTGCCGATGCTTCAATCGCTTCAAAATCCGGGATTTGTCCATTTACCGCCTTCCCTTTAGCCGTTTTTTCTTTGGCCGTTTGCTTCTTTCCTTTTGCATGGTCAACTAACGGTTTGTTGCCTGCTATGGTTTTCGCCAATCTAAACACCTCTTTTATCAAATTTTCTGAATCTAAAAACTATTAAAACATGTAATTTTTTACAAGTCAATTAATAAAATACCGATTGGTATGTTTGCAACATTTATTTTATTCTCAAAAGTGCAAGCAGAACTACAGAAAAATTTATGAATGCGCCGCGCCAGACGCAGTATAAGTTAGGAAGAAAAAGGCATAAAAAATCGCAGTCCATCGTCCATAAGACCGCGATTTTCAGCTAGCATATTAAGAAATTCATTTACCATAGTCCCAGCAATTTCCACCAAAGCCCTCCTATCCCAATCCATACGACTATGTGAATAATGGAAATCACAAAACCGAGCAACCACCATTTTTGCTGGCTGACATAACCGCTTCCGAAAAAGACTGGCGCTGGTCCAGCACCATAATGCGTTAAGCAGCCGAACAAGTTGCTAAAAAATGCCAAAATCAGCGCAGAAAGCAGCGGCGGCGCCCCAGCAGCCACAATCACTGACAAAAATGCCGCATACATGGCACTGACATGTGCCGTGTTGCTCGCAAAAAAGTAATGAGAATAAAAATAAACAATGGCCAGTACAATCAAAGCAATCGTCCAAGATAATTGGCTGGCGGATTCTTGCATTAATTCACTAAACCACGGAATCATTCCCAATTCATTTAAGTAAGTCGCCATCATAACAAGGACAGCAAACCAAACAAGCGTGTCCCACGCTCCTTGTTCTTTTTTAATATCTGACCAGCTAAGGACTTGAGTCAATAATAAAACACAAAGACCCACAAAAGCACTAGTAGTGGCATTTAAGCCAATATTGGCACCAAAAATCCACAAAGAGAGCAATAGCACGAATACGCCAATCATGTACTTTTCCGATCTTTTCAGAGGGCCCATTTCTTTAAGCTTACGCCCAGCAATGTCAGGAGCTTCCGGTGTCTCTTTTAATTCCGGCGGATATAGCTTGTAAATGACTAACGGAATCAGGAACAGGCTGATCAGACCCGGGACGAGTGCCGCCAGCGCCCATCCGCCCCACGTGATTGTTTCGCCGGTAACATCTTGCGTAATCTGGACAGCTAGCGGATTGGCTGCCATAGCCGTGACAAACATGGCGGAAGTGATCATGTCGCCTTGAAAAGCCGTTTTTGTTAAAAAAGCGCCAACTCTTCGCTCTGTTCCATCCCCTACTCTCGACTCGTATGTTTCTGCGAGTGACCGAATAATTGGAAAAATGATTCCGCCGGCTCGGGCGGTATTAGACGGCATGGCTGGCGCAAGAATCAGATCGCTGAAAAGCATCGCATACGACAGCCCTAACGTTTTTTTGCCGAAGAGCCGGACAAATAGATAAGCGATTCTTGTCCCTAAACCTGTTTTGATAAACCCACGGGAGATAAAGAAAGCAATGACGATCAACCAGATGGTTGTATTTTGAAAACCGCTTAACGATTCTTCCAATGTCAAGGTCTGCGTCAAAACGATAAGAGTCAATGCGATGATGGCGGTGCTTCCCATGGGAACCGGCTTGATCACCAAAGCCACAATGGTTGCTACAAAAATACTGAATAAATGCCAGGCGGCTGCCTCCAGTTCATTTGGCGGAGGGATAAACCATAAAATAGAGCCGATTGCCACACAAATTAAAAGGGCACGCCAATTTACTTCTCCCTGTTTTTCTTCTGCAGGCATACTACCCCCTCCTATCTTATGAGCAGATCATCCAACACCGTTCAACTTTTCTTTTTATTCAGCACACAAATCAGCTGCATTATTCACCGTTCATCGTATTGGTAAAATTGAATGCTTTAAACACTTGTTCCAATTTGTTTACGATATCCAATGCCAATAACCCGTTCCCTTCGGCTGTTTTCGGATAGCCGAGCGGTACAGTGCGCCGCACCAGCTGCGCATAAAGCTCCGCTTCAGTGAGTACCCGATCAAATTCTTTTTCTGCTATATTTTTGACTAAGACGAGCGCTCCGGAAATATGAGGGGTTGCCATTGACGTGCCTGACAAATTTGCATACTTGTTACCGGGAAAGGCCGAATAAATGTTAACACCAGGCGCCACCAAATCGATTTCGTTATTGGTATTGCTGAAAGGTGCAATCTTTCGGCTAAAATCGACAGCCCCAACTTGAATCACTTCCCGGTAAGCGCCGGGATAAGCAAACTCGTCAGTAATCGGGCTTGCGTCGCCTTCATTTCCAGCAGCACATACAATCGGGATGCCTGCGTCTACCGCCCGTTTCACCGCTTCATAAAGTTCCGGAACATTATCGGGTCCACCGAGCGACATCGAAATGACGCTCGTTTTTTCTCCGTTCGGCCCTGTCCAATCCACCGCAAAGTTAATGCCGTTAATAATGCCTGCATAGTCCCCGCTTCCTTCGCCATTCAGCACTTTTAAAATGAGCAAATAAGCTTCCGGAGCGACTCCTGCGATGCCGGTTCCATCTTCTCGAAACGAAGCCGCTGCAGTTCCTGCCACATGGGTACCATGGCCGTTATTATCTTCAAAGTTTGCTTCGTCGCTATTATAATCTGAAGTGAAATTCCGGCCAGCAATAATCCGGTCTTGCAAATCCGGATGGTCCGACTGGCAGCCAGTATCTAGTATAGCAATGACATTGCCTTTTCCTTTCTCGGCTTCCTCCCATACTTCAGGAGCTTGAATCATTTGAACTCCTTCTGGAATTTGGGGGGCAACAGGAGCAATTTCTTCAATACGGTAAGGAATCAAATGGATATTATTCATTGGTTTTCCTCCTTTTTACTGACTGCCAAGACCCGACATTTCCCTTATCCAATTCTCTTCCGCTTTCCCTATTCCTGCTTTAATTAAACCGAAATTTTTTCTTGGCAAGAGCCCTCTGGCTTTTCACAGCCAGCAGTGGCATGATAGAAATTATTACTAACCTGCAGGAGGTGTACACATGGTCATTCGCTATGAAAACCAGTTGCCCAATAAATACGCTTTTCATGATTTATTCGAAACGACAGGCTGGAATGTAAAATACGCCTTTACTCCAGACGATTTGTTTAAAGCCATTAGCCATAGCTATTTTATGGTATGCGCTTATGAAGGAGAAAATTTGGTTGGTTATGGCCGCGTGATTTCCGATGGCGTTTACCAAACTTTTATCGGCGATATGATTATCCATCCGGACTTTCAGCAAAAAGGCATCGGCAGCCGTATTTTGACAGAGCTTATTGAAAAATGCCAGAAGGATGGTATGAAATGGATCCAGCTTACAAGCGCCAAAGGCAAAATGGGCTTTTATCAAAAATTCGGCTTTGAAGCTCGGCCAGACGACGCTGCCGGAATGCAAAAATACTTGTAAACAAATACAAAAGCCGGGCAGCTGAAACTGCCCGGCTTTTTATCGTTGGCCCACTCAGTTTTTAATAAACTGAAGCCTTTGATTAAACAACGTTGGATAAGACAAAAAACCGAGCATGGAACTGGTAAGCGCAGCAGTCGTCAACAACAGAAACATGATCAGCAATTGAAATTGAACTGCCTGGATTGGATCTGCTCCGGCGATAATTTGGCCGCTCATCATACCAGGCAATTGAACAAGGCCAACCGTTTTCTGGCTTTCGATCGTGGGAATCATACTGGCTTTGATGGCTTGAAGCAATTGATTGTGAATCGCTTGTTTCGGCGTTCCGCCGAGCGACAAAATCAATTCCGTTTCATCTTGGCGCGATTCGACTTCCGCGGTGAAGCGATTGAGAAAAAGGATTGCCAGTACCATCGAATTGCCGATGACCATGCCGCTGATGGAAATGATGTATTGCGCAGTCGGCGGTGTAATGTGGAAGCCAAGCAAAACGCTTTGCGTCAGCACTTCAACAAACGTCAACGTAACGGCGACTTTCCAAACGATGCCTTTGATGGCTGCCCCTTTTTTCTGCGCATTGTGTGTAGCTGCTGCAATCATCAGCCCGACCATTAAAACTATATACAGCAAGCTTTCCGAATCGAAAACAAATTTCAAAACGAACCCCACAGCCAGCAATTGGACAATCGAACGCAGCGTCGCAATGGTGGTGTCTTTCTCCAAACCAAGTTTCAGCGTTTTAGATAACACGAGCGGAATGGCCACAAAGATCAACGTGATCGACAAGGTTCCGTAACTCACAGCGCCCCCCCCTTAACAAAACGTTTCACTTTTTCAGTGGCCGGTGCTTCTAATAATGTACTTTCTCCCATTTCAATGACTTCGCCGTCCATCATGACCCATGTGAAATCCCCGATTGCCAATGCTTGGTGGAGGTTATGGGTAATCCAAATGATGGTCGTGCCGTACTTGCGGTTTATGTTGCAAATCAATTCTTCAATTTCCTTTAGCGACGTGCGGTCTAACGAAGATGTGATTTCATCAAGCAGCAAAATTTCCGGCCGGTTGACCAGCGTTCGGGCAATGGATACTTTTTGGCGCTGGCCGCCAGACAACTCCGTTACTTTGTGCGGAAGAAACGTGTCTTCCAGTCCGACATCTCGAAGCAACTGCTTTGCTTCACTCATTTCCAGCTTTTTACCTTGAAGCTCCAGGGGAAGCGCCAAATTTTTATAGACGCTGCCGCTGATCATAGGAGCACTTTGCAAAGCTATGCCGACAAGCCTGCGCAAATCAGTCGGTTCAAACTGATCAATCTTTTGCCCCTTAATAAAAATTTCGCCTGAACGAGGCGACAGCAAGCTATTGCATAATTTCAGCAACGTGCTTTTCCCCGCTCCGGACGGACCGACTAAGGTGGTGATTTTGCCTTTCGGAAAAGAACCTGTTATTCCCTTTAAGATATGTACGTCTTTCACAAAATAATCAACGCGTTCAAATTGTATGGCAGACTCGCTGCGGTTTGGCATAAGTTCACTTCCTTCTAAAAATAAAACAGCACACGAATAAGTGTGCTGTTTCCGCATTACGCTTCTTCTAATTTCCGTGCAGCGAATTCATCATTCATTTTCAAGAAATATTCGCCGCCTTCGTCGATATGTTTCATCCGCACCATAATGTCGCGGAACAGCTTTTCTTCTTCCATCTGTTCTTCAATAAACCAATCCAAAAATGATAAGGTAGAATGTTCCTGCAGTTCATCGGCCAGCGTCACCAGTGCATAAATATTGCTGGTAACGTCTTTTTCTTGGGCAAGGGAACTTTCGATAACGTCCATGGCATCTGCAAACTGATTTTTAGGTTCACTTAATGCTTGAAGAACCGGCTTTTCATCCATAGTAATTAAAAAATCATAAAACTTCATTGCATGAAGGTGTTCTTCTCTTGATTGAACTAAATAGAAATTGGCGAATCCATGATACCCTTTTTTCGAAAAATAAGCCGCCATTGCCGTGTACGAATGAGATGCTTGCAATTCATTGTTAAATTGATCGTTCAATGCTAATGCTAATTTTGCTGGTAACATATTGTCTTCCTCCTTTTTCTTATTTAGAATCATTCTAATGTAGACAATATACCATACTAAGTGAAGCTTTGTAAAACAAGTCTAAATATTCATTTGAAACTTTTCACTTACTTTTAGTAATCAGTTGTAGTATGATAACTTTAATTAAGAAAAGCAATACTATTAGGAGGTCATTATTATGGGAGAAATGAGATTAGAACCAAATGTGTTTGCAGTGTTAAAAGATAAGATCCAATTGATCAAGTCTGAAGAAGGCGCCATTTACTTGGTGGGCCCTATTCGCTTGCCCGTTGATTTATATGGCGAAACGGTTGTTTTCAACTGGTATTGCTGGCTTAATTATGATGAAGTGACCGAAGATTATGAGAGCATCATCCAAAAACTTTCTTCTTCAAATCTAGCCGAATACCAGCAGTCCAGCGTACTGGTCTATGGGGATTTCGAACAGTCGGATGATGCGTTGATCCGCATGCATTCCATTTGCCACACAGGCGATATTTTTGGCAGCAAGCGCTGCGACTGCGGATTCCAACTAAAAAATTCCATGAAGCAAATCGTGGAAAACGGCACGGGCGCATTGTTTTATTTGGCGAATCACGAAGGACGCGGAATTGGGCTTTTCAGCAAAGCGATGGCTTATGTGCTTCAAGAAAACGGCTACGATACCGTCGAAGCGAATGAAAGCCTTGGTTTTGTCGACGATTCCAGAAATTATGGCGATGCCATTGCCGTGTTGAAAACCTTGCGTTCAAAACCCGTTACCCTTATTACCAACAATCCGAAGAAATTGGCCGCGCTTGAAAACGCAGGGCTTCCAATGAAAGGCCGGATTTCCATTTGGGGAGATGAATCCGAATTCAACTCGAACTATTTGCAGACGAAAATCAATCGCTCCGGCCATTTGAAAAACGAGGAGGCCGTTGTCCATGCCGCACCATGAGTTTTACATGGACTTGGCATTAAGCAATGCCCGCAACATGAAAGGCCAAACCGACCCAAACCCGCTCGTCGGTTCTGTTATCGTCAACGGGGGGCGCATCGCAGGAATTGGCGCCCACTTGAAAGCCGGCGAACCGCATGCCGAAATCCATGCCATTCGCATGGCTGGAGAACTTGCGCGCGGCGGCACCATTTACGTGACGCTTGAACCGTGTTCGCATTATGGCCGGACAGGTCCATGCGCCCAAGCCATCATTGATGCCGGCATCCAGAAAGTTGTTGTCGCTACGCTCGATCCCAACCCGCTCGTGTCCGGAAATGGCGTGAAAATGCTGGAAGCTGCCGGCATTGAAGTGACAGTGGGCGTCCGGGAAGAAGAGTCTCAAAAAATGAACGAGGTTTTCAATAAATTCATCGTTGAAAAACAGCCGTTTGTTACGTTAAAAGCCGCTTCAACATTGGATGGCAAAATCGCCACCCATTCTCTAGACAGCAAATGGATTACATCGGAAGCAGCGCGACAGGATGTGCATCAGCTGCGAAGCGAAAACATGGCAATTCTTGTGGGCATAGGAACTGTAATTGAAGATGACCCCGAGCTGACCGCCCGTGTTCCAAATGGGCGCAATCCGCTTCGCATCGTTTTGGACTCGTCTCTTCGCATCCCACTAGATGCTAAATTAGTCAGAGACAGGTTGGCGGAAACATGGATTTTCACGAGCCAAACCTACGATCAAGCAAAACGGACTGAGCTCGAAAGCGCTGGCATCTCCATTTTTGATACCAGCGGACAAACACGTGTGGACGTTCAAGAGGTCGTTCGCACGCTTGGCGAAAAAAGCATCTCTTCCCTTTTCCTTGAAGGAGGAGGCACCATCCATGCCGCATTTTTGGAAAAGGGCCTCGTTGATAAAGTGGTGGTGTATTTTGCACCCAAGCTTATTGGCGGCAAACAAGCCCCAACCTTTATCGAAGGAGAAGGCATCGCTTTGATGAAAGATGCCGTGGAACTGACAGACGGCGAATTCGAAAAAATCGGGAAAGACTTTAAATTTACAGGTTACCCTGAAAAACGAGGTAATGCGAAATGAGATTTGGTTTTGATATCGACGATACATTAATCGGCTTGCGCGAATTTGCTTTTCACCTTTACCAAAAAAAGTTGGCGCAAGAAGTGCCCATCGCTGCTTTCCGCGCCTTAAATCGTGTGGAAATCCACGAACCGTTTGGGTTAACGGACCTGCAAGGAAAAGAGCTTTGGAATGGTTTATTGGAAGAAATTTATTTCACTGACTGCCCGCCTTATTCCGGTGCAGTCGAATGCCTGCAGCGGCTTCATGCAGAAGGGCATGAAATTTACTATATAACTGCCCGGACGTCTATCCATGGCGAAAACACGAAAACCTGGATGAAAAAGCAAGGCTTTCCGGTTCAGGAAGATCGCTTTTTTTGCGGCATGAAAGACGCAGAAAAAGTGGAAACCATCAAACGCTTACAGCTTGATTGCTATGTCGATGACAAGCCTGAAGTACTCGATACGTTAGTTGGCACGCCAGTAAAGGCGATTGTGAAAGACCAGTCTTATAACCGAGAGTTGGAACTGCCGCGTATTTTTGAATGGGCCGATGCAGACGAATTGCTCGGGCAGAAAATTTAATGCAGAAAAAAAGTGGTTCCAATGACTGGAACCACTTTTTTTCATTCCATTTTATCTTTTTCGCTCAAGCCGCTTGTGCTGAAGGCATCATCGATATTGTCGAATCGTTCGAGCCGCGTTACTTTGCCGCCTTTGATTTCCATAAACGTGTAGACGATCACATGGCCGTCTTCGTTTTCCCAAACGCCTTCTTGTTCGTAAAGAACGCAATGATCGTTTGCATACCGGGTTATCGTTGTTAACGTTACGCCGGCTCTTTCCATCCACTGCGCAAGCAAGTCATGGCCAAATCCGCCTCCGCCCGGGCCCCTCATTTCAATGTTATGATCAGATACTTGCAGTACCCCTTTTACGTCTCTGGCATTTACTCGGTCCACCCAGACATCAGCTGTTTGAATTACGTTATCCATCAGAAGCTCCCCCTTCATCTTCTTTCAGTAATTCACGTTTTTCAACTTTTTAAAGACCGTAACAAAATGGCCCGGATCCGCATAGACTTTGTAAGCCACTACGCCGCTATGGGTATGCAAATACAATAAATTCGCTTCATCTGAAAAAGACCGATAGGACATATCCCATACGTTCGCCAAATTAAACTCTGTGGTGGATGCTGTCAGTGCATCTTCGTATAAATGGAGATTGTGCTCGGTTTGGACGATTTTCATTTCACCCGCTTCAATAGAGCGTTCGGTATCAATATACGTCAGCGTTGACAACACAGTGGAATTGGCCATTTCGGATTGCCCCCATCGTTTCGTTTTCAGAAAGTTTACCGCATTTGGCCATGTTCCTCAACCTCTGGCTGCTTATCCCTTTTTAAATGCTTCATTGCTTAAATCGCCGTTGACGCCAATAGCGGCAGCACTGCCTTCCCCTGCTGCGATGATCAGCTGAGAAGGAACGATCAACGAAGCATCTCCTGCCGCATACACGTTCCACACATTGGTCCGGCCATATTCATCGGTTAGAATGCCGCCGTAGCTGTTTTGTTCACAGCCCAGTTCATCAGCAAAAGGCGTGGAATGGCTCCAAGTCGGTGTGGTAAATCCGCCCACTCGGTCAATCAGCGTGCCGTCTTCTAACCTGACGCTCCGCAATTGCCCGTTTTCCCCTTCCAACCCGCTAATAATGTCTTCATATACCTTAATGCCTTTCTCAAGGAGGTTGGCTTTGTCTTCTTCTTCAAGCCTTCCCATACCATTCGTGAAAACTGCCAAATCATTGCTCCAGTTGTAAACTTTCTTAGCCAGTTCGTAAACCATTTTATCGGCAATCACCGCAAGCGGCTGGTTTTGCAATTCCCAGCCATCGCAATAAGGGCAGCTGAACAAACTCGTTCCGTAAAATTTTTCGATGTCTGGAATATTTGGCAGTTCCTCTTTCACACCGGCTGCTAAAATAATTTTGGTGCTGTGATAGGTTTCACCAGAAGCGGTTGTCAGCTGGTAATGCGTTTCGCTCAATCGTTCGATGTTTACGATTCGCTGTTTCTTCAGTTCCACGCAATCGTATTTCGCAATATCTTGGCGTGCCAAGCGCTTTAGTTCTTCCGGCTCGACGCCATCCTGCGTAATAAAGCCATGAGATTCCCGCACTACTAGGTTGCGTCCATTGTTGTCGTCAAAAAGTACGGTCTTTCTTCTTGATCTTCCTAAAACCAAAGCGGCATTCAGGCCCGCAGGCCCACCTCCGATAATTGCGCAATCGTATATCATCTCATCTCATCCATCCTTTTTAAAATCAGTTACTTCAAATCTTCCCGCTCCGCCTAGCAGCTAAACGATTTGCGGCTCGTTTCTTCGTTAATTTCCCAATAAAAAAGCCGCCCCCGAAGGAGCAGCATTCTTTATGCTTGTTTGGCTAAAAGCCCTGTCAACACTTCACTGAAAAGCGCATTTTCTTCCGGCGTGCCAACTGTGACACGGATGTGTTCCGGCAGTCCCCACGTTTTTCCGTAGCGGACAATAACGCCTTTTGCCATCAATTCTTTGTATAAAGTCTCGCCTTCCGTACCTACATGGACCAAGACAAAATTCGCCATACTTTCTGTATAAGCCAATCCTAGTTCACCAAAGACTTTGTACAGCTGCTCCCGCCCTGCTTTGTTGACTGTTTGGGAAGCCAGCACATGATCGGTATCCGTAATCGCCGCTGTTGCAGCAATTTGAGCCAGCGTGTTCACGTTGAACGGTTCTTTTACTTTCAAAATCGAGTTGATAATAAATTCCGGTGCAATTCCGTATCCGACGCGTACGCCGGCAATGCCGTAAATTTTCGAGAATGTTTGAAGCGTTAAAACGGGATAGCCCGCTTGGATGAATTCGATGCCGTTTGTGTAATCGGCTGCGTCTGCAAAGTGGCTGTATGCTGCATCAAAAACCACGAGCACACCTTTTACCGCATTGATTAATTTTTCAATATCAGCTTTTGCCATATACGTGCCCGTCGGATTGTTTGGGGTACATATATAGATGATTTTCGTTTTTTCGGTTACTGCCGCAATCATGGCATCTACATCAAACTGAAAATCTCCAACGAAAGGAACCGGCACGACTTTTGCACCCATAATATGAGCCCCAAAATCGTATTCGCTAAACGATGGCGAAGGCACGACGACTTCGTCCCCTTCTTCCAAAAAGGCTTCGGAAATCAACGTAATAAGTTCATCTGCCCCGTTTGTCGGAATGACTTGGCGGGGCGAGACGCCATATTCCGCTGCAATGGCCCCTTTTAATACAGCCGCATCCGCATCCGGGTAACGGTTGAGTTCAGCCAGCCCATTTTTAATGGCTTCAATTGCTTTTGGCGAAGGGCCAAGCGGATTTTCATTGGACGCCAATTTAATGACGCGGTCGAGCCCCAACTCTTTTTGGACCTCCCAAATCGGCTTACCCGGCGAATAAGGTTCAATAATGTCTAACATCTTGCGCGGTTTAATGTTGTTTGTCTCTGCCATAACGATTCCTCCAAAACACTCAATTTATCAAGCAAAACCATATAAGTTGAACTTAGTTTCCAGAGTTCTGATATTCCGCAAAACAGCTCCGCTTTCCGCGGGCTAGGCGAAGCGATGTACAAAAATTAGATTTTTTATTCAATTTATATAGGTGAATAATTATTTGTTTTCACAGATAATTATAACAGCCCTCTTTTTGAAATCAAACAAACGATGCGGATTTGTTTCGAGCAGCTATTACCTGTTTAAGCTGCGGGGCTTGCGATTTACCAAGTAGATGCTAAGGACGATCAATACAAGCCCGATGGCCAAAGTATACGTCACCGGCTCGTTCATAAAGACCGTTCCTGTAAGCACAGCGATCAACGGCACAAGAAAAGTGAAAGCTGCTACTTTGCTCGCTTCGCCTTTATTGATCAAGTGAAAATAAATAACAAAAGCAACGGGAATGCCGAGCGTAGCGCCGTAGATGAGACCAGCCACATATGGAAAGTTCCATACAATATCTGAAACGTTTTCCACTGTGCTTCCGGCAGCAGACAACACCAGCCCGCCAATGATAAATTGCAAGGCGACCATCCACATGGAGTCGACTTGTCCACTGACTTTCTTTACGTAGACAACACCGAGCGCCCAGCTGAGCGCAGCTAAAATGGCTAAAACGATTCCCGTGATCGATAGCGTGCCGCTTAAACTATTCGCACTGATGACCAGAATGCCGAGAAACCCTACAACCAATCCTGACACTTTCAAAACGGTCATCGTTTCCCCAAGCCACAGCCAAGCGAACAAACCGATCAACACCGGCTGCAGATAAATGAGAACCGAAAACAAGCCGCCCGGCAAATATTCAAGGCCGATTGTTTGCAGTCCATAAAAAAGAACCGCGTTCAACAAAGCGGAAATGCAATAAGCTTTCCAGTTTTCGCGCCACTTAATCCTTTTCCAAGAAGGGACAAGGACCAGCGCCAGCATCAAGCCCCCAAAAAACGAACGGAATCCGGCAAATAAGATCGGCGGTGTGTAATCCAGCGCCACCTTGTAAATGGACCAGCTAAATCCCCAAATAAACACCAAAAACAACAGCAGCCCCATCGCTCTGGTAAACAACTTTTCCATACCTGTTCCTTCTTTCCATTCATTTGCATTATGTTCATTATACCCAACTGTCTCGATTTGATGGGGTACGGCTAATTGTTTGTATCCCCATTCCAAATGTGTTTTACTTTAACGAGACAAATCACAGAGGAGATTTTACATGATTAAGAAACTAAAATTCATTTTGGCTCCATTTGCCTTGCTATTGGTTCTTGGGGCATGCTCAGATAAAGAAGAAGCTGCGCCAAAAGAAGAAAAGGCTGCAGAAACGGAACAATCGGCAGAAAAGAGCACCGAAGCACCTGCTAGCGTTCTAGATTTGCCAGAGGAAGAAGAAGTCGTGGTTGTGGTCAATGGCGAAGAAATCACAGGCAGCGTCTACAATAGCGTCGCACGCCAATTAGAAACTTCCCTGGCCGCCCAAGGCGAGAATCCCGACCTTGCGGAACAAGTAAAATCACAAACGATTACGGTCTTAGTCGGCAACAAACTTCTGATTCAAGACGCCGAAGACAAAGGCTATAAAGCGGATGAAGCCGTGTTGGAAGAACGCCTGGAAGAGCTGAAAGGCCAATTTGAAAACGAAGATAAAATGAATGAAGCTTTAAAAGCAAGCGGTTATACGCTGGAAGACATGGAACTTCAGCTTCGTGAACAATTGGTATACGAAAACTATGTAGCCGAAGAAGTGGAAGCAGGCAAAGTTACAGACGAAGAAGTTCAAAAAGCCTATGATGGCTTTACGGAACAATCGGAAGAAAAGGCCCCTGCTTTTGAAGAAATGGAGCCTTCAATCCGCCAATCGCTTGAGCAGCAGAAAACACAGGAAGCTGTGTTCAACCGCATCGAAGAATTAAAGAAAACAGCAGAAATTGATGTTAAAATCTAATGAAAAACTCCCAACTCATATTAGTTGGGAGTTTTTTCGTTACAGTTGCTCTTTGCAAAAAGCCAAAACTTCTGCTTCTTCGTCGTCTTCAAGGCCGAATTCCAAAACGCCGCGTGATAGTTTGTCCATAAAATTGTAATGGACGATGCGGGCCCCGGTTTCTTCATCTGCCAAAATGACGCGCAATTCGAGTCCGCCAGCTGTAAACAGCTCATCGTCTTCTTCTACATCAACGTCCAGCAAAAACTCATACCGCTTGCCGACTATAATGCCTGTCGGGTCTCTCAATTCATGAAATTCATAACCTGTAATATCCATTGTTCCACCTCCACCCTTCTATTTTAGCCTGTCTCCGTTTTTTTGGGTAGCGATATAGAGCAACTCTTTGTTTCACTTGCCACCATTCCGCAAAACTCTTCTTTAAACTGCTCAATCAAGAGCTTATGTTTGATGGGAAACAGAGAGGGAATTAAAGGAAAGTCGAAAAAAAAACAAAGGAGTGGATATATATGAACGTGTTGGTAATTGGCGCAAATGGCCAAGTCGGCCGGAAGATTGTGGCGGCATTAGCTGCATCAGAACACGATGCGGTAGCCATGGTTCGCAAAGAAGAACAAATCGAGCATTTGCAGGAATTGGGCGCTTCGAAAGTTGTCCTTGGAGATCTTGAAAAAGATTTCAGCAGCGCTTTTGACGATGTCGACGCCGTTATTTTTGCGGCAGGTTCCGGAGGATCGACCGGCGCAGATAAAACCTTGACGATCGATTTATGGGGATCGGTCAAAGCGGCGAGATATGCGGAAGAAAAAGGCATCAAACGTTTTGTCCAATTGAGTTCCATGGGTTCGGACAATCCGGATGCCGGCGGCGAGGAAATGAAACCGTATTTGGTGGCCAAACGGGCAGCGGATGAAATCTTGCTGACAACTGGACTTGATTACACAATTGTTCGCCCAGGCGCCTTAACGAACGAAGACAAAGGCGGCAAAATTGAAATCGCGGCCAATGGCTTTTCTTCTATCGGAGACCGGTCCATCCCGCGCGCAGATGTTGCCGATTTGCTTGTCCAATCGCTCGATCAGCCGAATACGTACAACAAGATATTTGAAGTGCTTCAAGGCGATAACACGATAGAAGAGGAATTGCGTGCTCTCTAATCGGCGATTGCTACAGCAAGTTGTAAGAGCACATGGATTTCCGCACTTTTTTATGGTACGATAATCAATACGATAATAGAGGACGTGATAACCATGATTAGTATTCAACCACCAAAACCAGATGTGACAATTACACAGCGCAAACAAGAAATCACTGGCGACGAAGCAGTCATAAAGCCGATCTACGGGTTTATCGATTTGCATGAAATTCCCCGCGATAAAGGCGGCATCATTCAGTTTTTCAACCACAGCGGCGAACTTCTGCTTGTTGGGAAAGCCCGGAAACTGCGCCAGCGCGTGAAAAAACATTTGGAAGATTCCGTATCGCCACTTAAAAACCATCGCGAAGAAGTGTATCGCATTTCTGTCTCGATCGTTGAGGATCCAATGGAACGTGATATTTATGAAACGTATTTAATCAACACAGGAAAAGCGAAATACAATATTGATAAAGTCTTTTATCAGGACTAAAAAAACGGCTGCCTACGGGCGGCCGTTTTTTTTTAGTTTTACAAGCGTTTTTGAAAATAGTAGAAACTATGCCCTGCCGGATGGTCTTCGATTTTTCCGGCTTCTGTAAACCCTTGCTTCCGGTAAAATCCTGGAGCTTGAAAACTGAACGTTTCCACGATCATCAAACGGCATTTGAGGCTTCGGGCATACTCTTCCATCTGCCCCATCAATTGTTCCGCGATGCCCTGTCCTCGCTGCGCTTCGTCGACCCACAGAAAATCGATATGCATATGCTGCCAATAACAGGTGCCGGTAATGCCCCCGATAATCCCTTCATCCTCATCACGCGCGATAAAACTAACCTTTTCGTTCGGCGATGCAGGAGCAGCCGATAAGCTCTTCCTATTGTGCTCTACCACTTTTGAGAAGATAAAGTCTCGGTCTTCATGGTTTCCCTGTTTCGTTATGTACATGTCCCTCTCCCCTTTTCTTGTAGATTTCCTTATTTTCTCATGCCAATTTTTCTTTGGGAACAGGATCTACTGCATTTTCACCTTTATAAAAAGCGGAAAAGCCAAAGGCTCAGCCGAAGTCAGCTGAGCCTTTTCTTTATTCATTGTCAGCTAAGAAATGAAAGGTGTTCACAGGAAGGAAAGCTATTTCATTGCTTTTTCTCGTCTTACTGCTGAAACGAACCACTGCAAAAGTTTCGGGCCGTCCGGCGTCCCAATCGACTCCGGATGGAATTGCAAGCCGTAAACGGGGTAATCCCGGTGTTTGACCGCCATGATCGTCTGGTCATCCATAGCCGTCGCATGCACTTCTAAGCAATCAGGCAACGTGTTAGGTTCCAGCACGAGTGAGTGATAGCGCATGACCGGCAGTGGCTGCGGCATATAAGAGAACATCCCTCGGCTCTGGTGAGCGACGGGTGACGTTTTGCCGTGGCGAATGACCGGTGCCTGTACGACTTCTGCACCAAATGCCTCTCCCAACAATTGATGGCCCAAACAAATCCCAAGAATCGGGATGGACGCACAAACGCGTTGGATGAGCTGGATGGATTCCGGCAACGCTTTCGGATGCCCTGGCCCGGGCGATAAAATAATGGCTTCCGGCTGTTTAGCCAGAATTTCTTCTATTGTTAAGCTGCCATAACGCACCACTTCCACATCCACTTCCATTTCGGCGACGGCTTGGTAAATGTTATACGTAAACGAATCATAATGATCGATCAACAAAATCATCCGAACACCTCCGTTAATGAACGTGCTTTGTGAAGCGTTTCTTCATATTCCGCCTGCGGATCTGAGTCGAACACAATGCCGGCCCCTGCTTGCACGTGAACTTGCCTGTCTTTTAATACAAATGTCCGAATGGCTAGCGCCATGTCCAGGTTGCCATTAAAGCCAAGATAGCCGATTGCCCCTCCATAAACGCCGCGGCGGTCTTCTTCAAACTGCTGAATCAATTGCATCGCCCGGACTTTTGGCGCTCCCGAAACGGTGCCAGCGGGCAGGCAGGACACTAGCGCATCAAGCGGATGCATGGTTTTATTCAACCGGCCGGTCACTTCTGAAACCAAATGCATGACGTGCTGGTATTTTTCAATGACCATGAATTTCGGGATGGCGACTGTGCCGATTTCAGCGACGCGGCCCACGTCATTGCGGCTCAAGTCGACTAGCATTTGGTGTTCGGCCCGCTCTTTCTCATCCTGCGCCAACTCTTTTGCGAGTGCTTCATCTTCTATTGGAGTAGCACCACGCTTGCGGGTGCCGGCAATTGGATTGGTCACCATCTTCCCCTCGCGTATCGTCAGCAGACTTTCCGGTGATGCCCCGACAATTGCATAGTCGTCGAACTCGATGAAAAATTGGTAAGGCGATGGATTTTGTTTGCGCAGTTTCCGGTACAAGGCGAAAGCCTCGCCTTTATAAGACGCGCTTAACCGCTGGGACAGCACCACTTGAAATACGTCCCCTTGCCGGATATGTTGTTTTGCTTGGTCGACTTGAGCACGAAATTTGGCCGCATCGGTTTTTGAGCGAAAACGCAGAGGCTCCTGTTTTTTTGCAGTTGCTGTCTTTTCTGCTATCGCCAGCTGTCGTTCAATTTCATCTAGCCGGTCTTCAAATGAAACGATCGTAATATCGTGTTTCAGATGATCGAAAATGATTAATGTCTCGTAAACATGCAAATGCAAATCGGGCATTTCTAAACTGTTAGTTCTTGGTGCATCTACAGGTTCGTACAGTTGGATGGCGTCATAGCCAATATAACCAATGGCGCCGCCCGTAAATGGCAACCCTTCTGCGTTTGCTTCGTAAACAGGCATGCGGGTTTTTATTAATTCCAAAGGCTTTCCAGCATATTCGGTTGTCTTGCCTGTCCTAAAATTCACTTCAGTCAATTTGCTTCCAATGCCGATAAAACTTTTTGATGGATCGGCCCCGATAAACGAATAGCGGCCGGATGCCGTTGTTTTCAGCGAGCTTTCCAACAAACATTTCCGCGGCCCGCTTAAGCGGTTAAACACGGCAATTGGGGTTAAGGAATCTCCGTCAATCTTTCTCATTTTCATCTCTGCTCAGCTCCTCTTATTTAAAAAATCCGTAACGCACCCCGGCAAAAAAAGTCCTCTGCAGGGAATAATAATTCCTTGCAGAGGACGGATTGACCGCGGTACCACCTCATGTTAAAGCTGACATAGCTTCCACTGGGTCCCCAGTAACGCGGGGAAAACGGATTCCGCTACTAAACGTTCACGGAACCTCTCATAAGCCCATTCACGCATCTTCCCCGCCAGTTTCCACCCGCCACTGGCTCTCTTTGAGAGGCTTGGATGCGCTACTCTTCTTATTCGACGATTTGCTCAACTATGCTCAGCTCAACTGGATTTTGGCGGCGCCGCTCTCGACGCCTTCTGCCATTTCATCCGTGCTAAAAGGTTGCATTTATCTTATTCAAAATTATCGCTATTGTCAAACATTTATTTCACTTTTTCGATAATTTTGTGTTTATTTACGGTTATAATGTATCCTATAAAGGAACAGACTTTTCACCCAAAAAGGAGGAAGAGAAATGAAACGAACGTATTCTTCTGCAGTGATGGCACTCTTGGCGCTGCTCTTGATTCTGGCAGGCTGTGCCGGTGAAAGCAACAGCAGCGAGGGCGGAGAAAGCGGAGATAAGACACAAATCAACTTCATGCACTGGCGCGGAGAAGATAAGGCCGTACTCGATGACATCATTTCTAAATTTGAAAATGAAAACCCCGACATTACAGTCGAAATGAGCATTTACCCATCCGATCAATACCAAGCGACCGCTCAGCGGATGCTGCAAGAGGGTTCTACAGGAGATGTCTTTACTTCATTCCCTGGCGCCCAATTTGAAGCGCTGCAAACTGCTGGTGTTTTTGAAGATTTAAGCGGTGAAGAATTTGTTTCAAACTTTGATGAAAATTTAATCAGCGTCGGACAAAAAGATGGCAAGCAGCTGGCGCTTCCTTACCAGCTGGTATTTAATATGCCGATTTACAACAAAGGCATGTTTGAGGAACTTGGCCTTGAAGTGCCGAAAAGCTGGACGGAATTCCAGGAATTATGCGACACGCTTCTGGACAACGGCATCACGCCCATCGCTTTCCCGGGAGCCGATATCGGGCCAAACCAATTCATGAACAGCATGATGATGAACAACGCCCTCGATGAAGAGGTTTTTGCAAAACTGATAAACGGCGAGGAATCCCTGACCAATGAATGGTGGGTCAAAACTTTAGAGGATTTCCAATTGCTTGAGCAAAAAGGCTATATCCAGGATGACGCGCTCGGCACCAATCAAGATGCGGCCATGCAAATGGTAGCGAGCGAAGAAGCAGCGATGCTTGCGACCGGTTCTTACCATATGGCTTCTCTTCTAGGCTTGAATCCAGACTTGCAATTGGACTTGCTGGCTCCGATCACCGTTGAAGAAAGCGAAGCAAAATATGAAGGCATCAACACCGCGACGTTCATGCTTGCGGTCAACAGCAAATCGGAGAAAAAAGACCAAGCGAAGAAATTTATCGACTTTCTTAGCCAGCCGGAAATCGCATCGCAGTATGCCAACGAAACCGGCCAGCACTTGACCGTCAATGACGTCACGTATGAATCAGAAGTGTTGAAAAATACGGCTTATTGGATTGACGAAAGAACCACCAGATTTCAGCCGCGCTTTTTGATTACCAATGCCCAAATTGAAGATGCGGTGCTGAGTTCGATTGAAAGTGTATTAGGCGGGGAAGATCCAATGGCGGCAGCTGAAGCGGCCCAGAAAATTGTAGACGAAAACAAGGAATGATGTCATGAAAATCTCAAAATCCATCTATTTGTTTTTCATCCCAGGATTGATCCTGTACAGCATTTTCTTTCTTTATCCAACCGTCAGCGCTTTGTTCTACTCTTTCACAAACTGGGACGGCTTCAGTCCCGCTTATCAGTTTGTCGGTTTGGACAATTACGAAAAAGCGTTCACGGGAGATTCCATTTTCCGCAAAACCATCGGCAACAACTTGAAATTCATGCTGGTTGTGGTCATTCTGCAAACAATTGTGGCATTGGCCTTCGCGCTGATTGTCTTAAAAAACACGAAGACGACAGTCTTTTTGCGGGCGCTTTACTTTTTTCCGACCATTTTATCATCCGTTTCGGTGGCGTTTATCTGGTCATTTATCTACGACCCATCACTCGGCATCTTGAACCAGCTGCTTGAGCTGGCAGGGCTGGAGTTCGTAACGCAAAACTGGCTTGGCAATGCGAACATCGCGATTTACTCGCTGGCCATTACACAAGTGTGGTTCCATGCAGGGCAAATGCTGATCATTTTTGTGGCCGGCCTTCAAGCCATTCCACAAGATCTGTACGAAGTGGCAAAAATCGAAGGAGCTACGAAATGGCAAACGTTCCGAAGCGTCACATGGCCGCTCTTAGCGCCTTCTGCTACCATCGTGGTCGCCTATACGACCATTCAATCGTTCAAAGCGTTTGATCTGGTCTTTGCGATGACGCGGGGCGGCCCGAACAATTCAACGGAAATTATTGCGACTTATATTTACGAAGTGGCGTTCCGCGGCTTCCAGTTCGGCTACGCAAGCGCTATTTCCGTTATTTTTATGGCCATCATCGCTCTTATTACGTTCGTGCAATTCAAAGCATTGCGATCGGACCGTGTATCTTACTAACGAAAGGAGGACAACAGTGTGCTTTTCCGAAAGTTCGCTCTTGCAGTTTATGCATTGTTGATCTTAATTCCTTTGCTGGTCGTTTTGCTGACGTCAGTTAAAACGCTTCAGGAAACATTCGCCAATCCGCTGGGTATTCCAGAAGGCGGGCTTCACTTCGATAATTACGTTTCCATTTTCCAGGAACAAACCATGGCGGGCTATTTTATGAACAGCTCGGTCGTTACGTTATTTTCTGTAAGCTTTACGCTGCTTTTTGCTGCTATGATCGCGTTTGGGATTACCCGCCTCAATAATTGGATCGGCAATCTGTTGTTCCTGTTGTTTACGCTTGGCATGATGGTCCCGGCACAAGTCAGCATGATTCCGCTTTATGCACTCATGCTCGATTTGAACTTGACCAATAGCTTGCTCGGTTTGATTCTCGTCAACATCGCCACAACTTTGCCGATCGCTGTCTTTATCTTGACCGGCTTTATGAAGACGCTGCCGAGAGAACTGTACGAAGCCGCAACAATCGACGGTGCAGGCAACTGGAAAGTGTTTACGAAAGTTGTCATCCCGCTTTCGCTGCCTTCTTTATCGGCGACGGCAATTTTCTTGTTCGTTATGCATTGGAATGATTTGCTTTATCCGCTGTTATTCATCACGGATAATGCGTATAAAACCTTGCCGCTCGCTTTGCTCGAGTTCCAAGGCCAGTATTCGACCAACTACCCAATGCTCTTCACCGGCGTCATTATCGCTTCGGCTCCAATGGTCGTGGCGTATGTCTTCTTGCAGCGCTTCTTTGTTGCCGGCATGACCGCAGGCGCAGTGAAAGGCTGAACCAAAAAGCGGATGCCCTCTCGTAAACGAGAGGGCATCCGCTAAGCTTGTAGAAAAAATATTTTTTAGCAAGATAGTGTACTAATTATACATGGTTAATTGCTAAATTCCGGATCCTGCGCTTCAGCCGGACACTTGCCGCGGGCTCGCGCTCCAGATCCCGAGTGTAGAAATGAGAAGAAGCTATATGCTTCTTCTTTGTGGTTATGTGAGATTTCTTTTATTACTATGTTGCCTTGAATCGAAAGCGATATCCCACCGGGTCGGCCACGGAGACTCCTGTGGGGCCAGCACGAGCCGCAGACCCTGGAGCGAGCAGCGCGAGTGAAGCGGCTAAGGCCGTGCCCAAGGAAAGCGGAGTGGCCGGAACGGTTGGTTTTACTCTTTCCTATCCCTTAATATTGGAATTTGTCTACAGTCTGTAAAAAAGCGGTTGCCCTCTCCTAAACGAGACGGGCATCCTCTTTTTTATTATCTTATTTTCACCACAATGCCGGCTTAGCTACCATAAACCACAGCATCAGCAGCAATAAGAAAATATAAATCCACAATGAACGATTTAATTTTTTCACTAATCCGTGTTTATCGGCGTTCGGTTCGCCAAGTTTCCGTAATTTCGGCGTGAATGCCCGGGCGAGGAAAAAGATCGAACCGAACATGACCGCAAGCGTTAACACGATCCAGGAAGACGACCATTGCCAAGAACTTTGCCAAATAAGCAAGATGCCGCTCGCGACCAATACGTGGCCGGCGTGCTTGACGAGCCTTGTGGCAGACTTAAACGTCACAATATGCGATTGAAGCACTGCGCCTTCGGCATTTCCCATTCGTTTCACGAGCGGCACGAGCACGAAAAAAGGGCCGATGGATACAGCCGCACTCATGATATGTGCATATAATAAGAAGGTGTACATGTTTTTCCTGCTCCGTTCTTGTCGTACAGCAAAAATTCAATTGCCGATTCTCATTATTTATTATAAGTGAATATTATTGGATTGCCTCCTTTTTTCTTGCAGAAAAAGGATTCCTTGCAATGTGAAGCGAATCTAACAAAAAGAACCACTTAACAGGAAGGAGGGAACGCCGTGTTCATTCGCCAGCCATTTGATGATTTTCTGGAAATGCAGTACGAGCGCACTACTGAGAACAGCGTCAAAGTGACCATGCCAATCAAACCTTTATTCGTCAACAGCATCGGCGTTATCCACGGCGGCATTATTTCAACGCTTGCCGATGTGGCGCTTTGCAATACGGTGGCTCCCGATTCAGACGGCAAACAAACTGTGGTGACCGTGGACTTGACGGTGACTTTTATAAAAGCGGCCAAATCCGAATTTTTAACAGCTCGGGCATTTGCGGTCAAAAAAGGGCGCAGTTTGACGCATGCCGATTGCATGATCCACGATGACCAAGACAATTTAATCGCCAAGGCGAAAGCTGTTTTGTTTAATAGCTAAAAGGGATCGAAAAGCTTCGCGCTTTTCAATCCCTTTGCTTTTTCAACACATAGTGCAATTGGGCAAATTGCTCCCATTGTTTCACGCTTTTCAGCTCGTATTCGATTTCAAAATCGAGTTCTTGAAATAACGGAATTCCTTTGCCGATTACAGTCGGGGCAATTGAGATAATAAATTCATCAATAAGCTTCCCCTGTAAGAATTCATGGAGAAGCTTGCTGCCCCCCACTACCCAAATGTTTTTTCCCGGCGTTTTTTGAAGCTTTTCGGCAAAAGAAAAAACCGGTTGATTAATAAACTTTACATGATCTTTTTGGCCAGTCAGGGTCGAGGAGAACACATAGCATTCTTTGTCGGGATAAGGGGGCTTCCCTTTTTCCGCATCCATCACCCACTCGTAAGTCCGGCGCCCCATTAAGACGGTATCGATGGTATCGATAAATTCCGAATACCCGGCATCGCCTTCTCCTTCCGCTTTGAACAGCCATTCGAGCGAGTCGTCTTTGGTTGCAATATACCCGTCCATGCTAATTGCGATGTAACAAACAAACTTTCGTTGATCCTGCATGCTTCTGCTCCCTTCTCACTGAATTTAATAAAACGAAGAACCGTAATGATGAATGACTTTTTTGGTATGTAAACTAATGTGTGCAGGAAGCCGGTCGATCGGGAAAAAGCGAATGGTTTGAAAATCTTTCTGGTCCTCTACGCTGCGGATGTCTGTTGAATGATAATTAATGGTAATGGGATAAAACTGTTCGCCGCTTTCCGTTTCTTGGAAATATTTTTTTCCGGAAAAAATGCCGAGCAAACTCAGTTCCCCGACTTCGATTCCGGTATCTTCTTTCACTTTCCGCCGCCCTGCTTCTTCGGTGGATTCGTCCACTTCCATAAACCCGCAAGGCAGACACCAATGGCCGTCTTCTTCTTTTTTCAATAAAATATTTCCTTGTCTATCAAAAACAACTATCGATATTTTCACGAGCAAAAGTGGCTCGTTTCCAACTTTTTCCCTCAAGTTCTTCACGTAGCGCATCGTGTCCCTCTCCTTTGCCATTCACCAGTAATAAAAATCTGATTATTCCATCAATTTTATCACAGAAGAAGAGAATTCGCAGTAATAAAGGGAAAACTTGTTATACTAAACAAGAAAAATCGCTTTTGGTTTTGACAAGCAGCCAAATTCAGTTTAGTTTGATAAAAACAACTTTAATTGGGGGTTAGCTTATGAAAAAAATTGTTATTGTTTCAGATACCCACATTCCAATGCGTGCCAAGAAGCTGCCGAAGCCGCTCGTTGAAGCGTGCCAATCTGCCGATTTCATTATCCACGCTGGAGATTGGCAAACCTTGGACGTCTTTTACGAATTTGCAGCATATGCAGAAACCGATGGCGTTGCAGGAAATGTCGATCCTTGGGATGTTCTCGATCGGTTCGGCAAGAAAAAAACTTTCACGTTTGGCGATGTCACGATTGGAGTGGTCCATGGCGACGGCATTCAGAAAACGACGGAACAGCGCGCGATTGATGCATTCGCAAACGATACGGTCGACATTATCGTTTTTGGGCATTCGCACACACCGGTCATGCGTGAAGTGGATGGCGTCCTGTTATTCAACCCGGGATCTCCGACGGACAAGCGGCGGCAAGCCCAATATTCGTTTGGCCTTCTCGAAATCGGCGATACTTGGGAAATCAAACACGTGTTTTTTGATAAAGAATAAGAAAAGCAGAAGCGCCCGGTAGCCCCGACAAGCGCTGGAGTCTAGGCAATAAGAAATGCGCAAGTTTCTGTTCAAGGAATATCCTATGTATAAATAACGGACCGCCTGTTTTAGGCAGTCCGTTATTTTTTATTGCATTCTTGAATTAACACAAAACCAAGTTTTTTTAACGCCATTTCAAGATTCGCTTCGATTAAGACGTCTTTTAAACTGGCGGCAAAATGCGGCACTTTCAATGCCATGAACGGCTGAATGCCTGTAACAACTGGCGTGATGCCGATGATTTTCAAAATATTTACCAGCTTCAGCAAGTAGTCTCCAACGGTAGAGTTGATTTGCAGAACGCCTGACACGTCAATGATCAAGTACTCCATATCGCTTTCTCCACATTGTGTGAGAACATGGTCAATAATGGACTGAGCCCGTGAAACGGTAATTTCGCCAATGATTGGCAAAATGGATACCCCTTTTGTAACCGGAACGAGCGGTGCCGACAGCGACTGAATCTGCACTTTTGCTTTTTCCAATTCCAATACATAGGTCAACAGAGAAGACATGGTTTCAAACATCAAGCGGTGCTCTTCTGAAAACTCAAAAGGCTGTTTATCCAATCCGCAAATGGTGCCGTATACTTCTCCATCTGCATAAAAAACAGGAATGCCAATAAACGAGCCATTTCCAAACTGGGCAGCGATTTCCAACGATTCGGCTAAAGGGCTTGTTGAAATATCATCAATCACTAACGGCTCTTCCCCGTAATTCAGACTCAAACTGCAAAACGTTTTTTCCAGCGGCAAGATGTTCCCTTCAACAACCAGCTTTTCAACGGCATTGCGGGATTTAACGATTTCATTGTGTTTTCCGTCATTTTTCGCAATAAATAAAGTATTGATGTTCATTTGTTTGCTGATCATCATTAAAATATTTTCAGCCGCTTCATCAAAATTACGAAAGCTGCGTTTGTTTTGATTTGTTTCCAAAGACATGTTTTAATTCCTCCTGCCGCATTTTCACATGCAAATGGTTGCTATTTCCATTAAACATACTATTTGTATTTTCTTTTTGCAAATTGCACACTAGGCAGCTTGGCAAATAGAAATAAAGAGAAAAGGGTTCACTTGATTTAAGAAGCGGGTATAGCATTATATCCCACTATGGAGGTGATTTGGATGGACAATTTATCGAACCACCTGGAACTTGAACGGCTGGAACAAACGGATACAACAATCCATTTTGCCTGGACGCAAACCGGCGGCACTTACCGGGTAAAGCGTGATGACAAAACCGTATATACAGGAACCGACAATTTCTTTAAAGATGAAAATCTTCAGCGGGGCGAGTTGTATACGTACACCATTGAGCATTTGGATACGGACGGCAAGACAGTTGAACGCATCAAGATGCAAACCGGAACGGAAAATCATGAAGATGATTTTATCAATCGGCTGCAGCAAATTGCGGTCTCCACTATTCTTTCCCGATCGAAAATTGCTCTGGCCTGGGGTGACATTGAAGGCGTTGGCGATTTTGAGATTTACCGGGACGGCGAGTTGATTGAAACGACCTCTAAAAATCAGTTTACCGACCGCGATGCGGCGATGGACCAGTCTTATACGTATTGGATTCGCGGCAAACGTCCTTTGGAAAAATCAGAGGAAAACTTCAAAACGGAAAAGTCTGCCGCTGCGCGAGTGTTCGGGTTGCTAAACCAAAAATCTTCCCAAGAACAAGCCGCCGAAGAAGAATTTTGGATCACCAAAAAAGTAGGAAGCCGGGCTCGCTTGCTCGCTGAAAAAGAACCGCCAAAAGACGATGTGGAGTACCCGGTCTGGTATTTCCGCTATTCCACTTTTTTGCCTCAACGCATATTGGCAAGCCCTAATCCATTGTCCCCTAATCGTTATTTTTCAGGCGATGGACGTGATTTTGACCCGGAAGGAAAATCGTATCGCACCCAAGTCAACTTCTCGCTTCAACTATCCGAAAGCGGCGCCGTCCTTGAATACGACAAAGACGTAGGAACAAGCATTGCGTACAATTGGCGCAAAAAGTTCCGGAAAGCAGATGTCGCTTCTGCCGAAGGCATTGTGATGGAGAAAATCAAAGAAGATGACCACAAGATTCTCATTTCCTTGAGACACAGCGTCGGGAATCCACTGACGACTTCTCCGAATATCGATTACGAGATTTCAGCAAACTTTTACCGCGATGGCTATTACGACATTATCGGGATTCACGACCAATCCCCAAACCACGAAGTTTATTTGAAAAACAGCCAAGATGCGGAATGGGAACAAATCCACGAGGCGGAAAGCAAAGGATTAGCATGGATGTCCGACGCCATCGCAAGCCAGTACTGGCGCATATCGAATTTTGAATAAGAAAAGTGCAGGCGGCTGTTTAGCCTCGACAAGAGCTGGAGGGCTCGACGAGCATAAGACGAACCGGCGAAGCGGTGTTCTTTGTGCCGCACAGCCGGGATGGCTTATGACCCCGAGAGCCTGATCGCCGAAGTCTAGACAATAAGAAAAGCGAAAGCGAAAGCGACTCCCCCGCATGGCCCGTTATGGGTTGTGCGGGATTTTATTTGTGGAAAAACGTCGTTTATTTGCAGAATCCGCTAGTTTGTTTGCAGAAAACTGGACTTTATTTGCGGAACCCCCCGCTTTCCTTGCGCTCCTAAAAATTCACAAAAAAAAGCCCGAAACGAGATTCATGTTCCGGACTGGTTTTATTTATCCAAAAATCGTTTGCGGATATGTGGAGGCGGCAGCATGCAACTATTCAGTTTGCCAAACACTTTGTAGCGGTTTCGCGCAAAAATATCGTAGGCTCCGTCCCGTACAAAGCTAGGAACTGATTTCAAGTAAAATGCCAACTTCCATAAACCGGTCAAATGATGCGAAATTCTCAAAGCGCCTTCTGATTTCACATACGCTTTGCCCTTCTCGATCAACACCAAACTATCCACGTCATCTGGAATTTGATGTTCTTTTCTCAGCTTCATCCCTATATCGCTTTGCAGAGAAGCGAAATGATAATAGCCTGCCGGGTCGTGCTGTATAATAAACTGCACGCTTGAATCGCAGAAGTTGCAATCTCCGTCAAACAATACGATGGCATGTTCCATTCTATCCCCTCCTCAAGTTGTTCTTATTCAATAAATAGCCTATTTTTCTTTTATTGAAACCCGGCTTCTGCCGAAACTGTGCCTTGATGGAAAAACAGCTTCCAGCCAGTGGAGCGCTTTTTCCAAACCGAACTGCGGAGGGTTTTTTTCCCGCTCGTTCTATTGTGAATGCGGTATGTGGTTAATACCGCTTCCGGCCCAAGTTCGTGCATGCGAAACTCGGAAATTTCTAAAAGGTCTGGCGATAAGGCATGGTCTTTCTCGTAATCCGTTAATACCCAAACTCTGCCTGAACTTCCAAATTCCAAAAATTCGTCATCCAGCACTTCTTTCAGCTTTTGCTGCGATACCCGGACATCTGGCTGCAAGTGAGCGCATTCCAAAGCATAAATTTCTTTTTCCAATTTCTCCATAAACCTTCTCCTCATTTCCCGGGAAATGCCCTTCCGAACATTTCGCTGCCAGCATCAGAAAATCCTGCCACGTAAAAAACCTCCTAGCTGGAGGTTTTATGCTTTTTCATCGTCATAGAAGTCTTTCATTTCCTTGTCGTCACCTGGTTGGTCTTGCGGGCCATCGGAAGAACCGTAATCTTCCACGTCTTGGAAACTGTCTGTGTAATCTCTCAAACGGCTGTCCTCGTCTTGAACAGGTTGATCGGTATAGCCTTGCAACACATCTTCTTCCGGCGGGCGGGTCGTCAAATCCGGCTCCTGGTTGGCATGGTCGATGCATGTCAGTGCTGTCGGCATCGCTTCTAAGCGCTCATACGGAATTTCTTTTCCGCAGACGGTGCAAGTGCCGTAAGTACCGGCTTCAATTGCCGCCAATGCCGCTTTCGTATCATCGATTTCTTCTTCTTTAAACTGGGTAATGGCAAGCCCCCGCTCCATGTCGAACAAATCGGTCGCGGCGTCGCCAGGATGGTTATCGTAGTTGGAAAGTTCCGTCGTATCAAATTCTTCTTGGTGTTCCACTCGCTCTTCAAGTGAATTCAATTGATCGGTCAATTGGTCTTTCAGTTGTTTCAATTGTTCTTCAGTCATTCTAATTCCTCCTCAAAAACTGCTTGTTTTGTATATTTCCTTTTTTGGAGAAATGAAACCTGCGAGAACCTGCAGATCCGTTCACTGCTCATCAAAGCGGTCAAGCAAGCTCAGCAAATACGTGTCCAGCCGGTGCTGCACCAGTTCATCCGATAGCCCTTTTACGCCAAATGCCGGCCACCCTGCATAAACGGAAGGAGTCCCTTCCAAAATATCGGTTAAAGAAAGCAAATCCCAATACGGGTCATAGGAAAATGCCGAGCCAGCATGCTGGTAATAAGCGCCTAAAAAGTCATCGGCTGCCGAAACCCCGTGCAATTGCGCCAAGTTGACTCGGCAATGACCCACATCAATTCCGGCCGGTCCGCGGCAAGAATTGACCCAATCGACAATGCCGCTTACTTGATTTCCTGTCCACAATACATTCGCCGGATGATAATCCCGGTGAATAAAACAAGCTGGCGCTGGCGGACGTGGCCCAGCTATGATGTAAAACGCCCGCATCCATTCTTCTGGCCTTTTTGACCATAGCGGTTTTTCCATTGCCGGTTCGTTATAAGAAAAATAATCAAAAGGAAATCCTTCCGCTTTGAATTGATGAATAGCTGCCAAATTCTGCGCGAGCCCGTCAATCCACAACGGTTCTTGCTTCGGTTCCAAAACCACCGCGCCCTCAAGTTTCGTCATCAAAACAGCCGGTGCGCCACAGTGCTCCCCCAACTCATCAAAACCGATCAAACGAGGGGTAGCCATGCCCAGCTGTTCGGCGTATCGCAAGCTTTCCGCTTCATGCCGCGCCAAGTCCGGTTCCATTGCCAGCCATTCTTTATCTGTGAATAGCCGCAGGATATACGCTTGCTTTTCTTCCCCTTGAAAAAGATCCAGCTCATATAAAGCCGAGGATGTGCCGCCGGATAAAGTCTCTATTCGGCTGACTTCCGCTGCGTTGCCAGCAGTTGCCACGACCCAATCGACGGCTTTTCGAGACAATGCAGGGAATTCTCTAGTTGCCATCTCTTTGGCTCCTTCCGATTCGCTTTTCTGTTCTTTCCCATACCCTTTCTCCTACAAAGTATACCGCTCGCCTCTCAGCGTTTACTCTCTTTTTGACAGGGTATGTTTTAAAGACAGCACGCCTGGAAAACGGAACGATGAACCTCATTAAAAAAGGAGTTGTAAAGATGAAAGTCAAGCACCCCATTCCTAGAGCAAAAGAATTGGACAGCACCCTATCGTTAATCAAAGAAGGATTTGACTTTATGCCAAGCCGACGAAAAACGCTTGGTTCCGATATTTTTGAAACTCGCTTGATGGGGCAAAAAGCCGTTTGCATCGCCGGTGAACAAGCAGCGGCAGTTTTTTACGACAACAAATACTTTACACGCAAAGGCGCTATGCCTAAACCGTTGAAAAAAACTTTGCTTGGTGAAGGCGGCATCCATGGAAGAGATGGTGAAGACCATCACCATTTAAAGCGGATGTTTTTGTCAATGATGACGCCGGAACGCCTTGAAGACATCAAGCGGATGGCCATCGAAGAGCTTGATGCGAAAGCCAGCAAATGGGAAACGATGGACGAAGTGGTTTTATTGGATGAAGTGGAAGAAATTTTAACGAGAGCTGTGTGCCATTGGGCCGGTTTGCCGTTGAAAGAAAACGAAGTTAAGCAACGGACACAGGAACTGTCGGCTATGGTCGATTCGTTCGGCGGCTCGCTCCACCGATTTAAAGAAGGCGCTGAAGCTCGGCAAAGCCAAGAAAAATGGCTGGAAGGCATCATCAAAGACATTCGGGCCGGGCGATATAACCCAGCGCCGAACACTGCAGCTTATATCGTGGCTCATCACAAAGGAACGGACGGCAAATACTTGGATCTGCATAAAGCAGCAGTCGATTTGAACAATTCCTACCGCCCGATGCTCGCTACCGCCTATTTGATTGTCTTCGGTGCACTCGCCATCCACCAGTATCCCGAGACCCGGACAAAACTGCAAGCTGACCAAAACCAGTACAGCCACATGTTTGCGCAGGAAGTGCGCCGCTTTTACCCCTTTGCTCCTGCAATGGCTGCGAAAGTGAAGCGAGACTTTGTCTGGCATGGCTATCATTTCAAAAAGAACATGCTGGTGGTGCTCGACATTTTTGGAACCAACCGCCATCCTGATATTTGGAAAAGAGCGGATGAATTTATTCCTGAGCGCTTCAACGATTGGAAAGGCAGCCCGTTTGCCTTTATTCCGCAAGGCGGAGGCGACCATCATAGCGGCCACCGCTGCGCCGGGGAATGGATGACGGTTATGGTCATGCAAGCGTTCTTTAAGTACTTGACCGAAAATATTACGTATACAGTACCTGAACAAGATTTATCCTATGACATGCGCCGCATGCCGACGATGCCGAAAAGCCGGTTCATCATCACAAACGTGCAAAAGCTTCAGCAATCGCCGAAAAACATCATCGGCCAGCACCAAACCCCGACAGCCGTGACGTTTTAATCAAACAATCAAAACAGCCCGCTCATACGTGAGCAGGCTGTTTCCATTTCTAAACTTTCAAATGATGATGCGCCAAACCGACTTTTTCGATTTGGATGGTCGTGTGTTCGATTTTAAAGTGATCGTGGATCAAACCGATTGCTTCCTGCAAAACCCGTTGCTCATCCGCCCCCGCTTCCACATCCAAATGGCAGGAAAACGAATCAAACCCTGACGTAATAGTCCAAATGTGAAGGTCGTGGATATCCAGTACACCGTCAATTTTTTTCAGCAAGGCTTTCGCTTCCTCTGGATGAATCGTTGCTGGCGTTCCTTCCATCAAAATATGGATGCTGTTTTGCAAAATGCCCCAAGCACTCTTTAAAATCAGCAGCGCGACCAGTACGGAAACAATCGGGTCGGCAATGGTCCACTCGAAAAAGAGAATGAGCAGCCCGCCGGTAATTGCGCCGACAGACCCTAACGCATCTCCGATTACATGCACGTAGGCACTTTTCATATTCAAATTGCCATGGACGTCCCCGCTTTTGTGCAGCGCCAACGCACTTAATACATTCGCCAGCAATCCGATGACCGCAATAACCAGCATCCAGCCGCCTCGAATTTCCTCAGGCTCGACAAACCGTTCAAACGCTTCGTATATGATAAACCCTGCCATCACAAATAGCGTGATGCCATTGAAAAAAGCCGCCAAAATTTCAAAGCGGTAATAACCGTATGTTTTATTCGCAGAAGCCGCTTTTCCAGCAAATCCGATTGCCACTAAGCTGAGAAGCAAGGAACTTGCGTCGGAGAGCATATGGCCGCTGTCGGAAATGAGCGCCAGGCTGTTCGTAAACAAGCCGCCGAAAAATTCCAGCAGCATGATGCCAGTTGTAATGGCAAGTGCCAGGAATAAGCCTTTCCGGTTGCCCGCACGCGCTGATTCAAAATGATTGTGTTCGTGTGCCATGGTGCCGCCTCCTGTCTTTAAAGCCATTTTAGCAAAAAAGTTGAATTGACAGTACATGCGAAGTCTTATACGATAGGTGAGGAAAAGTAAATAACCCGGCAACGGGAGAGGTTCATAGCATTATACCCTCTATAAAAAACTATGGATTGTTGAAACTCAGCCAAATCCACATGCGATTTGGCTTTTTCTTTGTCCGTTTTCTATAGGCTTCTCTCACACCGGCATCTTAAAGGAGGCCTTTTTTTATGGCAGGAAGAAACGAAGACACGCTCGACCACTTAGCACTTCTCGGCAATCAAAACACCAAGTACAAGTTTGAGTATGACCCGAACATACTCGAAGCGATCGACAATTTGCACACGCGGGATTATTTCGTGAAGTTCAATTGCCCGGAGTTTACCTCGCTTTGCCCGCAGACCGGCCAACCGGATTTTGCGACCATTTACTTGAGCTTTATTCCGGATAAGAAATTGGTGGAAAGCAAATCGCTGAAATTATACTTGTTCAGCTTCCGCAACCATGGAGATTTCCATGAAGACGTGGTGAACATCATCATGAACGACTTAATTGATTTACTGGATCCTCGCTATATCGAAGTGTGGGGCAAATTCACGCCGCGCGGCGGCTTGTCGATTGACCCTTACACAAATTACGGAAAACCAGGCACAAAATACGAAGAAATGGCGTCGTACCGGATGATGAATCATGACATGAACCCCGAAACGATTACCAACCGATAAGGGGGATTTATTATGTTGCTTTACTTAAACGGCGCATTTGTCGGTCTTTTGATTCTTTCCAATATCTTATCCGTCAAGTTGTTCAGCATCGGGGAATGGGCGGTTTTGCCAGCGGCGGTCATCGTCTACATTTTCACGTTCCCAATCACCGACACGATTGCTGAAGTATATGGCAAAGAAGCCGCAAGAAAAACCGTTCTGTCAGGGTTTATTACACAAATCTTTGCATTGGTATTCATTTATTGCGCAATCCACTTGCCTTCAGCTCCATTTTTTAGCGAACAAGAATCGTTTGAAACGATTTTCTCTGCCGGTTTCCGCGTGACGCTCGCGAGCTTAGTTTCGTATTTTGTCAGCCAAAACCTAGATGTCAGCATTTTCCACAAGCTGAAAGAGCGCCACGGCGAATCCAAACTGTGGTTCCGTAAAAACGCTTCGACGATGGTCAGCCAGTTTGTGGATACAGCTCTTTTCATCACTATCGCGTTTTACGGCACGATGCCGCTTGGCGCCTTGGTGGCCATGATTTTCACCCAATATGCTTTTAAATGGCTTGCTGCTGCTGCGGATACGCCTCTCGTTTATTTGCTCGTTGCTTTTTGCAGACGCTCACAAAAATCTGGCAAACACGTATACGGCTAAGTGCATAGAAAAACCCGGAAGCAGCACTGCTTCCGGGTTTTTCTTATAAATTACACTTTTTGAAGTTCAGAAGCCGTTTGTTGGTCCGGGCGAATTTTTGCATTTTGCAAAATAAAGTCGGCCAATACCGGCAAATGATCCGATGCGTCTGTATTCATAACTGCCGTTTGGACGGCATCAAGTTCATCGTCTGAAAAAATATAGTCGATGCGCGTCACCGGCTTCGTCTGTTCTGCAGTCACTTCTTCGTAGAAATACGAAGGGTATGTGTAAGCGTCCCCTCTTCTCATGTGCAAGAAGGAATCGGTAAATTGCTTTCTTATTTTTTTAATTTGTGTATGTTCAGGAGCTGCATTGAAATCTCCCGCGATGATGCGAGGAAACTTTCTTCTCTCCGTCAATTTTAAAAGTTCGTTGACGCTGACTTCCAATTCTTCATCTTTGAAAGCCAAATGCGTATTAAAAACGCTAATATGAGTGCCTTGTAAATCGATGACGGCTTCTAGGATGCCGCGCTGTTCATTATGGCCGAATGGGGTAGCCACTTGGCGCAATAAATGATTTTCAACGTACTTGATCGGGTATTTGCTTAAAATGGCGTTGCCGAATTGGCGTCTGGACCGTTCGGATTCTGATGGATCCAAATCTAAATTTGCACCAAACACAGCTTCCATTCCCAACCGTTTGCTCAACCAGTCGACTTGGTCTACAAAAGAGCTCCGCTCTGAAAAAAAGCGGTCGACTTCTTGCAAAGCGACAATTCCTGCGCAAGAATCTTCAATTACTGAAGCCGTTCTTTCTAAATCCACCGTTCCATCCATCCCTAATCCATGAGCGATATTGAACGACATGACTTTCACAGAAACTATTGGCGCCTTCTTTTTCCCCACCACTCTAATCCTCTCCTTTTCGAATAAAACGAGTCACCGGCAAGAGTATTGATTGCTTTGATTATAGCAAATAAACCCGTGAAAAACCGTATATTTTTTGTAAATTTCTATTAATTCTCTGTAAAGAAGTACCTAAAAAAACGAGTGCCTATTTTAGAGGCACTCGTTTGTTTTTAAGCCGCTTTTCAGCTATATATTATCTAGTAAATCCAGTATAAATATAGATGGCATCTCGTAAAAACACGGCGGTTCCTGGCTGGTCTTTGTCATAATACGCGGTAAAGCGTTCGTCGTCCACGTACATCTGCGCAAGTCCGGCATGGGCTTCTTTGCTGTACGTCGGCCAGGTAAAAGCCAGCCATTGCTTATGCAAATCGGCCGCTTTTTGGGCCAGTTCGCTTTCAGGAGCTCCAGTCTTGAACGCTTCCGCCAGCGTTTTCTGAAGTTCTTCGCCAAGACGGGTGAATTCAGCGAACCGCTCCTCGCTCATGTTCATCATTTTTGCGTTCGATGCGTCGATCGTCTTGTCCCCGTATTTCTCCCGGATTTCATCGCCGTACTGCTTTTCATTGTCCTCAATCAGCTTCTGTTTGAATCCTTCAAATTTTTCATTGTCTGCCATTTGACTCTTCCCTTCTGCTGCGGAAATAGTTTTTTCCACATTGGTGATCAAGAGGTCCAGTTGTTGGCGTCTTTGGAGAAGCTGTTCCCGGTGCATTTTCAATGCAGCAGAACCGTCAAACGCAGGATCATTGACAATTTTTTTGATGTGATCCAACTCAAGCCCGAGTTCACGGTAAAAGAGGATTTGCTGCAGCTTGTCCACTTCGGTTTTCCCGTAAATCCGGTACCCTGATGAATTTTTTCTGGCCGGCTTCAGAATATCAATTTCATCGTAATACCGAAGCGTCCTCGTGCTGATTCCCGCTAGTTTCCCCAACTTTTGCACGGTGTATTCCATCCGCTCACCTCCTGATAACTCCACTCTACACCTTCACGCAGCGTCAAGGTCAAGGCGTTTGTCCCGCTTTAACGGGCAGTAAAACTCCCACTTCTGCCAGTGGGAGATCAACTGACCGTAAAAGCCCGATTGGATCAACTACCACTCAGAGGGGGATGAAGACCCCCCCTCTGAGTGAAGTTTCTCTTTATTCGCAAGAATTTACGTTAATTGCTGTTCCGCAAATTCCCGGTATAACTCGTGAGATGCGGTCAAGTTCAAATGGGTGCCAAGACCCGTGACCCGCCCTTTTTCAATAAAGACGATTTTATCGGCATCGACGATTGTCGACAACCGGTGGGCGATGACAAACGTCGTCCGCCCTTCCATCAATCGGCTCAAGGCCTGCTGGACAATGGCTTCTGATTGGCTGTCGAGGCTCGCCGTCGCTTCATCCATCATGAGAATTTTGGGGTCGCGCAAAAATGCCCGGGCAATCGCGATTCGCTGGCGCTGGCCGCCCGACAATTTGACTCCGCGCTCTCCGACTTCCGTATTCAGTCCTTCCGGAAAGGCTTTGATGAATTCTTCGGCATATGCCATCGCCGCCACTTTCCACAATTGTTCATCAGAAATTGTGTCCGCATCCGGCAATCCGTATACGAGATTTTCCCGAATCGTCCCGCCCATCATGGCGCTTTCCTGTGGGACATAGCCAATCTGGCTGCGCCAGGAAGCCAAAGACAAGTCGCGGATTGGGGTGCCGCCAATGGTGATTTCCCCAGAAAGCGGTTCGTAAAATCGTTCAATCAACCCGAATATCCTGGTTTTCCCGCTTCCGCTTGGCCCGGCAAACGCAATCATCTCGCCTGGCTGCGCTTCAAACGAAACATTATGAAGAACCGGCTCGCCTGTTTCGTAAGCAAAGCTGACGTTCGACAAGCGCAAAGGTTTATTGGCGATATCAGCTTGAATGCCTTGTTGTTCTTCTTCAAGCGGTACCGCCAAAATTTCGATAATGCGCTCGGTTGCCCCTTTTGCTTTTTGCAGCTCCGTGAAAAACAGCGCAAATGTCGTAATCGGCATAATGATTTGGAATAAATACAATAAAAATGCCACAAGCGACCCGGTTGACATCGTTCCTTCCGCAACACGGATGCCGCCGTAGCTGATGATCATGACCACAACGAGCATAACGACGGTGTACATAAGCGGCGCAATCAAGGCATACACTTTCGCTTCTTTCAACCCAAAGTCGAAGAGTTTCTGGATGCCTTTTAACCCTTTGGCTTCTTCAGCTAGTTCTGCTGTAGACGATTTCATCAGCCGGATTTCACTCAAAGTCTGTTGGACATTTCCGGTAAACACAGCCGTTTCGTCTTGCAGACCGCGCGAGATTTTCGCCATCTTCCTCCCCAACGGAATCATTGCTGCAATTGTAATCGGAACCGATACGAGCATGATCAGCGTCATTTTCCAATCAAGCAGCAACAAGATAATGATGGCGCCGATAATGGAAATGATACCGGTGACAAATTGAGGGAAATGATCTGTGATCAAATTCCGTACAATCCCGGTGTCGTTGACGATCCGGCTGACCGTTTCCCCGCTCGATTGCTGGTCAAAATAAGGAACGCGCAGACGAATCAAACGAATCCACATCTTTTCGCGCAGCCCGGCAACAATTTTCTGGCCGACCATGCTGAGCAGATAAATGGAGATCCCGTTAATGACTGCCTGCAAAATAAACGCTGCGGCAATGCCGGCTATCAGCGGTGCGCTCACCGCGTCGATTGAAAAGCCGTCTACCAGAGTTCGCGTCAATAGCGGGACTGCCAACCCGACCAATGTCGTAATCAAACTCGAAGCAAGGCCGATAATCAACGCCCATTTGGGCACCTTTAATGACAAAATCAGCTCGATAAACGGTTTTAAGCCAACTTTTTCTTCTTTCTTTCTCATTATCGAAAGCCCCTTTAATCGAATTTCGCGTAAATGCAGGTGTCCGTCAGACGTTTTCCGTCTACGGATAATTCATCATTATGTAAGGTGCCTTCCAGCTTGAACCCCAGTTTTTCCGGAATCGCCCGGCTTTTCACGTTTTCGGCGTCGCAGCGGATTTCCAGCCGTTTGCATCCAAAACCGTTCAGCGCCACATCGCTTAACGCCGCCACCGCTTCCGCCATAAACCCGGATCCGCTCCATTTCGTTGCAATCCAGTAGCCGATTTCCATTTTCGGCATGTCCCATTCAATGTCATGAAACCCCGTCGTTCCAATAAACTCTCCGGTTTCTTGCTGGAAAATCAAATATCGCAAACTTTCCTTCTTTAAAAAGTCCAGGTGTGCTTCCATCAAATTTATTTCGGTTTCCTCAGGCGTCGGCAATGTCTGCGCAAATTGAAGCCATGGCTTCAATTCGTTGATGGAAGCGCGAATAGCGGCATTCACCGCCTTGCCGTCGCCGGAACGCGGCATCCGAAGAAGCAATCGTTCCGTATGGATTTCAGTTGGAATGGCAGGTATTTGTGTCTGCATCAGTCATTCTCCTTTATGAATTAAGCTGCTTTTATTTTCCTATCGCTTGGCAGCCATAAACCAACGAGGCCAATGATTGGCAAGAAAGACACGATAATCATCGTGTCGTAGACGCCGATGGCATCCATCAATATGCCGATCACCACTCCGCCAATCGCGCCCATGCCAAACGCCAAACCGACCGTCAGCCCGGACATTGTGCCGATTTTGCTTGGCACCAGTTCCTGCGCATACACCACGGTTACAGAAAAGCTCAGCATGATGAAAAAGCCGATGAGCGCCAATAGGATAATGACGGCGAAAAGCGGGACGTACGGCAATACAAGTGCCAGCGGAATCGGCACAGCAAGAGACAGGACAATGACGTTTTTCCGGCCCATCTTATCTGCCAGTGGGCCGCCGAAAAAGGTGCCGGCCGCTCCGACCGCTAGAAATAGGAATATGTACAGTTGCCCTTGCTGAATCGTCAATCCGTACGAATCAATCAAATGAAACACGTAAAAACTCGTCATATTCGTGACATAAAACGACCGGGCAAAAATAATGACCAATAACAGCGCCAGCGCAACACCGACTTGCTTTCTCGTCATTTCCGGCAGCGAAGACAACAATACTTTCTTCACTTTCTGCAACTTTTCCTGTGCCAATTGCTCTTTGTACCACAAGGAAATTCTCGACAAGATAAAAATGCCGAGTGCCGCGACGAACAAAAACAACGCCGCGCCTCGTTGGCCAAACGGCACTAAAATAAATGCGCTGATGAGCGGCGCTAAGGCTTGGCCGGAATTTCCGCCAACTTGGTAAATTGACTGGGACAAGCCTCTTCTTGATCCTGCCGCCATGAAAGAAACGCGTGAGCCTTCCGGGTGGAAAATCGCAGACCCAAATCCGAGAAACATCACGGAAACTAAAATCATCCAGTATTCAGGGAAAAACGCCAACCCCGCGATTCCTAAAAAGGAACTGGCCATGCCAATCGGCAAAGCGAACGGCATCGGCTTTCGGTCGCTGATCAAGCCGACGACCGGCTGTAAAACAGAGGCCACCATGTTTAAAGCGAATGCGATAAATCCTAATTGCGTATAAGTCAAGCCAAGATCCGTCTCCAAAATCGGAAACATCGCCGGGACGACGGCTTGCAGTGAATCGTTGAGCAAATGGCAGCTGCCCATTGCAAACATCACTGCGTAGACCGGATTTCCGGTTGCAGAAGAAGAAAGAGTTTTTGCCATTATGGTTCCTCCAGTGAACTAATTGTCTACATTCATTATAGAATAGTTTCCATTAATCAGACATCCTCAGCCTGATTTTGGCAAAAAGAAAACACTTGCGGACGGGAATCCACAAGTGTTTAAGCCATCTGCGGCTTTCTTAAGTTTTTCAACCGACTGTCCAAGACAAAATTGCCGAACGGAATAAACGCCACAATCACAGCGCCTACCGAAAAACGGAACGGCCATTTGACGACAAACGTCATATAAGCGATGAATAAACAATAGATGGTAAACAACCCGCCATGGATTGCACCAACTACACTCACCATTTCCGGCATATCAAACATATATTTCAACGGCATGGCGATAAACAGCAGCACCAATAGCGAGCTTCCTTCTATCAATCCCATAAAGCGAAATTTTTCCAATGCATTCTTTATCATTCATTTCCCCTCGCATTCTCATTTCATTATAGAAGGGGGCGGATAAACCTGTACAGCCATGTCCGGCAGATTGGAGAAAGAAAACAAAAGCATCTTCAACGTTTCGCCATAGTTTTCGATAGATCAACATCCGAACAAGCACTTATTGCAATTTCACGAACAACACTTTCAAGTAGTCGCCTTCTTTAAATTCTTTCATGACGCGGAAGTCGCTTGGCAGCGTGAATTCCTCCACAATGCTGTATTTTTTGCCAAGGTCTTTGAAGGCCTTGTCGATAAAGCCTTTGAACTTCTTCATGCCGAACGATGCGCTGTTTGTCGAAGCGACGATCACGCCGTTTTTCTCGGTGATTTCAATGGCTTCTTTCATTAATGCCGTGTAATCTTTCGACGTGCTGAACGTGTACTTTTTCGAACGCGCAAAGCTTGGCGGATCCAAAATGACCAAATCGAATTTCAGCTCTTTGCGTTTGGCGTATTTAAAATAATTGAAGACGTCCATGACGAGAATGTCTTGGCTTTCGTAGTCAATATTATTTACGCTGAATTGCTCGATCGTTTTGCTGGAGCTGCGCTTCGCCAAATCGACGCTCGTTGTCTTCACCGCTCCGCCGATTGCCGCAGCAACCGAGAAAGCGCCGGTATACGAGAACGTATTGAGTACCGTCTGGCCTTTTGCGTAGCTTTCTTTGATTTTATTTCGGACATCGCGCTGGTCGAGGAAAATGCCTGTCATCGCGCCATCGTTCAAATAAATGGCGAAATTGACGTTGTTTTCTTTGATGATCAGTGGGAATTCGCCGCGCTCGCCTGCCACAAAATCATCTTCTTCGATATACTGCCCTTTTGTGTCAAAGCGTTTCTTTTGGTAAATCCCTTTGCAGTCGGCCACGTTTTGAAGCGCTTCAACCACTTGGTCTTTGAACGTGTAGACGCCTTCGCTGTACCAGCTGAGCATATAAAAACCGGCGAAATAATCGATCGTCAATCCGCCAAAACCGTCGCCTTCCCCGTTGAACACGCGGAACGCCGTCGTTGCCGGATCGTTAAAGAAAGCTTGGCGCCGCTCAAGAGCTTCTGCAAGTTTCCGTTCAATAAATGCTCCATCGATCGCTTCGTTTTCATTGTGCGTCAGTACCCAGCCATAGCCTTTGTTTTGTTTGCCTGAGTACCCTTTGGCAAGAAAACGGCCTTGCTTGTCCATTAATCGCACAATCGCGCCTTCTGTCGTTAACGCGTCGGCATTTTCCAATGAATCTTTCGTAATGAGCGGGAAGCCTTTAGCGTATTCCCCTTTAAATTTATCAGTCACTTTAATGGAAATCTCTGTTTTCATCGACTCATCCTATCTGTCACATCTTGTTATTAGTGTAATACAAAGCCGCGTTCATTTATAGCGTTTGCCACTTTTTTGGATTTACTGTCCGGCAGCAATAAAATACTGTCTGTAATCTGAGAAATACTGTCCAATTTAACCGTAATACTGTCCGCAGCCTGTTTTCAACGAAAAAAAAGTGGCACAAGTCCGTTTTTCAACGTTTTGTACCACCTCTTCTCTTAGGCTTGAAGCCATTCCCACGCTTCTTCGCTTTCATTCAAGTTAAAATGCTTTGTCTTGATGCCGGGCATCAAGCCGCTCGCTTCGGTCATGCCTTGCAGCTTTTTATTGTCACTGAGAACCGCCATCTTCGCGTATTGGCTCCACCGATGGACATCGATCTTCACTTCTTTTGCTGCTGCTTGCAAGCTCAAGCCGTCAAAATCATACACCATAGCGTATACATTAAACGTGCCTTTGTCTTCAAATTTTTCTTGAATGGCTTTATCCAGTTTTTCCATATCTTCCTCTTCCACATTGCCGTTTACTTCCACTGCAATCGTATGGAAATCCTTGCTTGGCACTAACGTCAGCATCCAATCGCCCCTTTCAAATCACTTCCAGTTTACTGTATCTTTTCCCTATCTGCTTCGATTGAAACAGCTGTCTTTTCTTTTACTACGCATTAATTATACAATATATTGTATAATCATCTGTTTGATTTTTTCGAATTGGTGTATAATGGATAGTAGCTATTTCCAGTAGAAAGGGGGATCTGCATGCCGGTTCCAGTAAACCACCCAAAGCCAGTCCGCGTTACTGCCAAAGAAAGTGCCTATAACCAATTGCTGCAATGGATCATCGAAGGCACCTTACAACCTGATGAAAAGTTGGTAGACACCGACCTCGCACAAGCATTAAGTTTGAGCAGGACCCCAATCAGAGAAGCGCTTCAACTTTTAGAAGTGCAAGGCTTTGTTGAAATGTTTCCTGGAAAAACGACGCGGGTGACGAAAGTCCATAAAGAAGATATTCAACACCTTCTTCCCCCAGTAGCTGTACTTCAGGCATTGGCCGCTGAACTGGCCATTCAACATTTGGACGAAGAACTGATTGTTTCGTTGAAAGAGACGAACGAACGGTTTGCCGAATCCATCAAGACGAACGATAATTTTTCAGCGTTGAAAATCGACGAGGAATTTCATCAACTGATTGTCAATGCTGCACAAAATCCTTATATTCATACGATGCTCCACCGACTGCAATCGCACGTCAGACGGCAGTTTTTCCATAACTCGTTGATTGTTACCGCGGGTTCATATGAAGCCCATGTGGACATTATTCAAGCTCTTGAGGAAAAAGATGCTGAAAAAGTATCCCACCTGATGAGAGCAAATTGGATTCGCACTATAGATGAATTGACTGCACCAGCGTCAAATTGAAAAAGCATTGCCGAAAGCCGGATGGCTTTTGGCAATGCTTTTGTGTTTAGAAGCCTGTCCAATTTTTTGGGCAAGCCATGTTAACTTAAATTAAATATTGTTTCTCGCCGGGCGGGGGCTTACGGATTTTTTGAAGTTCGCAATAACTCCCGTAATGGTAATGACAATAACAGCTGGAACAAACCAGCCGAGTCCGCTTGCATAAAGCGGGAGCACCGACGTATAGAAATCAATGATGGCTTGCAGCCATGCCGGATTCGCCATTTCAAGCGAAGCAGTCAATGTTTTTAGTCCGTCGATGACACTGATGAAAAATGTAACTGTGATGGCTGATACGTATACAAGGCGATCGTGTTTGAACAGCGGGGACAAAAATGCCAACATGATCAAAACAATGGCCAGCGGGTACAGGAACATCAAAATCGGTATCGAGTAATTAATAATGTTCGACAAGCCTGCATTTGCGACGATCAAAGAGAAAAGGGAAAAAATAACGACATACTTCTTATAGCTAATGCCAGGTGTTAACTTATGGAAAAACTCAGCATTCGCCACTATTAAACCGATGGCTGTCGTTAAACAAGCAAGTGTAATAATCAAGGCAAGAAGCGCTGCACCAAACGTTCCAAAATAATAAGAAGAAGCTTCGCTTAGAACTGGGCCGCCTGTGTCAAACAAACCAAACACGCCTGTGCTTGTAGCGCCAAGATAAGCAATTCCCACATAAACCACAGCGAGCAAGCCAACTGCTACGATGCCGCTTTTCATCGTCGCCGACAAAATGCCTTTTGGCGAATTTACTCCAAGTTTTCGAATGGTGGAGATAACAATGATCCCGAATACTAAAGAAGCCAAGGCATCCATTGTGTTGTAGCCTTCCGTAAAGCCTTTCAAGAACGCTCCTGATGCATATGCTTCTTGCGGCGCTTGCATAGCACCCAGCGGTTTTACGATAACCATGATCAATAACAGCAACAAGGCCAACAAAATAGCGGGCGATAAAAATTTCCCGATGCTGTCAACCATCTGCGAAGGATTCAACGACAACCAAAGCGAAATCCCGAAAAAGATTACCGAGAAAATGACAAGCCCAAGAGCTAAATTGCCATCTCCAACAAATGGCGCAATGCCGATTTCATAGGCAACCGCTCCCGTCCGCGGAAGTGCGAAGAAGGGCCCGATAGTCAAATACAAAGTAGCGGTAAAAATTAAGCCAAAGAGCGGATGAACCCGGCTCGACAAATCTTGCAAATCATTGCTTTTCGAATAGCCGATCGCTAGTATCCCTAATAGCGGCAAGCCTGCTCCTGTAATCAGAAACCCTGCAATCGCCAGCCACACGTTTTCCCCTGCATACTGCCCCAATTGAGCTGGAAAGATTAAGTTTCCTGCTCCAAAAAACAAAGCAAACAACATCATTCCAACAACGGCATAAGATTTAAAAGACAATTTCGTTTCCATTCCCATTTCCTCCTTGATACTACTGTTTTCCAGTTCCATACATTACTTTATCGAAATAATTAAAAATCCATGGTTACTCGTTAAATATTTAGTATGCAATATATTACTAAGGTAATCATACAATAAATTATGATAATTGCAATGAAGATGACTGAAATTTTTAAAAAAATCTGTTTATTTCGGTAACAGAAGTATTTTCTATCTTTTTTTAAAATAACATTTACTTGAAAAATCGTAGTACTATGCGGTCAAAAAAAAGAATCTGCCGCTTTGGCAGATTCTTTGATCAGTTTCACTGTGGAGGATGCAGTGTCAATAACGGAGCGCTGCCACTGACTTGCTGATGGTGACTTTCTCCATATCATAGCCTTTCCACTTCAGGTAATGTTCCATACCGCTTTTTGCGATGTCCACATTGTTTTTCGGGCCAATGGTAACATGCTTGATGGGCAGCTTTGATTGAAAATCAATCGCGATATACGGAATAATCACTCCGTTTTGAGCGCGGAATTGTACTTTCGGCTTCTCGCCTTTCCTGGTCAACAGCGCAATTCGGTATTCTTCTTCGCTTTTAAAGGCCGGATCTTTGAAAAAGACGGAACACGTAGCAATCATCGAAAAGAAATGGTCGGCCAACGCAGTTTTCACTTCGCCAATTTCATACCGGTCAACGAGTTCGTAGGCTTCCAGCAGCAGCTCGATCAAAACGGCTTCCTGTTCCAGCCTTTCGTACATTACATAACCATGGAGCACATCCGGTCCGTCTGATAATAAACTGACATTTGCAAAAAGCTCTTCCGCTGAAAATCCAATATTATAGCCTTCCCCTCTGGCATAGTTATACCAAAGAGCAAGTGAATCTTGAGTATGCGATAACGAAAAGATATACGCTTCAAAACCGCTTTTTTGGACTTCCTCTATAAACAATTCCATTACTCGTTCCAATTCACGGATAAACAATCTCCATAAAGGCGAATTTTGGTGATTATCCATCTTCTTGATAATGTGCGCCAATACTCGTGAAAAATAAACCAATTCACTCGAATCGTTCAAAAACGTTCCTTTACTCATCCATAAGCGATTAGATTCGACCATCCCCATTAAACTCGGAAGAGCTGTGTAATGATAAAGAATTTGTTCGGTCGCGTGTGCTTTCTGGACTTTTTTCCCGACGTTATTGCGGAACTGCTGCTCAAGCGCTTCAGCTAATCTAATGTTGTTTTCCATGCGACAGCCCCTTTTCAAAACAGGTGAGAACGCTGTTTTTTTCTCCCTATTCCCGTTTCAAAAGGCTTCAAACTGCATTAAGATGAAGTGGTTGGGGACAAATACACTTCTTCAAATGGCTGGACAATGACGAACCCTTCGCCTGTGAATTCCATCTGGATCGACTCGCCGCTGCCGCGTCCGAGAAATGTGCGGAAGCTGATATCCGTACGGAATTCCGGTGTTAAATTTCCGGACCAAGCAACGGTTGCGTTTGGATCGGTGATAACCGATTCCCCCGGCCGCACTAGCAGCGTCAACGGCTCATAGTGGGACGTGATGGCGACTCTCCCTCGTCCTTTCAACGTCACATTGAACAATCCGCCTGCCATCATCCCGGCCACTTTCCGCATGAAGTTGATGTTCCACTCAATGCCCGGTTCAAATGCCAGCAAGTCATTGCCGTTGACGGTGATCGCTTCATCGTTCAACTCGAAAATCGTGATTTTCTTTCCTTTATCCGCCAAATACAACCGGCCCCGCCCGGTCGCTTTCATGAGCGAAGTACCTTCACCGGTCAGCGCTTTTTTGAACATCGTGCCAAGGCCATGCTCCATGATTCGCTCACGTTCAAACTTGATCTGCCCCGTATAGGAAATCATCGACCCCGCTTTTGCCCAAACCATATCAGTTAAGTTCACTTCCAAAATCCGCGGCGTTTCCAATTCAAAATAATCATTTTCCCGTTCGTCTTGCTGCGTTTTTCGAATAAATTCATCGATTGTGTAGTTTTCCACAGTTTATTCCCCCATTCGCTTTTTCTATACATACGTACGGAAGGCAGCGAAAGTTTCGGATTTCCAAGCGCTAAGCGCTGTGCATTGCCGTTTTTTTGTCGTTTGCTGTAAAATAATGAGAAGATGCAAGTGGGTTTAAAATGAAAGGCGCGAATTCAATGAAATTTTTCCTTATCTTTATTCAAATACTCGTTTTATACGGGTTTTATTGGCTGGGCGACTGGCTGCGCGGCTTCTTTGGCCTTCCTCTTCCCGGGAGTATAATCGGTTTTTTGATTTTGTTTGCCGCGCTTATGCTGAAGATTTACCCGCTGCGCTGGATTGAATCCGGCGCTCATTTTCTTCTGGCGTTTTTGTCGCTGTATTTTATTCCAGCAACGGTCGGCGTCATTGGGTACGGGGATGTGTTGAGCGGCAGAGGCGTTTGGCTAATTGTTATTGTCATTATCAGCACATTGGCTACTATGGCGGTTTCCGGACTTCTCAGCCAGTGGTCTTCCCGCAATGCGGAAAGAAAGGAGGAACGTTGAAATGGAGATGATTTTGCTGTCTTTGTTGTTCGCCGGAACGACCATCGTTTTTTATCTTCTGTTCAATGGGCTTTATACAAGATACCGCTGGACGGTGCTGACTCCTGTATTGACGACAACGTTCACGTTGATCGCCATGCTGCTCTTATTTGATATTCCATATGACCGGTATATGCTTGGCGGCCAGTGGATTGGTTCGCTGCTCGGACCGGCAGTCGTCGCACTCGCAGTTCCCCTTTATAAGCAGCGAGATGTGCTGGTGCAAAATTTGCTGCCGATCGCAATCGGCGTCGGTGCGGGCGTGGTGTTTGGCATGGCCAGCGGCATGGCATTGACGAAGCTGTTCCAGTTTTCGAATGAAATGCTTTTGACGATGCTGCCCAAATCGTTAACAACGCCTGTTGCGATGCAAGTGGCTGAAGAATTGGGCGGCGTTCCGCCATTGGCTGTCGTTTTTGTGATGGTGGCCGGGTTTACCGGCATCCTGGCTGGTCCTTGGCTGTTGAACATGCTCGGCATCGATTCAGCAATCGGCCGCGGCATTGCCCTCGGCTCCGCTGCACACGGCCTCGGAACGGCAAAAGCGTTTGAATACGGAATAAAAGAAGGTTCCATGGCTTCAGTAGCCATGACGCTTTGCGCCGTCATCGGCTCGTTTCTCGGTCCAGCTCTTGTCTGGCTGTTCTTTTAGTCTGGGTTTTGAAATTCTAGAGTTCTGCAAAAAGCCCCTGTCCATATTTTTGGACAGGGGCTTTTGATTACTCCGGCAAATTCAATTGCCACGAAACGCCAAACCGGTCGTTGAGCCAGCCGAACTTTTGGCTGAAGCCGTAATTGCTTAGCGGCATGAGCGCATGGCCCCCTTCAAGCAAACGGTCATAGACTGCGTCAATTTCTGCTTCTGAATGGCAAGTTACAAACAGCGAAATCGACGGCGTAAAGGTGAATTCGTGTTTGACGCTGCTGTTGCTAAACATAAAAGGCTGCCCGTTCAAGTAAACAACGGCTTGCATCATTGAGCCATCTTCATTGCGCACCAAGTTGACAACTTTCGAGTCCTCAAAAACGGCCGTATACAACTTCATCGCTTCTTCCGCTTGTCCTTCAAACATCAAAAATGTAGTGATTTTCGGCAGTTGTTCCATCGTCCCACTCTCCTTTTCAATTTCCTGTGTCTCGTTTATTGTATCCAATCATTCCAAGCACTACTAGAAGCACGGCGATAACCGACAAAACGGCAGCGCGCACGAAATCCAATTCCTCTAACGGGATTTGGGAAGCATGGCCGTACGGCGATAATTTTTTTACCCAATCCGGAATTTGAAATAGATTCCCCAAATACACGACGAAAAAAGAGAACATCAAATACAGCCAAACCAAGCCGGTGAATTTTGGTGCCCATCCAATCAACAGCAGCGCAAGGCCAAGCATGATCCAAAGAGCCGGCAAATAAGCGAAAGCCGAGTTAACGAACATGCTGAGCGCAAGTTTTTCTTCCAGTACTGGATTTCCAGCCATTCCTAAACCAAGCCCAGCCAGTGCCAGCATCACAACGCTTGTCAGGAACCCAAGCAATAAATAACTGCCCATTAATCGATTTCTCGATACCGCGCGGCCCAGCACATGTTCCAACCGGCCGTTTTTTTCTTCACCTTTTAGCTTTAGTACCGCCATCATTACCGGAATGGTCCCGATAATTGCCATAATTGACATGAGGACAGGAACGAATTGTTCCACCAATGTAAAACCTTCTTGCTCAATAAGCATCCGCTGCATGATATCCACATCTGCAAAAAAAGACTCCAAATCCCCGAGTACCGATCCGTAGGATGCACCGAGCACAAATAGGCCAATCGCCCAAGCAAGCAATCCGGTCCGCTGCAGCCGGACGGCTAAGCCAAAAGAATTTTGCAGTGCCCAGGAAGCGTTCGTCCTTCCAGGTTTTGAAGGCAGAAAGCCGGAACCCAAATCACGGATGGCGTTCAAGTATAATGCCAGTGCCGCTAACACTACAGCTGCTCCGGCCGTCAAGAAAATCGGCCACCAATAATTATTGACATACACTTCCGACCGGATAATCCAGCCGAGCGGCGACAGCCACGAAAGAGCTTCGTTGCTGATATCTCCAACCGCCCGCACCATGTATGCCCCGAGCAACACCGCGATGGAAAGGCCGATTGCGCCTCTGGCATTTCCTGAAAGCTGCGCAAACACCGCCGTAATCGAGGCAAAAACCATACCTGTTGCCCCTAATGCCGCGCCGTACAATAAGGAACCTTCCAAGTCCATCGTCTCAATGCCAAGAGCGTAAAGCCCAATCCCTGTTAATGCCGCTAGTACAACATTGGCCAGAAACATCACCAAAAGCGTAGCCGCTGCATTCGACAATCGCCCGACTGGAAGAGAGCGCACCATTTCAATGCGGCCATCTTCTTCATCTGCACGCGTATGGCGAACAACCAGCAACACACTCATCAGTCCCACAACCACCGCTGTCATCAAGAGCATTTGATGCGCCATCATGGCCCCTTCCGTATAATTGGCCAAGCCGTATCCGGGACCAACCATCGCTGTCATTGCTGGGTTTTTCATTGTTTCCGCTATCGCTTGCCGCTCCTGTGCATTCTTATAAAGATCGGTAAATGCCACTGCAATTACCAATGTAGAAACCACAAAAGCCATAATCCAAATCGTCAGCCGGATGCGATCGCGGCGCAGCACAAAACGCGTTAAGCTTCCGGTTTCAGTAAAAAGGTGCTTTTCCATTACGACACGCCTCCTGCTCCTTCGTAATGGCGCATGAACAATTCTTCGAGCGTCGGCGGTGCGCTTTCCATTCTTGTTACCCCAAACTGGCTGACGTAGCGAACTACGGGATCCAGCTCCTCCGCATCTACTTGAAAGGATAGCGCGCCATCTTTTTCTTCAATGCCGTGGACGCCTTTCAGTTCGGTTAACCCGGAAATCGGCTGCTTCGTTTCTACTAGCAGCATTGTTCCAGTTAAATGCCGGAGTTCCTGCAGCGTCCCTTTTTCAATAATCTTGCCTTGCCGGATGATCGCCACTTTGTCGCATAGCTTCTCCACTTCGGACAAAATATGGCTCGACAGCAAAATGCTTTTTCCTTGGGCTTTCGCTTCCATAATGCATTCCTGGAAAACCCGTTCCATCAATGGATCCAGTCCGGAAGTCGGTTCATCTAAAATATACAAGTCGGCATCGGAAGAAAACGCGGCAACGAGCGCCACTTTTTGCCGGTTCCCTTTTGAATACGTCCGACATTTTTTTCTTGGATCCAAATCAAATCGGCGGATCAATTCATCTCTCCGGCTTTTATTGTTGCCTCCGCGCAGTTTGACAAATAAATCGATCACTTCGCCTCCCGTTAAATTTGGCCAAAGGTTTACATCTCCCGGTACGTAAGCGACGCGTTTGTGGATTTCGACGGCATCTTTCCAAGAGTCTTTGCCAAACAAAGTCGCTTGCCCTTCTGTCGCCTTTAGTATGCCGAGGAGCACGCGGATAGTGGTGGATTTTCCAGAACCGTTTGGACCGATAAAGCCGTAGACTTCGCCTTTCTCCACTTCGATATCCACTCCGTCCAGTGCAGCAAAATTCCCGAACTTTTTTGTCAGCCCCTTTGTCTGCAAAATGGTCATGCTTCCCGCTCCCCTTCTTTATAGAAACTTTTCTTTAAAATATCCAGGTAGCTGTAAAATTCTTGCCAATAAGGGTCAAAATCAATAGACGCCAGATGTTGCCCTTCCAGCTTCTGCAGCAATTCGTTCTGATAGCCTTCGATCGACCAACGGATCAATTTGAACGCTTTTTCGACATCGACATCGCTTCGGAACAAGGCCAAATCTATTCCTTCGTACAGCATCTTGTTGCTAATCCGCTGCAGGTCTTCGTACTTCCGTTGGATATGGGCGGGCATGGTTGCGTCTTTCGCCAGCACAAACGTGCCGATAAAATTAAAGACGTACTTATTTTCAGTTTGTGCCTTGAATTTGATTGCCGATATTTTTTTCAGGCGTTCGATAAAATCCCTTTCACTCAGATCCACTAAGTTGAAATATTCCTTTTTGACGAAGTCCAAGCTATAATCTGCTAAATATTCGTATAGGTCTCTTTTACTTTTAAAATAATAAAACAGCATGCCTTTGCCAATGCTGGCAGCTTTGACAATTCGATTGGTTGAAGCTTTTTCAAAACCATGTTCTGCAAATTCGGCCAATGCTGCATTTAAAATTGTTTGTTGCTTTTCCGGCTCCAGGGCGGTGAATTTCTCCATCTTGTCACCTTCTTTTCATGTGTAGACCACTCCGGTCGAGTCTATTATAATCCTCTTCGACCAAGGTGGTCAATTTAATTATAAGAATAATTCGATTATTCCTTTTAAAGCAAGAAGCCTTTACCGTTCGTCGGGGCAATGCTATATTTTGGAAGGACAAAGAATAAGGGGGAGAATATATTGAAGAATTTATTGAACAAACAAGGAATGGCCATAGCAGCAGGCATTGCGTCTATCGTCCTTTTAGCTGGGTGCGGCAATGAAAGCGCCGACACAGCTGAAGAAAAAACTACAGAATGGGACCGGATTCAAGAAGAAGGTACATTAAACGTCGCTACTTCTGGAACGCTGTTCCCAACATCGTACCGCGAAGAAGGAACCGATGAGTTGACCGGATTTGAAGTGGAAGTGGTCCGCGAAATCGGCAAACGCCTGGAACTGGAAATCGAATTTACCGAGCTTGGCTTTGACGAAATGCTGACATCTGTCCAAACCGGGCAAGTGGATATGGCCTCAAATGACATTGAAGTGACAGAAGACCGCAAAGAAAACTTTGCCTTTTCTACACCATTCAAATTTTCATACGGAACAGCCATCGTCCGCAAAGACGATTTATCCGGCATTGAAACACTGGAAGACTTGAAAGGCAAAAAAGCGGCCGGCGCTTCCACTTCGGTTTATATGGAAACTGCCCGCTCATATGGCGCCGAAGAAGTCGTTTATGACAACGCAACGAACGAAACGTATTTGCGCGATGTGGCAATTGGGCGCACCGATGTCATTTTGAACGATTACTATCTTCAAACTTTGGCTATCGCTGCATTCCCAGAACTTGAAATCACCATTCATCCGAACTTAAAATACAGCCCGTCTGAAGTGGGCGTCGTCATGAACAAAGACAACAAAGAACTTGCAGAAAACGTCAATCGTGTGATCAACGAAATGCTGGAAGACGGCACAATTGCCAAAATTTCCGGTGAATTCTTTAACGGCGCCGATGTGACTCAAAAAGTGGATATTGAAGAGTAAAAAAGAAGCTGTCCTCTGGGGGCAGCTTCTTTTTTATGGAGAATTTTTTTGATTTACTTACCATGGCAACAGTTACTTGCTCTGCTGAAGATTCACTTGCGTCCGCCCCTTCTATTTACTATTTCAACTCCATATTTCTATGCTGCGAAACTGCTGCTTCCATTTCATTAGAATCGTGTTTATTAAAATTTGTGGTGCGGCTTTAGAACCGTTTGAGAACGGGTACTTGATAGTATAAAAAATTACGAATAAACGCCTGAACGCAAGACATCTCCTGTTTTTATCGATACAATTAACTAATTAATCTAACTAATATAAAAGTGGGGTGAAAAGATGAATTTTTCTCCTTTAAGCGATCAGGCAATTGTCATTGAAGTCGGCACAGAAATTAATGATGACACGCAAAGCCAGGTAAAAAGGATCGCCGCACTGCTAGAAGCCCATCCACCCGCTTGGATGATCGAAGCCATCCCTGCTTTTACAACCATTGCGGTTTTTTACAGCCCGGTGATTGCCACATACGATACGGTGCAAAAAGAATTGGAAGAACTGCTTACAAAAACTTCTGAAGCTTCCGATGTTGAAACGAGAACCATTGAAATTCCTGTCTGCTATGGCGGCGAATTTGGTCCGGACTTGGAGTTTGTCGCCGAGCACAATGGCTTGACCCCGGAAGAAGTCATCACGATTCATACAGGCGGCACGTACACGGTCCACATGATCGGATTCGCACCAGGGTTTCCGTTTATCGGCGGCATGTCTGAAAAAATTGCCGCCCCTCGAAGAAGCTCCCCGCGCTTGCGCATTCCGGAGCGGACCGTCGGCATTGCCGGAAAGCAAACCGGTGTCTACCCGATCGAAACGCCGGGCGGCTGGCAGCTGATTGGCCGAACGCCGATCCGGCTATTCCGCCCCGAACAAGATGTACCGAGTTTGCTGCGCGCGGGAGACCAAATCGTTTTCCGGAAAATATCAGAAAGCGAGTATCATGCCTGGAAGGATGAGGATGATGTTGAAAATTCTTAAAAGCGGCCTTCAAACAACGGTGCAGGACCTTGGGCGCTATGGCTTTCAAAAATACGGCGTTATCGCAAGCGGCGCTATGGATCCCTATGCCCACCGGATCGCCAATTTACTTGTTGGCAACCAAGACAATGACGCAACGTTAGAGATCACACTTGTCGGCCCTTCTATTCAATTCGAAGAGGACGTCTTCATTGCCTTGTGCGGGGGCGATTTAACTCCGCAGCTTGATGGGGAAACTGTCGGAATGTGGCGGCCGCTTGCTGTTAGAAAAGGCAGCACGTTGACTTTCGGCGCTCCGAAAATGGGCTGCCGGGTTTATTTGGCTGTAGCGGGCGGCATTTTCGTTCCGGAGCTTATGAACAGCAAATCCACTTATTTGCGGGCAGAAATTGGCGGGTTTGAAGGCCGTTCCTTAAAAACGGGCGACCGGTTGGAAGTAGGATCCGCGCCTGCACCTCATGCTGCCGCTTTGAAAAAAGCAATAGGCGAAGAAACCGAGTGGCAAGTCCCCTCTCCCCGCTACTCTGCAGAGCCCGCCGTCCGGCTGCTGAAAGGCCGTCAGTTCGCGTTGTTTAACCACGATAGCCAGAAGCGCCTGTTCAGTGATTTCTTCTCGGTGTCGGCCAGTTCTGACCGAATGGGCTACCGGTTAGAGGGCCCGCTGTTGTCGCTGCAAGAACCTGGCGAACTGATTTCCGAGGCGGTGGCGTTCGGATCGATTCAAGTGCCTTCGGACGGAAATCCCATCATCTTGTTGGCTGACCGCCAAACAACCGGCGGCTATCCGAAAATCGGGCAAGTGGCTTCAGTCGACTTGCCGCTTGTCAGTCAATTGAAACCTGGCGACCGGCTGCGCTTGGAAGAAGTATCGCTTCAAGAAGCTCAACAGTTGTTGATTGACGAAGAACAAAAAATACAGCAGTTAAAAATCAGCATTCAACTCAAATGGGAGGAATGGGCATGACATTTAAAGTAGACTTGAATTGTGATATGGGCGAAAGTTACGGGGCTTATGCGATGGGCCGAGACGCAGAAATCATGGATTATATCACCTCAGCGAATATCGCTTGCGGCTTCCATGCGGGCGATCCAGCAACGATGCGCAAAACGGTGCAATTGGCGCTCGAAAAAAACGTCGGCATTGGGGCGCATCCTGGCCTTCAGGATCTTGTCGGTTTTGGCCGGCGGAATATCGCGATTACGCCTCAAGAAGCATATGATTTAACCGTTTACCAAATCGGGGCATTAGCTGGCTTTGTCCAAGCAGAAGGCGGCCGCTTGCAGCACGTCAAAGCGCACGGAGCACTCTATAACATGGCTGCGAAAAATGCCGGACTTTCCGAAGCGATTGCTGAAGCGGTTTATAAAATTGATCCGGAGCTGATTTTATTCGGCTTATCCGGCAGCGAAATTGTCAAAGCCGGACAAAAAATCGGCTTGCGCACTGCCAATGAAGTGTTTTCGGACCGCACTTACCAGCCGGATGCGACCTTAACGCCGCGGACACAGTCCAATGCCTTGATCACCGATCCACAAACAGCTATCCGTCAAGTGATCCGCATGGTAAAAGAAAGCAAAGTTCAAACGGTTGAAAAGCAAGACATTGCAATCCAAGCAGATACCATTTGCATCCACGGCGACGGCGCCACCGCACTTGACTTTGCAGTAGAAATTTCAAAAACGCTTCGCGACACAGGCATTGATGTTGTAAAAGTACAGGAATTTATGTAATTACAAACTCAAAGGGGTGAACTCACATGAAAAACACGAACCGCAGCATTTTGCTCGGCGCCGCTTTTCTCATGGCGACTTCCGCTATCGGTCCGGGGTTCTTGACGCAAACGACCGTTTTCACCGATACACTTCTTGCTTCATTTGGTTTTGTCATTTTAATTTCCGTTCTTATTGATATCGGTGCGCAAACTAATATTTGGCGCATCATCGCTGTTTCGGGAAAACGGGCACAAGACATTGCCAACGACGTTCTTCCCGGCCTTGGCTACTTCCTCGCATTTTTGGTCGCGCTCGGCGGACTGGCTTTTAACATCGGCAATATCGCCGGCGCCGGACTAGGCGTCAACGTGTTGTTTGGCCTTTCCGCTAAAACCGGTGCCATTTTAAGCTGTGTGTTGGCAGTCGGCATTTTTGTGGTGAAAGAAGCGGGACGTGCGATGGACCGCTTCGCACAAATTTTAGGGTTTGTAATGATCGGTTTGACGGTTTACGTCATGATTGTGGCGCAGCCGCCTTTTGGCGAAGCCGTCGTAAAAACGTTTGCCCCGGACACGATCGATATTTTCGCCATCGTTACGCTAGTCGGCGGCACCGTCGGCGGTTATATCAGCTTTGCAGGCGGGCATCGCCTTGTTGATGCTGGGCTAACTGGTCCGAAAGCTTTGCCCGAAGTAACGCGCAGTTCGATTTACGCGATTGGGATTGCTTCATTGATGCGCATTATTTTATTCCTGGCTGTGCTTGGTGTTGTCACACAAGGGTTTGTGCTTAACCCGGACAACCCGCCCGCTTCCGTTTTCCAGCATGCGGCCGGAAACATCGGCTATAAAATTTTTGGGGTCGTCTTGTGGGCAGCTGCCATTACGTCGGTTGTCGGCGCTGCTTACACGTCTGTGTCGTTCATCCGGACATTCAGCCCTGTGCTTGAAAAATACCATCGCCACATCACCATCGGGTTTATTTTGGTTTCCACATTAATTTTTGTCATCATCGGCCAGCCAGTGCTGATCTTGGTGCTTGTCGGATCTCTCAATGGCTTGATTTTGCCAATTGCCCTTGCCGTGATGCTGATTGCGGCGCATAAAGCGAAAATTGTCGGCGATTACAAGCATCCCCTTTGGATGACGATCGTCGGGATTATCATTGTCATTGCCATGGCGTGGATGGGCATCTACACATTATTCAACGGCATTCCAGCCCTTTTCAAATAAAATAAGAAACAAGGCTCCATTTCTCTAACACTGAGAAATGGAGCCTTGTTTTATTTCTGGCTTTTTTCATTGCCATGTTTAAAATTGCCCGTGATTTTCGCCAATGCCAATTGGACGTCTTTGGCTGTTTCCGCTTGTTGGATGCGGGTCAGCAGCTTATCTGCTTCTTTGCCTTTGACGATTTTGATTTCTTTTCCATGGAAGGCAATAAATACGTTATTATTTTTGCCGATGCGGTAAGTGAACACTTCTTCATCCAGGCGATTGCGTTTATCGATGTTGTTCATAGTGGCACATCCTCTTCGCGTCTTTGAAAAATACCCTTTACACCATTTCTTGTTTGATGGCTTGAGCTACATTTTGCCAGTATGCTTCGCTATGCGGCACCAAGTCCTTCAGCGTGACGGTTTTATTCAGCAGCCGGCCCATGCCGCAGACTTCCAGTTCGTCCTGTTCACCGAAGCACCAACTGTAAAACGCTTCGAATTCTACTTCCACCATCCCCGCCACTTCTTCTTGCTGCAGCATGTACCGTTCCTCTACGTTGGGCGGCGCTTGATACAAGAAAACGTTGCACCGTTCGTTATCAATAAAATCCTTATGCCTGATTTGGTCTTTTATGACCCCCAACGGAATCAAGCTGGAATACGCAACGGCAATTCCGAGCTCTTCTTCCACTTCCCGGATGCCGTCTTCAACGGTTTCGCCCGCCAGTAAATGGCCAGCTGCCGTTATATCCAATAAATCCGGAAAGTCTTTCTTCTCTGCACTCCGCAGCTGCAAATGGATTACGTCTCTCCCGTCCCTTTTGCTGACAATCCAGCAATGGAACGTTTCGTGCCACAAGCCTCGTTTATGGACTTCTTCTCGCGCCGCCACACCAAGCGGCTGACCCTCTTCGCTGCAATAAGCAATTTGTTCCGTTTCCACCGTCTGGCCCCCTTTTCTTCTCTTGTTGCTACCGTAGCAAAAAATTCGAATGATGTGAATGATTTACCTGAAACAAATAAAAACCAGCACCACATGGCACCGGCTTTTAAACTATATTTCTTTCTTCTTCCTGATAAACGGTAATGCAGTTTCTTCCTGACTTTTTGGATTGGTACAACGCTTGGTCCGCTTCTTCGATAATGTGTGCCAATGTTTTGTGCCTGGAGGAAAAACTCATTCCAAGGGAAATGGTCAAATTGCCTCCCGGCTGATTTTCTTCGCCTTCAAACCGGTAATTTTGGACTTTTTGGCGAAAGCGGTCAGCCACTGTTTCAATGCCATCGCTTTTTAAGGCATCCGTATAGCAAATGATGAATTCTTCTCCGCCGTAGCGGGCAATGACGTCATCTTTTCTTATCGTATCTTTCAGCAATCCTCCTAATTGAATGAGCACCATGTCTCCTTTTTGATGGCCATTCGTATCGTTAAAATTCTTAAAATAATCAACGTCAAACATGACAATGGAAATCGGAACGTTTTGGGCAAGGAGATTTTCCACTTTGTTTTTGAAAAAACGGATATTTGGCAGCTGCGTCAGCGGATCTTCGTTCGAATAAACCTCCAGCTCGCTTCTTAACAACAAGTTGCGGTTTTCTTCATTCAACATTAACGCCATTGCCGTAACCGCAATTAGCGCAAATCCAAACGTTGTTAAAGCGATAAACAGGGTCATTGGCGTTGTCCAAAGCATAACAATCGTTTTAAGGAATTCGTATAAAACAAAACCAAATATAAGCCGCTTGATGTGAATGAGGATAAATACTTGATTCGATGGTTTTTTCAAATAGAACACTGAACCTATTATAATCGGCAAAACAATCGATTGAAGAATGCCCTCCACCACTGTCGGCCCACCCATGTAAATCCGATAAGCAGTCGGTGCCAGGCTGGAAAGAATTCCAAATTTCCATCCTCCGATATACGAGATGAAAAAAATCGGCACTTCCCGCAAATCGATGCGCATGCCTTCATGCTGATACGGATGGTACATGACAGAGACAGTCATAAAATTGATGAAAAGAGCGTACGTCCAGAGCATCTGGGCAGAGTTTTTTATTTCTAAAGACAGTATTTCTTTGATGCGCAGCCCCATGTACATCAAGGCAATAATTAGCGCCATGTTTTCCAAAAAGAAAAAAAGCAAAATAGTCATTTAACAAAAAGCTCCTTTAAACCGCCAATAAACTCTTCGCCACAATCAGTTCAATAAGGCTTTACAACCTATTGCATTGCTGCGAATAAAAAAAGAACCCCCTGTAGTAAGTTCTTTGCTTTATTAGTTCTTAAGTATTTTAGTCATTACATTATTATTCGATATACGGGAATATTTGTCAATGACATCCTGAATACCATGTCAAAAGAAACAAGAAACGCAACCAAAATTATCTGTCTATTCAATTTCTTTAAGACTATAATGAAGTTATAGGGGGTGCTTGTATGGAAATCGAACGGAAAGTCAAACAGTGGATAGAACAAGGCTTAATCGACCAACCTGCAGCCGAACGCATCCTGGCTTTTGAAAAACAGCAGCCCGCTCCTTCTAAACTGCCATTGCTTTTAGTCATTGGACTCATTTTCTTTTCACTCGCTGTTTTCAGTTTTATCGCTGCCAATTGGCAAGCGATGCCTGGCTCTGTAAAAATTGGGCTCGTTGTTTTGCTGATGTGGCTGTTTTACGGTTTCGGCTATTTGGCGGAGCGGAAGCAATTTGGGCGCCCTCATATTTTTAGGATGATCGGGCTCGCAATGTTCGGCGCAAGTATCATCGTCGCCATGCAGTCGTTTCACCTGTCTTTATCCGGCGTGCTTTTGGGCTGGGCCATGTTCTTGGCATCGCTCGCCCATTACTTTTACTGGAAACATGTATCCTATACGGTCGTTGCTTTCATTTTCGGCATCGTCTTATTAAGCGGTTCGATCGGCTGGTTTCAATGGATCGCCTTTATCGCAGTGGCATTCGTCTGGTTTTACTTTAGCCGTGCAACTGTTACGACGACGGTCTTTAGTTGGCTGCTGTTATTCGGTTCAGGGCTGGCGCTTTGGCAGCTTCTTGACTACAACAGTGTGCTGCTTCCAATTTGGACATTGTTTGCGCTTGTGCCGCTGCTGTTTTTTGCAGATCTTGAAAAAGAAAAGCTGTTGCGGCCGCTTTACCTTCTGCTCGGCGCACTCCAACTGGTTGTTTATTTGTCCATCAGGGGTGCAACGGAATCGCCGCTCGAGGATTTGAATTGGGGCGAATCGATCGCTTTATTGATTGTGGCAGTTGGCATTGCGGCACTTTGCTTTGTCCGGTTCCGTCCAATCATCTGGATTGCTGCTCTCGGCTTGGCCGGCATGCTGCTATTTGACGATACGGCAATTGGCTTAGCCGTTTTGGCGGAACTTACGGCTCTCGGCTATTTAGCTGTTGCGCATCGCCGCAACGGGCCGCTTGCGCTCGGTTTTGTTTATTTCATCGTCGTGCAATTTGTTCTTTACTTTATCTACGCCTGGGAACGGCTCGATATGTCTCTCTTCTTCTTGCTCGGAGCGCTGCTGCTCTTTGCTTTGTCTGGAATTGCTTGGTGGGTTAACCGCAAGAAAGCAGGTGTAGCCACATGAAATCTTGGCTGTTTCCAATCACGCAAACGCTTTTTGTCCTGCTCGTGGTCCTGAGTTTTTATGCAGCTTCCTGGTTTGGTGAGCAGTACAAGCTGCGCGCCGAACCGTATGATCCATTCGACCCGTTTCTCGGCGAATATGTATTATTGCAATATCCCGACTTGAAGCCGAACGCTGGAGTGGAAACCGGCGACGTCTTTTTCACGCTGAAAGAAGGGGCGGACGGCTATGCAGTCATTGATCGAATCGAAAACGAGCCGTTTTTTGGAGCAATCAAGGGAACAAATTACAATAACGAAATCAGCGCTCCCCAACTTGAACAATATTACGTCGAGCAAGGAACCGGGCCGGGGCTCGAACAAGCCCGCGACTTGGAAGTGACGCTTGACGTGGCACCGTGGGGCAGCATTCGCCCATTAAATTTGGAAGCCCGGCAATAACAAATAAAACCGTCATTCCTATTATTGGGAATGGCGGCTTTATGTTTGAAAAGGCCAAGAGTTTAACATTCACTTTCTTATACACGTTCACGCATCACTTCAAGCACTTCAAGTAAGTCGTCTATTATTACATCAGCATCGCCGCATTTCTGCGGAGAATCTCGTTTCCAAACACCTTGCATGCCTACATTATTCGCTGCTTTTACGTCATTTTCCGGATGGTCACCGACAAAAACACTATCGCAAGGAGCGACTTGCAATTGGTTTAACGCCCGCAAGAATAACCTTGCGTCAGGCTTTTCCAACCCTTCCCATTCGGAAATCAAAATCACATCAAAATAGGCTTCAATTTCTAGCGCCCGGATATTGTCCAACTGAAACTGCCCTCGGCCATTGGTGATTAGCCCAAGCTGGATGGATTTCTTAGTTAATTCGTCCAGCAGAGGGATCAAATTCGGAAACGGTACACAATGATGCTTGAATTCGGATAAATAATCCTGCAGCAATTCGTCCGGAGTCAACTCAATCTGATATTCTTCTATTAACTGCGTATAGACTTTATCTTTCCACACATAGCCCCGACGATCCAGTTCAATGAAACGGCTGGCATATTCGGTTTTCGGAATATGGCCAACCCATTTTCCCAATCGGTCATACTGGCTGCTGATAAAGCTCTCGACCGATGAATCCCGGTCTAATAACGTCCCGTCTAAATCAAATAATACCGCTTTGACCACTGGCCATCCCTCCTAAAAATTGCCGATCCGCTTCACATTTTCCAAGTTCGTTCCATTGAATGACAATTGATAGATAGCTGGCATGGCAAGCTCTTTCCAAAACTGAAAATCAAAAGACGGGTCAAAATGATTCATGATCAGCACCATGATGTTTCCATGCGTTCCAATTACGATATTTTGACCTTGGTAAGTTTGCAGCACTTCCAAGGTCTTGGCTACACCCCGTTTTTGGGCTTGCACGTTCGATTCGCCGCCTTCCCAAAAAAAATGCTCGTCTTCCCACACTTTTCGGATGGCAGATGCAAAATCGCCGAGCGGCCCTTCGCTCAAGGTGCGCTCCTTGAATTCCTCCACTAGTTCAATTTCCGAACCAATTTCCTCTGCAACTCCGGCCACGGTTTGGACGGCGCGTTGGTACGGGCTGGAAAGCACCCGGTCGATCCGTTCCTGCTTCAACAGCGCAGTTACTCTGCAGGCATCCAGCAAGCCCTTTTCCGACAAAGGGCGGCCCAGCTCGTCCGTCGAGTAAACCGAATGGGCGTGCCGCACAAAATACAAATTAATCTTCAAGCAATTCCCTCTTCTCCCGAACAGTTTTCTGTCCGTAAATCTCTAACGCTTCGAATAAAAACTGCCGGTCCACACCGGTCCACTGATGAATTCGTTCTGCCCATTCAGTGGTGGTGTCCAGCACTTTTTCCGGAAAAAGCCCATCGTTTGTACTGAGAAAACTTTTCCAGTCATCAAATTCCCAGTGGGCCATTCCATCTTTATGCGGAACCCTTTTTTCAAAAAGCGGTTTCGGGTACACGTGGTTTTGTGAAAACTCAGCAGCTTCCATGAAAAACTCCATGCCCACTTCTCGAGTTTCATAAAACTGATTGGATTGTTTGCCGCCCGGCCTGTGGTAGATGATTTCAATATCTGTGTCTTTCGGCAACAACTGAACTTCAGCAGCCGGAAAAAAGCCCGGCAGCTTTTCGCTTGTAAATTCCTCTTGTTCGCTGTCGATCAAGATCGGCTGCAGCCACAAATCACCCAAGTCGCATAAATATCGGCAGCCGTTGTCGCCTACTGCAATAACCGCAGCATGCGCATCTTCCGTATTCAACTCATTGCCAATCGGATACGCGCGGATTCCCGCTTTCTTGAATTCATCGAGAAGCCAAATTGCCAAGTCAAAGCAATTCCCTGATACGCCGTAGCGTTTCCGGTACTCGTTCATCAACGCAATGCTTCTTTGCTTTTTGCCTTTTGCTTTCTCAAAATGCCACGCTTTCGTAAATGTTTCCATCGGAAAATCGTCAAACTTTTTCCATACAGAAAGAATGTTTTCTGGCGCTTTCATTTTCTCACCTTCTTTTGAATAAAATCTTCCCTACTATTTTCGATTCCGTTGCCATGTTTTCCGTTGTCTAGTCCAGCTGGTCTAATCCCCGATTACTCCAACACATCTTTTTTAAGCGGCGGGGCCATGAAATCCGGTTGAACCGGTTCATCGATCGACTCAGCCAGTATGCGGTCAATTTCTTTTTTGTCCTCGTCCGTCAACTTCCAACCGTCAATCCGCACCAAAGGCTCGAGCTGATCGGGACGTCTCGCTCCGCGAAGGGCAATTCCCGTTTCGGATTGATCCAGCACATACCGGACGGCCAAATCGATGAGCGGGCGCCCGTAAGCTTCCTCAGCAAACCGGGCGAGCCGTTCTGCCGCTGCCACGTATTGGCCAAAAAGCGGCGGCTGAAACTTCGGATCGGCTTCTTTGCGGATATCGCCTTCATTGAATTCCCGGTCTGCGGTCATTTTCCCAGACAACAATCCACGGCAAAGCGTGCTGTATAAAAACAAGGTGGCTTCCTGTTTTTGGCTGTACGGAAAAATGTCTTTTTCTGCTTCCCGCTCAAATAAATTATACGGCGGTTGAATGGCGTGGATCGGTGCAATTTGCCGGAATGCCTCCATTTCTTCTACAGTAAAATTCGAGACGCCGATTGCATGAATTTTGCCCGAGTCGTATAGCTGTTTCATCGCTTCTGCCGTTTCCTCCATCGGCACTGCGGGATCTGGCCAATGAACAAAGTAAATGTCCACGTAATCCGTCTGCAGCCTCCCAAGCGTCTCATCAATTTCCGACAAGATTTGCTTTTTCGTGCCGTCCCGGTAAACTTCCTCGCCTTTCCAGCCGAGCGCGCATTTTGCCGAAAGAATGATTTCTTCCCGCCTGCCGCTTTCTTTTAACGCTTTCCCGACCAGTTCTTCTGAATGCCCGAATCCGTAATCGCTCGCCGTGTCAATCAGCGTAACGCCTTGGTCCATTGCCGCCTGCAGCATGTGCAGCGCTTCGTTGTCGTCGTTGCCGCCCCACATGGCTCCGCCAATCGGCCATGTCCCCACTCCAAAGCGCGACGCTTTTTTGTGAATTCCTGGAATGCTTGTGTACTCCATCAATACCCACCCCCATCTTTAAAATGAAAGATTGTCGATCCTTAATGAAGAAAACCGGCTTCATCTTTTTGCTGCTTTCTTTTTCCCTTGCCTGGCTATTAAAACCACTCCAGCTACCACTCCTCCTATAATAATCCACCAATAACTCGGCACTTCCTTTTGCTCCTCGGCTAATACGGCTTGTCCATTGCGGGGAGCAGCGGTTTCGACCGGCTGATTATCATCTCCAAAAGCGGTCAGTTCTTCCGTCTCGTCGCATATAGTGGTTTCCAAAGATGTCGTTTCCCCATTTAAATCCGGTTTCGCCCCTTTGTCTAATGGCACCTCGTGGGCATAGACCTTATACTCCCTTCCTTCTTCAAATTCAAAACCGCAATCGCCACTGCCCCATCCGGTTCGAATCACAAGCTGCGGCTCTTTTGCCCCTTTAAACATTTGGGTGACATCAAACACAACTCTTTTAGACGGATAATCGTCTGGGCTTTCCTGTTCTCTGACACTTGCCACTTTTCCGCTGAACACCACGGTGGCGCGTGCCCTTTCATCCTCATTTTCTGAAGGCGGCACACATGAACATGCCTCTACATTTGAAGGAATAGCTAAAACCACTCCAACTAATAATGCGGCTAACATATATAAAACCAGATTCTTCAACTCGCCAGCTCCCTTTGTTATCAAACCGATCGGCCTCCTCCTTCATTTTACATTAAATCCCAAGTGGAATCCGTATAAAAAAGAGAACTGCTGACTAAACTCACTGAACATTCCCTTCTCTTAACATACTCATTGTTTTATTAATTCGATTTTGCCGGGTTTCAGCTTTCTTTGCAGATTCAATTGGCAATACAAATCGCTGTTTATTGCTGTATGACAGACTCTCAAAAAATGCTTTAGCCACTATGTCTTGATTGAGTGCATCTGCAAAATCTTCCGGCATGGCCAGTTCTCGGGGAGCGGTGTCGAGTTCAAGTTTGACCTCCACTTCATCTCCAGCTTTGATGCCTGCCCCCTTACGATTTTCCGCACTCAGTGAGATCATGAACTGCCCTTCTCGAGTTGCCACAGTGCTTCGGTACGCATAGTTTCCTATTTTCACTTGCACGGCTGGCTTTTTGCTTGGCCCCAAACTTTTTACAACTTCATCTGGAACTAGAATTCCTGTAGTGTTTTTGCCAGTAAGCTGAATAGTTGTTTGAAATCTCATAACCTGCGCCCCCATTCTTTCGTTCATAATGAAACATTTTAAGAAATGGATTTTACCTTTTAAGCACTTTTGTTTATTTACCGACCTCTCCTATTTTTAAAGCTTATTAATGAAAAACGTTAAAATAGACGGCAGTTTCACTTGTAAAGAATTCATTCCACACAAATCCGTTAAGTCCTCTATCTTTATAGGATTATCTAAAAGCAGCTACCAACAAAAAAACTGCCGCCGCGGATTTTTCCGCAGCAGCAGTCTGTCTTTTATTCTTCAATTGAATCGCCTTTTCGTTGGCGAATTTGGTAATAGTTTAATTGCTTAAACAAATGCGATGAAGTTCCTTGGTCCACGGTAAACTCCACGCCGTATTCCATGTCGTCGCTTGTTTTGGATTTGCGGATGATGGAGCCTTCCAACTGAAAACCGCTATCCAAAATTTCAAAACGGCACTCCACTTTTTCCAGCAAAGGAATGTCGATTGAAGTAAAAAATCGCAAACCGTTTACACTGACATCGTATATATCCACAGGCAAGGCTTCTCTTCCAGCAATTACAACCGTTCCGTCAATCGAGCGGTTGAATCCGACCCGAAAAAACTCACGACGATTCTCGTTCATTTTGTGTCCCCCATTGGTCTTTTTATCTTTTACATATATAAGTTAATGAGCAAGCCTTTGATTTCACCAATCAAATCGAGCAGCTCAAGACCTTCTTTTTCATTTAACAGCACTTCATCGTTGAGCTCCAGCAACTTTTGGTCGATCACTTCGATCAGTTGATGGGTTTTCATGCCGCCGCCCGGATGGAAACTTTGTTTTTCGGACAATTGCATGCCGTTATTCAACGATTCCCCAATAAACTGCTTGACCAATTTTTTATAATCTCTCAAGTTTTCAAGCGTTCGTTGCTTGGCCAGCTTCTGCCCTTGAAAATCCACTCGTGACATCAATTGGTTTAACGCACTCATTTGCATTTTGGCCTGTGATTTTTGAATGACCGCTGCGAATGAATCGGCTGTTTTATTTTCGACTGCGTTTTTTGGCAATCGGTCGCTTGGAAAATTTGTTTGCCTGTCAATCCGCAAAAGGCGCACCTCATTTTAGCTTTGATAGCTTTTCTTTTTTTCATACAGGTTTACCGCTAGTTCCACTTCGCCGCGGTCCATATGGAGCACCTTGGCTATTTGTTTCGGCGAAAAACCTTGTTTATGCAATTGAGCAATTTTTTCGTGTCCTTGCTCAGCTGAAATTTCATGAATTTCAATCGGTGCTTCAACCATTTTCTTAACTGGCACTAGTTCGCTGACAGAAGAAACTGCAGTGGATTCCGTACCAAGTTTGCTTTCCAGCAAGCGGATTTTTTCTTCTAAGCCGCTTTCTTTTACTTTAATATAATTGACCAATTTATGATAGAGTTCATCGTTTTCTTTTTCCAGATTTGCAACAAATTCTTCCATACTTTGGTGAATCGCTTCTTTGTCTTCAATCATTTGTTCCCGTTGTTCTTTTAACTGGGACAACCCAATAAACGATCGGATGTTTACCAATATCGCCAACACAAGAAATAATGAGATTAGCAGCCATTCCATGGTGATCACCTTAACCTTCTATAGCCTTCTTTTTGCTTAATAGTTTTCGTGTATGGCAAGCGTTGCCCCATGCAAACGCAGCATCGCTTTTGAATGCAATTGCGAAATGCGGGACACACTGACACTTAATACTTCGGCAATTTCCGTCAATTTCAGTTCTTCGTAATAGCAAAGCGATACAACGAGTTTCTCTTTTTCGGGCAAACGGTCAATTGCCTGAGCCAATGCTGCTTTCACGACTTGATCGGTTACGTGGCGCTCTGGCGAAACCACTTTGTCGTTTTCAATCATATTGTATTTCCCAGAAGGCTCATCGTCATCGTAAAGTGTTTCGTCAATGGAAACCATAGCGGACAATGCCGCTTCGGATACCGTTTTGTTCAACTCTGCTTTTGTGATGCCTAGATAAGCGCTGACTTCTTCGTCTGTCACAGAGGCGTTGTTTTCTTGCTCTAGAAGCGCGTACGCTTTTTCAATTTTCTTCACTTTGTCCCGCACCGAACGCGGCAGCCAATCGCTTTGGCGAAGCCCATCGATAATGGCCCCTTTAATGCGCCACGTGGCATACGTTTCAAATTTCAAATCGCGTTGTATATCAAATTTATCGAGGGCATCCAGCAAACCCTCGTATGCCAAGCTGCGTATGTCGTCTTTATCCACGGACTTAGGCAAGCTGATCATAAAACGTTGGATCAAAAAATCGACCAACGGCAAATACTGCTGGACTAAATATTCACCTGCCTCGGGATCACGCTGCTGCTGCCAGTCTTCCCAGTAACTTATTTCATGCGTCGACAATTTACTATTCAATATGAGTTTCACCACCCGTTATAAGATCAAGCATGCCGATATTTAAAGTTTCGTCCAATGATATTCCGTAAAACAGCTTCGCTTGCCGCTGGCGTCTTCGCTGTTTTGCTCCATATCAATAAAAGTAAGAGTAGAATGTCTTAATATCCAAACTATACTTAAAAGAAAGAGCGTAAGGCGGCGACTCCTGCGGGACCAGCACGAGCTGAAGACCCTGGACTGAGCGGAGCGAGGGAAGCGGCTGAAGCCGTGCCCGCGGAAAGCGTCCGCCTGGAGCGATTTCTCCAAGCTATCTACGTTTCTTTTATTTAAAAAGCATCTTCAATAAGAAGCCTTTGATTCCGAGTTTGTAAGGGACGGGAAGTTCGAGAAATTCGCCTGCGAGTTTTTGCATGGCTCGGGTGGCTTGGGTGCCGGGATAGGCGAGCGTAAAGGGAATTTGCTTTTTGACGGCCGCCGGTACGTTCGGGTCGTTCGGGATAAAGCCCAGCGTCCCAATTTGCTTAGACAAAAACTGCTCCGTAACTTTTTTAAAGTTCTCAGCTGTTTGCACGCCTTCTTTGTCGCTCGTGCATTGATTGACCACCAATTTCATGTGGACATTTTGGTCACGTGAGTGGACCATCTTCACGACCGAATAGGCATCCGTAATCGACGTGGGCTCTGGCGTTGTGACCAAAACCACATCGTCTGCCGCTAAAATGAACCGCAGATTCTCGTAAGACAGCCCTGCCCCGGTATCCAAAATAATGTAATCCACCAATCCTTGGATTTGGCTCAATTCTTCGAAGAATTTATTCAGCTTCGACTCGTCCATTTGGAACAAATCGTTAAAGCCGGTGCCGCCCGAAATGAACAACAAGCCATTTGGCCCTTCTTCAATGATGTCCCAAATCGACAAGCCTTTCTCAAGCATCGATGCAATGGATTCTTCCGGCGATCGGCCGAGCAGCACATCGATGTTGGCAAAGCCCAAATCCACGTCGAAAATCAGCACTTTTTTGTTTTGCGCTACCAAACTCAATGCGAAATTCAACGCGAAGTTGGATTTTCCGACGCCGCCTTTTCCGCTTGTGACTGCGAGGATCCGGGTTTGTCTCCGGTCTTTTTTAAATTTCTGCTTTAGGACCTTGTCCCGTAATTGTTTTGCTTGATCAACCATTGTCATCTTCCCCTAATACGAAGTTTGCTATTAACTCAGGCGTTACGGTTAAAATATCGTCTGGAACATTTTGGCCATTGGCAATGCGGCGTATTGGGATGGAATAATGATAGATCAAATTTAAAATGGCTCCGGCTGAACTGGTCTCGTCTTTTTTCGTCAACAGCAATTCATCCATTTGGATCGTTTTAAAATTATCAATGATTTTTCTCATGTCCTCGTACTTTGAAGTTAAACTCAGCACCAAGTTGATTTGGATTTTGTTTTTATCCGGAAGCATCCGCTCTAAGTCGTCAATATACTGCTTTTGCTGGTAGTTCCGCCCTGCGGTATCCATTAAGATGATGTCGCAATCGCGAAGCCCTTCCATTGCGTGGATCAAATCAGCGGATGATTCCGCCACTTTGATCGGGATATTCAAAATACTTGCGTACGTTTTCAGCTGCTCCACTGCCGCAATACGATATGTATCAGACGTGATCAAACCCACTTTTTTGTCCTCGCGCAGCATCAAGTCCGCTGCAATTTTAGCGATTGTTGTCGTTTTCCCAACCCCCGTCGGACCAATAAAACAAATGATTTCCGGATTTTTAGCAGCCGGCGTTTTTTGGTGTTCGTTGACGAGGCGGAGCACTTCGCTGCGGGCGAATGCATTAACTTCCAATTCGGTAAGCGCTGGTTTTTTTTCCAATTCAAGCATCAGCTTCGCAAACAATTCGGACTGGATTTCCGGTGCGATTTCCTGCTGGGCCAACCGCTGGTTCAGCGGCTTCAACACTGCTGGCAACCGGTCTTCTCCAATCACTTGCATCATCACGTGCTTGATGTTTTTCAGTTCGTTGATCAAGTCGCTGTCCGGTTGCTGGACTTGCTGGACAACCGGGTGAGGAGCCGGTTCAACTACCGGAACTGGTTCTTGAACGGGCGCTGGAAATTCCAGCTTTGCGGGTTCCATTTTCTTCTTTTTCTCCGCCGATTGGGTTTCGACTGCCGCGATCACTTCAAGTTTTTCTTTTTTAAAGAAGCCCATGAAGCCGCCGGTTTTGATTTTTTTTGTATTCAGTATGAGCGCATCTGCCCCCAAATCTTTTTTGATCATCGGGATTGCTTCGGTCATATTTTGGACCACGTAAGTTTTCAATCTCATTGCGTATTCACCATCCCGCCAATATTCACTACTCCAACACTTTGGATTTCCACTTCCGGTTCTAATTCGTTATACGACAGGACTGGAAGGTCAGGCGCAAACCGTTCAATAAACTGGCGCATGTACATGCGGATTGCCGGAGATGTCAGCAAAATTGGCTGGACGCCGGATTGCTGCAGCTGGGCTGCCTGCTCGGAAATCTTTTGGAAAATCGTCTGAGACGATTCCGGATCGATCGACAAATAGCTGCCTTGTTCAGAACGATGCACCGAATCCGCAAATTTCTTCTCAAGGCTCGCGCCCGCTGTAATGACCTGGAGCGGTTCATTGGCAACAGCGTATTGCAGCGTGATTTGCCGCGACAACGCTTGGCGCACGTACTCCGTCAATACATCCGGATCTTTTGTGTGCACCGAATAATCGGCCAAGGTTTCTAAAATCATCAGCAAATTGCGGATCGATACTTTTTCTTTCAACAGCTTCATCAATACTTTTTGCACTTCGCCGATGGCCATCATGTTCGGAATCAATTCTTCGACAACAGCGGGCGAACTTTCCCGGATGTTTTCAATCAGCGCTTTCACTTCTTGTCGCCCGATCAATTCATGCGCGTGGCGCTTGATCACTTCCGTCAAATGCGTAGAGACGACAGACGGCGGATCGACAATGGCGTAGCCGGACATTTCGGCTTCTTCTTTCATTTCTTCATTGACCCAAAGGGCTGGCATGCCGAATGCCGGTTCAATCGTTTCAATTCCTTCAATGCTGTCGTCGTCGATTCCCGGGCTCATCGCCAAGTAATGGTCAAGCATGATTTCACCGGAAGCGACGCGATTGCCTTTTATTTTAATGATGTATTCATTCGGGCGAAGCTGGATGTTGTCGCGGATGCGGATTACCGGCACCACGATGCCCATTTCAATCGCGCATTGCCGGCGGATCATGATGACCCGGTCCAGCAAATCGCCGCCTTGGTTTTTGTCGGCAATCGGAATCAATCCGTAGCCGAACTCAAACTCAATGGCGTCCACATGCAACAAATCGATGACGCTTTCCGGGCTTTTCATTTCTTCGAGTTCTTGCCCTTCGGCAACCGCTTCTTTGTCAACCGTTTTTTCCGCTTTTAAGTTTTGCTGCATTCTAAAGCCGCCAAATGCCACAAGCCCTGCAACCGGCATCACCAAAAGCGGGCTGAGCGGTGTAAAGACCGCGAATAACGTCAATGTTCCGGCAACAATGTAAAGCAGTTTCGGATGCGCAAAAAGCTGCTTCGTAATATCCGAACCAAGATTTCCTTCTGATGCAGCCCGAGTGACCACGATTCCAGCAGCTGTCGAAATCAACAGCGCTGGAATCTGGCTGACCAAGCCATCCCCAATTGATAACAGTGTAAAGAGCTGAGCCGCTTCGGCAAAAGGCATGCCATGGACAACCATACCGATGACTAAGCCGCCGATGATGTTAATCAGCACAATGATGATTCCGGCAATTGCGTCTCCTTTGACAAACTTGCTGGCACCGTCCATAGCTCCGTAGAAGTCGGCTTCTTGTCCGACTTTTTCACGGCGTTTGCGCGCTTCCGTATCGGAAATCATGCCGGCGCCAAGATCGGCGTCGATGCTCATTTGTTTTCCGGGCATCGAATCAAGCGTGAACCGCGCCGCTACTTCCGCAACGCGCTCCGACCCTTTTGTAATAACCAAAAATTGAATAATGACCAAGATCAAGAAAACGAGAATCCCGATAATCGGGCTTCCGCCGACTACGAAATTACCGAACGTTTCTACAACTTCCCCGCCTGTGCGGTTGGTTAAAATCGAGCGCGTCGTCGAGACGTTCAGCCCGAGGCGGAATAAAGTCGTGAGCAATAACAGCGTCGGGAAAATAGAGAATTCCAATGCCTCTTTCGTATTCATCGCAACCAGGATAATGGTCAAGGAAATACTGAGGTTGATCATGATCAAGACGTCTAACAACATCGGTGGAAGCGGGATGACCATCATCACCACAATCATGATTACGGATACTAAGATAACAAAATCTTTGACTTTCAATGTATTTCCTCCTGCGCAGTTTTCATTTGATCTTGCCTTTTAAGCGGTAAATGTATGCTAAAACCTCGGCCACCGCCAGGAACAAGTCTTCAGGAACATAATCCCCGACTTCCACTTGTGCGTATAACGCGCGGGCGAGCGGTTTATTTTCCATAATCACAATATCGAGTTCTTTTGCTTTTTCTTTGATTTTTAAAGCCAGGTGGTCTTTTCCCATGGCAATGACCATCGGCGCTTCCATCGTTTCCGCATCGTACTTGATGGCGATTGCGTAATGCGTCGGGTTGGTGATGAGGACATCGGCATTCGGCAAATCCTGAATCATGCGGTTCATGCTCATTTGCCGCTGCTTTTCTTTTATTTTCGATTTGATCAAAGGATCGCCTTCTGCTTTCTTGGCTTCATCCCGGATATCTTGCTTCGACATGCGAATGCCTTTTTCAAACTCAAACTTTTGGTACATATAATCTAAAATGGCTAAAACGAGTAATATAACGCCGGCGACGACTGCTAGTTGAATGGTCAGTCCGCCGATAAAAACCAAGGACTCTCCAATGCTTTTGTGCGACAGCAAAAACAATTCATCTTTCTTCCTCCACAACACGAGAAAGGCCGCAGTGCCGATAATGGCAATTTTCAACAACGATTTCAACAGTTCCACCAATGCGCGGACTGCGAATATCTTTTTCGCGCCTTGAATGGGGTCTAACCGATTAAGCTTGGCCATTACGGGCTCGGTTGTAAACATTGCACCTACTTGTACAAAATTCCCTAAAACGCCTAAGACGATGGCTGCGCCCATTAAAGGGGCCATCAGTTTCATGGCGTTAAACGTCATTTGTTCTAAAAGCGTCCGGACGGAAGCAGGCGTCAATTCCCAGCTGATGTATTGGGTAAAATTAATGCGGAAAATGGCCAGAATTTGATCCAGCATCCAACCTCCGGAAACACTTAGCAACATAACGCCGCCAAGCAGGATAAGCGCAGCCGGCACTTCAGGGCTTTTCGCTACTTGGCCTTTCTTTTTCGACTCTTGCCTTTTCTGCGGAGTCGCTTTTTCGGTTTTTTCACCGGAAAAAAACTGTAAGTCTAATGCGAGTGGATATTGTTTTTCCACCTATGCCCCTCCTAGTAAGCTGATCAACTGGGCCATGCTCGTGATAATTTTCTCAAAAAGGCTTTGCAAAATATAAAAGAAAATCGGCATGGACACCAATAACAGGATAAACCCGACAATGATTTTCACCGGGAATCCCACAGCAAAAATGTTTAATTGGGGAACGGTTTTGGCGAGAATGCCAAGCGCCACATCTACAAGAAACAGTGCACCGACAATAGGCAGCGCAATTTGCAGTGCAATCAAAAAGATTTCCACAAACAAATGGGTAAAAAATTGGGCAATGCCTTCTATTTCCACTCCAAACGTCAGCGATTCCACTGGAAACACTTGAATGCTGTGCATGACGCCATCGAGCATCAAATGGTGGCCGTTGACCGTCAGCAAGAAAAGCGTCGCCAGCATGTATTTGAAATGGCCGATAATCGGAACTTGGCTCCCTGTCTGCGGATCCATGACACTGGCGATGGAAAAGCCCATCTGAAAATCGATGAATGCACCGGCGATTTGAATCGTGTACAACACGAGCGCCGCGGTGAAGCCAAGCATAATTCCAACCAGCAATTCTTTAATGATTAAAAAGATGTAAAAAGAGTCTAAAGAAATCGGCTGTTCTGCCGATATACTTGTAAAGGCAATAAAAGCAATAAACACGCCAAGGCCAATCTTAAATTGATTTGGCACACCCTTGATGGAAAAAATCGGCGCTATAAGAAAAAAGCTGGTGAACCGAACGAAAATCAGCAATACATAGGGCAAGGTCTCAAGTATAAAATTTGTCATGCCGCCACTAACCGATTAATCGCGGCAGTTGTTCAAACAAATCTCTAGTGTAATCCAATAAAATGGTCAGCATCCACGGGCCGAATAATACAATAGACAAGAATACCGCTAATATTTTTGGAATAAAGGCCAAAGTTTGTTCTTGAATTTGGGTCATCGCCTGGAAAATACTGACGATCAAGCCGACTCCCAAAGCAATCAGCAACATTGGCGCTGAAACAATGATAATCGTATAAATCGATTGTTCCGCCAGTTTTATTACCATATCTGGAGTCATTCGTGTTCTTCCCTTCAGTTAAAAGCTGACAAGCAGCGATTCGATTATTAAATACCACCCGTCAACAAGGACGAATAACAAGATTTTAAACGGCAATGAAATCATGACCGGCGGAAGCATCATCATCCCCATAGCCATGAGCGTACTGGCGACGACCATGTCGATAACCAAAAACGGAATAAAAATGACGAATCCGATTTGGAAAGCGGTTTTCAATTCGCTGATGGCGAATGCTGGAACGAGTGATGTGAACGGAATATCTTCAATGCTTTCCGGTTTTTCCAACCCGGCGTATTTGAAGAACAGCGCCAAGTCTTTTTCACGCGTGTGCTCTGCCATAAATTCTTTGATTGGAAGCGAAGCCGTATCGAGCGCTTCTTCTTGAGAAGTCTCTCCTGCCAAATAAGGCTGCAAGGCGGTTTCGTTAATTTCGTTAAAAATGGGTGACATGATAAAAAAAGTTAAGAATAAGGCAAGTCCAACGAGCACTTGGTTTGGCGGCATCGATTGCGTACCGAGGCCGGTCCGCACAAATGACAAGACGATGATGATGCGCGTAAAGCTGGTGACCATGATCAAGATGGCCGGCGCTAATGACAAGATTGTCATCAGGAAAAATAATTGCAGAGTCGTCGATACATCTTGTGGCGATTCACCGCCAAAATCAACTCCCGGAATATTGATGGAAAGCAAGATTTCTGGCATCATGATGAACTACCTTCTTTTTCGTCCGCTTTGCCTAATTCCTCGGCAATTCGATCTTGTTTGATTTTTTGCTTGTTCAAGCTTTGGTTGAATAATTGGTTAAATCCGCTGTCCACTTTTGTTTCAGTCCGGCCGGTGAGCTTGTCTTTGACATAGCCGACAAGCGGGTTGGATAAAATTGTCGTTTGGTTATCCAAATCTTTTTCGATCGTTTGGATTTCGTCTGTGTCTGAGATTTCTTTAATCAACGTGACTTGGTCGCCGACGCCGATTAAATATACTTGCGCGCCAACTTTTACAAGTTGAAGCGATTTGTTGTTGCCGAGCGGCGTGCCGCCCATCAGTTTAACGGCTTGGTTCGGCTGAAACTTTTTCTGGCGAAGCGCCAAAAATTTGATCAAACCGTAAATCATACCCAATATGAGTAGCGTATACAACACCAGCTTGCCGATGATTACCGTGAGGCTTTTGTCTTCCGTGACCACCGGGTCGGCTGTTTCCTCAACTTCCGCATCCGGCTTCTCATCTTCCAGCCACTCGACCACGTTCGGATCTTCCGCTTGGACTGGCTGGGGGATGGAAACCGTTAAAAACGAGAACAATATAAGTGCCGCAAGGGCATACAATGAAATTTTCTGGCTCACACTTCGCAAACTCCTTACTGAAATAAGTTGAACTCATTATCGTCTTGTGCCGATATTTCGCAAAACAGCTCCACGAAAACCGTGTGCTCCTGCAGCGTTACACGCTTCGTCGCAAAGCCTTGCCCTCGCAAGTTTCGGTCAAGACTTGGCTAAACGCCCGAGTGTCGGGCACTTCATCGCTACGCTGCTCCCGCGGGAGTCTCCGCTGTTTTGCTCCATATCTTCTAGCTAGCAGTAATATAGCGTTACTATAAGTGCTCTCTTTTACAATCTAGAAATATCTTAGCTTCGGCGCGTCCAAGGGGTAAGCGAAGTAAGAAGACAGGCGGTTTTTGCCTGGCTTCTTACGGGAGCTATCCCCAGAGCGACCGAAGCGGCTTAAAAGAGTCGATTCATTAGTTCAACTTACAGAAATGTCTTATCGCAGTTTCGAAATGCGATCTGCTGTACTTAAAATATCGGTTACTCGTACGCCAAAGTTTTCATCAATGACGACTACTTCGCCGACTGCAATCAGTTTATTGTTGACCAGGATATCGACAGGTTCTCCTGCTAATTTATCCAGTTCAATAATCGACCCTTGGGAAAGGCTTAAAATTTCTTTTACCATGCGTTTCGTGCGTCCTAGTTCAACCGTTACTTGAAGCGGAATGTCGAGCAGCATGTTTAAGTTGTTCGGTTCGGCGCTAACTGAAGTTGTTTCATCAAAGCTTGAAAACTGGACGCTTTGGATATTTGGCGCAGAATTAGAATTTGAAGCTTTATTCGTTGATTGGTTCGTTGATTGATATTCCATTTCGTGTGTCTCCTCCGGACCGTCCTCGTTCGTCGAATCGGTTAATATTCCCACAATCTGTTTGGCCAATTGGACAGGGATGCAAAGTTGGAAATCGATCGTTTTTTGGCTGCTGATTTTCACTTGGAAAAGCGCCTCTACAAACCACTCTTCTTGTGTAAATTTCGAGATTGGGAAATCCTCTTGCTGGTTCACCACGTCCATGCCGGACAATGAATGAGTTACTTCCTGCTCCAATACCGTCGCCATCGACTGCGATACCGATCCAAACATTTGCTCAATCACTTCTTGGATCAGCCCAAATTGTTTTTCCATATCCTCTGCTTGGCTTTCGCCATCAATCTTTTTCACAAGAATTTCCACATCGCTTTTGCTGACAGCGACAATTTGCATTCCTTTGATATCTCCTGTGTATTCTCCGAGTACCACAAAAAATGGCGATTGCATGTTTTCGAACAAGCCATCTTTATGCTTAACCGATAATTTCGGAGCCGCAACCGTTACTTGTTCAGAAAACAAAGCGGAAAGCACGGCTGATGATCCACCCAGCGAAACGGTCAATAACTCGGTTACCGCTTCTTTTTCAACTTTTGACAGTGAACTTTTTGACATTGTCGTTCCCTCCGATTTCATTTGCCCTAACAATCCTTTAATTTCATCCGGAGATAATTTATCAATGGTCATCCGATTCACTCTCTTCTCCGTAAACGTTGGTCACTTGAATTGCCGTCCGGCCTTTTGAAACACCGGGTTGAGCAAAAAATTTCTGTTGGTCATCCACTAAGACAATCACTGGATCATCATACGCTTCGTTCAAACGAATAATATCGCCGCTTTTCAAGTTCAAAAAATCACCGATTTCAATTGTGGATTTTCCAAGCAGCGCTTTAATTTCCAATTTGGTCGTTTGCAGTTTTTTCTCTAACGCTTCAATTTCATGATCTTCACGCGCTTTTTTTTGGCTTGCTAGCCAGTGGCGCGCTGAAAGCTTCGGCAAAATTTCTTCTAGCGCAAGGTGAGGCAAGCAAATATTGATCGTGCCCTCGATGTCGCCGATTTTTGCCTGCAGCGATACAAGAATAATCGTTTCGTTTGGCGCTGAAACCGTCAAAAACTGCGGATTTACTTCGATTTCTTTTAGTTCTGGCTCTATTTTCACAACAGAAGTCCAAGCATCCTTGAAACTATTGAGTGCGTTGATAAACACCCGCTCGATCAAGCTCAGTTCGATTTCGGTCAAATCGATGTTTGGTACAGACGTACCGCCTTGGCCGCCGAGCATCCGGTCCAGCATGACGTACGCTGTATCCGGTGAAAACTCCATCACGATGCTGCCCTGAAGCGGCGGTGCTTTAATGACGCCCAAAATGGATTTTTCTTTTACGTTTTGAATAAATTCCTCGTACGAATACTGTTCAACCGAAGAAACGGAAAGCTGCACATACGTACGGAGCATCGTGGAAAGATAAGAAGTGAACAACCGTGCAAAGTTCTCATGGATTCTTGTCAATGTCCGGATTTGATCTTGCGAAAAGCGCAGCGCTTTTTTGAAATCATAGGTTTGGACTTTTCTTCCCACGTTTTCTTTGTCTTGCTTGGCTTCTTCTGTTCTTATCGAAGACAGCAGCACTTCGATGTTTTCATCAGATAAATAATTGACCATGGTTGCCCTCCCTTCATTCTTCCAAATTCGGCTCCTTCAAGCTCGTTAACAAATTGACCTTCTGGTAAAAGGCCGTTACTTTATCCGTAACTTCCTCAACCGATTCCAGCACATGGATTTTCTTGCCCGAAACGAGTGTGACCACTGTGTCCGGTGTGGCTTCCAGCCGTTCAATGTAAATCGCGTTTATCGAAAAAGGAGTTCGGTTTAATTTCGTCAATTGAATCATGTAAAAGCGGAGAGAGAGAAGACGCCTTCTCTCTCATCCTGCCCCCCTTATATTATCGTTTCGAGTTAACAACTTTCCGCAGAAATTTATTACCTATTAAAATTCACAATTAATATCTTCAGCATAGCAGATATGAAATGTGCATTTCGCGTGGCTGCAGTCCCATGGTTTCTACCAAACTTTTCGGAATTGCAGCAGCCTCCATTACATATAACGCATAAATGGAGAAATCGGACTTTAATTGAGCGAAAAAATTGGCGAGAGGAGGAATTTCCCCTCTCACCTAGGCATAATTATCGTTTCAAGTTCACGACTTCTTGCAGGATTTCATCTGAAGTGGTAATGGTCCGTGAGTTTGCTTGGAATCCGCGTTGTGCAATAATCATTTCCGTGAACTCTTCCGTTAAATCAACGTTCGACATTTCAAGCATGCCAGAAGCGAGTTGTGTGTTATTTGATGTAGCCGTACCTAGTGCAGTATTAGCTGGCATCCCGTACATAGAACCGCCTACTTTGCTAAGTCCTGAAGGGTTTGTTGGTGAAACAACAGCCATCGTTTGTCTGCTGCCTGCTATTTCTGCCCCGCTGGCATCCAGACTGATTACTTCACCGGCAGCGTTGATAGAAAAGGAATCAGCACCCGCTACATTGATTGGTTGTCCATTTTGCCCCAATACGTTATAACCTTGCGAAGTCACTAAGTTTCCACCTTCATCTACTCCAAAGTTCCCAGCACGCGTCAAAAATTGTTGCCCACCGTTTTCTACCACGAAGAATCCGTCTCCTTGGATCGAAACATCCGTGCCTACCCCTGTATTCATCGATGAACCAGCTGTATGCACAACGTTGATTGCTCCAGTCGTTGATCCAAGCCCAACTTGCATCGGGTTCGTGCTTTTACCGGACAAGTTCTGGCTCAATAAATCTTGGAAATTGATTGTGCTTTTTTTGTAGCCGACTGTGTTGACGTTGGCGATGTTGTTGCCGATGACGTCTAGTTTTGTTTGGAAGCCTTTCATACCTGACACACCTGAATATAATGAACGTAACATGTAATTTTCCCCTTTCAAGAACTGTCCTTGCCCCGCGAAGGATTAGACTGTTTCTTGTTGAATAGTTGGTTCGGTTTGCTTTTCGATACGGTTGATGTCGTTAAGCGCCACTTTCACGCCATTTTCAAGTTCTACTTGAAATTCGCCGTTTTTCTGCGACAACGCTTTGACTGTGCCTTCTCCTGATACGAGCTGGCCGTTTACTTCTTGTTCCCAATAGACTTTATTGCCAATTAAATCAGCATGATCGGCCAAGGTTTTGTTTCCTTGCCCCGACATAAATTGAGTCATCGTAGTGTTTAAGTTGGTCAACTGCTCTAAGCTGCTGAACTGCGCCATCTGCCCAATAAATTCCGTATCTTTTAATGGTTCCATCGGGTTTTGGTTTTTCATCTGCGTGACTAGGATTTTTAAGAAAGCATCTTTGCCAAGACCGTTTCCGGCTTCAGTCGTTTTTGTTGCAGATGCCGATTGGGTATTGACGGAAATCGCATTGTTTACATTCATGGCTTGGCCCTTCTTTCTTAGATGGTGTAATCCACCTTCATCACCGAGCCGCCATTCGGCTGCTGCCGGACGATTGCGGCTGTTTCTTCTTCCATTCGCTGGTAGCCGTTGCGCGAGCGCACATTTTGTCCTTGCTTTTGCTGCTGTGAAAAACGCTGGTCGGGATTGGCGCTTTGCTGGCCAAACGATTGGCCCGTGCTCTGCTGGGTGATTTCGATTTTTTCAACGGCGATGCCTTGTTGAAGCAGCGAGTTTCTCAAGATGTTCGCCTGCATGTCCAGCGCTTCTTTTGCCGCTAAACTGCTAGTGAAAATTTGGGCAATCATTTTTCCATCGGTTGACGTTAACCGGATATCCAAATGGCCAAGGTGTTCAGGGAAAATGCTGACTTTGATCTGTTTCGTATCGCCTTCTCCGTTCAAGCGGAAATTGCCGCGCATCACTTCGCCCAGCTCTTCTACGAGATTGGACATGCGGACTGCCGCTGGCGGAGCAGGTGCTTCCGGACGGGCAGCGGCTTGGCTCGCTTTCGCCGTGTCAGCTGACGGAGCTGGAACACTTTGCGTTGGCTCTGCTGCTTCCATTGGCTGCGCCGGTTCTTGCGGTGCTGAAACCGGCGGTTCACTTGTACTTGGTGCTTGTTTCGCTAAGTCAGCAGCCAGAAGTGGTGCCGGTTGAATCTCTGCCGGCTTTATCTCAGTTGGCTGAACCAAATTTGCCGGTTCTTGCACTAAGCCGGTCACTTGCTTCAGCACTTGTTCCAATTGCTGGACTTGCTTGACGGATGCTTTAGCTTCGGTTTCTTGTTGCTCTGTTTCAAGCTGTTGGACAAATGCGGTCACTTTGCCGAATGCCTCGTCTAAGTTTTTCGGATTGCCCGGAACTTTCGGAGCGTCCTTGTTTTCTGGAGGTGCTGGTTCTGTTATCTTTTTCAGTTCCTGAATCGCTTCTTCAAGCAAGCCTATCAGCTTTTCTTGGGCTGTTGGATCGCTTGCCAATTTTTCGATAGCCGGCTGGCTAAGCGCAAGCGGTTTCGCTGCCGGTTCTTCTATGACGGCTGCTGCAGCGGGAGTGGATGCTGCCAGCTCTGTTGTTGGTGTTTCTGTTGTTAATGATGCAACTGTTTCTGTCGGCACAGGATTAATGACAGCTTTTCCATTCAATATCGGTTGGCTGGCAACGGCGTTTGCCGGAGACTCACTAACACCTTCAACTGCGCTCGTTCCTTGCGCCAAACTTTCTGCTGGTGCTTGTGGAGTCAGCAATTGCATCAATGCCTGCAGCATCTCCTGCTGTTCCGGCGTCAAATTGTCTTGCGGCAATTTTTCTAGCCCTTCAAGCATTTGCTCCAGTTTTCCGAGAAGCTCTTGTTTCTGGTCTTCCGTAGTCGTTTGCGTTTCAGCAGTTCCGCTTGACACTGCATTCAACAATGAAGCAAAGTCGACAGTTTCACTTGTCGCTGCAGACGCGGTTTTGGTTTCCGAAGCCTTGCCTGTTTGCTTGATCGGTGTTTGGAAAGATAACGATATGGTGTTCATCGGTTCACCCTCTTTCCGCTAAGCTGGCTTGTGAATTCCGGAAAAACCGGGTGCTGGCGATTTCATCAAAAAAGATTTGTTCTTCCGCTTTCGCTTGTTCTTCAAACAAAATCAATTTTTGTTCTTTCAAATTGATCCATGTTTTTTCTTCTTTTGCTTTGTCCTGCAAATGCGTTTGCGTTTTTACAACGTTCTTTTGCAAATGCTCCAGCTCACGGTTTGAAAACATCAATTGGTCTTGCAGCTGTTGGATGTAATCCATCAGCATCCGCAATTCTGAAATGTTGACGCCGCCTTGCTGTTTTTCTTTTTTTAACTGCTCGGCATCTTCCAGCTTGTTGTAAATCGCTTGTTTTTTCTGATAGCCGACTTCTTCTTGCTTGATCGCATCCGCCATTTGGATTTGTGCAAAGCCTTTTTCATTTTCTTTTAAATCCAAAATCTTTTGAAACCGAAAGTTAAAATGTGTCACGTTTGCACTCCTCCAAATTGCGTTGTTAAGCGGCCTGCGCTTTCTTCCAGTTTTGCTTTTTCGTAAATGTCTTGCTGCAAGTATTCGCGAATGAGTGGATAAGAACGGATGGCGTCATCAATTTCTTTGTTTGCCCCGCTTTTATACGCCCCGATATTAATCAAATCTTCTGATGCGTTATAAGATGCAAGCAGTCGTTTAAACTCGACCGCCGCTTGGTTATGTTCTTTTGAAACCACTTCGTGCATGACCCGGCTGACACTGGCCATGACGTTGATCGCTGGAAACTGGCCTTTTTGGGCAATTTTCCGGTCGAGCACAATGTGCCCGTCCAAAATTCCGCGGACCGCATCGGCAATCGGCTCGTTCATGTCGTCGCCGTCCACCAAGACTGTGTAAAACGCGGTAATCGATCCTTTGCTCGATGTGCCGGACCGTTCCAAAAGCTTCGGCAACAATGCAAACACGCTCGGCGTATAGCCTTTGCTTGTCGGCGGTTCGCCAACTGCCAGCCCAACTTCGCGCTGCGCCATTGCAAACCGCGTCACCGAATCCATCATCAACATGACGTTTTTTCCTTGATCGCGGAAGTATTCCGCAATCGCCGTAGCCGTTAAAGCACCTTTTATGCGCTGAAGCGGTGTCTGATCAGACGTCGCCGCCACAACCACGGATTTTTTCAAGCCTTCAGGGCCTAAATCGCGTTCAATAAAATCACGGACTTCGCGGCCCCGCTCACCGACTAGCGCAATAACGTTGATGTCAGCTTCCGTATTGCGGGCAATCATGCCCATCAACGTACTTTTACCGACGCCGCTTCCGGCGAAAACGCCGATGCGCTGGCCTTGGCCGACCGTCAACAACCCGTCAATAGCGCGGACGCCCACTTCAAGCGGCTTGTCGATCCGCGGCCTGCTCAGCGGATTCGGCGGCATGTTGTTCGTTGAATAATTGGTCAAGCCTTTTGGAAGCGTGCTTTCATCGAGCGGTTTGCCCATGCCGTCTAATACTTTTCCTAAAATGGATTGCCCTACTTTGATTTGCAGGGGTGATCCAGTCGCCACCACCAAACAGCCCGGCCCGATTGCCGAGATGTCCCGCAGCGGCATCAACAATACTTTGTTTTCTTTAAAACCGACGACTTCCGCTTCAATCGGCCGGTCATGTTGGTTCGGATAAAGCAAACACAGCTCGCCCATTTTGGCGTAGGGACCGCGGGATTCGATCGTCAAACCGATCACTTGAACCACTTTGCCGTGTTTTTTTACCGGCTCGATTTCATCTAGTAACGCCAAATACTCATCTTTCCGAAAGGTCATCGTTTGTCTTCTCCTCAAAATACATGAGCAATTGCTTTTTAATTTCCGTTAATTCGCCGTCGACCGTCGCATCGTATGAGCCGCTAGCGGTATGGATCATGCAGTCCCCGTTTTTTAAATTGGCAACGGGAATAATTTTTAATGCAGAATCTGCCCGAACATAGGTTTTAAGTTCTTCCAAAAAGGGTAGAATGACCGGGTAGTCTTCCGAAGACACTTGCATGAGCACGTCTTCGGACTCTTCAACTTGCATCAATGCCTGTTTAACGACGGTGATTAGCTGTTCACCGTGCTGCTTTAATTCTGTTTTAATCACTTTTTCGGCCACTTTCACGCTGAGTTCCAATAAAAACGGTTCCGCTTGCTGAATGATTTTGTCTTTTTCAGCATAGGCGGTTTCCAGTAGTTGCTGCATGTCTTGCCGTTTTTCCCGAAATTCGTTTTCTGCTTCGAGCACGCCTTGGTCGAAACCCGCTTGAAATCCTTGGGCAGATGCTTCTTCAGCAAGCCGCTGGGCTTCTCGCGCCGCTTCTTCCTGTTTTTCTCGCCACCATTGTTCAATGGCAGTTTGCGCTTCTTCTTGCTCGCGTTTTATTTTTTCCTGCAATTGGACATACTGAGTTTCCAGTGATTCAAATTCTTGCAACATGAACTGTTTTTGCTCGCCGGCAGTTAACTTCCGGTCTGCGAAAACGGATTTTTTGGTTTCTATTTTTTTTGGCTGGATAATTTTTGTGTCGTGCGGCACGGTGATTTGAGAGCGAATGATGTTAGACAATCATTTCATCCCCTTCACCGCGGGAAATGATGATTTCACCCTTCTCTTCCAGGCTGCGAACCAATGCCACAATATTCGTTTGAGCATTTTCCACATCTTTCAGTTTCACAGGGCCCATCAATTCGATTTCTTCTTTGATCGATTCGGCTCTACGTGCAGACATATTGCGGTAAATGCCATCTTTCACTTCTTCGTTCGCCACTTTCAGTGCATACGTCAAATCGGCGTCGTTTACTTCGCGGATAATCCGCTGAACCGAACGCGTATCCAACAAGACGATGTCTTCGAAGACAAACATCCGTTTCTTGATTTCTTCGACCAATTCCGGTGAATTTTTTTCCAGCTCGGTGAGGATGGTTTTTTCGGTGCCGCGGTCAACTTTGCTCAGCACTTTGACAATGGCTTCCAACCCTCCCGTTGCGGCATAGTCTTGAGAACCGGTTGCGGTCAGCTTGCGCTCGAGTATTTGTTCCACTTGGTGAATCACTTCAGGCGATGTGCTTTCCATCAACGCAATTCGCCGTGCCACTTCCGCTTGTTTTTCAGCAGGCAGTTGGGACAAAATTTGCGAAGATTGCTTGGAATCCAAATAAGAAAGAACAAGCGCAATTGTTTGGGAATGTTCGTGCTGTAAAATGCTCAACAATTGGTTCGGATCGGCTCTTCTCGCAAAATTGAACGGTTTTACTTGCAATCGGCTCGTTAAACGGCCGATGGTGTCCAATGCCTTATCTTTCCCCAATGCTTTTTCAAGAATTTCCCGCGCGTAATCCAATCCGCCCTCGCTCATGAAGTCCTGTCCAAGAATCATTCCGTAGAATTCACTCAACACTTCTTCTGTTTGGCTGTTTTTCAATTGGCGAACATTCGAAATTTCCAGCGTCAATTGGTCGATTTCCTGTTCCGTCAACTGTTTAAAGATCTCAACAGATACATCAGGCCCTAACCCGACGAGCAACACAGCTACTTTTTGAATACCTGTCAGCTTTTTTGTGATTTGATTAACCATGTGCCATTCTCCTACTCTTCAGCCATCCATGTCCGCAACAACTTCGCAAAGTCGTCCGGCCGCTCTTTCGCCAGTTTCTCAATCGTTTTCCGTTTCGGATTGGTAACTGAACTTAAATCATCAAAATTAATTTCTTCTATTCCATCTTCTTTTATGCTCATTGGTTGAGTGAACATATCAAAATTAAAGTCTTCGAGTGCTTCTTCTTTTGACTTTTTCTTGCGCAAAACAAGAACGAGCACAACTGCAAGCAACGCTACTGCCACTCCTGCAATGATCATAAACAATAAATTGCCGGTAAGCGTGTCGATCCACGATGCCGGTTTTGGTTCTGCAGTGGCAACCGCAGCCGGTTTTCCTTGGAATTCAGTGGCAAATACCGAAATCCGGGTGTCTAATTCTTCATCCGTCACGGGTTTTCCGCTCATGCTAAGCGAAGTGCTAACGGTGTTTTTCAATAGATTGCTGATGTCGTCAATGTTTTCTTGCGTTAAACTTGCCGGGTTTTGTGGATTCGGGGGTTCTACGCCGACATTGATCGTAATATCGTCAATCACGTACGGGCTTGTTTCGATTTGGCGGTTGATCCGGTTGACTTCGCGGTTGATCCGCTCTTCGGTTTTTTCGGATTCGGTGTTGCCGCCTTCACCGGCTGCCGGGTAATTGGCAATTTCCGTCTCACCCGTTCCGGTTGTGTCATCAACGGTTGCGCCTTCGCTCGAATACGTTTCAACGATTCGCTCAACACTGATGTCGATGCCTTCGTTTGTTTCTTTATTGACCGCTTCAACGAGGTTTTCTTCCCGTTTTTCTTGTGTAAAGTCCATGCTGGTCATAACCGATACGACCACTTTGTCTTGCCCAAGCGTCAAACCGAGCATTTGCTGCAATTGGCGCTGAATGTCTTGTTCAATGTCTTTTTTGATTTCACTTTGCTGCTGGTAAACAGACAAGCTTGTGTCCATTTTGTTTTCTTCTTCTGCTTCAAACACTTGGCCGTTTTGGTCCATGATCACAATTTGGTCAGCCGGCAGATCCGGAACACTTTTGCTGATCAAGTGGTAAAGGCCGTTGATTTGTTTCGGATCCAACTGGAAAGTCGGATCGCCTTGAATAACTACCGATGCGGTCGCTACTTGCTCTTCATCGGTAATCCAAACATTTTCTTTTGGCAAGGTAATCATAACGTTCGCTTCCGAAACGCCGTCGATTTGTTTAATCAACGAAGCGAGCTCGTTTTGCATGGCGTCCCGCTCAACCACATCAAAGTGGCGGTCGGTCATGCCAAGCCCCATGTTCTCGCTAAAAATGCCGTAATCGACATTGCCGCTTTCCGGAATTCCCTCGGCAGCTAAGTTCACTTTTAAATTGGCGATTTCTTCTTCCGGCACACTAATCGTCGTGCTGTCCGATGACACTTCAACCGGAATTCCTTGTTCTTCAATAGCGGTTTTGATTTCGCCCGCTTCTGAAGCTGTAAGACCCGAGTAAAGTGTTCCGTAATGTTCTTGATTGCTGAAAAACACGAAAACAAACAGCAAAATGAGGGTAGCAAAAAACGAACCGGCTACCGTCCACTTCATTGTCGGCGAAAATGCGCCCCATGATTGTGTAACTTTCTCTTTAAATCCTGCTATCTTCTCTTTCATTTACGCTTCATCCCTCATCTTATCAAGGATCATAATTGCATTCTCATCACTTCTTGGTAAGCTTCGACTACTTTATTGCGCACTTGCACGGTCATTTCGAGTGAAAGGCTCGCTTTTTGCGCAGCAATCATCACTTCGTGGACATCTTCCACTTGGCCGGTTACCAATTGGCCGGTCAGTTTATCGGATTCGTTTTGTGCTGCATTTACATCTTGCAGCGCTTTTTTGAAAATTTCTCCAAAACCTTCCGTCTTGTTTTCGGAATTCGGTTTTGATGCGGCCGGACTTTGAATCATTGGGGTTTGAAGCATGCTAATTTTATCCATGGTGCACTCCCTTACGTTTTAGAATGTGGTGGCAGTGATATTCCGCAAAACAGCTCCGCTTTCCTGCGGGCTTGCGCCGAACTAACTCGGGCTAAGCGCCCGAGTGTCGGGCACTTCATCGCTACGCTGCTCCCGCGGGAGTCTCCGCTGTTTTGCTCCATATCTTTTAGTCGACTTGCTATAAAATAAGACTTTTACTTGTAGTTTCATATGAAATTAAGAAATTTCTTAGCTTCGGCGCGTCCAAGGGCGCAGGCGTAGGCCGACGAAGCAAGAAGACAGGCGATTTTCCTGGCTTCTTGCGGGAGCTATGCCCAAAGCGACCGAAGCGGCTTATTAAGAATTACACTGTTCTAACTTATTTGCCGATTTCTAATGCTTTCATAAACATGCTTTTTGAAGCGTTCATCGCTGTGACGTTCGCTTCATATGAACGAGTAGCCGACATCAAGTCGACCATTTCTTTTACAGGATCCACATTGGAAGATAAGACGTAGCCTTCTTCGTTGGCATCCGGGTGAGATGGATCGTATGTTTGCACAAATGGCGCTTGGTCTTCTTTGATGCGGGAAACGTTGACTCCCGATACTTCGCCATTGCCTTTATTGATCGTCGATTGCAGTTTTTGTTCGAATGGAGAAACTCCGTTCTGTGTCAGCTCAACCGTTTTTCGGCGATACGGCAGCCATTCGCCATCAACCAGTTTTGCACGGTTGGTATTGGCGTTCGCGATATTAGAAGAAACAACGTCCATCCGCAAACGGTTTGCCGTTAATCCTGAAGCACTGATATTCAATCCATTAAATAAACTCATGTTTACCGCCCTCCACTAATGACTGTACGCAAACTATTGAACTTGCCATTCATGCGGTCGGTCATTGCGTTATACCATAATTGGTTTTTCGCCAACTCGGACATCTCTAAGTCCATGTCGACGTTGTTGCCGTTCGCGTTGTATTGCGAGGATTCGTTCACCTTGATAGCAGGATTCGATGATGAAGAACCATTTCCAAACGAAAGGTGTCTTGGATCTGTCTTATAGCTGGAAATGGCAGAGTCTTTCAAAACTCCATTTAACGTAGATTGAAAATCGACATGCTTGCTTTTGTAATTTGCCGTGTCGACGTTTGCAATATTAGAAGAGTGGACACGCTGTTTTAATGTGGCCGCTGATAATCCTTGTTCCAATGACTGAAAAGATTGCGAAAAAAGTTTCATCCTTCTGCCCCTTTGCCTATATATTTTCAAATAAAAATCCACCTTAAAAAAGGTGGATTTACGTAAAACAATCCATCTTTCGGCAACCCGGCTGCCTTATAACTTTGTACGTAGGCCCGTGGCTTTGCGTCCTCTTCTTTCGAAAAGTTTGCCATTTATCGTTTTTGTAACTGCTCTATTTTAAACTCGTCAATTTGTACTATTTTAAAATAAATGTTCCAACACATAGTATCATGATTCTATTAATTTGTATATTTTTCTTTTAAAATTTTTTTCTACTGTATTTTCCATTAATATATATAAATATTCCTAAATACGTGTTAAGCTTACGAAATAATCATCATATTCTTCAATGAGAGGAAGTACCTGTCTATGTTTCGTGGTTTATACACTGCCACATCCGGCTTAATGGCCCATAATCGAAAACAACAAATTCTAACCAATAACTTGGCCAATGCCAGCACTCCAGGATTCAAACAAGACCAAACCGTCTTGCGCGCTTTTCCGGAGCAGTTGCTTAGTGCAATGGGCAAAGGCACCCCTGCTGCAGGCGGTTCCAACAAGATTGGCACGTTGAACACCGGGGTTTATGCCCAGGAAGGAATTCCTTCTTTTTTGCAAGGCGCATTAAAAGAAACCGGAAATTCCACGGATGTTGCGTTAATGTCTGAACTGCTGCCGGTCAATCCGGACACTGGGCAAAAAGGCACCATCATGTACGGGGTGCAAACCGAGAACGGCGACATTCGTTATACCCAAAATGGCCAGTTTACCGTTGATCAAAATGGGGTCTTAAAGACTAGTGACGGACACACCGTCTTAGGACGTGACTTATCTCCTATAAATGTTGGATCCGAGAAGTTTTCGATTCAAGACAATGGGCAGATTTCCTTGGAAAATGGAACAACGGCTGGCAGCTTGTGGATTGGATATACCGAAGATCCGGCGCAATTGGTGAAAGAAGGCCAAGGCTTGCTGCGTTGGGGAGGAAATCCGCAAAATGTTCCGCAGTCAGTTGAAGAGGTTCCGCTTTTAGCCAATTCCGCTTCTTTTGTCCGCCAAGGGTTTCTTGAACAGTCCAATGTCGATTTGACGCAAACGATGACGGAGATGATGAGCACGTACCGCGGCTTTGAATCCAACCAAAAAGTCATTCAAGCGTATGACCGCAGCATGGAAAAAGCCGTCAATGAAATCGGCCGGATTTACTAAGGGGGTTAACTAGATGAATATCCAAATGAATACAGCAGCCACGACAATGCGTGAGCTGCAGAAAAAAGTCGATATGATTGCCAACAACATTTCGAACGTCAACACATCAGGCTACAAACGCCAAGAAGCAAATTTCTCGGATGCGTTGGTTCAGTCGTTTGAACGGCAAGCGACGCCGCAGCGTGAAGCCGGCCGATCCACTCCTTACGGAATCCGAATTGGAGCAGGCGCAATCAACACACACACGAGTATCCGCACCGAGCAAGGAAGCATTAAGCAAACCGGTAACCAGCTCGACTTTATGATCCAAGGCGATTCCGGATTTTTCCGGGTGGCGTCTGAAGGAAGAACGCTTTACACAAGAGACGGTTCGTTCCACGTTCAGCCTAACGGCGACCAAGTAAACTTGGTTACTGCAAGCGGAGCTGCCGTGCTCGACAGCAACAACCAGCCGATTTCCTTTGACGGAGATTACAAATCCATTAAAACAAATGAAAACGGCCTCGTTGAAGTGACTTATAAAGACCCCGCTAAACAACCGACTCAATTCCAATTAAGCATCGCGACGGTCAACCGGCCAAACATGCTTGAAAAATTAGGCGGCAACAACTACCAGCTTCCCGGAACGGAAGCCGAACAACTAGCGAACGGCACATTGCAACTTGGCGATGGCACAGTGAACATTAGCCAAGGCGCACTTGAAATGTCGAATGTCGATTTAACGGACGAAATGACGGAATTGATTTCCACTCAACGCTTGCTTGAATCCCAAGGGCGATCGATCAAATTCGCTGATGACATGATGGGCTTAGTCAACACGATGAAGGGATAAGAAAAAGAGCAGATGCCAAGTTGCATCTGCTCTTTTTTTATTGGTTTGGCCTTCGGCAAATTTCGCTGTTTTCTTCAGACGTCTTTGCCAGTTTGCATTCGATTAAATAGCGCAAAAGCATTAAACTTTTTGACGAAAAACTACGTTTACCAGCCTACTGATAAGCAAGCGATTTTCTGCTCCAAGTTTTAAATCCTACACTAAGGCCTTATCTAATTTGTATATAATAGAAGAAACAGGAATTTTGATAAGTCATATTATTCACTTTTTATTCCATTTAGGTATTTTAAGTAAGAATAATGGCATTCCAACTATACTGCTAAAATAGGAAAAACGCCTTTAGAAAAATTGATTGCCATTGTAAAAATCGTTTTTCCGGAGACACCTAGCCAACAAAAACCCCGTAAAAACTCCAGCCTTTTCTGCCCATGAAAAAAAGCAATTCGCGAGAGGCGAATTGCTTTTTGTTTAGCGTAAAAAGTCCATTAAACTTGGTTGAATGATTTTGGCTGAAGCAGCGAGCGTTGCTTGATAAACACTTTCTTCGCTTTTCAGTTGAATCATCGCTTCTGCATAATCAACGTCTTCGATTTTCGACAACATCGATTTCAGTTGGATGTTGCTGTCGGCGACACGGTTTTCAACCGCTTCTACCCGGTTAAGCCGCGCGCCGTTTATAGCAGCTGCACTTAACATGCGATTCATATCGGCATCGATTTCGCTTAAATCTGCAGACGAGATGTCTTCGGAAATCTTGGAAAGTGTAGCAAAGATGTTGGCGTCTTTTGTGCCAAACAACTCATCCGCTGTGACATTCCCTTTGATGCTGACGCCGTCGCCAATTGCGAACATTTTGGAATCTTGGTTGATCGCCAAAGCATTCATGTCGATCTTGCCTTCTGAAGGAAATGGCGCTTCTTTCACGTTCGTTCCGTTAAACAAATACTTGCCGTTCACTTGGCTGTTGCCGAACGTGCGCATTTGTTCAGCTAACTGCGTAACTTCAGCTTGAATCGCCTGGCGATCTGTGTCGTTTAACGTTCCAGTGGTTCCTTTAACCGCCAGTTCGCGGACGCGCTGCATGACATCGACCATTTCGCCGATTGTCTGGTCGGTTTCATCCATCCACAACTTTGTTTCGGTGGTGTTGCGGTCGTATTGTTCGTTGGCAGCCAAAGCGCTTTTCAAATTCATCGCTTTTGAGACGCCGTTCGGGTCGTCAGACGGACGCTGAATTTTGTTGCCGGATGCCACTTGGTTGTTGATTTTGTTGAAGCGGTCCAAGTTTTGGTTCATCTGGCGAATTGAATTTTGCTGCATCATTTGCTGTGTGACTCTCATTTGTTTGCCCCCATTTACCTGCGATTAGTTCGCCATGCGGTTGATGATGGTATCAAGCATTTGATCCGTCATTGACACCAATCGTGCAGCCGCGCTGTATGAATGTTGATACATGATTAAATTCGCCATTTCTTCATCAAGCGAAACGCCGGTCACCGATTGGCGGCGGCTGTCTGTTGCCAGAAGTGCCGCTTCGTTGTTGGCCAATGTATTTTGAGAAGCTTGGCTTTTCGCACCAAGTTCACTGACTAGGCTTTGGAACAATCCTTTGGCGCTTGATCCCGCTGGAGCCGTGCTCGTTAAGTCCGTAAAGTTGGGATTAACACTCATGTTGTCAATTCCGTCTCCGCTAATCAAATCGCCGGTTTCCGCTTGAAACTGAGAAACCATTGTTTCCAATTGGCCTTTGACCGTTCCTACATTTTCCAACGATTGGACGATGCCGCCCAACTTTCCGCCCGTATCTTTCGTAATCGAAGCGGCTGTAAGCTCAGCTGGCGGTGTGGTGTTGTCTACAAGAGAAGCCCCATTCGACTTGATTGTGTACATGCCGCCCACTTCTTTTACTTCGATCGGCAACAGTTTGGCAAGCTCTTCCACTAATACATCGCGCTTATCTTTCAAATCATTCGACTGGCTGCCGTTTGCTTTGATGCTTTTGTTTAGTTCAGCAATTTGTTTTAGGTAATCATTCGCTTGCGCAACCGATTCGTCCAGCTGCAAGTTCAGATCCCCCTTGATGTTGTCCATCGATTTGTTCATCGATTTCGCTGTATCCAGAAACGCCGCTGCGCGTTCTTTTAAAACCGCTTTAGCTGCAGGGCTGTCAGGGTCGTTCGCCAAATCTTGGCGAGCCGCTTCCACTTGGTCCATCGCAGAACGAAGGCCAGTGTCGCTTGGTTCGTTGACCGCCATTTCCAAACGGTCGTATGTATCTTGCTCAATCGCCGCTTTGCCAAGGTTTGACGCTTGGTCGCGGTACTGGCTGTCGAGAAAGCGGTCTCTCACACGGGTGATCGAGTCAAGCGAGACGCCGGTCCCCAATTGGCCGGTGCCGTTCGCTGTCCAAATATCAAGCGAAGGCGACGCGCTGGAGTTTACTTGTTGGCGAGAATAGCCTTTCGTATTGGCGTTTGCGATGTTTTGGCCGGTCGTTGTAATGTTGGCCTGGGTAACCGCTAATCCGCGCTTGCCAAGCTCTAATCCGTGAAATGTTGAAACCATGTCTTTCCCTCTTTCCTGTTATCAAGCTTTTGTATCAAAAAACCCGCGGCTCGCTGTCGTTGATTTTGTTTGCATGGGCGATTGGTAATTGAAGTTTTGCTGTTTTGACTTTGTGACTTGCTCGATCATGTGCTGGACAAAATGGATCGCGTCTTTTAACAGCCGCTCGTTCACTTTGTTTTTTGCCTGCAAATCGGTCATGCCTTGCTGCAGAGCGGCCATTTGCATTTGCACTTTTTTCTGTGCCAGTTCATCACGCGTTTGGCTGATCGCTTCTTGGAAGCTAAGCGTTGGGTGTTGTTTGAGAAATTCTTCAACCAATTGCTCCCGTTCGCTTTCCAATGCACTAAGCCGATCGATGAGCCCCGCTTCTTGTTTCACCAGCTCATTCAAATCTTCTATTTTCCGTTCAATGATGATCAGCCGTTTTTGTTCTGCGACATCGAGCAATTGTTTTTGCACGTCGCTTAGTTCTTCTAGTTTTGCGGCGATTGCTGCGAGCATTTCTTAGCCTCCTCTGTTAAGGCCATCCCCTATTTGCCGAACCAGAAATTGAAAACTCCTTCAGCCACTTTATTGCTGTTGGCCTGGTAGTCGCCGGATTGGATCTGGGCTTTTAGCAGATTGATTTTTTCTTGCCGTTCCGTGTCTACTGCTTCTGTCTTTTTCTCAAACATTTCTTTTGCCTGGCTTGAGATTTGCAGCTGGTCTTCTTTTTGCGCCGATTTGGCTTTTGCTGTTGGAGCTACTTGCAGTTGCTTTTGATAAGATTGAATATAAGAAGAGCCTGTTGTCTTATCGATATTCATTCCCTCACCACCCTGCCGTTTTATTTGTCTTTCCTCAACTTCCAGTACTGTGCGGTTCTTTCGGTTGATCCGGCCGTTTGCTTGCTGCTGATCCCATCGGTCAGTTTTTCGCGCTTCAACGCTTTGTTGACGTCGTCGGAAAACTGCGTATAGCAGTCGGTGCAGAGCACTTGCCTTTTTATGAGTTTACCACAATGGGCACATTCGTAACCCAGATTGGGATAGTCTTCAGCGTAAACGCGGCCGTCGCGAATAAAATCAGCGATCCGTTTGAGCGAAACGCCGGTGAATTTGCTGACGTCCTCAGTAGTTGCATAGCGGTTATACGGACTTTTCAAAAATTCCGCCACGCTTTTAAATTCTTGCTCGATTTCTTGGAAACAATCTAAGCAGCAATCAGAATGATCTTTGAGAAACAACCTGCCACATCTGCTGCAATTATCTAGTCGGTCTGTCTGCATGTCCATCACCTGATTCTTTATCTCTTTATAAATAGTATATCGGCACGCTGTCCGAAATGTTTAGCAGAAATCTGATTTATTTCAGTAAAAAACGAGTAGCATTCAACAGCAAGAACCTGCCACTGAATGCTAACTTTTTTATTGCACTTTAAATTCTGTGACGAGTACGCGTTCCACTTCTCCGTGTTCAACAATCTTGCTTAGTTTATTGAATAGTTCTTTTTCCAATGTTTCAATGCCGTCTTTGCCGATCAATTGCTCTTTTGTAAAGCCTGCCACTGTCGAAATAATCGCTGCCCGCACTTCTGCCGTGCGTTTTTCCGCTTCGTGCTTCGCGTCTTCATCGCTCAATAAAATATTGAACTGGACGATGCCGAAATGGCCTTCTGATGCTAAATTCGTCGTAATGACATCTGTATCAATGCTAAGTGCGGCAACTTCTTCTGCCGTCAATGCTTTTTCTTCTTCAGCCCCCGCTTCCTTGTCTTTCAACAAGAAAAACCAAGCAGCCGCTCCAATTACGGCTACTGCGATAATTACGATTAACGTGCCTTTCATTTTCCCCATGCTGCACCTCTATTATTCTTTTTCTTCTGTATATGGTGAAATCAATACTTCCACTCGGCGATTTTCAGCCCGGCCTTTTTCGGTTTTGTTCGAAGTCAGCGGCTGGAATTCTCCGTAGCCTGTCGCGCTAAACTTTTTCGGATCGAGCTGGTCATTTTCAAGAAGCAACTTCATGAAATTGATGGCGCGTCCTGCGCTCAGTTCCCAGTTTGACGGGTATTTTCCTGATTGCGCGACCGGTACATTGTCCGTATGGCCTTCGATGTAAATGAACCGGGGTTTGTCCGTAATCAATAAGTTCGAAATTTCCACTGCAATTTTCTGCGCTTCTGCTGACATATCCGCACTTCCCGGCGTATAAAGCACGCCTTCTTTAATGGTCAAAAGCAAGCCTTTTGCTGTCAATTTGGTTTGCAATCGCGGTGCCAGCCCTTTTTCTTTAATATAGGTTTCCACTTTTTCCTGAAGGTCGCCTAATTCTTTAAAATCTTGTTCGACTGCGATTTCTTCTTTGCTTTTGCCAGCAGGATTTTCTTCGCTGACTTCGGGAATCGGCGACGTTTCTTCGAACGTTTCGACTGCGGCTTGCTGCTCCAAAACGCCTGTTCCGCCTTCCAACTCACTATTGAACGCCTGGGAAATGGCTTCGAATTTTTTCGAATCCACTTCACTGGCCGCAAACAAAACGATGAAAAGCGCCAAAAGCAGCGTCAAAATATCGGCGTAAGGAATGAGCCATGATTCGTCGACATGTTCTTCATGCTTTTTTTTACGCTTCAACTTCCGCACCTACTTTTTCTTCTTTTTCAAGAATCCGGTCTTTCGCCGGCAAGTACGTCAATAATTTTTCTTCTACGGTACGGACAGGAAGGCCTTCTTGCACCGCAAGCAATCCTTCCAGCATAATGAGCTTCATCTTCGCTTCTTGCTCCGATTTCCGCTTTAGTTTATTAGCGAATGGATGCCACAATACATACCCCGAGAAAATCCCGAACAGCGTCGCAATAAACGCGGCTGAAATCGATTTACCAAGCAAGGCCACATCGTCCAAATGGCCAAGTGCTGCAACCAAACCGATAACAGCGCCCAATACCCCAAGCGTCGGCGCGTACGTTCCAGCTTGGGTGAAAATTTTCGCTCCCAGTTCATGGCGTTCTTCCATTGCCGCGATTTCTTCTTCCATCAATTCGCGGATGTACTCTTGCGGCTGGCCGTCAACGACCATTTTCAAGCCGCGCTGCAAAAATGGGTCTTCCACTTCTTCCGCTTGTTCTTCCAAAGCCAAAAGCCCTTCTTTTCTTGCCGTCATGGCCCATCCAGTAAACATAGGAATCATTTCTTTGATCGAAAGTAATTTTGTATCCCCGAAAAGCACTTTGAACAAGCCCGGGATTTTCTTTATTTCGTTCATCGGAAAGGCAACCAGTATACAGGCCGCCGTTCCGGCGAATATGATGACCAATGCCGCCGGATTATACAGCGCAAGTGGATCCGATCCTTTTAAAATCATTCCGCCAACCAGTACACCAAATCCAAGTATTACGCCTAACCATGATGTTTTATCCACACCAAACCCTCATTTCACTCTTAAGATAATCTTTTTCTCTAGTTGCCTTTTGCAATGCCCATTGCCTGTTTCCATGTGTCACGCATGTCTAAGGCATAGCCTTCTACTTCTTCTAATATCGTTACGTCGTTTTTTGTGTTGGCTTCAATCAAGCGCGTGTACATGTATTCGTATAGCGCATCCAAATTCTCGGAGATTTCAATATCCATATCGAGCGTCATACGCAATTGTTGGGCAATTGCCTGGGCCTTGATGATATTCGTGTTTTTTTCCTGGTAGTTCTTTTCCGCCATTGCGCGTTTCGCCAGTTTGATGAATTTCAAACAGCCGTTGTACAGCATCAATGTCAACTCTTGCGGCGAAGCCGTCATTGCTGAGTTTTGCTGATACGCTTGGTAAGGATTAATCGTTGCCATTCGTGATCCTCCTAAAGGTCAATTCCGTTTATCAATAAACGATCCGTCGGTCGCCATGTTTTGGTAGGCGCCAATGTATTTTTGCGATACTTGCTTTGTTTGGTTCATGCGGTTGATTTGCTTCAAAAATGCTTGATGCAGACCGGTGATGAGCGGCTGAAGCTGCTGCTCCGCTTGTTGCAGCCGGCTGATGAGTATCCGGTCTTCGTCATTCCAACGGATGAATTTCTGCTGCATCAACGCATCCAAGCGAAGAATCGCTTTGCCTCTTTTGTCAAAAAGCGAATCCAGGTCTTCCAATTGTCCCGCTTCATTTTCTTTCATTTGTGCGTTAATCGCTTGGGCCTGTGCCAAAACATCTTCCGTTAACTGAAGGATGTGTTTTAAATCTGTTTGATAGTCAATCATTACGAGCCTCCAAACATATTCTGCTGCATCCATGTGCTTTGTGAGTTCATCTGGCTCAGTGCTTTTTCCATCGCGGTAAACTGGCGCCAGTATCGATCTTCGATAGTTGTTAATTTTTCTTGCCATCTGGCTATATCCTCATTCATTTGTTTAATTTTTTTTGAAATTGTGCTGTTATCTACTAAACTAGATGTGCTTCCCGCTTGACTACTTAAGTTTTTGACAATTTCATTAAGATTAGCATAGACTCGATCGCCAACGCCTTTTCCAGTTCCGGCATCTTTGTACGTAAATAACTGCATGACTTCATCAGGTTTTTCCGTTAATGCCGCTTTTAATTTGTCTTCATTAATGAAAAGCTTGCCACCTTCAGACCAGGAACCAGTACTAATGCCAATTTGAGAGAGAAGCCTGATATTTCCAGCTGGAATCTCTTTCACTTCATCCGTAAATGCTCTTCGCAAATCTTGTACCGCTTTTCTCAAAATAGGGTCGTTGCGTAGCAAACCACTTCTCGCCTTTTCTTCCCAAAGTTCAATTTCGTTATCCGACATATCTTTCTTTTGCTCGGCTGAAAGTGGTTGGAAATCCGAATAACGCTTTTCAACTAATTTCTTTTCGAGATCTGTGATTGTTTTATTATAACTTTCCACAAAATTTTTAATCATTTCTACCGGTTTATCCGGATTCGACTGTACATTAATTATTGATGCTCCTCCGCCAGCTTGGATAAGATTCAAAGTTAAGCCATTAACCGTTGTTTTATTTGTTGTTAAGCCATTGATTTCAATGCCATCAAATTTTATCGAACCATCTACGGCATTTGTAGTAGTTTGAGTTGATTTTCCATTATTCAACACTTTATCCGCTATCGTTTGATCGGCGAATTGAAGAGTGAAATTTTGTTTTTCACCCATACCTTTAGTAGAGATGAAGAATCTTGACGTTGTATTATCAAAGCTTGCACGCAGCTCTGGAATGCTCCCAGCCGTCTTATTTTGAAGCTCTCTAGCAATGTCTGCATAAGTCATGGTATCTGTGATTTTCACGTTAATATTTGTCGTGCCATTTGTTACTAATATTGTTCCTGCTATACCCATAACATCTGTTGATTTTGCTGCTTCATTGACCGTTTTCATAATAGGAGCTGCAGAGGTTAATGTAGCTGGTTTAGGCACACTAATCACTTCTACAGTATAGGAGCCATTCACCGCGCTGGCTGTGGTTTCAACGGTGACACTAGTCGAATTTGAAGAAGTTGCAGTGTATGCATTGAATGAAGATTCTAGACGTAGGTTACTCGCACTCGACCTCAAATTTGAAAACTCTAAGTTCATATCCCGTAATGCCGTCTGTTGCCATTCCGTAAATGTTTTTTGCTGTGTTAATTTATCTAAAGGCATTTTTTGAACGGCCATCATTTCTTTTACCAATGAATCCGTATCGATGCCTGAGGCTAATCCGCCTATTCGTAAAGCCATGTAGCATTCTCCTTCCAATTGTTACGCCTTATCGTCGATTATCAATCCCGCAAATTCCGCCATCGATGCGTACATGTCGAGGAATTTTTTTGAAGGGATTTCTTTTAACACTTCTTCTGTATTCGTATTGATGACTTGAACATAATAGACGTTCAGCTTTTCATGCAGCTGAAACTTTACTCCAGTCGTTACGGTTTCCAAGAATTCGTTCATTTCTTCCACTTTCGGAAGCAGTTTTTCTTTCGGGAAATTTTCTATTGTTTCTTCCATTACATGTTCTTTCAAAACTTGAACCGGAAAAACAGCTTCAATCGGCTCTAACTTTTTCGGATATCCAATGCTGGGCAGGTTTTGCACTTCCATCAGTAATTCCCCCTTATACTCGATCGTCTATTGGCTGAATATATAAGAAGCTTCAACCGTTCTCTATATTAGTTATCGGCATTCAGGAAGAAATTTTTAGGGGTATTTAAAATTAATATTTCGCAAAAAATAAAACCGATTCATTAAGAATCGGCTTTGCTCATGCGAAATTATTGAAATTGCGGGTGACACCATTTGTCCAGTGGTTGTTCAAGCCAGTCGGATCGTTCGATGCACCTACCGGGGCGTACTTAGCTCCAATTTCGGCAATTGTGCTTTTGCCTTGATCCAAATAGTTTTGTCGTAAATTCCGCGCCATGTCAAAAATGCTTTCTTCAACCGAGTTATAGCTTCGAAGGCCGTTCTTGCCCATCATGCCCGCCACGTTATTCTTTTCATTGGCAGCTCTCGATGAACCGTTGCCAGTTTCATGAATGGCAATTGATGAAAGTAGGTTCGGATCGATATTGTATTTCTTCCCGGCATTGATAAAGTGCACCGCTGCTCCGCTCAACTTCCCTTCAAGATCGCTGTCCATCTTCATGAACTGGACGGGCTTGAATTCCAAACTGCTTGGGTTTGCTGTGCTTGTAGCAACCGGAGTCAAGCTTGTATCAATTGGCTTTGATGTCGTTTGGCTTGTTTCAGCAGCCGGAGTGCTTACAGGATTAAACGTATTCGGCATTTGGATGAAGAATTGATTGTTTACGATCGGCTGTTGGGATAACGAAGGCGTTTGTTGTTGCGCTCCCTGCATCGCTGCCTGCAAAAGCATCATAAACAACGAATTGCTGTCCATGCCGCTTCCGATTGGACTCATGGAAGATCCCGTTTGATTTATAGAAGGCATAGCTTGTGTCATAGATGCCATATTCATGTAGTTTAGCAAGTTAGAAGAAATTGGACTTGTCATTAATAAATTTCCCACCCTTTGGTAAAGTGAACGCATGATAATTCTACTAGATATCGAAGGTAAAAAGAATAGGAGAAATGATGGAGGGAAAATAAAAAAGGGGTATACAAAGATAATTGGCTAAAGCTAAAGGAGGGTTAGTAATGCATGATCTAGTATGTGAAAAATTACTTGGTGACGGATGTTTAACAAAACAAGATAGAAGAAAACCACGCTTTCAGTTTACCCATTCCATTAAAGATAAAGGTTGGAGTGATCATTGTTATGAACAATTGTCTTCTTTTCTTCCTTTAAGCCCTCCTAAGTACAGAAAGATTATCGATAACCGAGTCAAAGCCGGTTTTACAGAATGTTATACGGTTCAGTCGCGAACTTCAAAAGAAATTTCTGCTCTTTATGAAATCTGGTATCCTCAATCAAAAAAAGTATTGCCTGTTGCTTATATCAAAGAATATTTTAATGAGAAGTCCTTAGCTTGGTAGTATCAGGACGATGGCCATTTTAAGCAACAGAAGGGCATTCCCAAAAAAGTAATTTTATCGACTGACAGCTTTTCTTTATTAGAAAATCAGTTTCTAATTGTCTTCCTCTATGAAAAATTTAATCTTCTCTTTTCCCTAGACGCTCAAAATCGACTCATCTTATATGATCAATTTCAAATTATCTACTTTTTGAAATTGATCGAACCTTTTATTCATGGGTCTATGTGCAGAAAAACATTGATGCCAAGCGAACCTAAGAAAATCGCATCGCGTTCAACCATTTACTTGCCAATAGATTTCATCCTTACAAAACCGACTACCGAAATTAATGAGCAATATAAGAAACTCCCATTATTAGCCGCTTTAACTGAAGATCCAGCAAAATTCTTTAAAAGCTATGTTTCTATGCGAAATCATTTGATAGCTACAAAACCCTATCAAATAAAAATAAACGATGATCCAAGGAAAATTCTTAGCCGATTAAAACAAAAGACCGGATTGAACGTGAGCCAATTAACCGAGTTGTGCTTTCAGTTATAAATATTAGTTAAAGCTTTTCAATGAAATAAGGTATGCCGCTGCGCTTCAAGAATGCCATATTCTTCTGGCAAGGCATTTAACTCTGCGTTTAGTCTTTCAATTTCATTTACAGAAAGGGTATTGTCTGCTGCATATACAGCTATATCTTTCATTTGTTGCAATAGCAACTCCATTTCACCTAACAACTGAATTTGTTCTTTAGTCCATTGAAGCTTTTGTTCAAGATGCTCTTTGTACATTTTAATTCCTCCGAATTAAAAAAAGCCATGGATAAATCCACAGCCTTTAAACTTATAATCTTAAATTAATCGAACCGCCAATATGAGGTTGAACAGATTGTTCCATCATTTTAACGTTAGAATCTTGAAGCATGTTAATAATGCCTTGTCCGTTAGATTCTGCTTGGTCCATCGTCTTTTTCATGACCGAAACCGTTGCTTCTTGGCGAATGCTTGCTTGGCTCAATGCCATTGATAATGCGGCAATATCCATGAGATTTCCCCCTTATAGAAAAAGGAGCCTAATAAATAGGCTCCCATTTTTATCTTAAGATTAACGTAGCAATTGAAGAACTGCTTGCGGAGCCTGATTTGCTTGCGCTAGCATTGCTTGTGCTGCTTGGCTAAGAATCGAGTTCTTAGTTTGGTTCATCATCTCTTTCGCCATCGTGCGAACATTTACTTTCATAAATGACTAGACTATATCTTCACCCTCTAGTGTTAGTAGGGGTCGGGCACTTCGGATCAATCAGTGCTGATGTACACTGTGTCACCTACGGATTTCATCACCATAGCTTGCGCCTTAGATGGTCTATCCTAGTCGTTGAACCTTCTCCACTCTTTCGAGACAGGAGCTTGGCTGCTGATTGCCCAATCTTTTATTTTTTCAAACCGTCACGTCTGCCGTTTCCAGCTGCGTTGTGGCAATAAAAGCTATAAGGGGTTTCCAGCAATTCACCCGATCGTAATCTCTAACCGTTACCAGTTAGGACGACTGTACCTCTGCTCGCTTACGCGGCTTCGGCATAATCAACGTCGCGGATACGTGATTCCGCAGCTGTTAGGTTTTCAGAAGTACTAGATAAGTTGTTGATTGTATGTTCTAGTCTGTTTGAAGCTGCACCCATCTTAGATCTTTCCAAAGAAACATTATCAATCGCTTTTTGAATAACTGTAATTGCTGCTTGTGCACCAGTTGCAGTTGTTACATCAATCGACTTCGTATTTAAAGAATCTGCATCGCTGTTCATCTTGTTAATAGAAAGTCCTAGCTGTTGGTCAGTAGAATTTTCAGAACCAATTTGAAGAGTAACTTTGTCATTAGTGTTTGTAACAACAGTTCCAACAGTAGCTGCTTCTGTCCAGTTAGCGCTCACACCAATTTTGACTCCTAATTGACTGAAATCTAAAACACCAGCATCGCCTTCTGTATTTGTAACTGTTTGCGCATTACCTTTTCCATCTGATAATTCCATTCCATCAGTTGTCTTAGCTAGTGTATAAGTTGTACCACTTTCCGCTCCACTAATATCAATAGAAGTTACACCTGCAGTCCCCACTGCCATAGTAGAAGCAGCATCCAATTGCGTTCCAAATTTACCGTCAATTAATGTTTGTCCATTGAATTTGGTAGCAGAAGCGATTCTATCAATTTCAGTATTTAAAGCTGTAACTTCATCTTTAACAGCAGTTCTATCATTTTCACTTAACGTACCGTTTGCAGCTTGAGTAGCTAGTTCGTTCATACGCTGTAAAATAGAATGTGTTTCATTCAAAGCGCCTTCTGCAGTTTGTAGCAATGAAATACCGTCTTGAGCATTTTTTCCTGCTTGTTCTAATCCACGAATTTGTCCGCGCATTTTTTCAGAAATTGAAAGACCTGCTGCATCATCTTTCGCGCTGTTGATGCGAAGACCTGAAGACAATTTTTCCATGCTGTTTGCCTGAGCGCTGCTTGCTGTGCTCAATTGGCGGTGTGTGTTTAAAGCTGTGATATTGTGATTGATAATCATTTTGTATTACCTCCGTGTAATATGTTTTTTTGTTTTTGTCAGGGTTCAAATCCGTTTGAACTTCCTTACATAATTTATATCGGGGGGTTTAAGAAAATGTTTAGCGTTTTTTAAAACTTTTTTATATTCTTTTTTAAAAAAGAAAAAGCCTGCATCAAATCTGCAGACTCCTCATTATTATTGTTTCTTCATATTCAAAAAATCACTCAAGTTAATAACATTCGACATCGCCCGTTTGTTCTCTTCTTGAATCTCCAAGTACACTTCTTTCCGGTGGATCGTAATATGCTTTGGCGCATTGATGCCAAGTTTCACTGTTTCCCCTTCAACCGCCGTGACGATGATTTCGATGTCGTCGTCGATGATGATGGATTCGCCTTTTTTTCTTCCGAGTACGAGCATCGCTTACACCTGCCTTGCGTCAGCTGTTTGGAATAACGGCTGTTTGATTTGGTAAGTTTTATTGTCCAGGACAATTTGCATGCCGAGCTGTTGGGCGTTGTTGATGACGAGCGGCGCTTTAAGGTTCGTTGTTGCGTCTTTCATCTCGCCTTTGACAGTGACGGTTGTTAGGACGATGGCATCTGATGGGTCTTCCAGTGCAAGACGCTCGACCTGTTGATCTGCGAGCTTCACGTCGTAGTCTTCAAAGAATGAAAACGGATCGACCAAAAAGAAGCTGACTTCTGCGTGTTCAGTCGACTGAAGGAAAAAGAACGGCGTCTCGCCTGTTTCATCTGCTGGCAGCAACACGTACTCTTTGTAATCTTCGAAGCCTGGAATGCCTTTGGCAAATGTAATGACGCGGTTCTCTGGCAGCTCCAGTTCACCGAAACGTTCTGTTTGGATTTTCATTTTGTATTCCCTCGTTTCTTTGCGGTTTTCATGCTAGTTCTTATTTTTGCACAAACGGGATTTATTAAACAGTTTAATCATCAAATTTATGTACAAGTAGAAAGTTAAGTCTTCTTTTGGATTGCTTGTTGCTCTTCTTCATAAACCATATACCAGTAATTCGACTGATCCAATTTGGCGATTGCTTCTTTAGTTTCAAGAGTGCCGTCAGCTTTAAAATAACAGGCGATAATCCGTTCCGTTCCCGGCTCCGCGTCATCATAACGGTAAATCATTAAAGCGACAGACTGTTGTACGGCATTCTTTTTAGCAACCATGCAATTCAAAGCGGAAATTTTTTCTCCAGATGCGATTCGCTGGATTCCTATGACATTATGCGGAACGAAGCCCTCATCGGTTTTCGAAAAAAGTTTTTCAATGGTTTCTATAGCTTTTCCCCAAACATTCTCGCGTTCCAAGTGAAGCGCAAGGTATGCATAGTTCTCGGAATCTTTTGGATCCCATTTCCACCAAGACAAGTCCATCGGTCGCGAACGTCCTTTTGTCTGGTCAAACTTTGAATCTTCTATAAAGGCATCGAACCCCAGCATTTCACCAAGCGTCGCAAAATGTGCGATTTCCCGCTGTGTTAACATTGAGCGATTATGGTCATTAGATAAATTCAAGCGCCGGTAATTGCGAACGTACCCTTCAAAAAACTACATCAAATCAAAATATTGCTTATCCATGCGTTTCCTCTTTTCCAGTGGTTTACCTCCCCTATCTTTACACAAAGAGAATTTTTTAGACAGGAATTATTCTTCACGCATTAAAGGAGAATGCTCATTTAATGGAGAAATAAAATCTTGGAGGCGATGAGTTGAAAAAACGATTGGTGATTTTTGGAGCAATTCTGCTGGCTGCGGTTCTTCTCTACAGCTTGACCTATATTCCGCGCCACATTACTAACCTGACTCCGTCTGATATCTCAAAAATCACCGTTTTTGACGGTGGCAAGGGATTTGAAGTGGAAATTAAGGAGAAAGCAGACATTGCCCATATTATCCAGAATTTAAACAGCGTGACGTTTCAAAAAGACAAACCGTCACTCGGCTATATGGGTTATAGTTTCAACATGACTATTTACAATGACAAGGGAAAAGCTGTCAAGGAACTGATCATTAATTCAGCGGACACCATCCGCTCGAAAGGCTTTTTCTATACAGCCAAAAACCAGGCGATTGATTATGACTATATTGCCGGTTTTTTCGAAGAGTAACGTTGTTTTCCCAAATAAAAACAGCACCCATTTTCCACGGGTGCTGTCTGATTAAGCAATCCAATCTTCTTCCGGAATATCCATTGCTTCTTTTTTCGCGTAATAGCGGCCTTTTGTCAGCACCGCGAGCACCACTGTCATAGTCGCAGCTAAAATCGCTGCGAAAAACGCGGCTGTGCTTTGCAGGAACGTGCCCATGTAACCGAGCGCTGCGATCGTACCGAGTGCGGTCGGCACGAGAAGTGAAATGACGCCGACGGGATTCCATTTATACAAATTCACTCGTCTGGATTCGTAATAGCCCGGCCCGATTTTCAAGAGCTTTTTCACGATCAGGGCATCGGCTACCAAAATCGCAGCCCAGCTCATAAGCGCCACGCCTTGGAACGTCATCGCCATGTCCAAATGGTCGATGATGCCGCCAAGCATCAATGCCATTGCGACTACGCCTGCCACCACGACCCAAAAGCGCCGGCCTGGCGTAAAGTTGAACATGCTTTCGAAAAAACTCGAAAGCGACAGCGAGCTGCTGTAAATATTCGTGATGTTGATGCGGATTTGCGTAAGTGCCGTGAACAGCACGCCGCCAAGCCCCAGCAAGACTACAATGTAGACACCGGGGTTTGATTCGCCTAAGGTCACGCCGAACCAAATGCCAAGGCCGCCCATGACGCCGAAACAGAAAATCTGCGGGATAAACCCAATGGCGATTGAGCCGATTTTCAAGTCTTTCGGCTTCAGGAAACGCGCGTAATCCGAAGCGATCAGCGCCGTCAGCCCCATTATGCCATGCTGCATGCCGATGCAAAGAAGCAGTGCTGTGCCGCCGGCTTGGACTCCTTCAGGCATGTAGGTCCAAAAACTTCCTTCATATAAAGAAGGCCGGTTGAACGCAAAGACGATGGCCGCGATCAAAAATGCGCCGAAAAGCGGCAATGACCATTTCTGCAATTTGTCCAATTGTTTGATGCCAAACCAGTTTAGCGGAATGACGATGGTGCCGAAGACGACAATTAAAATCCACATGGGGATTGCGGGGAAATAAGCATGGATGGCGGACACCAGGATCATGCCTTCGAAAGCACAATACATGATAAAATTCGATGCGTAAATTAATGAGGTTAATGAGGCTCCGATATAGCCGAATCCTCCGCGGGATAACAAATTGACGTTCATGCCGGATTTTGCGGATAAATACACAATGATGGAGCCGAGGATTCCTGCAACAATGATGGCGTAAACCGCTGAAATGATGGCATTTACCGCTCCAAATTGAAGCGCCATAACACTGCCCATCTGAAAATAAAAAATAGCTGTCGCAATGCCGAACGTGATGTTCATGATGCTCAGCCAACCCATCTTCCGTTCTTCCCGCGGTACGCGGTCAAACGAATAATCTCCTGGCATTTCCGGGGGCTTTGGCTCCTTCTCAAAAAACTCGCGATCTGCAGTAATATCAGATCTCATTCAATCAACTTCCTTTCTTTTATGGCCTTATTGAAAAACGGAAACCCTTCTCGCTTTTCCCGTACAATAATAAAAAAAACAGGTGGCATCACCCGCCCACAAAAAAATCTCGTTGGACAGATAAAAACACTTGCTTTCTAAGCGTAACATAGATTGTAGTAGCATATTTATTTTCTGCCTTAAAGTCATTCTTAGGCCTTATGGTTTACACAGTTAATGGAAAATCCAAAAGCTTAGAAAAATCTGGTAGGGAAGTTGGTTTGTCTGGATTTCAAAAGGAGTTCTCCCCCTTCACGGAGAAGTAAAAACGATTGGAGGGGATTACGTGAAAATGAGATGGTTGATTGCAGGCGCCTTATTTATAGGGGTTTTGATTAAAAGAAGACGAAGAACAGGCTATACCTTATTCAAGGCAACCGGCGTGAAAAGCGAAGTGACCCATGTTGACCTCGAACAGCAGCAAGCAATCGGCGTTGTCACTTACAAAAAGCGCCCTTACATGACCGTGAAGGTCGATTTAAAGCAAGACACCATTACGGTTACCGGTTCGGTCGAAGCATTGGGCGATATGAGCATGGACGAAATGGATTACATCGACCTGTTCAAGCAAGAAGCGAAGTTCTTCATCGACAACCACATTTCCGACCCACAAGCGTATTACGGCGAATTAATCAAACAGGCGGCTGACCAGTAGGATCGGCTGCCTGTTTTATCGGTTTTGAAAAGCCCGGCGCTCGGCGTATGAAACGCAGCTCGAGCACACGTGAATCGGTTTTTGCTGGTCATCGAAATACTTGCGCGGTTCTTCTGCTTTCTTTTTGCAAAACGCACATTTCTTTTGAAACAATGTAAACATCTTTCTCTCCCGCTTCCTGTCTTGATTCTTCAGCCACGGAAAATGGCTTTTAAAACAAGATTAATCCTCTATCCATTTTTTTACAAGAAGCAAACAGGATGTTGCCTGTTTTTATTCTTCGATTTCCGTATTCCGGGCAATAAAAGATGCGCCGTCCCGTTCGTAAACAATTTCATGCGGGTTGCTTTCTTTTAACGCGAACAGTCGGGTGCCGGGATCCAGCTCGTTTGAATCAAAATCGGTTTCGACGTAGTTGCTTACAGTATCCATATCTGCCATATTCCGCTTCACTTCGCCAAGCAGTTCTCCGACCTCATGTTCCGCCACTTTTTCAACAGTTATTTCGTAGCTGATGCCGTCGTATTTTACAAATGCATATGCCCAGGAAGCTTCCGAATTGCCGAAGGAGATGACCGGCACAGCCTGCCAAGATGAACAACATCAGTAAAATTCCCATTAATCCCTTTTTCATTGCCATTCCCCCTCTTTCAAAGGTAGACGGAGAAGTTGACGATTTGTTAAAGCAGATTTTTAACTTTAATCAAGATCCGAGGTGTCTTGCAGATACATGGATAACGTTGCGCCCTCTCCGTTGACGAGCAAGGTGCCGGCTTCCGAAAAACGCGGTTTGACGAGCCTTTCTTTGACAGAATTGAACGCCTGCAGTTCTTTGACGCCTCTACCCTCGATTTCAAACAGTTTCACTGTATCTGTTTCCCCTTTCGGAATACGCAGCGCCACATACTTTCCGTATACGGCATAGTCCAAAAACTCCGGCGTTTTGATTTCCACCAATTTTCCGGTCGCTAAATCGATATAACCGAGTACCGAAATGGTATTCTCCTCATTTGACAGCTGGGCAAAGATTTTTCCATCTGTCAGGGTGACATTGACGGCAGCTTCATACGGCACGGTGTATTCATCAATTCGGCTTTGATCATCCGCCTGGTAAACCCAAAACGTCGTTTCGGTCATGTCGGCTTTTTCTACTCGCTCAGGAATGACCAAAAGCCCCTCTTCAAACGATGGCCGGCTGTTTGATCCAACACCTACCAGCACGTGCTCAAACGGCTCTTCCAGCGTCTGTAAGTTCAACAACTTATATGCCGGTATTGTGAATTCAACGCCTATTGCCAAATAACTCAACATATCGCCATCAATAGCCAAGGCGCTGACGTCTACATTTTCGATTGTTTCAATTTCCCCGCTTTCCTGATTAAGGATATTCAATGACGAAGAACCCACACCATCTTTCTCAACTACCTCTTGCCATACCACCCATTCGTTTTCAAACGCTATTTCACGGATTTTGGCATTCTTCGCTGCCTCCGCCAAAACCGTTTCCGTTTGCGTGCTTATGGCAAACGAATAAATCCGCTGCTCGTCCGAATAAATGAGCGCGCCTTTTTCATCTGCATATTCTGCATTGATCAGCACCGGATACGGATGGTCCGGAATCACCACTGCCTGCAACGTGCTTTTGGCAAACCAGCCATTTTCCACGGCGTATGGATAGCCCAGTAACCCTGATAATCCGATGACGGCTGCGCTTGCCAATGCTGGCATCATTTTCGGAAGACGGAAGGACCGTTTAGCCTGTGCTTCGTTTTGCGCTTCCCGTAAAATTTCCCGCTTCTTTAATTCCGTTAACGTGATGTGCGTTGGTACCGAGCGATCCAATTGCTGCTTCAGTTCATCATGCATGGTCAATTCCCTCCTCTACAAATACGATGCCGGCCATTTTCCGCCCTCTTGCCAGGCGGGTTTTGACCGTATTACCGGAACACTTCAAAATGTCTGCGATTTCCGCCACGGAAAAATCGGCATAATAATGCAGCCACAGCGCTTCGGAATACTTGTGCGGCAGTTTTTCAATTGCCCGCGCCACACTCTCGCTTTTTTCGGCCGACAGCACACCATCTTCTGCTGACGGTTCCGGGGAACGCAAAGGACTCAGAAATTGGGAAAGCTCCGTTTTCCGGTACGCCCAGCTTTTGAAATAATTGCGGCATTCGTTGACGGTGATGCGGTACAAATAAGTTTTGATGCTCGAACGCCCTTCAAATTGTTCGGCCGATCGGTAATAGCGGATAAACACGTCCTGGACAATGTCTTCCGCTTTCGTCTGATCTTTGACAAACGAATACGCGAGCCGCATTAAATAATGGCCATACGCATCCATCGCTTCGACCAATAGCCGGTCTCTTTCGCACTTCTCCAATTTCTCTCCCCCTTGCTTAGCTGACAGTTAGACAATGCTGCCGGGTTTTGGGTTTCATTTTCACGAAAAAACTTCTTCGGAGAACATCCGAAGAAGTTAGACAAGAAAGCCCGAGGTGCGGGTTTTACGAAATTGCGCCAGCAAGTAGTTCCGGTCTTCCGGATAATTCATTACCAAATTCCTTAGTTCCGCTTCCGTTTTCCACGCAATATCCAAAACCAGATTATCGGGATCTTGAATCTGCGCGTTTCCGCCGATAATGGTGACTAAGAAATAATGGGCCTCGTACGCGATTTGGATTTCCTCGTACACCCCGGTTTTCACTTGGAGCTTTTCGCTGATTTCCGCTATGTAGCCCGTCTCTTCCCAAATCTCCCGGATGACGCAGTCTTCGATTGTCTCATCCGCGTTGACGCCTCCGGTCGGAACGGTCCATTTCCCTTCGCCTTCCAGCACCATTAATAGTTCGTTGTTGCCATTCAAGCAAATGCCTGCAGCACCTATCCATTTTTTCATATGAACACCTCTCGTTAAGTTATTCCTTGAAAAGTATAGACAGAAGAAGCTTCAAGCAGTTTTTTGATTCCGCCAGAATGATACGGCATCAAGCGATCCGCTTCTTCAAGCCCGACCCATTTGATGTCTAAAATTTCATCCCTATCCTGAATGGCACATTCTCCACTAATGATGTGAGCTCGAAAGGTAATGAATAAAGCATGGTGGCCGCTCTCTTTCATAAAAGCCTCATTTACAGCCACGACTTCTCCGACTCGGATGGTTACTCCCGCTTCTTCCTGTGCTTCACGGATGACGGCTTGTTCCAAGGTTTCACCCTTTTCCACTGCGCCTCCCGGAAGCGACCAGCTTGCACCTTTATTCTGGACGGCCAACACTTTTTGTTCTTCTTTATTGTAAATCAAGGCGTACGCCACATCGACTCGCTTCATCACGAAAGACCTCCCATTTCATTTCCGGTGCATGACCACTTGCGAGTTGTTGGGCTTGAATTTATTTTGTTCGTAAAAGGGAATCAATTCTTCTCCGCAAAACAAACTGATGACGTCGATATGGGTGAGTTCTTCCACTAGCTTTTCCATCAGTTCGGTTCCAATTCCGCTCTTTTTGCATTCGCTGTGGACTACGACGCCTTCAATATAAGCCCGAAACTTGCCGTCTGTGATGGCGCGTGCGAATCCGATCAGCCGGCCTTCGCTCCATACACCCATCGAAACATCACGTTTAAGCATGTTTTCGATATCCTTTTCGCTTCGCTCCGGCCACCAGCCCGCATCTTGATAAAGATTCATCAGTTCACTGGCTTTGATTGGCCGGTCCGCGTGGCTTAAAATTTTTGCATTCATTTATAACACCTCCACGAGGGTCTTCCAGCTTTTATTTTCAATGTATGATTTATAATTTCAATTTCATGCCTTCATGCGTCGCGGTAAAGCCAAGCTGCTCGTAAAAACGTAGGGCGTCTTCCCGCTTTTTGTCGGTCGTCAGCTGCACCAAATGGCAACCGCGGTCTTTTGCGCGCCCAATTGCATAGCGGATGAGTTCCGACCCGATGCCTTTGCCGCGCGCCGAAGAAGAAGTCCGCACCCCTTCAATGGTTGCGCGCCAGCCGCCTTGATGCGTGAGATACGGCGTAAACGTAATCTGCAAGACGCCGACCACTTTGTTTTCAAGACAGGCCACCACCAACTCATTGTTGGCATCTGCAGAAATCGCCTGAAAAGCTTTTGTGTAGCTTTCCGGAAGCGGCTGTTCATACCGTTCCCGCGTACTTCCCAACGTATCGTCTGCAAGCATCGCCACAATTTCATCCAAGTCTTGTTCAGTTGCCAATCGAAACACCAGCTCGGTTGCCACTTGCCATTCCTCCTATCCGTGTTTTCGTTCATACACATGAAACGCATAAGCATATAAATTTTCCTTATTGGTTATGCCTTTTTCCACCGACACTTCTTGCCACTCTGCCCAATCCACTTCCGGAAAATACGTATCCCCTTCAAATTCATGGTCGATTTTCGTGATATGCATTTTTTCGACATACGGCATGAAAGCCTCGTAGATCTGCTGGCCGCCGAAGATAAAAATTTCATCTTCGCCTTGGCACAGGTTGAATACGTCTTCGACCGAATGTGCCGTTTCGCAGCCCGGAAAGTCTGCATGGCTTCTCGTTAAAATGATGTTCCGTCTTCCCGTCAATGCCCGGCCAATTGATTCGAAGTTTTTCCGGCCGAGTATGATCGGGCAGCCTTGCGTCGTTTTCTTTACATAGTCCCAGTCTCTCGGAAGCCGCCACGGAATGTCGTTGTCTTTTCCAATCACCCGGTTGCGGTCCATGGCAACGATCAACGATACATTCATCGCTCGCCGCCTCTTTCACACGCATAAACCATTTTCAAGAATTCAAAATGGCCGCCATTGGTTTCCTGCTGAAAGGCCGCGACTTCCCGGAAACCCATCTTCTTATACAAACGGATGGCGCGCTGATTAAACGTAGCTACGGACAAAGTCAGCTGTTCCGGGTTAAAGGTTTGTTCCGCAAACCTCATGCCCGCCGCTATAAACGCTTGGCCGCGGCCCCTTCCCGTCAAATCAGGCCTCATGCCAAGACCAATATCCACCGCATTGCCGCATTCATCAAAACTGAAAAAGCCCGCCAATTGTCCAGCTTCCAGAACTGAAAAAAACAAGTCGCCCCGTTTTTCTGCATCCAAAAAGTCGGCTAAGTCTTCTTTATCCGCTTCAATATCATAAAATGAAAAAACGCCTTCGTAATGCCAGTTGCCCGCGATGTCTTCTGCCTGATTCTGCGTCATACGAATAAATTCATAGCCCATCGTCCAGCTCCTTTACTCTGCCAGCTTTTTCTCTAATACGATTTTCGTTTCTCCGTCGTCATCTATGTAAGTATCCACCACTTCAAACCCTGATTTGATATTCAAAATCAGCATGCTGCGCCATTTGTTTTTCGTTTTAGTCTGCACCTTTTTATAGCCGGCTCGTTTTAAATCGTTATGCTGCAGCTCCATCAAGCGAGAAGCGATTGCCTGCGCACGGTATGCCGGATCCACGCCACCGAGCCAGCTGTAAAACATTTGTTCATCTAACCGATAGCCCATTTTGTATCCCACGACTCGCGAATCATGAAGTGCCAGAAAGATGAGGGTTTCGGGCTTGGATTCGATTTTATTCAATAAATCCTTGTCAGCTCCGAATATGCTTTCATGGAGCTGCAAAAAGCTTAGCACATATTCTGTGCCTGCAATTTTTCGCAATTTGATAAACTGGATGTCCATGGCTTCCCCCTTCAACCGTATAAAGCGTGAACTTTTTCAGCCACTTCCCGCGGCTTCACATCCAGCCAGGGTAACTGTTCAAACGCAACCCACAGCGGCTCATACGTTCCTCGGTTTCTTTCGGGATCGGTAAATTCCTCGCCTATTCCCACTCCAATGTCACCTGAAAGCAACTCTGCCAAAAAGAAAAACTGCGTGCCGTTATGTTGGACAATCGCAAGGCATTCCTTCGCTAAAATCTCAACGCCAAGCTCTTCATACGCTTCTCGTTCTGCCGCTTGTTCTGGCGTTTCGCCGGGTTCGATGCCCCCGCCTGGAAACACATAATAGGTGCTTTCTTCCCGCACCCGTTTGATCAACACCACTCGTTTGTCCTTTATTAAAACTGCTGAACCTCTATCCCTCAAAAAACCCCTCCTTTACGTCATTGTCTATTTCCTGCATTTTACTCCCCTAAATTTCCATCATCGAAAAATAACCGGCTGCACAAATATTTCCTTCACAGTTTCATACTCCCTGTCCAAAATGCTCATAAAAATATCCGTCTCGTACTTCCCTTCAATGAGCGCGCCTTCCCGCTCCACGCCTTCTTGGACAAATCCGCATTTCTCGTAGCATTTAATGGCGCGTTGATTGAATTCCAGCACCCGCAAATCCACACGGTGCAGCTACAGCTCTTCAAATGCAAAATGCAGGACCAGTTGGGTGATTTCTGTGCCAAGCCCATGGCCCCAAACTGTCGGATCAAACAAGCCGACCGCATAGCGCGCCCGGTTGTCGAATCCATCAACGGTCAGTCTTGCCTGCCCGACCAGCCGCCCTTCAAACTCCACACACCATTCGTAAGGGTTGGCTTTGATCGACTCAACAAACTTCGTCGCCGACTCCATCGTCTTCACGTTTAACTTTTGCGTATCGCCGCCATACATCCGGACAAGTTCCAAATTTACTTCCACATTGAAATAATCCATCACATCTTTTTCAATCGGCTGGCGCAGCAGCACATTCTTCCCTTTCATCGGGGGCACTTGATTCATAGCCATCACCTCTATGTAGAATCTTAATTAAACACATATTTAAAAACGTTCAAATCCACTTCATCAAAATAACCGATGTCTTCCTGCAAATCCCATAACTTGATTTCAGTCGTCTCGTCGTTTTCTTTGAACGGCTGCAGCTTTTCAATCACTGCCGAATACACCGGATTGAATTTGGGCTGGCCCGTCTCCTGATTTCTCACTTCCAGCAAACCTTCAAACGCCATATCCGCGAGAACCTGGCCCGTTTCTTCATACAGTTCCCGGATGGCGCATTCTTTCGGCGTCTCCGTTCCTTCTCTTTTGCCAGCCGGCAGCTCCCACTGGCTGCGCCATTTGTTAAAGCACACCACGTATTTCCCCTCGCACGCCACCACCGCAAAAGAACCCGCAAGCGGCTCATAGCCATCAAGCGCTTCTTCTTTAACGCGAATAAATTCCAGAAACTCAAAGCCGTTGTTTTTCGTCTGGTTCATTCAGCATCTCCCTTCACTTGAATTTCGCATGGTGTTTTTCTTCGTTGCCGAAAATCCCGACCAGCAACATTACAAGCCCGCTGAAAAAAAGAACGGCAAACAGCACGACCATAAGGCCGCCGCCAGAAAACCCGTCGCCTACTCCAATGCCATACAAAATCCCAACAATCCAAGAGAAGAATGGAGCAATGGCAAACATCAAGGTAATTCCCCAAATGACGTTCTTTTGCTTCCACGTCTTGCGTTGGCTCAAGCCGAAAGCTGCAGCTATTCCTAATACCAAAACTGCGATCGCTACCCCATTGCCTTTAACCTCCTTTTTTACCGGTGGTTTAATTCAAAATGCGCTTCTTCAATTTGGATGATTTCAAGGTCCGCGTTCAATTCTTTCACTTTCTCCGCCAAACTTTGGACGCCGTAAATTTCCGTGAACGTATGGCTGCCGACGAGCAGATTGATGCCCGCAAACTGGGCATATTGAACGGTATAAAGATTCGCTTCTCCCGTTATGTAAGTGTCGCAGTCCGCATCCACGGCCAGCTTGACCATTGCCGACGAATTTCCGGCCCCCGTCAAGACGCCTACTCGCTTCACTGGTTTTTCATTGTTTCGCCAAGCCCTTACCGGTTCGTTCAGCTCGGTTCTCATCCGCCCGGTCAACAAGCCGAAATCAATTGGGGTTTCAAACTCGCCGACACCTGGAAATTCCCCGTCCTTGTAATACGAATGCTGAAGAATCTTGTCAATCCCCATCACCTTCATAAGCGACGTGCACGTGCCGAACTCCACAAAATCAAGTGGCCCATGGATCCAAAAATGGCTTATCTCGTATTGTTGCAACTTGTCGACACATGCTTCCCGCAATCCGTAAATAAAGTCCCACGCATCGTGATGGGTGATCAGCAAATCCACGCCCTGGCTTGCCGCTTGTTCGATCACTTCTAATGAAAGATTCGTCGAATAGCCTACTTTAGAAATGGTTTTATCCGCTTTATAGGTAAATCCGAAATCATCATCGAATTCTTCCAGCAAGTCTTTATTGAATAAAGCCTTAATTGTCCGTTCAAATTGGGATAAATCCATTTCGTGCAACTCCCTTTTTACGTATGCTCAATCTTTTTCTTGTTCGTACCAACGTACTTTTCCGCTAAAGCAGCAGCAGCCAATCCGATTAATACCGGAAGGAAAGATCCACAGGCAATAGAAAATCCATTTGCCTTGTCTTGATATTCGTAATGAAACATTAACAAAGGAACGGTCCAAACATGCCCCGCCATGTAAAGACCGCCAGTTGTTGCGGCAAAAGACAAAATTGCAGGCATCAAACGCTGAACGTTCATTAGGCTTCCTCCTATTGGAAAAACTGCTCACTGATAAACTTTAAAATCCATGCAATTGCGTATAGCGGTACTCCGACAAGTAGCATTCCTGCCAGTAAATAGCTCGGCATTCGAAACAGATCATGGATCGCTCCGGCCAAATCGTCTATCAACCTCAACATCCAAATTCCTCCTTTTTATTTCCCGGGTAATTAAAGGCTTTAGCTGCTGAATAAAAAATCACTGCTTAAAAAACAGATCTAATTTCCTCTTTTGGAAAAGATTCCAAATCTTTACTTTCATTTTATCAGAAATTAAAATGAATATTTCAATTATTTTTACAGACAAATTAAAAAGCCAGCTCTTTATAAGAGCCAGCCTCATTCTTTCTTCTTATTTATTTTCCACAACTTGCTTCAGCCCTTCAAACATTGCACTCCAGCCTTTTTCCGTTTCGTTGCGGTGTTCTGCAATCGTCCCTTCCACTTCTTCCGGCGTCCATTCTTCTTCGTGAGGAACCGCGATTTCTTGGGTAAACAGCATTTCGCAATCATCTAGCACCGGTGAAATGGTGACTCGTATGGTGTCTTCGCCATCGTTGAATTGTGGCATTTTAAATGTGAAGACAATTTTATTCGGTTCGACCACTTTCAAATACTCGCCTATTGCCCGGTAATCCGTCCCGTTCCGGTGATCGATGATTTCCCACTTGCCGCCGACGCGAAAATCGATGTTCATGGCTTTATTCGTCTCTTCTGACGTAAACAGCCATTTCTTCATCAATTCCGGCCGTGTCCATGCCGCAAACACCTGCTTCGCACTTGCATCAAAACGCCGCGCCATTGAAATTGTCACCGTCGAAATAATCGCCAATTGCCCCACCCCTTTAAAATGATGATAGAGAATCGTTCGTTTCTCACATTATACTCAGGATCGAACCGAAGGTATAGAAAAAGCCCAGCCGATTCGGCCAAGCCTTTCGTTGTTCAAATGTTTATTCGCCCAACTTCAACAGCCAGCTGCGTAATTTTGCCTTTGGGTAGTACACTTTGCCATTTATCCAAATGTGCGGAATATCATTCCGTTCTTTCACCAGCGATTTAGCATCTTCTTTCGAGATTCCCATAAAATAGTGGACTTCACTTTCTTTGATGAGTTCTTGTTCATCATCCTCATCAAAAAAACCCACTTCATCCGGATTTTTAAAATTCTTCAAGCCCTCGCCGATAAAATAGCCTGCCAGCGCAATACCCAAACCGATCCAAATCATCGCGGCCCACCCTCTCTGAAATTAACGTTCATTTATATACGATTCATAACCGAGATGGTTCCCCTAATTCACTTCATCTTCTAAAAAAGAAATCCCGAGAAAAAATCAGCCCGAACGCATACAACAGCAGCGCAATATACGCCGGAAATACGTGGATAAACGTCGTATAGCCGATGACGTAATGAATGAGTATCGCTGCACCAAACGCCGGCATGCCGCCGAGCAAAAATGTATACCATACCCATTTCTGCCCTTCCTGGAACGCCCACAGCGCAAGCATCGAAACTAACAGCCCGACGCTGATCAATGCGCTTCCGAGCCCTGCCCGGTCATGGGCGATCACCGGGATCAGCCGGTCGTTTATCGCCGTCATCTGTTCGGGCGTCATGCAAATAAACGCAAGATCGGTCTGGACAAAGACACCGGTCACGCCAATAACTGAAATCACCAAGCCGCCGAGAATCAGCCCAAAACCGAGCACTACAAAAGACAGCTGTCCCCATAAGCTCTTTTTCCAAGCCGGATGGTTGGTCCGGTTGCTCGAACTTGCATGTCCGTTAAACTGTTTGGTTGCTTGGTAGCCTTTCCAGAAAAAAGGAATCAACACAAGCCACAGCAAGCCGTGCAGCCAATCAAAATAGCCGAACCCGATAAACAGGAGAATCCCCAAAAACCCAATGATGCCAGCCGTATGAACGGCAGTTACCGCCCATTGCTTGCCTTTTCTGACACCGAAGCGCGCCAATTGCATAAAAATCAAACCGCCCGAAATCATCGTTCCCGCGACGGTCATTCGGTCGTGCTGCATGAACCGGTAAATGTTCGGATTGATCGCCATCAATTCCTCCCGGGTTAATCCCAAGAAAGCTTCATCGTACGGCAAGACGACGAGCGTCATGCTGACGAGCGCCGCAAGCACTCCTCCTATCACCATCAGCAAGCCAAATAGCCAATGCCAAATCCAGCCGCTGGAATCGGCTTGCTCTTGCATGCCCACATCCAGCAATGCTTCGTTGATTCGTTTTGGCAGCCCTGGACCCGTCACCACATAGCCGCTCGACAGCATGACGAGATCTGCTCCTGCTTCAAATAACAGCAGCGCATCTTTCGGTTCCTTGATGCCGCCGGAAACAATCACTGGGATGCCGCTTGTTTTCACTTTCCGGACTTTCTCCGCCAACTCGTTTGTTTGATTGAACGGGAACAGCCGTCCCGCCCTTGTATCGACGGCTTGTTCATCGATTATGACGCCATCAAAGCCTGGAGCAATGTTCATGTTTTCTCCGGAATCCGCATACAATACCGATTTACCGTTTAAGACGGCTTTCAGCTTTTCAAGTTCGGGCTCGCTATAATGGTCCTCCAAAACGATGGCGTCTCCATAACAGGCTAAAGCCTCTGCCAACGTCAACGTTTCATCGTACGAACCCGTTGCACCTATGCGAATGAAAAGCGGCTTTTGGAGTGGCTTCAGCCGTTCGAGCTGCTTGATGGTTTCCTCGACGCCCAGGGACTCGGGAACGTACGGATACACCAAATTATCTTTCGCTTCCGTGTACTGCGGCGATTCAGCGGTCTGTACATCAGCTGTTACCGGCCCGATTTCAATAAACCCAAAGCCCAAATTGCTGAATGCCTTTGTTCCGGACAAAAAAGGATCGATTTTCCCGCTCAAGCCGATCGGGTTTGAAACGGTTAATCCTAAAAATTCCTTTCTCAATTTGGAAGAAGGCGTGGTATGTCCGAGCGTTTCGATGAACTTGCTGCCGCCTGGAATTTTAGAAACAGCAGCCATCCCCCTGTGGATGAATTCCCTTCCCTTCGGTTCCTCCACTTGCTGCAGCGCGGGTTTAAATACGGTATGATACGACCAATCCGGCACACGATTCACATCCTGAAATTTCTTTATGCTTTCATCTTACACATAAGCATTCGGCGTGAATAGCCGTTTTTTTCCAAGAAAAAAGCTGGATCCAATGGAATCCAGCTTTCACAGAGAGAATGTTAAATCTTAAGAACCCCACGGAAACCTCTCGCAGCATAATAAGAGTCCGCTCCATTATGGTACATGAATACACGGCCGTAGCGGCAATCGCAAAAAATCGCGCCGCTCCTTTCGCGAATGTCCGGCGGCGTCTGCACCCAGCTCGACGTTTTCAAATCAAAATGTTCAAGTTCTTGCAGCGCCCGGTACTCGTCTTCCGTCAGCAGCTCGATGCCCATGGCCGCCGCCAAGTTGACCGCGCTGTCTTCCGGCTTGTTTTTCTTCCGGGAATCCAGTGCTTCCTGGTCAAAACACAAACTTCTGCGGCCTGCAGGGCTTTCCTTTGAACAATCGAAGAAAAGAAACTCGCCGGTCGCCTCATCAAAGCCCACCACATCCGGCTCGCCGCCGGTCCGCTCCATCTCTTGGAGCGACCATAGCTTGTCAGCATTCACTTCCAGCTTTGCTTGTACCTTGTCCCAAACAACCTTCTCATGGCGGTGGATATTGTTTTCAAAACGGGCTTTTAGCGTGCCCAGCAATTCTGCTCGCTGCTCTTGCGTCAGTTCCTTGTTATCCATCTTCGTCACATCTGTTTCCTCCTTTATTGCATTTCTTCACTACTTCTTTATAAGAATTGAAAACCCTTCTCTGTACAACAAGAGATTTTTTATGAAACTGCTTTACCAGGTTTTCTATTTTCTTTTATTAAGTTTAACATCTGCAGCCCATCAGTTGGACCACCGCCTAAAAATGAAGGATAGGTAAAGGGAATTAACGATGTTGCGAATATAAGCAAACTAATGACTGCCACTCTATTGATGATAATGCCCACCACGCCAGGAATTAGATAGGAAATAAAATAAAGTGCTACAAACCCAAGCAGCGAAGCGATCGGTCCGCCTATAAGGAAAATAAGTCTTTGTTTATATGTAGGTGGCGGCAATTTCTCTGGATTTGAAGGACGACAGAACGCTGAAAGAGCAATGGTTAAGTAACAAGTAATTCTCCCAAGACGCAGCTTCAGTTTTTTCCCTCGGCTTGATGAGCCAAAATAAATTTCTGCCTTTGCTTTCTTATTACTCGAAATCGTTGCAACTCCATGGCCCATTTCATGTATAAAAAGCGCCGTTGTAATAATAAGTAGAACTAGAATCACTTCAACTAACATCGACAAAAAACAACCCCCGTTCCCTATGAGTAAAATGATGAGGGAAACAACATTTCCCTTTCTTTATTACGTTAGAAAAAAAGAAAAGATTCAATCTGGATAAAATTTTCCATATGTATAGTTAAATCAACAAAAGTATCCAATAAAAAAATCACCTACCCTCTCTGAAATCTGGAGAGGATAGATGATTTTGAATAAGCTTTTTTACAAAGCTCAAAATTTCACTGATTTAATTATTAAAATTACTCAACCGTCACCGATTTTGCCAAGTTGCGTGGCTTGTCGACGTCACAATCGCGGTGAAGTGCTGCGAAATAGCTGATCAATTGCAACGGAATAACCGCTACAAGTGGAGACAGCAATTCATGGACTTTTGGAAGCACTAAGCTGTCACCAGCTTCTTGCAAGCCTTCCATGGAAATAATGCATGGGTTTGCGCCGCGCGCTGCCACTTCTTTGACGTTTCCGCGGATGTTCAAGTTCACCGCTTCTTGAGTTGCAAGTGCGATAACCGGTGTGCCTTCTTCGATCAACGCAATCGTTCCGTGCTTCAGCTCGCCGCCGGCAAAGCCTTCCGCTTGGATATACGAGATCTCTTTCAATTTCAATGCGCCTTCTAGGCCAACAAAGTAATCCATTACGCGGCCGATAAAGAAGCAGTTGCGCGTTGTTGAAAGAAATTCGCTTGCGATTTGTTCCATTTCTTCTTTTGCATCGATTTGCGCTTGGATGGCGTTTGCCACGATTCCAAGTTCTTGGACCAGGTCAAAACCAAGTTCGATGCCGCGTGCTTTAGCTGTTACAGCAGCCAAAATCGACAATACTGCAAGTTGTGCAGTGTAGGCTTTTGTAGAAGCTACTGCGATTTCAGGTCCTGCATAAAGAAGCAACGTGTGGTCTGCTTCACGAGAAAGCGTAGATCCTGCAACGTTTGTAATCGTTAGAGACGTGTGGCCTAGTTCTTTGATTTTCACCAATACTTGGCGGCTGTCCGCTGTTTCGCCTGACTGCGAAATGAAGATGAACAACGGTTTTTCAGAAAGAAGCGGCATGTTGTAGCCGAATTCACTTGATACGTGCACTTCTACTGGGATGCCTGCCATTTTTTCCAAGTATTCTTTGCCGATCAACCCTGCGTGATAGCTTGTACCTGCAGCGATGATGTGAATGCGGTCTGCTTCTTGCAAGGCATTCAAAATTTCCGGCTGGATGAACAATTTGTCGTTTTCATCTTGGTAAGCTTGGATGATTTTGCGCATAACCGCTGGCTGCTCGTCGATTTCTTTCAGCATGTAATGCGGGTATGTGCCTTTTTCGATATCGCTCATGTCGATTTCAGCAGTGAAGGGCAAGCGGCTGATTGATTCGCCGTCCAATGTCAAAATTTCAACGCCATCTTTGCGGACGATTACGATTTCTTTGTCCATCAATTCAAGGAACTTATCCGTTACTTGAAGCATTGCCATCGCATCGGATGCAACTACGTTAAAGCCGTCGCCAAGGCCTACTAGCAATGGACTTTTGTTTTTCGCAACAAAAATCGTTTCTTCTTCTTCCGCATCCAAAAGGGCAATGGCATAAGAACCTTTCAACAAGCCAAGAGTTTTGCTGAATGCCTCTTCTGTTGTCATGCCTTCTTCAACGAATTTGCCGATCAATTGCACAATGATTTCTGTGTCTGTATCAGACTCCATTTGCACATCAGCCAAATAATCGCGTTGGATGTGGTGATAGTTTTCAATAACGCCGTTGTGAACCAATGTAAAACGTTCGTTTTTGTTTTGGTGCGGGTGCGCATTTACGCGGTTTGGTTTCCCGTGAGTTGCCCAGCGCGTATGGCCGATCCCTGTATTGCCCATGACATCGTCTTCAACGATTCCACGCAAATCTGCAATACGCCCTTTTTCTTTAAAAACGGTAATGCCGTTTCCGTTGCGAACTGCAATACCAGCTGAATCGTATCCACGGTATTCCAGTTTTTCTAAACCTTTTAATAAAATTTCTTTTGAATCATTTTCTCCGATATACCCGACAATTCCACACATAGTTAAATTCCTCCGTTTTCCTGTATCAAATCAAATGAGCGTTTGCAAAGATGCGCAAACGCTTCTCATCGAGCCCATCCATCCGTTTGTACAGCTGATCGCTCAACTGCTTTAAAGATGAATATAACGACCGGGCTTCACGGCCGGGAGGTATCCGCCGAAATCTCGATACTCCTCCTCCTCGTCTACTGGGAACTGATTTGTCCATCCGATTTCCCCAGTACAGGCGCTTCAACTAGTTTCCTTCTACGCGTCATCGATCCCCCTTTTCCGCGACCTTCATCAGGTACTGCCATCATACCTTTTTAATACAATTACGTCAACGATATCATAAAATTATTTAGGTAGTTAATATCAATTCGAAAGGCAATGATAGTTCATATGACCTTTCAAAATATTTAATTAGTTTGGTCCAACCTGTAGATAAAGTTCAATAAAATGGGTAGTAACGAATAAACCCAACCGGGCCGGCCACTCCGCTTTCCGTGGGCACGGCCTTAGCCGCTTCACTCGCGCTGCTCGCTCCAGGGTCTGCGGCTCGTGCTGGCCCCACAGGAGTCTCCGTGGCCGGACCGGTTGGAGTGTCGCTTTCAATTCAAGACTATACATTTAATAAAAGCATCTTACACAACCAAACAGGAGAAGATTATCGCTTCTTATCGCTTCTACACTGAGGATCCGGAGCGTAAGCCGGCGAAAACCCTCCTGCTCCTGCAGCGCTCTGCGCTTCGTCGCAAAGTATCGACCGAATGCTGTTCGGTCGATACTTGCCTGCGGGACAGCGAAGTGCCGAAATCCACTCGGGCATCCGTCCGAGTTAGTTCGGCGCGAGCCCGCGGCAAGCGTCCGGTTGAAGCGCAGGATCCAAGATTTCATTCTAGCTATTTCTAACTAGTAGCCACCTCGCTAAAAATTCTATTATCTACAAACTCAGTACTATTATTATTAATACTATTTATTTAAAGTATGAAGCAAAACTGCTTTGTGGAACGCCTGCACTAACACCCTTATAATTTCACAAAACAAAAAAAGAGCCAGAAGCGAAACCGCTCCTGGCTCTCCTGCATTTTGTTTTAATTCATTCCCATTTCCGCTCGAACCACTTTTGCAATCTGCTCTACGTAGTTTTCGCAGTCTTCCGCTGAAGCTGCTTCCACCATTACGCGGACAAGCGGCTCTGTTCCAGAAGGGCGCACAAGCACACGGCCGTTGCCGTTCATTTCGCGCTCCACTTCCGAAATCGCCGCTGCCACTTTGTTGTTATCCGTCACAGCGTGTTTGTCTGTTACGCGGATGTTCACCAGTTTTTGCGGGAAAATCGTCATTTCAGAAGCCAGTTCGGACATTTTTTTGCCTGTGGCTTTCATGATATTCACGAGCTGAAGTCCCGTCAACAGCCCATCGCCCGTTGTGTTGTAATCCAAGAAAATAATGTGGCCCGACTGCTCGCCGCCCAAATTAAATTCGTTTTTCTTCATTTCTTCCACCACGTAGCGGTCGCCGACAGCGGTTTGTTTGCTCAACATGCCATGAGCTTCTAGTGCTTTGTAGAAGCCCATATTGCTCATGACCGTCGATACCACTGTGTTTTTTTGCAGGCGGCCTTCGCCGTGCAAATGCTTGGCGATGATGTACATGATCTGGTCGCCGTCCACGATTTGCCCTTTTTCATCCACAGCAATCAAGCGGTCGCCATCGCCGTCGAATGCCAAACCGACATCCGCGTTTTTAGCCACTACAAGCTCTGCCAATTTCTCCGGATGCGTTGAACCGACTTTGTCGTTGATGTTCAAGCCGTTCGGCGAAGCGCCCATAGAAGAAATATCCGCATCAAGGTCAGCAAAAACGTGCGTCGCAAGCGATGAAGTCGCACCGTGTGCGCAGTCAAGCGCAACATGGACGCCTGTGAACTCTTCGTCTACGGTTTGTTTCAAATACTGGATGTATTTTTGGCCGCCTTCGAAATAATCCGTTACGCTGCCAAGGTCGCCGCCAGTTGGACGCGGAAGCAGATCTTCTGCGCTGTCCAATAATTCTTCGATCTCTGCTTCTTGGTCATCTGACAATTTAAAGCCGTCTGAACCGAAAAATTTGATGCCGTTGTCTTCAACCGGGTTATGGGAAGCCGAGATCATTACGCCTGCTTCCGCGCTCATCACACGTGTTAAATAGGCAACGCCCGGAGTGCTGATGACGCCGAGGCGCATTACTTCAGCCCCAACACTCAATAAGCCTGCCGCAAGGGCGCCTTCCAGCATTTCACCGGAAATGCGCGTGTCGCGTCCAATCAATACTTTCGGTTTATCTTTTGAATGCTTTGTTAATATGTAACCGCCAATGCGCCCCAGCCTAAATGCCAGTTCCGGTGTCAATTCACTGTTCGCAACGCCTCGTACCCCGTCAGTTCCAAAATATTTTCCCATTCTATTCTCTCCTTTAGTTCAGTAACCAGTTTTCTATTTTCCTCGCGTTATGGTGTATTCGGACTCAATGCGTCATTAGGCACTCTAACTGATTCATCAACTGTGATGTTTGCTTCCACATTCAGCTTGCCGGGAGTCACTTTCGTCGCTCCAGCCGGCGCTTTCAGTTCGCTTTCCACTGTCGTGTCTTCTGCTGTAATGGCGCCGATATCCACTTCTACCAAATACTCGTCAATCGGATCCACAGCCGTTTTTGGACCAAAAATGCGGACTGTTTCGTTTGAACTCTTTAACGAGTTAATGGTGATGCCGTTGTTTGCTTCGCCTGTGCGCCTGACCGTCACCGGTACTTCTTTGCTGTACTCAGCAATGGCTACTTCCATTTTAACCGTTTCCGGCTCAATTGTAACATTTTCCAATTTTGTCAAATCATTTGCGAGTATTCGAACACCGGCTTCTGCCGTAAACGGCTCGTGAAGATCTTCTTCGCCCGTAACTGTCGCTTTCACAAAACTGATGGCGTCAATGACGCTTTTCGGCCCTGTGACAGCGACGGTATTTGGCTCAGCAGTTAAGCTTTCTAAAACAAAGCCATCGCGCAGCAGCCGTTCGTTTATTTCGGGATCGATCCGGAATTCTTCCGTGACCCGCTCTTCGATGCTCACGTCCACAACCGCCGGATCAATTCTTACCCGAAGCTGTTCGGAAAGGTTTTCCGTTTGGACCGGAACTTGGTGTTGGCCTACCGGCAAATCACGCAAATCCACAAAGATGGTAAAGTCTTTTATTTGGCGGGCCGTTTGCACGGCACTCGCCGGGCCGATAATGGTGACATCAGCAGTTTCCGGCACGCCGCTGACGATTAAGCTCGTGTTATCGTAATACGTTTCAATCGGCACATCTTCGATCACTTCCGTCATCGTTGCCGTATCGGTTGTATTGGCGGTATTGTTGCTGTCCGCTTTCACGGAAAAAAACAAAAGAAAAGCAAGCAAAAGTGCGGTAATCCGCAAAAACCACGGGTTATCCATCATCTTATCCATTCTTTTTCCCCCTCCATTTCCACAAGGAAGAAGCAGCCGGTTGTTGCTCATCGCTTCCGAACCAAATTCTCCGCAATTTCACTTCAAAATCCTCAAGCGATAAATTGCGGTGCAAGTCTCCATTTGCCGTCAAGCTGATCGCACCCGTTTCTTCCGAGACGACAATCGTGATGGCATCGGTCACTTCACTGATGCCGAGTGCTGCCCGGTGGCGCGTTCCCAATTCCTTCGAAATGAACGGGCTTTCCGACAGCGGCAAATAACAAGCAGCAGCGGCAATCCGGTTTTTTTGGACAATGACTGCCCCGTCATGAAGCGGCGTATTCGGGATGAACAAATTGATCATCAACTCTGACGTTATGTCCGAGTTCATCGGAATTCCCGTCTCGATGTATTCGCTCAATCCCGTTTCGCGTTCAATGGAAACCAGTGCACCGATGCGCCGTTTTGCCATATAGCTGACCGATTTCGACATCGCCTCGATCAAGCGGTTGCGCTCCGATTCCTCGTTCAACGTGCTGCTTGAAAACAGCTTTCCGCGCCCCAGCTGCTCCAGCGCACGCCGAAGCTCCGGCTGGAAGATGATAATGATGGCAAGAAAACCCCATTCGAGCACTTGCTGCATAATCCAGCCAAGCGTCTCCAAATTGAGGGCAACTGTCACAAGGCGAGCAATGACGATCACAAAGATTCCTTTTAACAATTGAACGGCTTTTGTGCCTTTAATGACCGTGATCAATTTATAAATAACGAACCATACTAATAAAATATCAATAATATTCCCTAGCAGTTCGAGTGGTGTTTGATCTGATAAAACTTCCAGAAACGACATCTGCAACCCTCGCTTTTCTACATCTGCATATAAAATAGTATAGCATAAGTAAAATCAGCTTGCCTTCATTGAAAAAACCCGCCTTTAGAGAAAGGCGGGTCGTTTATTCTGTTTCTGGTTCGTTCGCACTAAAAATTGAAGCTGCGTCTTTTACGCCGTTTTTGATCGTAAACCAAAGCCATTCGAACGCTTTATCGATCTCTTCAATTTCTCCGGTGATGACACCGCTTGATGCCATGTATTGCCCGTTGACGATTGTGACGTCTCCGTCCAGTTCACCTTCTACCCGCAAGTCTCCGTTGCGGACGGTGATGTCGCCGGTCACCGTTTCTCCTGCCGGCACTACTACGGTTTCCCCTTCAACGACGAGGTTTGGCTGCTTCGTAAAAGCAAACTGTTGGTCGTTGTTGAAATTCGAAAACAGCATGCCGCTCATCAAGATGCAGAAAAGGGCCGCCGCGGTCAGCATCGGGTGACGCCGGAACCAGCGCTGGAAATTGGCTTGTTTTTTCTCTTTCGGCAGCCGCGCCATCGTCTGCGCGACAAAATTGGCCGGTGCCTGTATGTGAGATGCACTTTGGACAAATGCAATCGTTTTGCTTAGTTCATGGTAAAGCTTTCGGCAATCGCTGCAGTTTTCCAAATGGGCTTTCAGCGTTGCTTCATCAGTTGAATTAATATCGCCATCTAAATAATCGTTCATTGCATGAACGATGTTTTCCGGACACGTATTCATCGTGCTCGCCTCCTACAAATTGCTCAATTGCTTCCGAAGCGCTTCGCGGCCTCGGTGTATACGCGTCTTTACGGTACCCAGCGGCAAATCCAAAATTTCGCTGATTTCCGAAAGCGGCAACTCCTCAATATACTTTAATACAATAGCGGCACGATACTTATCTGGCAAGCGACTTATCTCGTATTGCACTCGTTCCTGCACTTCCATCCGCACCAGCTCTTCTTCAGGAAGCTGATCGTCGTTGGCGATCTTCGAGTACATATCCAATCCTTCCGCTCCGCGAACTTCCGCGTCCAGATGATAATCCGGCTTTTTCTTCCGGATCCGATCGATGCACAGATTCGTGGCAATGCGGTAAAGCCACGTTGAAAACTTACGCTTTTGATCGAATGTATGGATATTTACATAGGCCCGCATAAACGCTTCTTGCGCAATATCCTCCGCCTCGTGCTTGTTGCCAAGCATGCGGTAGCAAATTTGATACAGCTGGTGCTGGTAAAGCTCCACAATTTCCGCGAATGCATTTTGATCGCCCTTCATTACTTTTGCTATTCTCTTATTCACTAACGCATCCATGATTTCATTTCCCTCCGCCTATGCGGCTGTCATTTAGTATACGGATTACTTGATGAAAAGTTTCATAATTTTTTTCTTCTTCTATCGTAACAAATTTCGGACAAGTAAATCTATCTAAATTTTCCATAACAAAATTTGGCAACAAGAAAAGCGAAGCGTCCGGTTAGTCCTGACAAGCGCTGGAGGGAGTGAACATAATGGTGATTCCATTACTAGCGGGGCAGACTTCTACTTCGGAGGCTAGGCTCTTGAGTCTGAACAACAAAAAAACAGGCTTTCGCCTGTCTTAAAGTAATTTTTCGCCGAACAATGAACCCATGAGTGCAACTGCTACATCAGCCGTCCGGTTCTTTTCATCCAAAATTGGATTGACTTCCACAAATTCAGCTGAAGTGATGATGCCTGAATCATGCAGCATTTCCATTGCCAAGTGGCTTTCGCGGTAGCTGATGCCGCCTGGAACCGGTGTTCCGACACCTGGTGTGTAAATTGGATCAATGCCATCAAGATCTAGCGACAAGTGAACCGCATCGGTTTTCCGCTCTTCTTGGAAATAACGGATTGTGTCATCGATCACGGCGCTCATGCCCATTTTATCGATTTCGTGCATGCTGTAGACACGGATGCCCAATTCTTTAATTAGCTGCCGCTCACCTGGGTCAACCGAACGCGCCCCGATGATGACAATGTTCTCCGGCTTCACTTTTGGCGAATAGCCGCGGATATGCGTCAATTGCTCATGGCCAAGGCCGAAGCTTGCAGCAAGCGGCATGCCATGGATATTGCCCGATGGCGATGTTTCGCTCGTGTTCATGTCCGCATGTGCGTCGTACCAAATGACGCCCAAGTTTTCATGGCGCTCCGAAATGCCTGACAGCGTTCCAATCGCGATGCTGTGGTCTCCTCCAAGAACTAACGGGAAGTTTCCGGCTTCTGCCACTTCAAACACTTTATCGCCAAGAGCGGTGCTGGCATCGGTAATTGCTGTCAAATTGCGAAGGTTTGTAGCCGCTTCTACTTCGCCGTCAGCAGGCCCGATGGAGATATCGCCTTCATCTGTTACTGTGTGGCCAAGGCTTTCAATGCGCTCTACAACTCCCGCGTAACGGATTGCGCTTGGCCCCATATCAACGCCCCGGCGGTTTTGTCCGTGGTCCATTGGAACCCCAATAATTGAGATATTCAATTTATTCATTATATAGACCCCCTACTTAGTATGCATTTATTGTACCTGCATTTTCCTTGTTGGCTCAACTCCATACCATCACGCATATTTATGCAATTTCGCTTGCAACTCGTCTTTTACTTTTGGCCACTCCAGGTCAATAATGGAAAACACGACCGCATCTCTCGGTTTGCCCGTTGAACGGATTCGTTCGTTGCGAAGCTTTCCTTCTTTTATGGCGCCAATCCGGGCCAGTGCTTTTTGCGACCGAATATTTTGGGCATCCGTCTTAAACTGCACACGAATCATTCCCCGCTCCTCAAAGCAATACGCCAATAAAGCCAGTTTCACCGCTGTATTGACGTGCGTCCGCTGCGCCGCTTCTGCGTAAAACGTCGAGCCGATCTCACAGCTTTTATTCGCCTCATCGATTGAATAAATGCGAGTCGTCCCGATGATTGTGCCTTCGGAATCCTCCACCACAAAAGCCAGCACATTCGGCTTGCCGAGACCTGCTTCTAGCCACAAGGAAAGTTCTTCAAACGTTTCCACTTTCGTCAGCATGTGTTCAAATATATTGGGAGTATAAAGTGCCCATAAAGCCTGAAAATCCGTTTTCTCCATTAACCGCAAGCGAATGCCTGATTGTTCTAGCCTCATTCATTATTCCCACCTTCAGCTGAAATAAACGGATTGAATCCGCTTTAAAAACTCTTTTTCCAACTCGCCCATCTCCTTTGCCAGCAAATACGTTGATGTTACAGGCAAAGGAAACAAATCAAAATGTGCGTCCATCAATCGCCCTTCCAGCAATTCACGGCGCACCATTGATTTCGGCAAAAACGAAACCCCAAGCCCCTCTTGGATAAAGCGCTTCGCGATATGCGCCTGCGTCACTTTCATCGTCCGAATGCCGGGAACCCGAATTCTCAGTTTCACCAGCAATTCTTCCCAAAATCCAGGATGGTGATGCGTAAACAAATACGAAGAGCTAAGAACCGCTTCTGGAGATACAACAGGTCCCGCCTCATCATCGTATGCATCCCGGGGGACCACAAATACAAGCGGATCATCATAAACGATTTCATGATGGATGTTCCTGCGTACCGGCGGCAAAGCCGAAATGCCAGCTGACACTTCTTCTTCTTCCACCAGCGCTTCTATCCGTTCCGACTCCTCGACCCGGATCACGAGTTCCACATCCGGATGGTCCCGCGTAAATGCCTTTAAGATATACGGCAAAATGGTCTCCGCCATCAATGGGGATATGGCAAGTGTCCATTTTTGTCTATAACCTTGCGCAAAAGCTTGAAGTTCTTCAATGCTGCTATTCAATTGCAGCAGTACTTTTACTGCTTCTCCTTTAAAATGCTTACCCGCTTCCGTCAACGTCACACGATTTTTATCACGCTTGAATAACGCAACACCTAAACTTTCTTCCAGAAGGCGTATATGTACCGTAACAGTAGGCTGCGACATCAACAATCGTTCCGACGTTTTTCGAAAATTCAAGGTACCCGCTGCATCGACAAACGTTTTAAGCCAAGCAATCTCCACTTTCTCCCTCATTTCAATTAATAATTTGAATTGTTTTAATTATATATCTTTAATTTTTATTATCAATAAAAGCGAGTAAGATAAAAGAAAAGGAGGAATCACCATGTTCCAAAAAGGATTAAAAGGAGTCGTTGCCGTTCAAACAGGCATTGCTTCAGTAGATGGAGACAAAGGAGAACTCAGATACCGTGGAAAGCTGGTTGGTGAAGCGATTGAAAGAAAATCATTTGAAGAAACAGCTTATTTTCTATGGCATGGAAGGTTTCCTGCTCCCGAAGAATTGGAGGAATTAAATGAGCAGCTAATACGTTACCGGCTTCTGCCTTCCCATGTCATCGAAATCGCAAAACTTTTGCCGCCAACCACTTCAATTATGGACGGCTTGCGCACATTGGTTTCCGCATACATGAATCAGGCGTTTGCAAAAGTGGCGACCGTCGAACAAGCCGTGGCATTTACCGCAGCCTTGCCTGTTTTAACCGCTATGCTCTACCGGCTGCAAAAAGGTGAAGACATCGTCCGACCGCGCAACAGCTTGGGCCACACCGCTAATTATTTATGGATGCTGGAAGGAGTTGAACCAGCCCCTGCACAAGTGGAAGCGTTGGAAACTTATTTGAAGTTAACAATGGAACACGGCATGAACGCTTCTACGTTTGCGGCGCGTGTCACCATTTCCGCCGAATCTGACTTGGCATCAGCCATCACTTCTGCTCTCGGCACCATGAAAGGCCCATTGCACGGAGGAGCCCCGTCCGGCGTAATTGACTTACTGGATGAAATTGGCACTGCTGAAAACGTTAATCCGGTCATTTCCCAAAAACTTGCGAAAGGTGAAAAAATCATGGGCTTCGGCCACCGAGTCTACCGGACAGAAGATCCCCGCTCGATTTTATTGCGTGAAAAATGTTTGGCTTTGCAGGGCGCCGACCCGTGGTTAGATCTGGCTGTTGAGGCCGAAAGCAAAATTGTGAACTTGCTAAATAACCATAAACCCGGACGCGCACTTTACACAAACGTTGAATTTTATGCAGCTGCCATCATGCGCTCCATCAATATGCCGCCTGAACTGTTTACACCAACATTCAGCGTAGCCCGCATCGTTGGATGGACCGCACATGCTCTTGAACAACAGCAAGACAACGTCATCTTCCGCCCTCAGTCGGAGTACATCGGAAACTAAAAAAAGCCCGCATCCAATTGAATGGATACGGGCTTTTTACACATGGATAGTACAAATACACATGGAACAATGGAGCCTAGGGGGCTCGAACCCCTGACCTCGACGCTGCCAGCGTCGCGCTCTCCCAGCTGAGCTAAGGCCCCGCGCTGAACTGGCGCAAGGAAATAAAATGAGCCATGAAGGATTCGAACCTTCGACCCTCTGATTAAAAGTCAGATGCTCTACCAACTGAGCTAATGGCTCACAATAAAAATGGCTGGGGTACCTGGATTCGAACCAGGGCATGACGGGATCAAAACCCGTTGCCTTACCGCTTGGCTATACCCCAATGCCATATAAAAATACTGGTGGTGGGGGGCAGATTCGAACTGCCGAACCCGAAGGAGCGGATTTACAGTCCGCCGCGTTTAGCCACTTCGCTACCCCACCGAGAAAAAATGGTGGAGGATGACGGGATCGAACCGCCGACCCTCTGCTTGTAAGGCAGATGCTCTCCCAGCTGAGCTAATCCTCCACATATATGAAAATGGTGACCCCTACGGGATTCGAACCCG